>NZ_JBDKWZ010000009.1:0-300302 GCF_039710355.1 Rapidithrix thailandica | reverse complement strand
TTTTAATTTCCCCTGTCGTCGTTTCGAAAGGGTGAGCAAAATTCGTTAATCTTTTTCTTTTCTCCAAATTTTTCTGAAAGTTTTTTTCGATCTTTTTCGAAGCTAACACCCTCATACTCAATCGCTTTCCCCTCTCTTTTGCCCTTATTTTCTGTAATTGCGAGTGCAAAGGTAAAAAACATCTTTCAAATCACCAAAACTTTTTTAAGTTTTTTTCAGCCCCTCTCATTTTACATCCTCCGTCTTCCCCGTTTTTCTCGCTGCTTTCCCTCTGAAAGCGGTTGCAAAAGTAGCAATCCCAACCAACTTTCCAAACCCCTATCCCATCTTTTTTTTAACCCATTACCTAACATACTGAATACAAAAACTTTATATACAAAACTTTTTTTGAATCGGATTAACAGAACCATTAAAATGACATTTTAAAAAAGAATATTCCTATTCAAAAAAATAGATCTCGAAAGCAAAAACCTCTTACCAAACTCATATTTTCCTTTGAAAAAGCGAATCATGGAGAGGCTACTTTTCATGAATTTTATTTTTGCCTCCTGTTTTTCAATGAAGTTAGTGAAAGAGTGATATAGTGAATGAATGAGTTGAAGCTTTTATGCAACTAAACAGATTCATTATTCTACCCTATTCTATAAAGCTCTAATATATAGGCTCCCTTATTCAATACATCGTGATATAGTGAAGGAGTGATATAGTGAATGAGTGAGTTGAAGCTTTTATACAGTCATACGGATTCATTATTTCAAACCTTCCGTATTTGATCATAGAACTTTATAGTATGTATAAGAGCTTTCATAGGTTTTCAAATCACTCCTCCTTATACCTTTCAGTGTCCTAAGCTTTCATATACTACAGAACCAACCTTCTATATACAAAAGAAAATGCCCGGAAATCGAATATGATTCCGGGCATTTTGAAAGATTCCCTCAGCGGGTGTTCTCTCTATATAATAAGAAATACTATTCTGCTACGATGGTTTGCTTTCTATCCGGTCCTACTGACACCAATGTAATAGGTACTTCCAATTCTTCCTGAATGTAATTGATATATTCTTTCAGTTCTACAGGCAAGCCGTCAAAACCTATTTCAGGGCTTACATCACTCTGCCATCCTTTGAAAGACTTATACACGGGCTCAAGCTTCGCATTGACGATATCGAAAGGTATCTCATCGGTGATGGTACCGTCCTCCAATTTATAATGTGTACAGACCTTGATTTCATCAAAGTTGTTCAATACATCTGCCTTCATCATTAAGAGTTCGGAAACGCCATTGATCATGACCGCATATTTCAACATTGGCAAGTCCACCCAACCGCATCTGCGGGGGCGCCCTGTGGTAGAGCCAAACTCCCGGCCTTCTTCTCTCAATTTCTGCCCGGCATCATCAAACAGTTCCGATGGGAAAGGCCCGGAACCTACCCGCGTACAGTATGCTTTAAAAATACCGAATACTTTTCTTAACTTCCGAGGAGCGACTCCCAGACCTGTAGAAGCTCCGGCACTAAAGGTATTGGAACTGGTTACAAAAGGATACGAACCGAAATCGATATCCAACAGGCAACCTTGAGCTCCTTCCGCAAGGATTTTCTTTCCTTCCAACAGTGCCTGATTAATATAGTATTCACTGTCTACCAATTGAAGCGTCTTGATAAACTCTATCGATTGGAAATACTCGTCTTCCAGTTCTTTTAATTGCTCTTGGGTATACTCAAACTTATAATAGTCCAGGATTGCCAGATGCGCTTCCAGTAGTTTTTGATAGCGTTCGTAAAAGTTATCGGTCAGGATGTCTCCGATTCTCAAGCCCAAACGCCCGATTTTATCCTGGTAAGTAGGTCCGATACCTTTTAAGGTAGAGCCGATTTTATCTTTTCCCTTGTGAGCTTCATAGGCTGCATCTAACAAGCGGTGGGAAGGCAGAATCAAATGGGCCTTTTTAGAGATCAACAGGTTTTGGGTGACATCAAACCCTCCTTCTTTCAGTTTGGTAATTTCTTGTTTTAAAATATTCAAATCCAACACCACCCCACTGCCAATGATATTGATCGTATGGGCTTGAAAGACACCAGAGGGAATTTGGTGAAGAACGTATTTTTTGCCATCGAACTCCAAAGTATGCCCTGCATTCGGCCCTCCTTGAAACCTGGCAATAATGTCGTATTTAGGCGCTAGAAAATCAACAACCTTTCCTTTGCCTTCATCTCCCCATTGTAATCCTAATAATATGTCCATCCCTGTATTTGTTAAATAGTTATGCGATTTTGACAGATGAATTTAATTTTTCTATGATTTCAAAGGCTTCCTGATTGGAATCAGCCAATTTTAAAATTTTCACAAGTTTTGTGATTGACAAAAGCTTCTGCACCTGGGCAGCCGGTTTGATCAATACTACGTTCCCTCCCGGTTCGGTCAGCAAATTTAAAATTTGTAGAATAATACTTAACCCTTTACTGTTCATATGGCTTAGCTCTACCATATTGAAAAGGCAATACTTAATTTGACCTTTCTGATAAATCTGTACCAGTTCCAATAATTCCTTGTCTTCATTACCTCCTAATAAGTCTCCTTTTATCTGAAGGTAGATTATCTGATCAAATATATAATAACTGTATTCCACAATGTCTCTATAATGGTATTGTTAAGTACCTCTGCTAAATGGTTAAGCATATGTTCACTTCCTCTTCCCTGCAATTCTCACACTTCCTCTTAATAATTAAAGATGTTCTTTCAGAAACAAATCCCATACTTCCCTGTGGTATTTCAGCATACCTCTTCCCAGTGGCCCTGAAAGCAGGAAGTGTAAAATTAAAAAAATAAATCCACTAATTTGCGAGCATTAGCTTTTTCACTACAGTACCCCGGTCCGTTGCAATTTTTAGCAAATAAATGCCTGAGGGAAAACCCGAAAGATCAAATCGGTTTACCGGGGCCAAAGAGGGAACCTCAAAACGCTTGCCTGATAAATTGAACAGTTCTATCTGAAGAATTTGAACTTCTTTGTACTTCATATAAAAGATCCCCGAGGTAGGATTGGGATAAAGTACCAAATCGATTGGGGCATCCTGATCTCCGGATGACAAAGGATGCGGAAAGCTGACTGTTGGAAAAATCCAATGTGCCAAATTTTCACCCCAACTGTTTGCCTGATCGGAATAGACAAACCAATTCCCTTGACTGTTTCTTTCCCAACCTGTGAGTGGAGGACTATTAAATGAAGAAGTCTGTAAAGCCACCGTATCTTGCGGATCGCCATAAGACAACTCTATACCCACCAAAAATTTACCTTGTACTTTTAAATGGTTTTCAAAATCCAAAGTATACTGGCCATTGTTCAAGTTATTTTTAATAGTCCTAAGAGAATACCTGACCGAATAAAGCTTGGCTCCTGCGGTTTTCTCAGCTTCGTTAAACTCCCAGATGGTAAAAGTAATGGTGGAATTTTGCGAACCGGCCTTAATCACGGCAAAACCAAAGTCAATGGAGTTAATAAAATAGGTATCCGACCCCGAATCAAAAAGTTCGGCTTTGACTTGGTCTTCATATTGATTATGCCCTGACACATACCCCCATTCGTCTGAAGGTTTGAGTACGGGTGTTCCTCCGGTAATATTGCTCAAGCGCAGGGTTTTTCCCGGATCGAAAAAGACTTCCAGGTACTCTTGTTTGACCAGAATGTCCGAACCGGCTTGGTTCGTTATTTCCAAAGTAACCGAATAAATGCCCGGTTTGCTAAAAGTGATGACAGGGTGCTGTTCGGTAGAGGTTAAATATTCGGCACCTTCAATTGTCCACTTCCAGGCGGTAGGCCGTAATTCGGAGCGGTCCCAAAATTGCACCACATCTCCTATAAATACCGTATCGCCATTATGGGTAAAATTAAATGCAGCCTGAGGAGCTTGAAATTGAAAGGCCTCTACTAAAACATTGTCCAGCCACAGAGGGTTAGCTCCCCCACTACGGCACTCCATCATAACCTGCATTTCAGACTGATCTTCGAGCAAAGCACCCAAAGCGATGATTTTGGATTTAGCCCTCCAGTGAGCTTTTTCAAGGCTTAGCTTTCCTGAAGTAGCATCAGTAGTGGCTAATTCAGCACCGGATAGGGTCCAAATTACTTTTCTTGTTGCCCAACAATCTGTGGAGTAATAAATCGTAAGGCTGTCTGTCAACAGCTCATTCAACAACCAACGGTTAGCATACGCCAAGTCAAAGCGCACTTCCAGATACGCCTGGTCTTTTGTAGAGAGTGTCGGAAGGTAAATACCCGACTTTTGCCCCGGCTTTTCAAAATTGTCAATTCTAAAAGAACCGCTACTTTGCCACCCGCTTGTGGCTCGGTTCCAAGCCACATCTGCAATCCAACCTTCCGGCAAGCTCTCTGTTTCAAAATCAGCTTCTACGGATGATATGGCTTCATCCGCCGGCACGATTTTCACTTGGTTTTCTTTGAAACTAGTCGAAGGGATGTTTTTTTGGGACCGGACATTCAGGTTGACCGGGTATACTCCTGGCTCCGGGTAGGTAACCACAGGGTTTTGTTCCGTAGACGTTGCCGGTACCCCGCCCGGAAACTCCCAATTCCATTCCACCAGTACATCTTCTCCGAGTATTTTAGATTGATCAAAGAATTGGATTTGACTACCGACACAAGTCAATGTTTGTGAGGAAGTAAACTCTGCAAGAGGGCCTTCAAAGGTATTGATTTGTATATTATCCAAAAACAGATTATTCCCGAAATTACCAATATTTTGAAATACTACCCGCACCCATTCGCTACTTTCCACATCCATGATGAGTGATCCGGTTTTCCACTCTGCCTCAGAGCTTGGCGTATAGCCACTGCTAGCTGTAGAGGTAGTGGCCAAATCCTGCCCCCCTTTTTTCCATAGCAGTGTTTTCTCTCCGGTACATAAGTCTTCCATATAAATTGCCAGGCTATCGGACCTCCCTGCCCAAAGCGCATAAGCATATTGAAATTCCAGTTTCAACCCTTGAGTGAGACGGGTATCCAAAACCGGAGAAAGCAAAGAAGCATCTACATTGCCATAGTCATTTTGATAATTATTGACGAACGTTGCTCCTCCACCAGCCCAGACAGCTTTTTGCCAAGCATTGTCCGTAACAGTCCAATTCTCGGGAGGGAATGCGACTCCTTCAAAATCTTGAGACAGGTTAGTCTTTGCCTGTTGAGAATAATCCACTACTTCAATGTACTCCTTCAATAGTAAGGTATCGGATTCCCCACCTGCTTGGGCAATCAAGCGGACATCGAAAGTGCCTTTGGACAGGTATTGTACTGCCGGGTTGACTTCATTGGAATATTCGGGTGTTCCTCCTGGAAAATGCCATTTAAGAGAAAGGTTCTGTGAATTTTTAGCCTTAGACAGGCTTTGAAATTGAAGGTTTCCTCCCCAGCATGTTTTTCGGCTTTTAACATTTAAGTTCGCAAATACATTTTTTGTAGTAGCCACCCGGGAGTTTAACAGGACTTTTCTCCGGCTAGCCACTTCCATGACCGTATGCATCCGTTGCACTTGGTCGTTGGTAAAAAGGTTCATACAGGCATCATTGCTGTAGTCCAAAAAGTTTTGAAACATGTCCGAACTCCCACAAGAACTCAACACTTCATCTTTGCAACCATAATGTGGAACGCTTTGCCGGGGGGTATCCTCACAAAAATCATCAATCTCACAATTGTTTTCGGACTCGCCCCAAATATGAATCAAGCCCAGCCAATGTCCCATTTCATGGGTTAAAGTACGGCCTTTATTAAAATTGTTCTGAAATGGGTTTGCCGGAGTACGGCCAAAGTATTGGTAATTAATCAAGATTCCGTCCCGTTGGGCAGAACCTCCTTTTTCAGACAATCCGTCAAGCCCTGAAAAAGAAGGGAACTGAGCATAACCCAAAAAACCTTGTAAACTCAATGTGTATACATTGGCATATTGATCAGGGTCCCAATAGATGGCCGGTTGGAGTCCGGCCTGTGCTTCGGAAAGCGACCAAGAAGCCTTATGTCCATGCACTCTGTGTATCCCCGGTTCTTTCAGGAAATTACCCTGAGGGTCAACCCTAGCCGGCACAAACTCAATCCTTGCGTCAGCGGCTACCGCTTTAAACTCGTCCGGGGTTTGGGTTGCATCTGCGTTTTTACGTCTGAAATCTTCGTTCAACACATCAAACTGAGAGTATACCTGAGCCGCCGATATATTAGTTCCTTCCCCAACCGCTTCGCCATTATGCACAATATGTACTATGATGGGGATTTGGTACACTTCTTCTCCCTGAGCCGCTTTGCCCAATTGGGTCGTTTGATAAATTCTACTCCGGAGAAACGCCTCTATTCTCCCTAACTCCTTTTTAGAATGGGATGTTTGGTATTCAAACCCACAGGTACGGTGCAAAGGGGGCTTTTCCTGTACAGAAGCACGGGGTGACTTGGATTGAGCGAAGGCGGAACAAGTATAAAATAAAAACAAGCTCCCAAAAATCAGTTGTTTGATCATGGGTGAAGAATTCATTCAGTTGAAAGTGTTTTATGAAGTACAGCGGTGCTATTCATTCCAAATTTCCCAGGATTTCTCCGCCTGTAATACAAGCATTTCGTATCCGTTCTTCACTTTACTCCCCTGTTGTTCGGCTTTTTTCATCAATAAAGTAGTTGATGGGTTATAGACCAAATCATGTACATAATGAGTCCCATCAAGTAAATCATACGGTAATTCCGGACATGCATCGATGTTTGGATAAGTACCCAGAGGAGTCGTATTGA
Organism: Rapidithrix thailandica; assembly: GCF_039710355.1. Lineage (NCBI taxonomy): Bacteria > Pseudomonadati > Bacteroidota > Cytophagia > Cytophagales > Flammeovirgaceae > Rapidithrix > Rapidithrix thailandica. The sequence goes on along the minus strand of NZ_JBDKWZ010000009.1, from coordinate 293,516 downwards.
TAATTAATTTGTACTCATTCAACAAGCCTTGATCTACTTGTTCATATGCGATACAATCACTTCGTTCTCCCGGGTTTCTGGATACAAACAAGGCTTGTATTTGCAAATCGTCCAATACTGCCTTTACTGCTTTTGCAGCCCCACCGGTTCCCAATATCAAGGCTTTTTGAACTTTCTGCCCTGCTAAAAGATTTTCCAATGATTTATAAAAACCGTAGTAATCAGAATTAAAACCAATCAAATCCCCATTAGAACGCACCTTTATTACATTTACGGCTCCGACTTTTTGAGCGGAGGAATCCAAAGAGGTAAGGAAAGGTATTACGTCTTGTTTATAAGGAATTGTAACGTTCAGTCCCTTCAGCCCGGAAGTATTGCGAATAATCTCAGGCAGGCGTTCAATAGCAGGGATTTCAAAAAGATTGTATATTGATCCGGTGATCCCCTCCTTTTCAAATTTATCCGAAAAGTATTTCTTGGAAAAGGAATGGGTTAGAGGGTAACCGATAAGTCCATATACATTGTTCATCGTTGAAGATAGTTTTGTTGTAAAAATAATGTTCCTTTTGAAGTTTTACCATGCAAAAGTTTTAAAGCATGCTTCAATTTCATCCTTTGGGTCAAAAACTCCCATTTCAGAAACCTCGGTGCAGCATGTTGAGTGGCCGGCATTCCGGTCAAATAATGCTATTATTTCCGGTATACCGGCCATCGATATGTCGAACCATCGATATGTCGAGCCATCGAAGTGTCGAACCACAAAACTACTATTCTGAGAACCCTAAACTGAAAATTTTTACCACCAAAGGGGTGGCCTCTCAAAGGAGGACCTCCCGTAAAGAATTTTAAACATGCCCTTATTGGTTTGAGAAAGTCTCTACCCCACTAAAACTTCTAACAAGTCTTCGTTAAAATATTTGTTAGCCATGGTGTGTACCTGTTCAGCAGTTACTTGTTGAATCTGGGATACATAATGGTCATAGTAATCTTCCGGGAGGTGGTTAAAATAAATGGTTTTGAAATAGTCAATCACAGAAAGAGGGGTGTTAATAGACTTCACAAAGCTACCTGCCATATAATTTTTCACTAAAGAAAGCTCTTCATCGCTGACCAAATTATCTTTCAGCTCTTTGATTTCTTTATATATTTCGTCCAACACTTCTTGTCGCTTATCCTTGATAACATCCGTACCGATCAGGAAATAGCCTGTCTGAAACAGGGACACTACCGAAGAATAAATACCATAGGTATATCCTTTTTCTTCCCGGATATTCTTCATCAGACGTGACCCGAAGTACCCTCCCAAGATTTCATTAAACACTTCGAAGGCGAGTCTGTCAGGGTGGACAATAGGAAAGAGTAAGCGTCCGATACGCAGGGATGTTTGTAGCGCCTCCTCCTTTTCTTCATAGAAGCTCCCAGTGACCGGTTTGAATGAAAATGCACTTACAGCCTTACTCTCACGGGGATGTATTGGCAACCGTCCCAGCTTCTGATTAATCAGCTGAAAAGTGCTTTGATCCACCATTCCCGCCACTATCACATCAAATTCTTTGGACAAAATATTTTGTTGGTAATGTTGTACCAAGTCGTCCCTCTTGATGCCATCAATCATTTCATGAGATTGACGATACCCATAGGGATGATGCTTCCCAAAAAGCGTTTCGCGAAACAGGATCCCAGCGAGGTAATTATTTTTTTGAAGATTTACTTTCAGTTGTTGATGTGAAATACCAATCACCTTTTGCAATTCGCTTTCCGGAAATTGTGCTTCCGCGATAAACTCCAGCACTAAATCCAGTACGTTCTCCACATGTTTGGAAAGGCAAATCACTTCAATCACCAGATGTTCAAAGCCCGCCTGGATTTCAAAAAAGGCTCCTAGTTTATCAAATGCCTCATACATTTGAGAAGAAGAATAAGCGGTAGTACCTTCTGTCAGCATTTTTGCGGTAAAGTAAGAGACTCCTTCTTTTGCTTCGTAGCGTTTGCCTGCCTTAAAGATGAGTTGTAAGTTGACTAAAGGTTGGTTTCCTGCCGGTATCAAATGAAACGGAATCCCATTGTCTAACCGATGAGATTCCGCTTTTTTCAATTTGAAGTTTTGTATGGGTGAAAATTTTGGAGCTTGTGTTCTATCTAGTTTCATGAAAATTACGATGGTTATCACATATTCAAGGGGAAAATACCCTGTGGTATCTTCCCCTTGAAAAGTCTATTAAATGTAAGCAAATCTTTGTCAAACTACCGGTATACCATGACCGGATTATATCTCTCCAGGTTGGTCTGCTATATCTTTGGACTCTCCAAAGTTAACCATTAATGTGAATCTTAGGGTATCTTCAAGCGGATGATTGCGTTGACTGGCTGCCAGGTAAGCAAAATCGATTCCGAATTTTTGATAGCGCAAGCCCAAGCCAAAGGTAAAGTATTGACGATTGCCCTTGGTTTTATTTTCGTGGAAGTATCCTCCTCGAACCGCAAACAAATCATTGTACCAATACTCTAAACCCGTAGCAAAAATCAATTCTTTCATTTCTTCGCTAAAGCCATCGGGTGCATCTCCAAAAGAACCGAACATTCCTGAAATCATGGAACGATCCGGGTCTTTTCCGGCGATGATGTTCCTATTTTCATCATAGTGGGGAGGCGTAGGAACCAATAACTTATTCACATCAAAGGCCCAAGTCAATTTGTTCATGGGGTCAAAATGTGTGGTAATGGCGGTTCCCAAGCGCAAATTGGTAGGAATAAAGTCTTTCTGGTTTTCATCGGTATAGGTAATTTTAAAACCGATGTTGGAAAGGTTTACTCCAAAGGCAACATTGGTGGGGTAGCCCAGAAACATCACATCCTCATTATTATAATACATAGATAAATCAACCGCGGCAGTATTGCCCGGTTTGGTATCGTTTGTGGTAGCCCCACTGCTTATATTTCCGGTAAGGTTAGAATGGATAAACCGTCCGGTACCACCAATACTCAACCGCTCTGAGAGCTTCATAGCAAAGGTCAAATCAAAAGCAAATTCCCGGGGATTGAAGTCGGCAATGGTACTTCCTGACGTATTGGTAAACTCCATACTTCCCAAGTTAAAATACCTGAGTGAGCCACCAATCACCTGATTTTCGTTAAGTTTACGATATCCTGACAAATATGCTAAAGACATATCTCCCACAATTTTTTGAAGCCAGGGAGTATAAGACAAGGAAAAGCCCATTCTTTGTTTGGCAAAAGCCAATTTGGAAGGGTTCCAATAAGCGGCATTTGCATCCGGAGACAGCGCCACCCCTGCATCTCCCATTCCAGCGCTTCTCGCATCCGGGGCGATCGTTAAAAAGGGAACTGCGGTGATAATTGGATTTGAGTTTTTATCCTGCCCAATAATTTGAGGGGTTTGGTCATCTTGCGCCATGCTCACTGTTTGACCAATTAATCCCATAAACAGGAAGCTGATAATAAACTTTCTAAACATAATAATTTGATTAGTCCAAATCTGAAATTGACATTTCATTACTAAAGCTCGGGTAAGATATTTACGCTGCGAAAATAAAAAAAATTATATTTTAAGATACAGAACCCTATTTCACTCTAAAAAAGTGAACTGCTAAGGTTCTAGGGTATTGAAACCATCTTAAACTTATGTTTTTGGCAATTTGACACCTACCTACTTTATGGAAGCAACAAACTTCCATAAACTTTAGTAACAACGTAGAGGTCCAATCATACAGGGTGGATTACATTAAAAATAAATACTAAGTTAACTAAATTTATTTTACAATCAACAATTTCCCATTTCCAGTGAACGCTCCCACTTCTTCCACAATAAATCTAAGTTGATAAAGGTATATACCTGGTAATAAACGGGCACCCAATTCATTCGATCCGTCCCATTCCACCTCCACGGTTTCGTTGTTGGCAAAAAACTCTTTTTCCAAGGTTCTCACAGGTTTCCCTTCCACTGAGTAGATATCAATAAGTGTTTTCACATTTCTACCTGTATACGTATGAGTAAATGTAAACTTTGTGCCGGTAACCATGGGATTGGGAACTGTTAATAAATCTTTCACAGTCAGGGAAAAATTATCGGTTACTTTAAATACAATAGATTTTTCGACAGAATTGTTATGAGTGTCCCAGGCTTTTACCCGTAAGGTATGCTCCCCAGAACGTAAATTTTCCAAAGGAAACACTACTTTCCCTTTTTGATAATTGTCTACAGCTCCTTCGTAATGCTCATTCAACACGTAGCGGGTCTCTTCATCCAGCCAGGCTTCTATATCATGTCCCACTCCTATTCCTGAAGTGTTGATCCCGTTTTCATCTTCCAAATGCACGAGCAAGCGGGTATTTTTCGGCACCTGTCCTCCGGAAACAAAATTCTCATCCTCTACAAAAAGCTTCATGTCCGGGGCCGTATTATCCTCCATTTTAGGCTCACTCCCTCCTACCACCAAGTGCGTTACGGCCCCTCCGGCATCCCGGAAATCAGAGGAATGAGCAGCATACAGGCTGACTTTCCCCACACCAAATTGATAGGCAATGTCTTTGGGCACCACAAACGAAAAAGAAAACTTCCCTGCATTTATACTGGCTCTTCCTTTGTACAGGGTGTTTTCAAAAGTTTTAAATGTCATGATGGTATTCGCGCCCTCATCTCCCAAGGTTTTTTTTGTTACCTTTTTGTCAAAAATTTGAATTTGCAAAATCCCGTCAAAATTACCGGATACCTGATCCTTGTACCGTACTTCACCTTCCATCGTAATTTTTTGCAGAGCTTTCAAGGTATCCCCTTCTGCCACCGGTTTCCCATTGATTTTGGTAATGGCAATCTCCTCTTGCGGATAGCCCAAGCGCATTGAAGGATCGCCCAATAACGTAAAGTTGCGGTTCAACACACCTTGAATGCTTTTATTCTTCGTTTTGCGGATGATGTCTCCCAAGCAACTGAACCCCGGTTGAAAGGCAACTTCGTAAAAAGCTTTGTTAATCAAGAAATTCTTATCGGAAAACACTGGCCGGGTTGTAGTCAGTAGTCCGATAGCCCCACCATGACGATTGAGGATTGCAAACTCAGCTCCTGATTTCACGTTAGGATTGTCATGTCTTCCAAACTCACATGTAGCCGTAATGAATAAGGGCAGTTTGTTATAATTTGTCCAGGATTGCACCTGGGCATTTTCCAGAATTCGCTCGCTCGTCCAAGCAGTTTCTGAGCCATGCCCTGTAAAATTCACTATTAAAGCTCCCTTATCCACAGCAGTGTTCAGCTCTTGTCTTACTGCCGGAGAATGCTTCCCATTGGGACTCTGTACCTGTGGATAGGCATCCAAAAAAACCTTTTTGATGGTCAAGGGTTGATAATTCGTTTCGATATATTCCGCCAACTCATCCGCTTGCAATTGATGGACGTTCAGGTCTCCGTCATCAGCAAAAAAGGCCACTTGATTTCTCCAAGCCCCCAATGTAATCCTGTTTTCGCTATAATGAATTAATTTGTCTACGATGGCTTCCGCTTCCTCCACATTCGTAACGGGTAAGCGCCCAATACCTACGTCCAGATCGTGGTCATTGCTTTGAGCACTTTCAGGCCAAGCTCCCTCTGCTTCTTCCATAAAACCATAAAAATCATCCGAAGAGTAACTTTCAATGGGATGCAACGACTCTTCAGATTCATACACAGGAACAAAATTGGTATTGAACTCCAGTCTTTCTTTATAATCAAAAGAACCGTCTCCAAATAACAATACATATTTCAGGTCCCCCCCTTTTAAATATAAATGCCGGATAAAGTCCCGGATCGCGGTAATATCTTGTTTGCCAGAAGAAAATTCATTGTAAATTTCGGATACACGAACTACAGCAGTAGTTAGCCCCTCAACTTCTTGACGAAAATCAGCCAAACGCTTAGCGGTATGTTCAAATACATCCGGTGTAATGATGAGCAAACCGGGACTGGACATTGCCTGTAAATTTTGATTAGCCAAGTGTTGACCCGATATGGGTTCAAAAGATTGAGCAGGATTAAAAGCGACAAATTCCTTCCAGCTTTTCCCCTCAGTCATAAACCGGCCCTTGTTGTTTGCACTTTCGTAAATTATTCTTTGGGGTTCCAAAGCATTTGTTACCTCCCATATATGTGTTTGGGGCTGAATATTCCCCACTTCATAGATTACTTGTTCATATTGAAGGCTTTTTATACTTCGAAATAGCGTCTGGGTTTCGTAGAGCCGGAGAGCACGTTGATAATTCAATACAAAATAATCCAAATAGCCTTTTGCGGCATTATTAGGCTTTTGATATTTTAAGTAAAAACGCAATTGGTTTTGCAAGTTCAGCTGGTTGGAATTCACCGTAAAAACCTGTTCTCCCATTTGCCCCTTTTCAGCATATGTATAGGGAGACACAGCGGGTAATTCAATATCGCCAAGAGCTTGTTGGTTCAGAGAGAAAGAAAATTTACTTGGAGCCGAGGCCTGGGCCATTACCGAGGGGAGAACACGAATGTCTGTATCTTTCATCAAACCTTCCACCGGGAAGGAAAATGTCTGATCGGTAGTTGTAAAATAAAATTCACCGAACCACTTCCTGCCTGAATTGAGAATATTAACCTCTTCTTTTTCATGAAAAATATAATCATCGTATTGTTGAATCACTGGACCTTCCAGAACCGGAATATCTACAGGGGCTATACGCTTCCCTGTTTTCTGTTCTATTTTTAAATAGTAGTAATTGTATTGCTCATAAAGATGGGTGATTTCCCTGATGATTTGTTTATTTGGATCATAGAAAACTTCATTGGCTCCTTCGGCAAAAAACAAGACATAATCTCCCTGGTGAAACACTCCGTCTGCCTCTCCTTCCACCCAGATAGCATTTTCGTAAAGGTCTGCCACTCTGGGTTCCGCATTTGCCTGCGCTAACATTCCGCCCCCGTTGCCATACAAGTGAATGGTGCGTGGGTCCGTCTGATCTACCGGAACGCCTAATTTTTTCAAAAAAGAATACGTCAATTTATGAACTCCCCTTTTATCTACCTTTATCCGGTAGACATCGCCATTTTGCAACACAGAATTTTGTGCATACGCATTCCAACAGCTACCAATCAGGGAAAATAAAATGAGCATTTTTTTCATTCAACTCAATCTTTGTTGTCTGCATTTAAGGTCTTAACAAGCAAGCCGTCCATTCCTAAAGACTCACAGACAGGATGAAGGGTTTGACTATATAGGTTTTTTAACGAATGTGGGGTAAAAAGCATCCTCAACCAAAGATAAAAGGAATTTGGAGATATCTTCTTTGAGGCGGACTAGAAGTTGAGCATTTTAGATGAAGTACTCTGTGAAGAGAGAAAAAGGAAGAATAAAAACCATTTAAAAATAAAAGAGCTTATTCTTAACAAGAATAAGCTCAATAGCTTTAACAATTAAACCAAATAATCCTTTAAAATTCCTTTCAGTCTGAAAATATATCTTTAAGACGAATTGATTTATCAAATTTTGGAAACCAAATATATGTACATATAAGATAGGATCAGATATTACTTCGACATACCTCCACAAAATCCAGATTAAGCATTTTAAAAATTCGACAAACTATTTTGTGGTGAAATCCAGAAGAAGAGCCTCTTCAAAGCTCCGGTGAATGTCTTATTTTTGTAACACCATATTTATAAAACCCGAGGAGTCGTGCAAACAGATTTGAATAAACCCACCCAGGCAAACAAGTTATTACAAGTAGAACAATTCCTTCAGTTATTTGAAGAGAATTCTTTTATACATCTGGCCAAAGAGAAAATCAAAGCCGGGACCAAAAACACCCTGCATTTAAAAGGGCTCAAAGGTAGTTTGGATGCCATTGTGGCCAGTCAGGTATATTCCTTTCGAGAAGAGAACCAAATATTTATATTACACGACAAGGAAGAAGCCGCTTACTTCCAAAATGATTTGCAAAACTTATTGCCAGATCAAGAGGTGCTTTTTTTTCCTACCTCTTATAAAAAGCCTTATGAATTTCTGGAAGTAGAAAATGCCAATATCTTGCAGAGGGCTGATACCTTGAATATGATTAATCAGCAAAACGACAGAGGCACCATTGTGGTCACGTACCCGGAAGCAATGACGGAAAAGGTAATCAACCAAAAGTCATTAGTAGAACACACGCTCTCGGCCAAAATAGGGGAAAAGATAGACATGGAATTTATTTCAGAATTATTGAGTGAATATGATTTTGAAAGAACTGATTTTGTGTACGAAGCGGGACAATATGCCGTCAGGGGGGGCATTATTGATATTTTTTCTTATGCCAATGATTTGCCTTACCGCCTGGAACTCTTTGACGATGAAATTGAAAGTATCAGAACTTTTGATCCGCTTACACAGCTTTCGGTGGAAACTAAAGAACACGTTTCCATCATTCCGAATGTACAAACCAAATTATTAAAAGAAGTTAGGGAGTCTTTTTTGAGCTTCATCCCTACGCAAAGTATTATTTGGTTTAAAGATTACGACCTGACCTTAGATGTTCTATCAAAGAGTTTTGAAAAAGCGCAAGCAGATTTTCAGGAGATTGTAAAGCAAGCCGGGGATACACAAGTCATTACCGATCCGGAAGAACTGTTTGAGACCAAAGAAGGGTTTCAGACACTCTTAGAAAAGTTTAGCAAAATAGAATTTGGCAATCGCTTCTACCTTCCTTCCGGTGACTCCATAGCTTTCGAAAGCCAGCCACAACCTTCATTCAATAAAAATTTCAACCTTCTGGTTGAAAACCTTGATCAATATCAGGCCCAGGACTATATAAACCTTATCAGTGCAGAATCGCTTCGCCAACTGAATCAATTAAAACTAATCTTTGAAGAGATTGACCCGGGTATGAACTTCAAAGAAATAAACCTAGGGCTACGGGCCGGTTTTATCGATGAAACGTCCAGAGTGGTCTGTTATACCGATCATCAACTTTTTGAGCGTTTTCACCGGTATCATGCCAAAAAGAAGTATTCCAAAACAAAAGCCCTCACCCTTAAAGAGCTCAACACGCTGAACATTGGCGATTATGTTACCCATATAGATTATGGTATCGGCCGGTTTGGAGGATTGGAGAAAATTGATGTGGGAGGAAATGAACAAGAAGCCGTTCGCCTGATTTTTCGCGATAATGACCTGCTTTATATCAGTGTTCATTCTTTGCATAAAATCTCCAAATACAGCGGACAGGAAGGGAAGATTCCCAATATAAGTAAGTTAGGCTCTCCCGAATGGGAACAGAAAAAACGAAAAGTCAAGAAAAAAGTAAAGGATATTGCCAAAGACCTCATCAACCTTTATGCGCAAAGAAAACAATCCCAAGGTTTGGCATTTAGCCCGGATAATTACTTACAAGCGGAGTTGGAATCTTCTTTCATCTATGAAGATACTCCAGACCAGGCTAAAGCCACTCAGGAAGTAAAAGAAGATATGGAACTTCCCCACCCGATGGACCGGCTTGTGTGCGGGGATGTGGGTTTCGGGAAAACAGAGGTTGCCATCCGGGCCGCATTTAAAGCCGTTTGTGAAAGCAAACAGGTAGCCGTACTAGTCCCTACAACCATTTTGGCCATGCAACATCATCATACCTTTACCGAACGGCTCAAAAACTTTCCTTGTACCGTGGCCTATGTAAACCGTTTCAAGTCCAGTAAAGAAATTCGAGAAACCCTTAAAGAAACCGCCGAAGGCAAAGTGGATATTTTAATTGGTACCCACCGGATTACCAGTAAAGATGTAAATTTTAAGGATTTGGGTTTATTGATTGTAGATGAAGAACAGAAGTTCGGAGTTTCTACAAAAGAGAAAATCAAAAAGATGAAAGTCAATGTCGATGTACTTACCTTGACCGCCACCCCTATTCCCCGGACATTGCATTTTTCATTGATGGGCGCCAGAGATTTGTCCATCATTTCTACTCCTCCGCCCAACCGGCAACCTGTAACGACCAAATTACACAATTTTAGCGATGCCTTGGTAAGAGATGCCATCAGTGAAGAACTGCAACGAGGCGGCCAAGTGTTTTTTGTGCATAACCGGGTACATGATATCGAAAAGATGGCCAACAATATCCTGGCCTTAGTGCCGGATGCTCGGGTGGCTTATGCCCATGGTCAGATGGAGGGAAAACGTTTGGAAAAAATCATGGGTAAATTTATTGAAGGGGAGTACGATATTTTAGTCTCTACCAACATTATTGAGTCCGGTCTGGATATCCCTAATGCCAATACGATTATTATCAACCACGCCCATATGTTTGGCCTTTCGGATCTACATCAAATGCGCGGCCGGGTAGGTCGTTCCAATAAAAAAGCTTATTGCTATTTACTGACACCTTCATTGATCAACCTTACCGCAGAGGCTCGTAAGCGACTCAGCGCCTTGGAAGAATTTTCCGATTTGGGAGCAGGCTTTAATGTGGCGATGCGTGACCTGGACATTCGGGGAGCCGGAAATTTATTAGGAGCCGAACAAAGTGGTTTTATTTCAGACCTTGGCTTTGATATGTATAATAAAGTCTTAACCGAAGCAGTTAATGAGCTAAAGGAGACTGAATTTAAAGAGTTATTTCCGACACAAACTCCGGATCTGCAATCACTTCGTGTAGAGTGTACAATAGAGACGGACTTAGAGATTTTGATTCCGGAAGATTATGTCACCAATATCTCTGAAAGATTAAGTCTTTATATTAAAGCTGATGAGGTCAAAAGTCAAGGAGAGCTGGAAAAATTCCACAAAGATTTGATTGACCGCTTTGGGCCTCTTCCCCAGCCCGTCACAGACCTGTTGGAATCTATCAAGCTTCGGTGGCTGGCGGAGAAGTTAGGAATGGAAAAGCTTCTGATCAAGAACGGTAAAATAAAAGCATACCTTTTAAGTCAAAATCATGCTGAATATTATCAATCAGAGGCCTTCAGCAAAATATTAGCTTATGTTAAGAGTTATTATAGGGCATGTTCTTTGAAAGAAGCTAAAAACAAGGTAATTCTTACCCTTAGCGATATTCATTCTATTCATGACGCTCTAATTTGTCTGAGGAAAATTGATACTTTTTGATTTTAGGTACAATTATTGAAAGTTTCTCAATGGATGCGATTTTTTTATCAATCAATTTTCTAATCTTAATTCTGAATAATAGTATTAATTCTCTATAGTTGTTAAAAGTCCAAATTATGAACAATCTCAGGTTTTCTGTTAATTTTTTGGTAGCTGCTATAATAGCTACCGTTGTACTTACTGGCTGCAGAAAAGACAAACAGCCTACCAGTTACAATCCAGGAAAAGCCAGTACGAAAACAGGATTAGCATATAATGGGAAAGATGAAAACTCCTTTGCTGTAAGAGATTACAAAGGAATTCCTGATGCTCCGGATATGCGCTACATCGAAGGAGGTCGGTTAATTTTGGGTTCGTTTGAAGAAGATTTACTACAAACTCATGATAATGTTGAGAGAACCGTTACCGTAGCTTCTTTCTTTATGGATGAAACTGAAGTTGCTAACATCCACTGGTTAGAATACCTTCACTATGCTCAGGATTCGGGACAACAATATTATGAAGAAGCTCTTCCCGATACAACCGTTTGGGCCAGAGAACTGGCATTTAATGATCCTTACGTTGATAACTACTTAAGGTATCCAGGTTTCAGATTCTTCCCTGTGGTAGGTGTTTCTTGGATTCAAGCAAACAATTACTGTAAGTGGAGAACTTCTATGGTCAACCGTGTACTTGCTTTGCAAAACGGAACTGACGAAGAAGTTGAAGCAGCTGAAAATGGCGAACAAATTCCATTGGAATCCGGTGTAGTATTGCCTAATTTCCGATTACCTACCGAAGCAGAGTGGGAATATGCAGCCCAAGCGCTAGTGGGTGTTCAGGAATTAGATGAGAACCACAGTCATAGAAGAATCTATCCTTGGGATGGTCACTCAACTCGTAACCCTTACGGAAGAGAAATGGGTAACTTCATGGCGAACTTTAAGCGTGGTAGAGGTGACTATGCCGGTATTGGAGGTAACTTGAATGATGCCTCAATGGTTACTTGCTGGATCTATGAGAACCCACCAAATGACTTTGGTTTATATAACATGGCTGGTAATGTGAATGAGTGGGTAGAAGACGTTTACCGTCCACTTACTTTCCAAGATTTTGACGACTTAAACCCGGTTCGTAAAAACGGTTACTTAGATGATACTGATTGGGATTATGTATATGACAAACCTAATTATACTACATTCATCGATAACCATGTAAGGGTTTACAAAGGCGGTTCTTGGAAGGACGTAGCTTACTGGTTAGCTCCAGGTACTCGTAGATACTTAGAAGAAGACTCAGCGACTGCTACTATCGGCTTCCGTTGTGCAATGATTAACCCAGGTAGAAACTACTAGAGATTAATACAAATACTAAAAAAAGCCATTCCCCAAACGGAATGGCTTTTCTTTTTTTATCTCTCTTTCTGAAATTCATAAAATCAAATACTCCGAACCTCCTCCTCAAACACATGCAAAGGATTTGATTTCGCCCGCCTTCCTCTATATAAGCTTACTTATGGGTTTATTTTATTAAGAAGATAATAGAAATGTTTTTACTTATTTCTACAAATAACTTCCTTTGTTTAATAAGATTTATCAAACACTCCACTAAATAGAAGTAGAAAAATGGCTTACAATACTGCATGCCACTTAGTTGGGTTTAGGATATTCTTTTAATTACAAAGGCAGATACAAACATTAACCCCACAATAAATGCTGCCAGCCTGCCTAAATAATCCCCATATTTCGTATAAAAGGTTTGTTGATCATTCGCTTTAATTTCAGCCTTTAAGGCAATCATCTCATCATATTTTGAAACTTGGGTAAGTTCTCCCTTTTGATTAATAAACCCTGAAATACCTGTATTAGCAGCTCTGGCAATACTTCTCCGGGTTTCTATAGCCCTCAAAGCTCCATACAATAAATGTTGTATATGCCCGGGTGTATCTCCCCACCATCCGTCATTTGTAATAATGAATATTAAATTCGCTCCCTGATGGATATATTCCGTCACAAATTCTCCATAAACCGACTCATAACAAATGACCGGAGCTACAGCAACACCTTGGCTGTTGACAAATACTTCTCTTTCTTCCTGGCTACCCAACCTTCCGCTTACTCCCCCAAAATTGAGAATAACGGGAGACAACCACTCCGCAAAAGGTGTAGTTTCGGCCCCGATCACCAACTTGGATTTTCTATAGAAACCCAAACTATCCGTATCTCCGATAAACATAGCTGTATTGAAAACATCATAATACCCCATACTCTCCCGGTAACGCGCCAATTTCGGTGCTTTGCCCTTCTCATAAGTGATATAAGAATCCCCTCCCGTCACCAATGAAACATGGTCTTGTTGTTCTTTAAAATAATCATAGACTTTACGCACCTCGTCATTTAGTAAGGCATTCTTTTCATTAAAGTACTCATGCAATGACGTTTCGGGCCAAGCGACAAATTGCGTATTTGGCGAAATCTGTTCACCGGATAGCTTCAACAAACGGTCTACCTGTTCCGGGTAAGGAACATGGGTTGCTTGGCTCGACTCTCCGGTTTTCGCGTTGTATGTAAATTTTTCGTGATAACAATCCAAATTAGGCTGTACCACCACCACCTCTACGGGTGCCCCTTGTTCTTCATAAGTAAAATACACGTAGTACGAAGCCACCAGAGGGAAAATAATAGTCATAGCAAATTGAACCTTAGCCCTTTTTTCCGACCATATTCTATAGGCAAATATATTTGCAACCAACACCCATAAAGCCCCGCCAAAGCTCCCCGTATATTCGTACCACTGTACCCACTCCGGAAAACGGTGAAATACATTTCCCATATTCATCCACACCCATGACAAATCCCAATGTAAATGTAGATACTCAAAGGACAGCCAACTCGTCACAAAAGCCAAATAATGGTACCGCCCTCCGGATCTTTTTTTGATGATCTGGTATACCAACACCGGCAAAGATTGTAACGCGGCATTCGCTCCCCAGGCAGCCAAAGTCATCCAACCGGAAGCATTCCATAACCACCAATACACCCCAATATTCCACAACAGGAAGCCCAAATATGTGTACAGGAAAAGGGTCAACTTGGGCCATTTGGGATAATGCTGAGACACAGTCCGCTCTAATTCTAACAAAGGGACTAAAGCAATAAAAACCAAAGGTGTCAAGGGAGGGTACCATGCTAAAGATAAAAGCCCCCCGGTCAAAGCAGAAAGCAACAACGGGTAAAACTTGTGCTTTCGAAAATGTTCTATATTTTTAATCATTGATTCGATACGGTTTTGCCAGACACAGATCAATTTGGCTTAGTTTTTACATCCTTCTACCACCAACACAATCTCTCCTTTCACGGTCTTACTTGAAAAATAAGTAACTAACTCCTCCAATGTCCCTTGTACATTTTCTTCGTATAGTTTACTCAATTCTCTGGACACTGAAGCCCTGCGTTCACTGCCAAAGGCTTCTTTCAGTTGCTCTAACGTTTTCACTAATCTGAAAGGAGACTCATAAAAAACCATTGTCCGGTCTTCTTCTTTCAAGCCTTCGATTCTTTTCGAACGTCCTTTTTTATGAGGTAAAAACCCTTCAAAGGTAAAACGGTCGGCAGGAAGGCCGGAATTCACAAGCGCAGGAACAAACGCAGTAGGCCCTGGCAAACACTCTACGTTAATGCCATTCTCCAAACATTCTCTCACCAGAAAAAAACCGGGGTCGGAAATGACCGGGGTGCCGGCATCCGAAACCAATGCAATGGTATTTCCTGACAGCAACCGTTCCACAATACTTTTGGACGTTTTATGTTCATTAAAACTATGATGGCTAAATACCTGTTTTTGTATTTCCAAATGCTTTAAAAGAATTCCGGTTTTGCGAGTATCTTCAGCAAGTATCAACTCCACCTCTTTCAGTACCTTAATGGCTCTTAAGGTTATATCTTCCAGGTTCCCAATGGGGGTAGGCACCACATATAGTTTCCCATACTCTTCCATAGACATTCTCTACTTATTAGTTGATCAAAATTTTGTTGCTAATATCTTAACTTTCATCAAGAAAGCCAGCTTCAGTGCTCCCAATAAAAAACCCGCTTCGAACTATTCCGAAGCGGGTTTTATCCTTCAGGCAATTTCTTTATCAGAAAATTACTTGTTGATTTTCACCTTATTCAAGATACTTTCAATAATATCTTTGGTCGTCACACCATCTGCTTCCGCCTCATAATTCAACAAAATCCGGTGGTTCAACACATCGTAAGCAATCTCCTTTATATCCTCTGGCAATACATAATCACGCCCTTCCATAAAAGCAACCGCCTTTGCAGCCCTGTGTAAATTAATACTTGCCCTGGGCGATGCCCCAAAGTGGATATATTCACTTTCTTGTTTCAAGCCATATTCCTGAGGCTTACGAGTGGCAAATACCAACTCAATGATATACTCTTCCAATGACGGGGATATCTGTACACCATTGACTGCATCACGAATCGCAAAAACATCTTCTTTTGACAGAACCGTTTTTACTTCTCCGGAAAAACTCAGGTTTGACATCCTTCGCATCACTTCCAGCTCTGACTCCTTTTCAGGATAGTCAATAAACACTTTGAGCATAAAACGGTCTACCTGTGCTTCGGGAAGCGGGTAAGTACCTTCTTGCTCTACGGGGTTCTGGGTTGCAAGCACCAAAAAAGGTTTATCTAACAAAAAGGTCGTTTCTCCGATCGTGACTTGCTTCTCCTGCATGGCTTCCAACAGAGCGGATTGCACCTTAGCCGGTGAACGGTTCACCTCATCCGCCAAAATCAGGTTCGAGAAAATAGGCCCTTTCTTTACTTCGAAATTCGCTTCCCGTTGATTGTATACCATGGTTCCGATCAAATCCGATGGCAACAAGTCAGGGGTAAATTGTATCCGTTGAAAATCCAGGTGCAATACTTTGGAAAGGGTGTTAACTGTTAACGTTTTAGCCAAACCTGGCACCCCTTCTAACAGCACGTGTCCGTTGGTAAACAAACCAACCAAAAGCCGGTTGACCATGTACTTTTGTCCAACTACAACTTTTCCAACTTCCTCAAAAACAGTATTAATTTTCTCATGAAGAGAACTTTTTGCTACGACTTCACTCATGTTTATTTAATTTTTAGGCGCTTACAAAAGTAACTTTTGTCCCTTTAAATTAGAAATTTGCCTGTGAACCATTTAGTTATTTAATATTTCTTAACATTTAGAAAATACCTCTCTTTCACTCCTGTCTTCCATTTCGGCAATTTATTTAAGCTTTCCCAAAGTAAAATCAAGGGGCATTCTGAGATAAAAGCCAAAACTGTATTCAAACAATTCATTGTTGAAATCATAGTACGGCTCAAAACGCACTTCGGCCTTCAAATCTTGTCCTAATTTGAAGGGCTTGAATAACCGTACAAATAACAATTCCCTGTTCGGCTGAATGAGCTGTGGGGTCTCTGGTACTTTACTATTGGAAGTGTATAAGCCTCCTCCAATAGGGCTTAAATAATTTTCACTTGACCAATAACTCACCATTACATCCAGCCATTTACCTTTTAAATAAGCATTAGTATACAAAGCCTCTCCCTCTGACGGGTCTGCACTTTCACTATCCGTTGAATAAGATAAAAGGTACCCGTCCAATTGCAGGCTTTTTACAATGCCCTCTCCAAACGAAAAGTTGAACCTTAAGCCTGCCGCAAAATTCATTACGGTGGCCACCTCTGCGGAAGACTGGTTGACTTGCCCTCCTTTATGATAAAAGTTTCCTTGTAAAACCGGCCTGAATTGAAACTTGTCGGTATGTACTAAACTATAAGACGTATACAAGCCACTGGAAATCTCCTCTTGTTCCGTTGAACCTTTAAAAATGGAATTTCGCCAATCTACCCATAAGTCCATATACCACCTGGGATGGTCATATTTAAACTGCAAACCACTTTCCAACCGGTTTTGAATTCCTCTTTCAAAGTCATAAACCGGTTCGAGCAGTTTATGTCCCAACCCTCCTTCCAAGTTTCCGAAAATCATGGAAAAATATTTTTTCTTGTATTTCAAAGAAAAGATAGGCCTTATTTTGGTGAAGTCATCTTCTCCGAACTCTTTTTGCAAAAACAGTCCGCCCTCTATCAAGAGATTTGGCGAAGGATAGTAAGTTACTTTCGGAAGAAATTGATAACCAAATAAAGTGTAGCCACTTTCAATCGGGCCAAAGTATTCATTATTCTTAAAATAACCGAAGGCATCTATTTTCAAATGAAGCTCTTTGTAATAGGTGGAGTCCAGTGGTTTAGACTCGTAAAACAGTGAGTTATCCGATTGCGAAAATGCTGTAAACGCATAAAAAAGAAGGAGATAAAACAGGAACAGTCGTTTCATTCAGGACTTGGTCTTACTAGATAATTTTAGAAATATTCGTGAAAAATAACACAAAAAAATCAGACCGTAAATAGCTTACGGCCTGCCCTGCTACTTTTGAAGTGTTCTTAGGTTTAATTGTTAGTTGAATGAGACATAACAAACCAGACTTCTGAAGTTTTTTGAGCTTCAGAAGTCTCTTCTTCAAAAACATTTTTTAAAAGACCTATTACTTTTTTGAGAAAACAATTTAACAAAATATAAACATTTGCTAATTTTATAAGCAAATTGGAAATAATCACAAAACTTTACTTAAGTTACATTCTTAAACTTTATATTCATAAACGACACCGTTCGCAAATTGGAAAATTATGGCTGATAACGAAAAACAAGAAAAAATAAAAGCGCTGGAAATCACCATCAGTAAGTTAGAGAAATCTTACGGAAAAGGTACTATCATGAAACTTACTGACGACAATGTAGTGGATGTTCCTTGCATCTCTACAGGATCGTTAAGTTTGGACTTGGCTTTAGGCATTGGCGGATTTCCCAGAGGACGTATTATTGAAGTTTATGGACCTGAATCATCAGGTAAAACCACACTAGCGATGCATGCCATTGCAGAAGCCCAAAAGCAAGGAGGCATGGCGGCCTTTATTGATGCTGAGCACGCTTTTGATAGAGTTTATGCAGAAAAACTAGGTATTGACCTGGATAACTTACTCATTTCACAACCCGATCATGGGGAACAAGCGCTGGAAATCGCAGAACATTTGGTTCGTTCAGGAGCACTTGACATTATAGTCATTGACTCTGTGGCAGCTTTGGTTCCCAAGGCAGAATTAGAAGGAGAAATGGGTGACAGCAAAATGGGACTTCAAGCCCGTTTGATGTCACAAGCATTGAGAAAACTCACCGGAGCAATCAATAAAACCAATTGCTGCTGTATTTTCATCAACCAATTGAGGGAAAAAATCGGGGTAATGTTTGGTAACCCTGAAACCACTACCGGGGGTAATGCACTGAAATATTATGCGTCAGTACGGTTAGATATCCGGAGAATTGGTGCGATCAAAGAATCGGCTGATAACATCACCGGAAACCGTACCCGTGTAAAAGTACAGAAAAACAAAGTAGCTCCTCCTTTCAAACAAGTGGAATTCGACATTCTGTATGGCGAAGGAATTTCACGGGCTGGAGAAGTATTGGATATGGCCGTAGATCAGGAAATTGTTAAAAAATCAGGTTCTTGGTTCTCTTACAAAAGTACCAAACTGGGTCAGGGAAGAGAAACCGTAAAAGAGTTGATCAAAGACAACCCTGAATTAATGGAAGAATTAGAAAGCAAAATCATTGCTAAATTCAAAGGAGAGCCACTTCCCGAAGAAGAAGAAAGTGCAGATGCAGCTGCTAAAAGCTAAGCCTTCCGAAGTCTATATTTCTAAAAAAGCCGTTTTGCTTTCTTGCAAAACGGCTTTTTTATGCTTGCCAAAACCCTCCTTTACGAATTCCCGTATACTAGAAATTAAACCTAAATTTAAATATCCTTGGGCATGCAACACTTCAAGTTAGATCTAACTAAAACGATCTTGCACAGGCAACTAGCCTTAAAAATATTCACCTTTAGTATTACCATTGTTTTTTTAGGAATGAACATTTGGGAAATGTGGAACATTCTTCAAAACGCTTCCCCCGACTTCAAAACCCTCTTTGGCTTAGGATTTAATATTTTTATCCCTGCATTTATCATTGTTGCTTATTTTGTTGTACCCAAACTGGGAAATGTATTTGTCGTAGTAGATGAAGAAAAAATCCAGTTCAAGCTCAGTCGCTTCAAAGCCCCGGAAATCATTTTGTGGAACAACGTTGAAGCCATCGAATTGCTTCCCTCATATGCTTCATTTACATTGAAAAACGGTAGCCGACACTCTTTGGAATACGTGTATATGCTCGATGGTGACAAATCACAATTACAAGACAACCTCCGAAAACATTCACAACAAAAACACATAAAGCTCGCCTGACCGGACGAGCTTTATCTATTTTTACATGCAATTAAATAGCTTTATTTACTTTGCATAATTTCGTGCTCCAAATATTGAACTGCCCACTCTTACCATAGTACTTCCTTCTTCAGCTGCTATCTGATAGTCGCCACTCATACCCATCGACACCTCCTGCCAATCAATATTGGGGGCTGTATAATGCTGTTGAAGCTCGTCAAAAGTTTCTTTTAACCCTCTGAATTCACTCCGCACCTGCTCTAAGTTCTCAGTATGAGTTGCCATTCCCATTACGCCCACTACCTTTACATTTTCCATCTTGGCAAATTCCTCTGAACGAAGAATATCTATGACTTCTTCTTTACTCAGACCAAACTTAGTCTCTTCCTCGGCTATATGTATTTGTAACAAACAAGAGATTTTCCGTTCGTTTTGTTTACCACGCTTATTGATTTCTTTTAACAACTTAAAACTATCTACCGAATGAATCAATGAGACAAAAGGAGCGATGTATTTTACCTTGTTTGTCTGTAAATGCCCAATCATATGCCAGGAAATATCCTTAGGCAACACTTCATGCTTTTCGACCAGCTCTTGTACTTTATTTTCGCCAAACACTCTGATACCGAGGGCATATGCATCTTGCAACAGAGGAATAGGTTTTGTTTTGCTAACGGCAATCAACTGGCAAGAAAAACCGGCTAATTCAGCGTTTATCTTATCTAGATTCTGCTTTAACTCTTCTTTTGTCATGACCTTTCTCTGTTTTTAATATTCACTCTGCGAAATTAATCAGGAAGCCCCTTGCCAAACAAATAATCAGCTAAGAGCATGTTTAAAATTCTTTTTTGGCGGTAAAAATTCTCCGTTTAGGGTTCTCCGAATAGTAGTAAGGGTAAAATTTAAACATGCTTTAAAGCTTTTCAGCAATTTCGAATCGTTTTTTATAAAAAGAAGGTAGGCGTAACACATCCATCAATACCCAAAAAAACAATTGAAATAGCTTTCCCCAGTGGTATCCCGATTTTCCAATTTTTCTGTCTTGATGTTTAATAGCAGCAAAACCAATGTAAGGCGTTTTTTTCAAAAGAAACAACTCCAAAAGCCTTTCAGTAAAAGGCGTTGACAAGGGTGGAAACAAGTCTTTCTTGATGAGCCGGAAAGAGCTTACCGAATATTCATAGGAATACCGGATTCGCAAAAGGACGTTGAACCAATTACTACTTTTATTGCGTAAGAAAGAGTGCTTCTTTTCCGGGTAATAACCATATACAATAGTAGCATTAGTTTGCGCTTGCTTTCGGATCAAACCACCTATTTCTTGTGGGGCCACCTGCAAATCATCATCCAGAGTAATCACCCACTTGCCCTGAGCCATTTGCCCACCTAAAAAGGTGGCAGGATGCTGTCCGGAGTTTTGCCTTAATTTGATCCCTGTCAATACGGGGCATTCTGTTTTCAACTGGCAAATCTGCCCCCAACTATCGTCCTCACTTCCATCATCCACCATGATCACCTCATAAGACAAAGCATTTCTCTCAAAAAAGCCGGTTAGTTCTCGTAAAAGAGGTCTTAAGGTTTCTGCACTATTATAAACTGGAATTACCACTGAGTACATGGGATCACCCATCTCCTTTCATATTCCAAATGCTTAAGAAAAAGCAAAACCATCCCACGATAAATAAAACACCTCCAATAGGAGTGATAGCTCCTAACATACGGATTCCCGTAAAACAAAGTGCATATAAAGAACCTGAGAAAATAACGATTCCCCCCAAAAGAGCCAAACCTGCCCACTCGGTCAAACTTACAGGCCTGTAAGTATAAAATAAACCTACCGCCAACAAACCCAGGGCATGGTAAAACTGATAGTTAACAGCCGTTTTGTAGGTTTCCAAACGGTTGTTTTCCACTAAATAGCTCTCCAAAGCATGAGCGCCAAATGCCCCCAGGATAACCGCTAACATTGCCATGATTGCTCCGGCACCTAAAATGAATTTTTGCATAAAGAGAATATATTATGTTTATATTTTTAACAAAAAAATTTCAATATATAAACATTGTTTATTATATTAGCAATACAATTTTATTATTAGCTTATTTGTTTAAATAGTAAACACAATCACCGATATTTACCATTTACAAACATCACTTATAGCGCTATGAAAACACTGGCTAAAGTAGGTATTATTACCCTAATTTCGATACTAGGCTTACAAACATACTCCTTGGCACAGTCTGCTTTGTTCGTTTACAAAAACGAAAACAAAGGTATGGGTGATTACATGTGCATGCGTGGAATGCCCAATCAGCAAGAAGCTGAATACCTGACAAAGCAAAAGCTACAAGAATTAGTGAATGATGAGCAGCATATTTTCAAATACACTTCTACCAATGGCAAAGGCTATGGCATTGTTCTCAAATCGTCCATCAAAACGGAAGACGGAGCCAACCTGGCAATTTTTGGAGGAGCCTTGGGCTGCAAATCCTACAAGCAAGCCGAAAACCTTGCTCTGGCCAACTTACGCAAGTTCAACCCCGAATGGAAAGGAAAGGAATATGTAGTGGTCCTTAAGTTTGAAGATAAATAGTTTTCCCATCTATATAGAGATAGCCAAACATTTTTTTTGTAAATTACTGCTGTTTATCGCAGGAAGTATTTTTAAATACCTGTATTTTTATTTCAAAATCGCCCACACTTTTCAAGGCCGGAATTCACCACCCCTGTCATTGAGGAATCAAGCATTTCTCATAAATGACTGATTTCTATTGGATTTCAGGCAGATATTGCATAATTTTGCGATCTATTTTGCAATATCTACGCCCTTTTTGGTTTTCATCTCACTGGAAATCAAGCATTTTGGCTATAGTTTATATTTTTAAAACTTAAAAAACTTTAACGCCTTGGCTACGAGTAATAACGAGAGAAAAAACTTTGCCTCCATTAAAAAAGTGTTGGACTACCCAGACTTTCTTGATGTGCAGCTCAGGTCTTTCAGCGACTTTTTTCAACTGGAAACTCCGCCCGAAAAAAGGCAGCAAGAAGGACTCTACAAAGTATTTGCCGAGAACTTTCCGATTAGCGATTCCAGAGAAAACTTTGTACTTGAATTTATAGATTATACTATAGATCCACCAAAATACAATGTTGATGAGTGTATCGACCGGGGACTTACTTATTCTGTACCGCTAAAAGCCAAGCTCCGACTTTCTTGTAACGATGAGGACAACGAGGACTTCGAAACTATCGAGCAAGAGGTCTTTCTGGGAAATATCCCTTATATGACCAAAAAGGGTTCTTTCGTAATCAATGGTGCCGAACGGGTAATTGTTTCTCAATTGCACCGGTCTCCGGGAGTGTTCTTTGCCCAAAGTAAGCACACCAACGGAACAAAACTCTATTCTGCTCGGGTCATTCCTTTCAAAGGGTCTTGGATCGAATTTGCTACCGATGTAAACAACGTTATGTATGCTTACATCGACCGGAAAAAGAAATTCCCGGTAACCACCCTTCTGAGAGCCATTGGCTACGGAACTGATAAAGATATTTTGGATCTCTTCGAACTTTCCGAAGAAGTCAATGCTACCGAGAACGACTTGAAAAAAGTAGTTGGTAGAAAATTGGCTGCCAGAGTTCTGAAAACATGGACAGAGGACTTTGTGGACGAAGATACCGGTGAGGTAGTCTCTATCGACCGGAATGAAGTTCTTCTGGAGCGCGACTCGGTAATCGAAAAAGAAGATATCGAAACCATTCTCGACTCCGGTTCCAAGTCAATCATCTTGCACCGAGATGATATCAACATTGCGGATTATACGATTATTTACAATACACTTCAAAAAGATAATTCAAACTCTGAAAAAGAAGCTGTAGAGCAAATTTATCGTCAACTTAGAAATACTGAAGCTCCTGACGAGGCCACAGCCCGTGAGATTATCCAAAACCTGTTCTTTAGTGATAAGCGTTACGACCTTGGTGAAGTAGGTAGATACCGTATCAACAAAAAGCTGAAATTAGATTTGGCAATTGATACTAAGGTGCTGACAAAAGTAGATATCATTAGTATCGTGAAGTTCTTGATCACCTTGATCAACTCTAAAGCGGTTGTCGATGATATTGACCACTTGAGTAACAGACGGGTACGGACGGTAGGAGAGCAATTGTACAGCCAATTTGGTGTCGGTTTAGCACGTATGGCGCGTACCATCAAAGAAAGAATGAACGTACGGGACAATGAAGACTTCAAACCAGTCGATTTGATCAATGCCCGTACTCTCTCTTCTGTGATCAACTCATTCTTCGGAACCAACCAATTATCTCAGTTTATGGACCAGACCAACCCTCTGGCTGAAATTACCCATAAACGAAGAGTTTCTGCTTTGGGTCCGGGAGGTCTTTCCAGAGAGAGAGCCGGTTTCGAAGTTCGTGACGTTCACTATACGCACTACGGTCGTCTTTGTACTATTGAGACACCGGAAGGACCGAACATTGGTTTGATTTCTTCCCTGTGTGTCTACGCCAAAATTAACTCCATGGGATTCATCGAAACACCTTACCGGAAAGTAAATGACGGTAAAGTGGACATGGGTACCGATGTGGAATACTTAAGTGCGGAAGAAGAAGATACCCACAATATTGCCCAGGCAAACGCTCCGATTACGGAAGGAGGGCAATTTGTCAATGATAGGGTAAAAGCCCGTCTGGAAGGTGACTTCCCTGTGGTAGAGCCTAATGAACTGACTTACATGGACATTGCTCCTAACCAAATTGTGTCGGTTGCGGCCTCTTTGATTCCTTTCTTGGAACATGATGATGCCAACCGGGCTTTGATGGGATCAAACATGCAACGTCAAGCAGTTCCTTTATTACGTCCGCAAGCTCCTATCGTAGGTACCGGACTGGAAGGCCGTGTAGCATTGGATTCTAAAACGGTGCTTACCGCACTGGCTGACGGTGTTGTTGTATTTGTGGATGCGGAAAAAATCAAAATCCGCTACGACTTAACCGACAACGAAAGGCTGGTGAGCTTTGAGGACGAAGTAATGACCCATTACTTGACGAAATTCCAAAGAACCAACCAAGATACTTGTATCAACCTGAAACCATTGGTGAAGCGAAATGATCGGGTGAAAAAAGGACAAGTTCTTTGTGATGGATACGCAACCGATAAAGGAGAACTGGCTCTTGGTAGAAACCTGACCGTGGCGTTTATGCCTTGGCAAGGATATAACTTTGAGGATGCGATTGTAATCTCCGAAAAAGTAGTTCGGGATGATATCTTTACTTCTGTTCATATCGAAGAGTTTGAACTGGAAGTACGAGATACCAAACGAGGAGAAGAAGAATTAACCTCTGAAATTCCTAACGTCAGTGAAGAGGCAGTGAAAAACTTGGATGAGAATGGTATCATCCGTGTCGGAGCTGAGATTAGAGAAGGGGATATTCTGATTGGTAAAATCACTCCAAAAGGAGAAAGCGACCCTACTCCTGAAGAAAAACTTCTCCGCGCCATCTTCGGTGACAAAGCTGGAGACGTAAAAGATGCCTCTATGAAAGCATCACCTTCCTTAAGAGGAGTCGTCATTGATACCAAGCTATTCTCCCGTCCGAAAAAAGATAAAGATTTAAGAGCGAAGGCGAAAAAAGAAGTTGAGCAGCTCAAAGCAAGATACAGTAGAGACTTACTAGGCCTACGCGACAAAGCGCTGAGAAAATTAATCGAGCTACTCGTTAATAAGACTTGTCAAGGAATCCGACATAAGTTTGGGGAGGAAATCATGAGTAAAGGAGTGAAATTCTCTGATTTGAATATCAAAGAAAACCTCTTCCCTGAAAAGAACCCCTTCAGAGATGAAAGTACTTACAATGTACCGGAAGAAGCAAACTTACTGGGTGACTTAGTACTGGATAACTGGACCGATGATGAAGAGATCAACGATATGATCCTACATCTGGTGAAAAACTACAATAAAAAGCGTAACGAGCTCACCGGTACGTTCAAGCGTGAGCGCTTTACTTTGGAAGTAGGTGACGAATTACCAGCCGGTATCGTAAAACTTGCGAAAGTTTATGTAGCGAAGAAACGTAAACTGAAAGTAGGTGATAAGATGGCAGGCCGTCACGGTAACAAAGGGGTTGTAGCCAAAATCGTTCGTGACGAAGATATGCCGTTCTTAGCCGATGGTAGCACCGTGGATATCGTACTAAACCCATTAGGTGTACCTTCGCGGATGAACATCGGACAAATCTATGAAACCATCCTTGGTTGGGCCGGATTGAAATTGGGTAAAAAATACGCTACTCCGATTTTCGATGGAGCTACCGAAGATGAGGTTTCCAAAGAATTGGCAGATGCAGGCTTGCCTCCGTTTGGCCGTACTTACTTGCATGACGGTTTGAGTGGAGAACGATTTGATCAACCGGTAACCGTAGGGGTGATTTACATGCTGAAACTCGGTCACTTGGTGGATGATAAGATGCACGCCCGTTCTATCGGCCCTTACTCACTCATTACTCAACAACCATTGGGAGGTAAAGCCCAGTTTGGTGGTCAGCGTTTTGGTGAGATGGAGGTTTGGGCGCTCGAAGCCTTTGGTGCTTCTCACGTATTGCGTGAAATCTTGACGGTGAAGTCGGATGACGTAGTGGGTAGAGCAAAAGCTTACGAAGCCATTGTAAAAGGAGAAAACTTACCAGAGCCGAATGTACCGGAATCTTTCAACGTATTAGTACACGAGTTGAGAGGTCTGGCACTGGAAATCACGCTCAACTAAGCAAAATATCTCAAAACGAAAGGCTGCAAAATAAAACTTGCAGCCTTTTTTATTTTCTTATAGGAAATTCAAAGAAATCATATTAACAGATAAAAAGCGCCCCACTTAATTCCTACCACTCACGGATCCATTTTAATAATACTTCCGACCAACCTTTCAATTCGGGGTATTGTAACCCCAGCCCTACTCCATGCGGGCCTTTCGGATAAATATGTAATGCCACGGAAACCTTATGTTGTAAACAAGCTTGAGCAAACAAAAGACTGTTTTGCACATCGACACTAGGGTCATCTGCAGTATGAAATAAAAACGTTGCAGGGGTATTGCTATCCACCTGTCGATTGTTCGAGAGTTGTAACAACAGGCTTTCATCTGAAACCTTATCTCCTAACAAATTTTGAACAGAGCCTTTATGAACAAATTCTTTAAACGAGATCACCGGATAGGCTAAAATCAAGCGATCGGGCCGGGATGAAACCTTACCGGCCAAATCATCCATCGGATCCAGGTATAAATGGGGTTGGGTTCCGACACTTGCCGCCAAATGCCCTCCGGCACTAAAGCCCATCAAAGCAATCTTATCCGGATCGATGTTGTATTCGGAGGCTTGTGCTCTCATCATACGTATAGCCCGGCACGCATCGGTAAAAGGTGCAGGGTGCTTATGCTCCCGATGCCGGTAAAACAATACCGCAGCTACCCAGCCTTGTTCGGTAAATAACTCGGCAAACTTCTTTCCTTCTTTCTCTTCTGCTAGCTTATAATAGCCTCCCCCCGGGCAAATAATGATTAACTTTTGATGGGTGGCATGCTGCTGTTCAGGGAAGTAAAGATCCAACCTTGGTCTTTCGCT
The DNA here is from genome assembly GCF_039710355.1 of Rapidithrix thailandica. Lineage (NCBI taxonomy): Bacteria > Pseudomonadati > Bacteroidota > Cytophagia > Cytophagales > Flammeovirgaceae > Rapidithrix > Rapidithrix thailandica. The sequence continues at coordinate 266,463 of NZ_JBDKWZ010000009.1, read as the reverse complement.
TTCCTCCGTTGCCTGATCATTGACAGACCCTTTTTCCCATAAAAAAACGGTTTTCATAGGTGCTTGAAAATAGGTTTCGAAATTCATCCAAGTAGCACCGGCCCCTAATGCACCGGCTACCAATGTTGCCTTCTTCAAAAAACGTCTCCGTTTCTCCGGCTTCATTGTTGTCTGATTTTCGCCAGAATTTCTTTTCCTCCGTGATTCAGCACCCAAGCAGCCATCTCATCGCCCATTTGTTCAGCACCTTCAGGAGTCGCTTGCATCGTTTTACGCACTTCATGGCTTCCGTCCACTTCGATAATACCCGCAGTAAAATTCACCATTCCATCGCTATAAGTAGCCAAGCCGAAAGCAGGAATGCTACAACCTCCCTCTAATGTTCGTAAATAGGCTCTTTCTGCCAACAAGCAATATTCGGTTTCCGGGTCATTGATCGCAGCTTTAATTGCTTGAGCCAGCCCGGTTTCCATATTTCGACTTGCTTCCACAGCCACTGTCCCTTGCCCTACGGCCGGAGTAAATTTCTCAGTCGGAAAGCGGTACACAATCTTGTCATCATAACGCATCCGGTGCACCCCTGCATAGGCCAGCAGCAACGCATCGCAATGTCCTTCCTGCATCTTTTGCAAGCGGGTTTGTAGATTACCTCTTACATTCACTGCCTGAGCTTTCGGATAGTGATGCTTTAACATGGCTATCCTTCGTACAGAGGAAGTCCCGATGACAATATTTTCTTGTTTGTCAAAATCAAGTGCAGAGTCACTCAACAACACATCGTTGACAATTTCTCTTTGGGTAAAAGCAATTAGGTGCAAATCATCCGGCAAAGAAGACTGTACATCTTTGGCACTATGCACTGCAATATCAATAGAGCCATCCCGTAATTGGTCTTCTAATTCTTCTGTAAATAATCCTTTGCTCCCAATTTTCGAAATGGCTTTATCTAATATCTTATCTCCTTTGGTTTCGATGATCACAATTTCCGTGGTCAATCCCTGAGCTTTTAGCAATTCCTCTACATATTCCGCTTGCCACAGTGCTAACTTACTTCCCCTGGTTCCGATTTTTACCGTTCTCATGTTTATTTCCAATCATTTAAGCTTCATTACACTATCCGATTCCTTTGACAATGTTCTTAAAAACGTGGGAATCATTGCAATTTATGGAGCAATCTCCATGTTTAGCGAATATCCATATTAATTCTATCCTTTCAAAAAAAGCAAAGGTTTGCCCTTATTTCTAATTTTCTTCCAATGATCCCCCAGACTTTAATCTCTATTTTTGCAGAGGTCGTTTTTGTAAGCACTTTTTTCAAAAATGCCCCATCTTAAAAATGAGTAACTAAATCCGATTAACCTAATACCTAAAATTCAAAATTTTATGAGACGCATATGCACTTTACTAGTATTATCTTACACTTTCTTATGGGGAATGGAAGTCAGTGGCCAGACAGCAAACACACCGGCCATGCAACCCAAACTGCCATTTAACCCTCGCCAGTACCTGTGTTATAAGACTCCCTATGAATTGACCATAGATGGAAAAATGGATGAAGACATTTGGGAAAAAACACCTTGGACCGAAGACTTCGAAGACATTGAGGGGCATTTGAAACCCAAACCTCTGTACCGTACCCGTACCAAGATGCTCTGGGATGAAAATTACTTGTACGTAGCAGCAGAATTGGAAGAGCCGCATATCTGGGCAAATATCACCGAACGGGATGCCATCATGTATTTTAATAACGACTTTGAGATATTCATTGACCCGGACGGTGACACTCACCTGTACTATGAGTTTGAATACAATGCATATGCCACCCGTTGGGACTTGATTTTGGTAAAACCTTACCGTGACGGCGGCCCTTATATGAATGCCTGGGATGTCAGGGGAATGTTGGTAGCTACTCACCTTGACGGCACGATCAACCACCCTAATGATGTAGACAAAAGCTGGTCTATTGAGGTTGCGCTTCCCTGGGAATTACTTAAAGAGGCAAACCCCAACCGGAAAATCCCGAAACCAGGTGATCAATGGCGAATTAACTTCTCCCGGGTACAATGGCAACATGAAATCATAGATGGTAACTACAAAAAGAAAGTCGACCCGGAAACGGGCAAGCGCCTTCCCGAATACAATTGGGTATGGTCTCCGCAAGGGGTTATCAATATGCATTATCCGGAGATGTGGGGCTTTTTACAATTTTCAGGGAAAGAAGCCGGAACAGAAAGCGACACCTTCCAATTCAATCCGGATGAAGATCTTAAATGGGCCTTGCGTCAAGTATATTACCGGATGCGGGAGCATAAACAGAAAACCGGGAAATATACCAATGATCCGCAAGCATTAGGTATAAAATATATTAAGGCTAATGGGATAGATGAATTGAAGGTAAATATCCAACATACCGAACGGCTTTTTGAAGCAAGTGCTACCCATCCAAAAACTCAATCCACGTATTGTATCCGGCAAGACGGGCTTATCTGGAAACTCAACTAACCTCAAACCTCTCCGGCAAAATGAACGGAGAGGTTTTTTTATTACTCTGCTTTTTTTATTCTACTACCCTGTTTTCTGTTAGGTAAGTAGCAGGACCTCATCGGTATATATTGTGTTTTTAACGTTGGGGATATTCCCGAAAACTTTTGCCTCCTTTGCTGAAATTTCCGCTCTATAGATTCACAGCATGACCGGCAAATTTCTTATATTGTCGCCTTTGAATTTTAAAAAGGGAGTAAAGCTTTTCCCTTTATACAACACGATATAAACAACCAATAAATCAACCGTAAATATGAAACAACTATTGCAAAGGTTCGAGAGCAAAGCTCCTGAAATTATCTTTGAATGGAATGACTCCGAAACCGAAGCCCGGGGTTGGGTAGTCATCAATTCCTTGCGGGGAGGTGCCGCCGGGGGAGGAACCCGGATGCGCAAGGGCTTGGACGTACAGGAGGTAGTCTCTCTGGCAAAAACCATGGAGGTTAAGTTTACCGTTTCGGGTCCTGCAATTGGCGGTGCAAAATCAGGGATTAATTTCGATCCAAAGGATCCTAGAAAACGCGAAGTATTGGAACGCTGGTACAAAGCCGTATTTCCAATTCTAAAAACCTACTACGGCACCGGAGGGGATTTGAATGTGGATGAAATTCACGAAGTGATTCCGATTACGGAAGACTACGGCCTGTGGCATCCGCAAGAAGGCATTGTCAACGGTCATTTCCATGCTTCCAAACCCAAAAAGATCCATATGATCGGGCGCTTGCGCCAAGGGGTATCCAAAGTATTGGAAGACCAAAACTATGTACCAACCTCCGACAAGAAGTACACAGTCGCTGATATGATCACCGGATTTGGCGTAGCCGAATCCATCCGGCATTATTATCAGATTTGGGGCGGAAATATTGAAGGCAAACGGGCCATCATTCAAGGCTGGGGAAATGTAGGGGCTGCGGCAGCACTCTATCTGGCAAAATACGGAGTTCGCATTACCGGAATCATCGACCGCAACGGAGGCCTAATCTCCGAAGAAGGTTATGACTTAAGTGCCACCAAAAAGCTCTTCTACGACCGTCAGGGCAATGAGTTAGTTGCCGAGCAAATGCTACCTTTTGAAGAAGCCAATGAACGCATCTGGCAAAGCCCGGCAGATATTTTTGTGCCGGCCGCGGCTTCTCGCCTCATCACCCGGGCACAAGCCGAAAGTTTAATCCGGAAATCCGGTGTCCAAGTGATCTCCGGCGGGGCCAATGTGCCTTTCAACGATCAGGAAATCTTTATCGGCCCTATCGCTGATTATGTAGACAGTTCCATCTCTCTGATTCCCGATTTTATTGCCAACTGTGGTATGGCCAGAGTCTTTGCTTACCTCATGGAAGAGGACCACACCGCCAAACTTACGGACGAAGCCATCTTCCGGGATATTTCCGATACCATCAGAACCGCTTTGGAAAAGACGCATCAAAAAAACACCTCTTCAAAAAACATTGCAAAAACGTCACTTGAAATTGCCTTAAAGCAATTGCTGTAAGAGCCGAAAACCCAACATATACACAAGGCAGTCATGATCATGACTGCCTTGTGTATGAATAAGTTATTGTGAATTCTTTTTAGGATAGTAAACCCAAAGTAAGAATTGATTTTTCTTCGGTAAGGTGCTCTGTCTGCAAACCCACTTCTTGGGCACCAGTTAAATTCTCAGCTGTATCGTCAATGAACAATGTCCGCTCAGGGTTCAACCGGTGTGTATCGATCAAAGTTTGGTAAATACTGGGATTGGGTTTACGGTCACCCATTTCATGAGAATAATAGGCTTTTTCAAAAAGTTCGTCCAAACTCCCCATTCCGGTACTGTCCTGTAAGATCTTATCAAAAGACGCTTTGTGAATGGCATTGGTATTACTCAACAAAAAAATCTGCTTGTGTTTTCCCAGCTCTTTCAAAAAATCCACTCTTTCCTGAGGCAGGTCTCCTAACATCGCAGACCAAGCCTGATCCAACACTGCATCCGGGGCATCTATACTTAACCACGCTCTTAAAATATTTCTAAATTCATCAGAGCTGATCCCTCCTACTTCGTACTGTTTAAAAAAATCTGCCTGGGCATGCTCTCTGTAATTGGCAGCCAACTCTTTCCCTGACAGTTTTTCAAAAGCTCTGAAAGTTGCTTGAATATCCAGGTTCAAAATAACCCCTCCCAAATCAAAAATTACGGTATCGATGAATGTATGCATGATGATTCAAAAAGCTAGAATTACAATTACAACACTACGGAGTACTATGAGTTAATATTTATCTTTCAATTCTTCCATTTTCTCATAGGCATCGGTCCGGCCGGCCTCAAAAGCCTTTTGGTACAAGTCATAAGCCGCTTTGTATTCTCTTTTCTTTTTCTTAGGCGCAAACTTAGTTCTTTTTGCTACTTCTTCTTGTGTTTGGGCTTGGGCGTATAGAGCATCCGCTTCGGCTTTTTTTGCTTCTGCCAGCATCCCTTTCACTTTGACATCCAGCTCTTCCAACTCTTGTTTTTTCAACATCAACTCCTGGTCTCTGGCTTCCAGTTCTTCATTCTGTAAATCCACTGTTTTCATCAACGCCTCATTTTCTTTTTTGTAAGTAGTGATTTGCTCATTCAGCGTTTTAATTTTCAACTCCTTCTCAGCCAGTTCCGATTTTAAAGTAGACACCAACCTCGCATACATCTTATTCTGCCCCTTAGACTTATCCAAAGTATTTTCCAACTCTTGAATTTTCAAGCGGGTTTCTTCCATATAGCGGCTGATGGCATGCAAGCGGGTATCATAATCCGCAAAGGTGGTCCCCTTTTCCAAACTGATGTCAATCATGGCTTCGGAAGCTTCAATGGAATCCAGCAAAACCGCCACTTCGTCCATCTGTTTGCCCAATGTCTCATTGACTTTTTCAGTTTCTTCCATTTGTTGCTTCAACTCCGCAACTTCTGTTTTCAACTGTTCATTCTCTTGCTTTAAGCCACAAGCGGTTACGAACAAAAATAATATAGGATAGAAATACTGCAATTTCATGATTTAGTTATTTTATTGAGCCATTAATTTGAACTATTTTCATCGAATAATCAGATCATTACCTATCAAAAAACTCCAATTCATCGCTAAAAAACAACTTCAGAAGCTATTTTTCCCGATTTATCAGGTTTTGAGCAAAATCGAATAATACTTTCTTTCGCTCGACCGCAACCGGCAGGCGCTCCAACGCTTCAAACCCTTTTTGAAAATAGGAATTACTTTGTGTTTCAGCCAGGTGTTTAATATTCAAGTCATTATAAATTCCGGTGACTTCACGCACCTTTTCAGCTCCATCAAACTCTTTTTTCTCCATCCAGGCATTCAGCTTTTCACTTTGTTCTCCTTCTGCCAGTTCAAGGGCTTTGATCAATAAATATGTTTTTTTGTTGGCGATGATGTCCCCTCCTACTTGCTTTCCGAATTTACGTTGATCCCCGTACACATCCAACAAATCGTCTTTCAATTGAAAACCTACTCCAATATTCTCACCAAACTCTTTTAACAAAGTAGCCTCTCCGGCACTGGCACCTCCCAATAAAGCACCCATTTCCAGACTAAAGCCAAGTAATACCGCTGTTTTTAAACGAATCATTTCCAGATAGTCGGCCTCCTGTACTCGGTCACTTGTTTCAAAGTTCATATCGTACTGTTGCCCTTCACACACCTCAGCGGCACAGCGATTGAATTTTTGCAAAATAACAGGTAATATCTCAGGGTCAACTCCCAAAAACCGATCGTAAACTTTTACCAACATCACATCACCGGAAAGGATTGCAGTGTTTTCATCCCACTTTTCATGAACGGTAGGGATACCTCTACGCAAAGGGGCCTGGTCCATGATATCATCATGCAACAAGGTAAAGTTATGAAACATCTCCACCCCGATAGCCGGTTGCATTGCCTTAGCGTATGTATCGTCAAAGAGATAATACCCTATCAAAGCCAATAAAGGTCGGACCCTCTTGCCACTATTGGCCAGGATGTAGCGGATCGGATCGTAAAGCCGTTGCGGTTCAGCCTTAAAAGGCAAGTGTTCGATTTCCTGATTCAATTCGGCCAATGCCTTTTCTATCTCAAATGCCATGATGGTAAATTATTCGTCCAATAGATTCTATACATATCCACGCTTGTTATACTTAACATGGTAAACCGTGAAGATATGAAAGGGTTAAAAATACAAAAGCTTAAAGGATATTCCCTCAAGCGTGCCGTTGCCGGTTCACTTCGTACAAAATCATAGAAGTGGCTACAGAAACATTCAATGAGTTGATTTTTCCATACATCGGGATTTCCGCTAAAAAGTCTGCTACCTTGATCAAGTCATCGGAAATGCCATCTTCCTCCGAGCCCATCACAATAGCCAGAGGACCTCTGAAGTCCTGATGAAAAACCTTGTCACTTCCTTTTTCCGTACAAGCGGCTACTTCCAGTCCTGAGTTTTTCAGGTATTTTACAGTTTGTAACAAACTTTGTTCCCGGCATACCGGAATGTAATTCAATGCTCCGGCAGAAGTTTTCAAGGCATCACTTCCAATCTGGGCCGCTCCTCTGGCCGGCACTACAATGGCATCCACCCCCATACATTCGGCGGTGCGGGCAATGGCTCCAAAATTCCGCACATCCGTCACCCGGTCCAACACTAAAATTAATGGAGTCTTTCCTTGATTAAAACATTCGGATACGACATTATCCAAAGAGGCGTAACTAATCGCGGAAAGATAAGCCACTACTCCTTGATGGTTTTTCCGGGTAATTTTATTTAATTTCTCTTGAGGTACTTTTACCACAGGCACTTTATATTGAGCGGCAGTACTTAATAATTTTGCCGTCTGTTCATTTTTACTGTCCCGTTGGATCATAATTTTATCCAACTCTTTGCCAGCTTCTATCGCTTCCAATACAGGTTGTACCCCATAAATCAGCTCTCCCTTTTTTGATGATGCTTGATGTTTCATTTTATTATCGTATACTCAATGACTTATTTCTTAGCAGGGTCAATACGGGCTGATCTTCAGCTCCTTTCAAGTTCAACAATCCAGGTTTTGTTGTTTAAAGACCCTGGGTGGCTCCTCTTCCTGTAAATTAAACATAAGAGCCGACAAATAGCCCATTCCCGGCCTTTGGGTGTACACACAGCCCGAGTCCAGGTAATAATTTTCTCTGACCTTTAAGGGTGCATAGGCCTTGGGTTGATGCCCGATCACTTGAATATACCCTTCCAGAGACAGTAGCTTTTGTTTATTAAACAAATAGGAATTAGGAGTGAGTACATCTGCATTTAAGCAGCGTTCCAGACTGTAATTTTGCTGCCGAAACAAACGCTTGCTAATGCCCCCGTGTGTCACAATAAATGTTTTCCCATAAGCAGTCGGAATCAAATGATACTTGCGTTGCGTAGCAAAAAAATAAGCCATTTGCGCCAAAATCACTTGTACATGTTTTCCATTCTTAAACGCATAATGCCTGTCTATGGAAGCAAGCGTAGCCTGCCCCCCTTGTTTTCTCCACAACTTTTGATACCGTTCCTGATTCCGGAGCATGCACAAATACTCATGATTTCCCAGAATAAACTCCACACCTTCTTTCCTCACCCATTTAAACACTTCATAGGAATACGGGCCTTTATTGATCAAATCCCCCATCAAAATAATCTGATTATTTTCACGGGGAATCCTCTCCAGTAATGTCAGCAAGGTATGATAGCAACCATGTACATCGCCCACTAAGGTTAGATACATAGGATAAATTTTAAAAGAATGCTGCAAAAGTATATGCTTTCCCGAGAAGCACCATCTCCAAGCCAAAATCAATTAAAAATTCCCCTTTCTTTTCAATACTCCGTTAGCCTGACAAACCTTTCAACCGCTTAAGCTTACTTGGCAGGCATTCATGTAAAACGCTTTGTAAATTAAGCATTTAACCATAACTTCAATAAAAGGAACAGTGAGGAATATAGCAATCAAGAATTACAAAAATACCAGAGGCTAAACTAAACGTTAACTCAAACAATACAATGATCATGAAGAACCTCCGAAACTTTTTGATAGCAGGCTGTGCTGTTTTACTCTTCCTTTTCTCAAACACTCCTCTTTATGCACAAGATGCACTGCTTTTCAGCCCAAACGATATCGACATCCCCCATAAAAAATATGTACTCGACAACGGTTTGCGCCTGATTGTCCACGAAGACCACAAAGCCCCTATTGTAGCAGTCAACGTATGGTACCATGTGGGATCTAAAAATGAAAAAACCGGGAAAAGCGGTTTTGCCCACCTGTTTGAACACTTGATGTTTAACGGAAGTGAAAATTTTAATGACGATTACTTCCAAGCTCTGGAGCGAATTGGCGCCACAGACTTAAATGGCACTACCAATAACGACCGGACAAACTACTTTCAGAATGTACCTACCTCCGGCCTGGACCAAGTCCTTTTTCTGGAGTCAGACAGAATGGGACATTTGTTGGGCGCCATCGATCAGGCAAAACTGGATGAACAGCGAGGGGTGGTTCAAAATGAAAAGCGCCAGGGAGAAAACCAACCCTACGGCAGGCAGTACGACCTGATCACCAAGTCTCTATGGCCCAAAGGGCATCCTTATAGTTGGACGGTAATCGGAGAAATGGAAGACCTGAATGCTGCATCACTGGAAGATGTAAAAGAATGGTTCAAAAGCTATTACGGAGCGGCCAATGCGGTTATTTCCATTGCCGGAGATGTTGATACGGAAGAGGTTATGGAAAAGGTCAAAAAATATTTTGGTGATATCCCGGCGGGTCCTACTATGGCCCGGCAGGAAGTCAACATTCCCAAACGCCTGGCAAATACCCGTCAATACTATCAGGACCGCGTACCGGAATCACGCATCCTACAAACTTGGGTGGTGCCTGAGTGGGGAAGCAAAGAGGCCCATTACCTGGACTTAGCCACGGATGTACTCGCCTCCGGCAAAAATTCCCGTTTGTATAAAAAGCTGGTGTATGAAGACCAAACCGCCAGTTATGTTTCTGCTAGTATATACCCTATGGAAATAGCAGGTACTCTTTCGGTTATGGCCAATGTAAAACCTGGAGAAGACCGGGAAAAGGTGGAGCAAACCCTCAATCAACTTGTAGAAAAATTCCTCAAGGAAGGCCCGAGCGAGCAAGAGCTTAACCGGGTGAAAGCCCAATATTTTGCCCGTTTTATCAAAGGCATCGAACGCATCGGAGGATTTGGCGGTAAATCGGATATCCTGGCCATGAACGAGATTTATGGAAACTCCCCGGATTATTACAAACAAAGCTTGAACATCATTGCCAATGCTACTACGGAAGACATCCGAAAAGCCGCTCAGAAATGGATGGCCCAAGGCAAACACAGCCTGATCTGCGACCCGTTTCCCAATTATACAACCCTGGCATCCGAGGTAGACCGCAGTACATTACCTTCTTTAGGCAAATCCGCAACAGCTACGTTTCCGGCAGTCCACAGAGGAAAATTAAAAAACGGGATGCAAGTCGTGTTGGCTCAACGAAAAGGCATTCCGACCATCGTGATGAATCTATTGTTTAATGCCGGTTATGCCGCTGACCAAGGCGTAAAAGCCGGAACCGCTTCCCTGGCGATGAATATGATGGATGAAGGAACAGAAAGCTACTCTTCTCTGGAAATCAACGAAAAACTACAACTTTTGGGTGCCTCTCTCAATACGAGTTCAGACCTGGACATGTCTTATGTGAACATGAACACGCTCAAGCCCAGTTTTCAAGCCAGCCTCGATTTATTTGCAGAAGTGGTACTGCGTCCGGCCTTTCAACAAGACGAACTGGACAGGTTAAAAAAACAACAGTTGGCCAGTATTCAACGAGAAAAAGCAACGCCCGTAACCATGGCCCTGAGAGTACTGCCCAAATTTTTATACGGAGATGCTCACGCCTACAGCATACCACTCACAGGCTCAGGCTATGAACACACCGTGCAGACCATTAGCCGGGATGATATTACCAGCTATTATCAGAAGTGGATAAGACCCAATAACGCTACTTTGGTAGTAGTCGGAGATTTGGAAATGGGAGAACTTCTGAAGCAACTGGAAGCAAAATTCGGCGCTTGGGAAAAAGGAAAATTACCCGCCAAAAACATACATGCCGTACAGCCTGCAAACCGCAACAAGTTGTATGTAATGGATCGGCCCGAGTCTCAACAATCTATTATTGTAGCCGGAAAATTGATCCAACCCTATGGCGATATCAATGAAATTGCCCGCGAAACGATGAACAATGTACTGGGTGGGGAATTCACCTCCCGGGTCAATATGAATTTACGGGAAGACAAACATTGGGCATACGGTGCATTTACCTTGGTATGGAATGCCAAAGGACAACGGCCTCTACTTGCTTATGCTCCGGTGCAAACGGATAAGACCAAAGAATCGATTCAAGAACTTCAAAAAGAACTCAGCCAGTTTGTAGGAGACAAACCTGTTACCCAAGCGGAATTGACCAAAGTGAAAGAAAACCGGATATTAAAATTACCCGGCCAATGGGAAACCAACGGCTCGGTTGCCGGTTCCTTGAACAATATTGTCAAGTACAATTTGAAAGATGATTACTACCAAAAGTTCGATCAGAATGTACGCAGCCTGGACTTAGAGGAGGTCAGAAAACTTAGCAAACTGCTGGTGAAACCTCAGGAATTCAATTGGTTGGTAGTAGGAGATAAAGAAAAAATCATGGCAAGCCTCCAGGAACTGGATTTTGACGAGATCATTACCATTGACCCCAATGGCAACCCTTTGGAACCTAGCCAGCCTAAGATTAAAACCGAAAAAGGAAAATAGGCCCCATATACTCCCCCCGTTGGCGACTGCTTTTAATCAGGCGGGGGGTATTTATTTCCGGAAGGCATTGCTTTTACAATAAAGCATTCAAGCTTTTTTATAAAGTTGCTTGTAAAAGAAGAGGCACTTTACAAAGGCAAAAGGTATAAATAAAAAAACCGAATGACTTGGCCATTCGGTAAGGATTCTTTTGGACTAGCTAGTAATGAAAAAGCTGTCTTTGTTGTTTGTTTTTCTCTTATTCTTAATTTTAGGAGTGTTTTCTGTTTTTGTATTTTTAAAAAGGAATTATTTGGCTTCCTACTTCGTGTACGTTCACGTCAACTATACTCTATTTCTTTAAAAAAGCCGGGTTACCCTTGTTTTACTCCAACCCGGCACTTTCTTTACCCTTAGTCTTTTTAGAAGTTATTTATTGCGTCAACTTCAAAATTCTGTTACAAACATACGGATGTGTGTATGTCAACAAAAGCAAAAAGGAACGAACGGGAATATTTTAGGAAGGAGCCTGACCAGAGTCGAGTTTCCCGGAAAAAACTACCGGGTTTTAAGGGGGTTTGCTCCTTTGATATTATTTACTGAAAAACTCATCAACAGAAATAAAAGCTCAATGCTTTTTCCAACCAAATACGAGAGCTTCAAAGACTTATAAAAGTAAAAACCACTGGAAAAGGGGATATAATTCAAGATTTCTCTTTTCAACTTTGTACCGGCTCGAGTTCCTCATAGCTTGAGCGGGATTTGTTCTCACAAACCGGCAACGGCAAGAGGTCAATTCCGTTTTGATAAATTCACCCTTCAAACAGATTGTTCACTATGAATTTTAAACCTCCTACTTTTTTTGAAAAAGCCAACCATTGGATCAAAAACTCTATTACCATCCGCTTGCTTACCATAGGGATCATGATTTTGTTGCTTTTGATTCCGATTAATATGGTTGAAGACCTTATCAGGGAGCGAATGTACCGGCAACAAGAAGCCGTACAAGAGATCAGTTCGATATGGGCTGATGCTCAAACCATACAAGGATTAGTACTTACCATTCCTTATCATGTATACACCAAGGTATATGACGATACCAGCAACCCGGATAAATTTCGCTTAGTGAAGTCAACGGAATATGCCCATTTTTTACCGGAGACTCTGCAAATTGAAGGGAAAATTTCTCCGGAAGTGCGGTACAGAAGTATTTACGAAGTAGTGGTTTATAACAGTAAACTTTCCTTAAAAGGAAAAATCTCACCACCCGATTTCGCACAATGGGGCATCGACTCCGCCAATGTCATATGGAGGGATGCGCATATTTGTTTGGGCTTGTCGGACTTGCGCGGAATTCAAGAGGACATTCAGTTACAATGGAACCGGCAAACTTTCAATTTTAACCCCGGAGTTCCCAGCACAGATGTAATCCAATCAGGCATTAGCACGAAAGTACCTTTACGGTTAACCGGGAATCTGAAAGAATTTAATTTCGAACTGATCCTTGACTTGAATGGAAGCTCGGGTTTACACTTTACCCCTCTAGGTAAAGAAACCTTGGTAGATGTACAGTCCGGTTGGAAAGACCCCAGTTTTACCGGGGCTTTTTTGCCAGACCAAAGGGATATAAATCCCTCCGGCTTTTCGGCACATTGGAAGGTTTTGCATCTGAACCGCCCTTATCCGCAAAGTTTCCGCAAAAGTGTATCAGGTATTCCCTCCTCCCAATTTGGCGTCAACTTATTAATGCCGGTAGATGAGTATCAAAAAAGTACCCGTTCCGTCAAATACGGGATCATGTTTATCACACTTACCTTTATGATTTTCTTTTTTGTACAAATTCTTAAACGGATTCGTATTCACCCTATTCAATACATCATAGTAGGTTTGGCCATCTGTGTTTTTTATACTTTATTAATTGCCCTTTCCGAGCATATCAGTTTCCAGTATAGTTATTTGGTATCCAGTATTGCCATTATCACCATGATCACCGCCTATTCACAAACGGTTTTACGCAGTACAAAACTCACCCGGCTCATGGCCTTGATCTTGCTGATTCTCTATACCTTTATGTATGTGATTATTCAAATGCAAGATTACTCTTTATTGATCGGTAGTATAGGGTTATTTACCGTTCTCGCTATTGTCATGTACTTGTCCCGCAAAATCGACTGGTACAAATGGAATGAAAATAATCACAAAGCATGATGTAAAGAGCATTGTTTTGTACAGCCCATGGAAACCTTTGTTTTTCCATGGGTTCTTTTTTTGTCAGGTTGGGGACCCTTATATACCCCCAATCCATTCTTTTGGCATAGCACCATGGCATTCGCATTTCACAAAATTCCTTCTTGAATTATTTTCTCTCTAAGATACTTTCCTTAAATTTTCGAGAGTGGATATTGTATCTTTAAGTTTTATTGAAAAACACACCCCATCCGTAAAACAATCATGATATTTTACGGCTCGGCAACGCAAAGCGGAACCTTTGGAACTTGATGCATGAAGAAATTAAACAGACAAACTCATCGCCCCCTCATACTCTTCTTTTTAATTGTTTATGCACATTCGATGCAGGCCCAAATAGGAGGTATTGCGGACTTTGAATTCCTCCACCTACCCGTTTCAGCCAAACAATCCGCTTTGGGAGGCACCAACGTTTCGGCAGCCGGCAAAGAAGTCAGTATGTTCATGGCTAACCCGGCCTTACTCCGCGATTCCACCGACCGGCATCTCGCTTTGAGCTTTTATAATTACTATGCGGATATTCAGAATTACAACCTGGCTTATACACATCATTTCAAAAAGACAGGCACATGGGGCTTTGGCATACAATACTTAAACTATGGCGAATTTGAAGGGTATGATGCATTTGAAAATGCAACAGGCGTATTTCAGGCAAAAGATTATGCACTTACCCTTTCGCATGCCCATCAGCTCAGTGTATTTTCATTAGGACTTAATGCCAAGTTTGTCCATTCCAATATTGAAACCTACAATGCCACCGGGCTATTATTTGATATAGGTGGGGCCTTTATCCATCCGGATAAAGATTTAGTCATTGGGTTAACGTTTAAAAACCTGGGGTTTGCGTTTCAGTCTTACACACCTCAACATAGCTTCCGGATGCCTTTTGATGTACAAGCCGGCATTACTTACAAACCGGAACGGATGCCCATGCGGCTTTCGGTAACCATCCATCATTTACATCAATTTGACATTGCCTATCAAGACCCTTCCCAAAGAGCACGTTTGGATGCTTTGGGTAATCCCATTGAGGAAGAAATCAGCTTTGCTGACAAATTGGCACGGCACTTTATCATTGGTGGAGAATTTGTACTGAGTAAGAACTTTCAGCTTAGGGCTGCCTATAATTTTTTGCGCAGGCGGGAACTACGACTGGAACAAAGAAGCGGGCTTGCAGGTATCTCTTTAGGTGTAATGCTCCGGGTCAAACGTTTGGAATTTGCTTATGCCCGGGAAACCCATCATTTGGCCGGCGGAGTAAACAACTTCACTTTAACACTGAATACCAAGGGGTTAATCAAAAAGAAAAAAGTGATAGAATGAACAATATGATTGAAAATATCTTTTCCATAAGTAAAGAGAGTACTCTTTTACGACAAAAAGCACTCTCTTTATTTACATCGTATTTCCAGCTTTCGTTACTATTGTTTTCTCCACCATTTACAGAACCCAACAAATCCGATTTTAAGTACAATACCGTCAGAGAAGACAGAGAAATCCCAATATAAGAAATCAAATATCTAAGGACTTTTCCATAAATTAGCCTTGGAGCATCCTTCAGACAACACAACAGATTAGGATGAAACGTGCTCTTAGCAAAAGGCTATTTCAATAAAAAATAGAATTAAGAAAACTATAAGCTGATGTTAGAGAAAGAAACCTATTTTACTCCCAGAGAAATAGTTGCGGAACTTGATAAATACATTATTGGTCAGAACGATGCTAAACGGAATGTGGCCATTGCCTTGCGTAACCGCTGGCGAAGAATGAATGCCCAGGCCGATATGCAAAAGGAAATCATGCCCAATAATATCTTAATGATTGGTTCGACCGGGGTGGGAAAAACCGAAATCGCCCGAAGGCTTGCCAAAATTGCCGATGCTCCGTTTGTAAAAGTGGAAGCCTCTAAATTTACGGAAGTAGGGTATGTAGGACGCGATGTGGAAAGCATGGTACGCGACCTGGTAGAACAAGCAGTGGGCATGGTACAAGCTCAAAAGAAAAAAGAAGTAAAAGAGCGTGCCGTACAAATTGTGGAAGACCGCATCTTGGATGCTTTGATTCCTCCATTGAAAAGTGCCGGACAACTCAGTACACCCGACCCGGATAAAGACCTCAACGAAAAAACCAGAGAGCGCTTCCGGGAAAAAATCCGCAACGGGGAAATGGAAGACCGGAAAGTGGAAATCGTAGTGGAAAACAACACCAACCCCGGTGTTGGCGTGATTGGAGGGGCCGTGGACGAAGTATCCATGATGAATATTCAGGAAATGATCAGCGGAATGCTTCCTAAGCGCAATAAAAAGCGCAAAGTAACCATTGCCGAGGCTCGCAAAATCCTTTTGGAAGAAGAAAGCGCAAAGCTCATCGACATGGATGAGGTAAAGGAGCTGGCCATCCAAAAAGCCGAAAATACCGGAATCATTTTTATCGATGAAATAGATAAAATTGCCGCGTCTTCTTCACAAGGGAAAGGCCCTGATGTAAGCCGGGAAGGGGTACAAAGAGACCTTTTACCCATTGTAGAGGGAAGCACCGTGAATACGAAATACGGCCCGATGAATACCGATCATATCCTTTTCATTGCAGCCGGAGCATTCCATATTTCCAAACCTTCGGATTTGATTCCCGAATTACAAGGCCGTTTCCCCATCCGGGTAGAATTGGAAAACTTGACCAAAGAAGATTTCTTCCAAATCTTGAAAGCGCCTAAAAATGCCTTGACCAAACAATACCATGCATTGTTGGCCTCGGAAAATGTGGAATTGGAATTCAATGAAGATGCATTGGAAGAAATTGCCGAAATCGCTTTCCAAATCAATACCGAAGTGGAAAATATCGGAGCCAGACGTTTGCATACGGTCATGAGTCATTTACTCAACGAGTTCTTGTTTGATGTGCCGGATGTCATCGGCCCCAATGCTAAAATTGCCATCACCCGGGACATGGTTCAGCAAAAACTTTCCGGCTTGGTACAAAACAGAGATTTGAGTCAATACATATTGTAATAATTCAATTCGCCATACCACTAAAAAAGCGAAGTAACGGTCACCAAGTTACTTCGTTTTTTTTTATTACCACTTGAGTACCCTCCTCTCCAATCAAGCTGAAATGGAAATTTCTATCCCCCAATACATATGAAAATTTGATATTTTGTTAATATTTTCTTAAAATTCGGTGAAAATTATGGAGACTAGACCATGAACGAACAGGTATACCTTGAAAACATCCAACAAATCAAACCTACGGAAGTAAAGGAACTCATTAAAGGCAATAAAGCAGCTTTTGAAAAAATTTACTTTGAATACCATCAACAATTATATTATGTGGCATTGACCTATGTAAAAGACCCCAAACTGGCAGAAGATGTGCTTCAAGATGTCTTTTTAAAACTATGGATCAACCGGCACCAAATCGACCCTTCCCTTTCGATTAAAAATTTTTTGTATACAACCCTGAAAAATCACGTCCTCAACCTCCTTCGTCATAAAAAGACCACCATTCTCAAACACATGGAAATTGCCAACCGTCAACCGCACAACAGCAATGAGACGGAAAAGCAAGTCCTCCTCAACGAATATCAACAAGCCGTAACCCAGGCCTTACAGCAATTGTCTGACCGCAAACGGGAAGTGTTTCAATTGAAAACCTATCAAGGTCTTAAAAATGAAGACGTTGCCAAAAAGCTGGGCATTTCTGTCAACACGGTGAAAGTCCGCTATACCCAAGCGGTCAATTATCTAAGGGAATATTTGAAGAAAAATTCCAACCTCTCCATTCCTGTCTTGATTCTGTTATTTCATTATTTGAAATAAGAACCTTATCTGGAAAGCTGGGAATTACGAAGATTTTTAATAAAACCTTTCTTTAGCTTTCCCTTCTATTTAAGGGCGGATATATTCTCATTTCTTAGGATCTGTTTGGATCTCACAAGCTGCTTCACAAAAAAATTTTCTTTCCCCCTAATACTTTTCTATCACTTATGTGTATAGCCTACAACACCAGAGATAAATGAACTCTATGAAATTTGACAAAAGTCTTGTTGAAAAATATTTAAACAACCAATGTACTCCCAAAGAAGCCCGTGCCGTATTGGATTGGTTTGACACGGAGGAGGGCCAACATTTCTTGGAGCAGCACATTGCGTACAAACTTCAACAGACCGAAGACAAGAGTCATTTTCTTTTTAAGGATCCTGTAGACTCTGAAAAGTTGTTGGCAAACATTTATCAAAAAGAAAGTCAATACGCTTCGATAGGTCAGGCAATAGTAGGCTCAGCTCCTTTTGATTTATCTCCACAAAAAAGGAGTTGGCCTTTATTTGTGGCCGCATGTATTTCACTGTTTTTATTGACTGGAGCTATTTATTGGTTTGTTATGCCCACAGAGCGCATCTACCATACGAGCTTCGGAGAAACCCGGCAAATTACCTTACCGGATCAATCCGTAGTGACTTTAAATGCCAATTCAACGTTGAAAGTTGCCGATACAAACTGGGAAGGCCAAAAGCCGCGGGAAGTATGGCTGGAAGGAGAAGCCTATTTTTCAGTAGTACATACACACAATCATCGAAAATTCTTGGTTCACACCCCAAAGCAATTTTCCGTACAGGTGCTAGGCACAGAGTTTAACGTCACTACACGAAAGGCCCACTCCCGGGTAGTCTTGAATTCCGGAAGCATTCAACTGCATATTCAGGAACAAGGAGAGGAAAATACCATCCTGATGAAACCCGGTGAGGCCGTAGAATTCGAAGAAAACTCGGCCTACTATGTCAAAAAAGAAGTAAACCCTGTACAATATTCAGCCTGGAAAGAAA
Source organism: Rapidithrix thailandica (assembly GCF_039710355.1). NCBI lineage: Bacteria > Pseudomonadati > Bacteroidota > Cytophagia > Cytophagales > Flammeovirgaceae > Rapidithrix > Rapidithrix thailandica. The sequence continues at coordinate 248,054 of NZ_JBDKWZ010000009.1, read as the reverse complement.
ACAAATTAATCTTTGACCAAACCAGTATAGAGGAACTCGTACAAATCCTGAAAGACAATTATGGGATTTCTGTACTGATCACAGACAAAACATTACTACGACAAACCATTAGTGGTTCCTTTCCAAGTGATGATGTAGACTTGCTGTTGGAGGGCTTGTCTCGACTCTTGACAATAGAAGTTATACGGGAGGGAAACCTCGTGAAATTTCAGCAAATACATGACTAATTATTTACATCTAAATTTTAATCTATGATGAGAAAATATCTACTAACTATTGACTTTGGAATGCCACTTTCAGAGTTTTTTTAAAGTTCATTACCCTAGTAATCAATATTGAGGGAATAACATAATCACCAGACAGGGACCCTACTTTCGATTTATCGGAAAAACAAAATACGCAAAGTCAATAACAAAGCTTACTATGCGCTTGGTCTCGTTCTTCCATTCAGAAGGACCCTGGTAGTTATTGGCCGTAAATAGGGCTAGGCTCTCTATTTTTAAGAATAATAGTATATCAAATTTTATCAAAACTTAATTATGCCCGGTTATTTCAACTCTTGAAATAACCTATGGCAGAGCTGTTTCCGCATTGCCGGAAACCCAGCCCTTTCGATAAGGGATTTTAGTCAATTACTGACAAATACACGATCCAGATTGTTCATTTAAACTTTTGTATCTGATGAGAAACTATCTACTGAGTTTATGTTTTGGAGTACTGCTGTGCAGTGGCCTGTCCCCTTCGTTTGGTCAGGACATCGCGTATCTTTATGCGCAACCCCAAAAAGGCAAACCAGCACAAACCCAATCCTTAAAAGAGGCCCTGGCAGAGTTAGAGCCGAAGTACAATGTATCTTTTATATATAAAGATAAATTATCCAAAATCAATGTCAACTCTCCGGCTGAGCAAGAAGTATCCTCCTTGGAAAAGGTGCTCAACAGTTTGTTAGAACCCAAAGGCTTGGTCTTTGAAAAGGTTCGCAAAAACTTTTATATCATCCGGAGTAAAAGTGAATTGAGTGCCAAAAAACTCAAAAAGATCAAAGCATCCCTAAAGGAAGAAACCAGCAAACAACCTACGGAAAACCCGAAGCGACTCAAGCGTTTGGACAATGTCAATTTGCGTATTCAACAAGAGCAAAAGGTTATTACCGGAACCGTAAAGGATGAAAACGGAGCTGCATTGCCGGGAGTCAACATCATGATCAAAGGCTCTTCTCAAGGAACCATCTCCGACATTGACGGCAAATACAAAATACAGGTTGGAAACAAAGATGTATTGGTTTTCTCTTTTATCGGTTATGCTTCTCAAGAAGTAGAAGTAGGCTCTCAAAAAGAGATAAGTGTCACTTTGTTATCCGATGTCAAGCAACTATCGGAAGTGTTGGTCGTAGCTTACAACACCCAAAGCAAAGCGTCTTTTACCGGATCGGCCGTAGCTATCCAAAACGATAAATTGGAAAAAGCACCTCGTGCTTCCTTCCAAGAGAGTTTACAGGGAAATGTAGCAGGTGTGCAATCCATGTCAGGAAGCGGACAGCCCGGAGCCAACCCGAATGTACGTATCCGGGGTATCGGTTCAATTACCGCCAGTAGCACTCCCTTGTATGTAGTAGATGGTATTCCGGTGGTCAACGGGGACATTTCCCGGATTGCCAACTCAGCCAACACCATCGCCGGAATCAACAATAATGATATCGAATCGGTATCGATTTTGAAAGATGCTGCAGCTACTTCCATTTACGGATCCAGAGGGGCAAACGGGGTAATCCTGATCACAACCAAGTCCGGAAAAGCCGGAAAAACCAAATTCAATGCAAATGCCCAGTACGGCTTCAGCAAAATCACCATGGCTGACCGCAACCGTCCTTTGAACACCGCTGAAATGACGGAGCTATTGATTGAAGGCCGTGTCAATGCCGGAAAATCCCCGGAAGATGCCCGGGATTTTATCCTTGCCAGAGTGGATACCTCTGTAAGTACGGATTGGTTTGATGAAATCACCCGAACCGGTAAATATCAACAATACAACCTGAGTGCTTCCGGAGGAAATGAAAAAACCAACTTCTATACCTCTTTGGGGTATTATGAGCAAGAGGCGACCATCATTGGTGTGGATTACCAGAAGTTAAATGCGAAAGTTAACCTACGCCACCAGGCAAGTAAAAAGTTGAACTTTAACATGGGCCTGGCCTTTAACCAACAGCTATTGCATACGGTCAGTGACGAAGGTTCTTTTGCCAACCCTGTACGAGCCATGTATCGTCTGGCTCCTTGGAACCCCGTGTATAACGAAGACGGCAGTTTTAATACAGGGATGAACAGTACGTATAACCCTGTCGGAATAGTTGCCAAAAACACAAAAGAAAGTAAACTGTATAATGCCTTAGGTAATATTGGCGGAAGGTATGAGTTTGCCGACTTCTTAAGCTTTGAAAGTAAAGCCAGCTTGGATTTCAACTTTGCCGATGAATTCCAGTTTGACAACCCGGAATTCGGTGCCGGACGAAATGATAACGGCCGGGGATATGCCTATACGACCAAATATGTGAACTGGAACGTCACAAACCTGTTGAAGTTTTCACATTCTATCCAGGGTGTACACGGCATTAATGTCACTTTAGGACAAGAGGCACAGAGAATTGACAAATCGACCTCTAATGCCTACGCGATCAATTTCATTCCGAATCTGGAAACACTGGATAACGCTTCGGAATACAAAGATGCTGCGTCCAGTAAAACTGCGTCAGCCATTGCCTCTTACTTTGTGAATGCCGGGTATAACTTCCGGGAAAAGTATTATATCAACGGTACTTTCCGGAGAGACGGGTCTTCGCGCTTTGGTAGAGATGTACGTTATGCCAACTTCTGGTCGGTAGGTCTTGCCTGGAACCTTCACAAGGAAAACTTCTTAAAACCCCTGGATTGGATCAATGAATTAAAACTGCGCTCCAGTTACGGTATTAACGGTAACCAAGGCATTGGCAATTTTGCTTCCCGGGGCTTATACGGCACAGGAAACAACTACAACGGACAACCGGGATTTGCTTACACGCAAAGAGAAAATATCGGGCTTACCTGGGAAAAGAACAAATCCTTTAATCTAGGGATGGATGTAGGATTATGGCAGCGGATTACTGCTTCGGTAGAATATTACCACCGAACCACTTCCGACCTATTATTGGATGTGCCGGTATCTTCTACCAACGGGGTAACGAATTATGTAGACAATGTGGGAGAAATGGTAAACAAGGGATGGGAAATTACTTTAAACACGGAGAATATTAAATCTCAGACCCCTGGTGGCTTCAACTGGAATACCAGCTTCAACTTTACCCAAAACAAAAACGAAATCACCGCTTTGCAAGGCGATGATCCGATCATCGAAAACGGATTTATCCGCAAGGTGGGTGGCGATTTCTACCAACACTATAGGGTAGGTTATGCCGGGGTAGACCCGCAAACAGGAGACGCCTTGTGGTATACGGACGGAACAAAAACGGAAACCACCAACAAATATAGCGAAGCAGAACGCTTTGAGCAGGGAAGTGCTTTGCCTAAATTCTACGGAGGGATGACCAACACCCTTAGTTATAAAGGCTTTACGCTTTCCGTTCAGCTCAACTACAACTGGGGCAACAAAGTGTATGATATCTGGGGGATCTATACCCATAGTGACGGAAGCAGAACCCTCAGCAGTACCGGTAACATGTCCCGGCAAATCTATGAAAGAAGATGGCAAAAACCGGGGGATATTACAGACATTCCCAAAGTAGTATATAGCAATAAGCAATCTGGCCGTTCCAGCCAAAGCTCTACCCGCTTCCTTTATGATGGCAGCTTTATCCGTCTGAGAGATATTACCCTGTCTTACCAAATTCCTAAAAATGTAATCAACAGCTTGCGCTTGTCTGATGCACGGGTATATGTCAGAGGAAATAACTTATTCACGTATGTAAAAGATGACAAGCTGGACCGCGACCCCGAAACCACCATTGCCGGACAATTTGATCAATTAATTCCAATTGCCAAGCAAATCTTGTTCGGAATTGACCTTTCTTTCTAACCCTAAAAAGAAAAAGAGATGAAACATATATTGAATCCGATGTATAAATGCCTATTGGCCACCTGGCTTTGCCTACTTGCCTCTTCTTGCGGTGATTCCTTTTTGGAAATCGAACCCCAACAATCTGCCGATGTCAACAATGCCATTGTGGATCTGCCCAGCATGGAGGCCGCTCTTAACGGAACTTACAGTGCCATGCAAAGCAACAGCTATTATGGCCGGAGCTTTACCTTAATCCCCGACCTGATGGCGGACAATGCATTTATCAGTTCACAAAATGCGGGTCGCTATTTAAACTTTGATGCGTTTGTAGTACAGCAAAACTCCGGTTACGTATCCGGTTTGTGGAATCAGATCTATGAAGTAATCGCCAATACCAACCTGATGATTCAGGCAGGTGAAAAGCTAACTTTTGAAGATGAGGACAACCAAGAGGATGCGAATCAACTAATAGGTGAAGCCTATACCATTCGGGCCTTGGCCTATTTCGATTTGTTACGTCTGTTTGGCCAGCCCTATAACTTTACAGCAGATGCCGGCCATATGGGTGTTCCCGTCATCACTACTTCAGGGGGTGAAATTATCAATCCGGGCCGGGATAGTGTCAAAAAAGGTTATGAACAAGTGGTCAGTGATTTTACCAAAGCACTTAGCCTATTGAACAAGGAAAAAAATAATGGCAAAATTTCCATCAATGCCGCCAAAGGTTTGTTAGCCCGGGTGCATTTGTATATGGAAAATTGGCAAAGCGCGGCCGACTTGGCTACGGAAGTAATAGAAAGCGGTAAATTCTCTTTGGTGAGTAATGAGGCTTTTGTGGAAAGCTGGGCTACGGACTTTCCTGCCGAATCAATTTTCGAAATTGTCAATACGTTGGTTGATAACCCGAGTACCAATGCCTTGAGCTACTTTTATCATCAAAAAGGATACGGAGACGCATTGGCCACAAAGGAATTATATCAACTGTACGAGGCGGGTGATGTGCGACAAAAATTAATCAAAGTGGGAGAAAGAGAAGATGGAGAAGAAACCGCTTATTTAGTTTATAAATACCCCAGAGGTTCCAGCAGAGAGGACAACATCCGGGTTATCGGCTTACCGGAAGTATACTTAATCCGGGCGGAAGCCTCAGCAGAATTGGGCAATGAGGCGCAAGCACAAGAAGATGTACAAACCCTCATCCAACGCGCATTACCCAGTGCTCCGGACGTGACGGCTACCGGTGATGCTTTAAAAGAACTGATTCAAACCGAGCGAAGAAAGGAATTGGCCTTCGAAGGACACCGCTTGTTCGATTTGAACCGAAGAAAGATGGATGTAAACATCATCCGTACCAATGAAGTGATCGTAGCGAAATATCCGAATGACCGTTTCATTCTGCCTATTCCTTTAAGAGAGTTAGATGCAAACTCTAACAATGAGGGGATGGTGCAAAATCCGGGATACGATAATTAATTTCCTTCAAATTTGTGTATAGCGAAAAAAGACGGGCATATGTCCGTCTTTTTTTTTGTAAAACCTCCCTCTCCCCCCTCTCCGGCCATTCAGCTGATTTTCTTGCTTTTATAAAATTTGTACTATATTACGCCTTAATTTGGTAAGGCAGCTTATATGAACAAGCAAGTAGATCACAGCTCTCTACACAAGCAACAGGAAAATGAAAAAAGCTGGATTGTAGCATTACAACAAGGCGATGAACAAGTATTCACGGAAGTATTTAACAAATACTCTCCCCAAATTTATCATGTGGCATTAAAATACCTGAAGAGTGAAGCTTTGGCGGAAGATGCCTTACAGGATACCTTTATCAAATTGTGGGATTACCGCACCAAACTTGACCGCCAATACTCACTGAAAGGTTTTCTTTTTACCAGTCTGAAGAACTATTTGCTCAATACCATCCGCAACGAACAGCGCAAAATCCTCAAACATATCGACCTGGTAAAGGAGCAAAACAAAGCGCATAAAAACACTACGGAGCAAACGTTGTTTTACAACGAAACCAACAGTATTTTAAAAAAAGGAATCGAACAACTCCCGGAAAAGCGCAAACTCATTTTTGAACTCAAACACAAAAAACAACTTTCCAACCAAGAAATTGCCACCCATATGGGCATCTCTATTCACACGGTAAAGGCCCAATACACCAAAGCAATCAACTTTTTAAAAGAGTTTATCACCCAACATTACGAGCTATTACTACTTTTTTTAATTTTTTTTGAATAGCGAGTAATACCCCCCTCCACTTCAGGTGTACTAAGTCATAATTACATTTTATTCTTTGCAGGAAAATCAATTCTTCAAGGTATTCTTATTACCGGCAAAGCAAAAATTAAAATGCCTTAGACAGAAAATAACGCTTATATGCACACACCTGACTCTCATTTAATTCAAAAATACTTTCTCAACCAATGCTCAAAGCCGGAGGCTAAAATTGTATTGGATTGGTTCAAAACGGAAGAAGGGAAATTGTATCTGGAAAGCCACTTGTTGAGTGATTTGGAATCCGCATCTGACAATCAACACTTTATTCACAAGCCCAAACTCACCGCCAATGACCTGTTAACAAAGATTCATAACAGACCTCAAAACGCATCAAAAGCCAAAAAGAATCGTCATTTTTTCTATTCCATTGCAGCGGTCATTACCCTGGTCATGTTCTTTTCAGGTTGGCTGGTGTTTAAAGAAATCACAGAAGACAAATGGGTCATGGCCAAGGCAAATTACGGAGAAAACAAAACCCTTCTGTTACCCGACAGCTCAATGGTAATTTTAAATGCAAACAGCACCTTAAAATATGCAAAAGACTGGCCTACCCAAGAAGCCAGGGTCGTGCAGTTGGACGGAGAGGCGTACTTTTCGGTCCGGCATACAAATACCGACCAGGAATTCAAAGTATTGACCTCTAATGGTTTTTATGTAAATGTATTGGGCACCGAATTTAATGTTACCTCAAGAGCCCAAACCAGCCGGGTGGTACTGGAGTCCGGCAAGGTGCAATTGCAAATCCGGGACAACGGCAAAGTCAACGAACTGGACATGATTCCCGGGGAACTCATCGAATTTACACGGGAAAACAACGTAGTGGTCAAAAAACAAGTCAATACACATTTGTATACCAGTTGGAAAAACAGTGAGATGATTTTTGACAACACCTCTCTTTCCGAAATTTCCCAACTTATCAAAGACAACTATGGCCTTACGGTGGTAGTCTCCGACCCACAATTGCTCAATGAACACTTTAGCGGTACCATACCCTCCAACGATTTGGAAACCTTGCTTCAAGGTTTGGAATCTCTGCTACCGGTAAGCATCCGCCAAGAGCAAAACCACATTAAAATTTCTTCTCAATCACAATAAACTTTCAATAAGAATGAATATGAGATTTTTACTATCGGCACTACTGTGCTTTCAGCTTTCCCAAGCAATCGGGCAAGCCTTAGGCAGTAGCTCATTACAACTAGCACAAGAGAGCAATCACAAATCTGTAAACACAGTGGCTCATGTGTTAAAAGAATTGGAAGCAATGTACGCTGTCAAGTTTTTGTACAAAGAGGCCATTGCTAACCGCCAAATACAAACCCCTCAAAACTGGAATGCACTTAGTTTGCAGGAAGGCATTCAACAACTTCAGCAATACAACACCAACATTCAGTTTAAAAAAATCAAAAAGAATTTCTACACGGTAGATTTCAGGAGCCGGCAAAACAATCCGTCCACTAAGCATTTGGAAACAGTGGCCCTACAAACGCAACAGGAGGAGAAAAACACCCAGCCAGTGATCCGCCAAGACCGTACTATCAGTGGTAAAGTAATGGATGAAAAGGGCTTAAGTTTACCAGGGGTCAGTATAGTGGTAAAAGGAAGCACCAACGGTACCATTACGGACCTGAACGGTGAATTCAGGTTAAGTATTCCGGAAGGGGAAGTCACACTGGTATTTTCATCAGTTGGGTATGTCAGCCAGGAGCTGTCTGCTTCACAGGAAAGCTTTAAAGTAGTGATGAAAGAAGATGTACAAACCTTGAAAGAGGTAATTGTCGTAGCATATAACGAGCAATCCAAATCATCCTTTACCGGTTCGGCGGTTGCGTTGGACGTCAGCAAAATCAAAGAATCGCCCCGTGCGTCATTTCAGGAAAGTTTACAAGGAAACGTTGCGGGTGTACAATCCCTTTCGGCTTCAGGCCAGCCCGGTGCCGAGCCCAATATCCGTATCCGGGGAGTCGGTTCGATCAACGCCAGTAGCGACCCTTTATATGTAATTGATGGAATCCCGGTAGTGGCCGGAAATATTTCAAAAATCGCAACTTCCTCCAACACTATAGCCGGTTTAAATCCGAATGACATCGAGTCCATCACCGTATTGAAAGATGCCTCTGCAACTGCAATTTACGGTTCCAGAGCGGCCAATGGGGTGATTCTGATTACAACGAAAAGGGGGAAAACCGGAAAAACCAAATTTGACGCATCGGCTCAATACGGGATAAGTGATATCATGTTAGCGGATAGAAACCAGCCTCTAAATACTAAAGAGCTTTCAGAGTTGATCGCAGAAGGACAAGTGAATGCAGGAATGACACGGCAAGAAGCAGAGACTTTTGTAAAGAATAATATCGATTCTTCCGTAAACACCGATTGGGTGGATGTGATTTCCCGCACCGGGAAATACCAACAATACAATATCAGTGCTTCGGGAGGAAACGAAAAAACAAACTTCTACTCTTCCTTGGGTTACTATGATCAGGAAGCTGTCATCATCGGAATTGATTACAAAAAGGTCAACGGAAAGGTGAATGTGCGTCATGCAGCTACTGACAAATTAATGTTGGAGTTAGGCTTGGCTGCCAATAATCAAACCTTGCACACCAATGACGATGGAGGAAATGCTAACAACCCTGTCCGGGCTATGTACCGGGCGGTACCTTATGAGCCGGTGTATAACCCTGACGGTTCTTACAATACAGGTTTTTTATTGACATATAACCCTGTAGGATTGGTCAATGAAAATATCCGGGAAACGCAATTGTACGGTGCTTTGGGTAATTTAGGCTTAAAATACGATATTCTGGATAACCTGAGCTTCGAAACCAAGGGAAGTTTGGACTTTAACCTTGCAGACGAATTTCGCTATGATAACCCTTACTTCGGATTTGGAAGAGGAAACAAAGGAGGTATTGGCCGTGCCTATAACAACAAGGTGATTAACTGGAACATTACCAACCTCTTGAAGTATCGTTTTCAGCTAAACAACGACCACTCTTTTAACTTTATCTTAGGACAAGAAGCCCAAAAGATCACCCGGAAATCCACTTATGCCCAAGCACAAAAATTTCCGGCAGGGCAAACCACTTTGGAAAATGCTTCCGAAATCATCGATGCCAGCACTGCCGAAATCGGATCTTCACTGACTTCTTACCTGTTTAGTGCCAGTTACGATTTCAAAGGAAAATATATGATCAATATTTCCGGACGTAGAGACGGTTCTTCCCGTTTTGGCCGGGAGGTTCGCTTTGCCAATTTCGGTTCTGTAGGGTTTGCCTGGAATGTTATCCAAGAGCCATTTATGCAAAACCAGAAACTGGTGCAGGAATTGAAAATACGTTCTAGTTACGGTATCAACGGTAACCAGGAAATCGGAGATTATTCTACACAAGGTCTTTACGAGCCTACACATAATTACAACAATTTTCCGGGATACATTTACAGCCAAATCGAAAATGCGAACCTTACCTGGGAAAAGAACAAACCTTTTAACGTTGGGGTAGATTTCCGGATCTTCAACCGAATCAGCGGTACGGTAGAATATTACAACCGTGTCACTTCTGACTTGTTATTCAATGTTCCTATCCCCGCTACCAATGGTTTGACCCGCACCTTGACCAACATAGGTGAAATGCAAAACTCCGGATGGGAAATAGCCCTGTCTTCGGAAAATATCAAAAGTGCCGGCCAAGACGGATTCCAATGGAACACCGATTTCAATATCTCTTTTAATAAAAATGAAATCAAGGCTTTGGCTGACACCCTACCCATCATCGATGGCCAGTATATTCGTGAAGTAGGAGGGGATTTTTATTCCTTTTACCTGCCAACTTATGCCGGAGTAGATCCTCAAACCGGAGATGCCCTTTGGTACAAGGTAGAAGATGGCGAACAAGTGCCTACTAACAATTACCGTGAAGCCACCTATCAAAAGCAAGAAAGTGCTTTGCCGAAGTTTTACGGAGGTCTTACCAACTCCCTGGCTTATAAAAACTTCAGCCTTTCCTTTATGTTCTATTTCAACTGGGGTAATAAAATCTACGACCATATGAGTCGCTATACGAACCATGATGGAAAACTGGGAATAAGCGACCGGGGAAACTTATCGCGGAAAACCTACGAACGCAGATGGCAAAAGCCGGGTGATATTACCGATGTACCTAAGTTTGTCTTTGGCAATTCCCAATCGGGAGATGCCGAGCAACATTCTACTCGCTTCTTATACGATGGAAGTTATATCCGTTTGCGTGATGTAACCCTTGCTTACCAACTTCCACAAAACTGGGTAGAAAAAATTCACTTAAGCAATGCCCGGATTTATGTAAGAGGAAGCAACCTCTGGACGTATGTGAAGGACAAAGATTTGGAAGGGGATCCGGAAGTAGGAGTAACCGGAAGAACGGATTTCAGAATCCCCATGTCCAGACAAATCTTATTCGGAGTTGATTTTTCATTCTAATTCTTTTGACGATCATGAAAAAAACAATAAAAAACCTACTATACATCATTGCGATTCTGGGGCTGAATGCTTGTGACAGTTCATTTTTGGATGTCACTCCTAAACAGAATATCGCCATTAAGGATGCCATCAAAGATGTAAACAGTTTACAATCGGCTGTCAACGGAATTTATAGCCAACTGCAAAACGATGATTACTATGGTCGCACTATGATCCTGGTACCGGACTTAATGCCCGACAACATTTACCTTAGTTCGTCCAACTCAAGCAGTATTTTTCTCAATGTCAACCGCTTTGAAGTAAAAGTAAATGACTCGGAAGTAGAAAATGCATGGAATGTGATGTATTCGGTGGCGGTAAATTCCACTCGGGCCATCAAAGGGGCGGAGGCTTTTATGGAAGCAGATGAAAAGACAGCCACGGAAGATGCCAAACAAATTTTGGGAGAAGCGTATACCTTGAGAGCCATGGCCCATTTTGACTTACTACGCCTGTTTGCTCAACCTTACAACTTTACGAGCAATGCCAGTCATGCGGGAGTGCCTTTGATCACCGAAGTAAGTGACCAACCTACTTACCCAAGTCGCAATACAGTGAAAGAAGGCTATCAATTAGTAGTGGCTGATCTTACCAAAGCACTTAGTTTACTTTCCGAAGAAACCGGAAAAGGAATTATTTCCATCAATGCAACCAAGGCTCTGTTGGCCCGGGTATACCTCTATCAAGAAGAGTGGACCGAAGCCGCTCAAATGGCTACGGAAGTCATTGAAAGTGGCAAGTATGCTTTATACAATGCAGAAGACCTGCCCGCCAAATGGGACCAGGAATTTAACGATGAAACGATCTTCGAAATCATCAATAATATTACCGACCATAGCGGCTCAAACAGTTTAGCACATTTCTTTGATCCGGATGGGTATGCATATGGACTGGCCACAGAGGATTTGGTGAACCTCTACACTGATCAAGATAGCCGTACCGACTTCTTTTACCTGGGGGATAAGGGTAATGAAAAGGACGTGTATTTTGTGTACAAATATTCCAGAAACAGCCCCAACAAAGCGGTCATTCAAGATGAAAACATCAAACTTATCCGCTTTTCCGAACTGTATTTGATCCGGGCAGAAGCCTATGCGGAACTTGCCAACGATACAAAAGCACAAGAAGACTTACAAACCATTGTGCAGCGTGCAGAGCCTACTGCCGCCCCGATCACCGTAACCGGTCAGGAGTTGAAAGACAGAATTTTGTTGGAAAGAAGAAAGGAATTGGCGTTTGAAGGCCATCGTTTGTTTGATTTGACCCGGAAGAAAAAAGACGTGATGATCAACCGCGGTGACGATGTACTTGACATCAAATACCCTAATGAAAGGTTTATTTTCCCAATTCCTTTACGGGAATTGAATACCAATCCTAATCTGGAGCAAAACCCAGGTTATTAATTTTCAAACACCACTGTCTATGCTTTCATTAACCTATAAACCTTATAATCTTAAAAAGAAGCATGTCTTCAGAATCGCCAGGGGAGCCCGGACTTCCACTCCCCTGGTACTTACCCGAATCACTTTTGAAGGGGTAAGCGGCTACGGAGAAGCTTCTATGCCTCCCTTGTATGGAGAAAGCGTTGAGTCCACTATGGCTTTTTACCAACAACTGGATTTATCGCAATTTCAAAACCCATTTGAGTTAGAAACTATCCTCAACTATGTGGATCAAGTAGCTCCCGGCCACCCGGCAGCCAAAGCAGCTATTGACATTGCTTTGCATGATTTGATCGGTAAGCTTCTAAAAATTCCTTGTTACCAATATTTTGGCCTACCGGCTTCTCAAAAAGCCTATACCTCCAAAACCATAGGTATTGACACGCCCGATGTCGTAAAAGAACGGGTGTTGGAAGCCAAGGAATTTCAATACCTGAAAATCAAATTAGGTAGTGATACGGACAAGGAAATTATCCAAGCGGTCCGGGAGGTTTCCAACCAGGCTTTGTACATCGATGCCAACCAGGGGTGGACCGACCGCAACAAGGCCTTGGAGATGATCTACTGGCTACAAGAGCAAGGGACTGTCATGATTGAGCAACCTATGCCTGTAGACCAAGTGGTGGATTTGGCTTGGCTTTCTGAAAAAAGCCCTTTACCCATCATCGGTGACGAAGGTGTTCAACGCTTACCGGATGTGTTAAAGGCCAAACATATCTATAACGGTGTCAACATCAAACTGATGAAGTCTACCGGTCTGCGAGAAGCCTATCAAATGATCGTATTGGCCAAAAGTATGGGATTAAAAGTCATGCTGGGCTGTATGTCCGAAACTTCTTGTGCAATTTCCGCAGCAGCTCAATTGGCCCATCATGCGGACTTTGTAGACCTGGATGGCAATTTATTGGTCACCAATAACCCTTATTTGGGTGTGGGACTTGAGCAAGGAAAGTTACAATTATCCAATACTCCTGGCTTAGGGCTGGCCCCTGTCGACTGGGAGGCTATTCAGGGTGAATAAGTAATATTTCACTTAACTAATACAACACGACTACCCGTCCGGTCATAGTGCATGCTATGGCTGGGCGTTTTTTACAATGTCCATTTTTATTATAAAATTTTTCTCCAGGAATTCCGAATAAGGTAATAAAACCAAGATTCAAATGTACAAACGTATTAAAATACTACTGCTGACACTACTCCCCTTTTTATATTTCTCTTGTGACAAGGCCGCTACTCAACAGCAAGAAGCACCAAAGAGTACTTTGGGATTCCAAGTTGAAAGTTTTTTTGATTCCTTATACCAAAGAGGGCAGTTTAATGGCGCTGTTTTGGTAGCCGATCAAGGAAATGTTCTTTTCAAAAAAGGATATGGTATTGCCAACTTCGAGTCCAACACACCTTTTGCCACAAGCACCCCTATGGAAGTAGCATCTGTTTCCAAACAGTTTACGGCCATGGCAGTCATGATCCTAAAAGATCAAGGAAAATTAACTTTTGACGATGATATCAATCGTTTTTTCACACCCTCCCTACCTTATTCCGGTGTAAAAGTCAGGCATTTACTCACCCACACTTCCGGTTTACCGGACTACGAAGATCATTTTAAAAAGCATTGGCCTCCTAATAGCCTGGCCAATAATAAAGACATTGTTGCTTACTTTCACGAGCAACGTCCGGATATTTCCTTTGCCCCGGGACAGGATTACCATTACAGCAATACAGGGTATGTCCTATTGGCTGAAATTGTACATCAAGCCAGTGGGATGCCTTTGGACAAATTTTTAAATCAATATGTATTCCAGCCTTCGGGAATGCAACACACCGGATTTTGGGCGAGGGATGCCATCTTCCAAGAAAAAAACTATGCGCCTGGTTTTATGTTTAATCCAACAGAAGGAAAATATGTGCGCCCTGAAACTTTGCCAGGAAAAGATTATTATTATTATTTAAGCGCTCGATTGGGTCCCGGGCGCCTGTCTTCTACCGTAGAAGATTTGCTTCGTTGGGACAGTGTACTTTATACCAATACGTTGGTTTCGGAAGCAACTATACAAGAAGCTTTCACTCCCTTCTCAATTCCTGACAAAGAATCTGATTATGGCTTTGGTTGGCATATTTATCAGGATTCCACTTATGGAAAAGTGGTCTATCATAGTGGAAGCTGGGCCGGTAATTTGGCATACATCAAGCGGTATGTCGATGCAAACAAAACCTTTATCATCCTGAACAATAATTACCTCAGACCTTATAGTAAGAAAATACGCGCAGCGGTAGACAGCCTGCTTTGTGGAAGGGAATATGCTTTGCCCAAACTTTCTACTGACCTGCTCCTGCAAAAAGAAATCAAACAGTTACCTGCTGAAGAAATTCAAGCTTGGTTGGATCAACGAGCAGATCCCAACCACTATGACATTAATTGGAAAAGGCTTCATAAACTTTCCCAACAAATTGAAAAAGCCGGATGGGTGGATAAGACAAAAAATTTAAATGACTGGATCAAAAGTCATGAGCCTGAAAAGGACGAAAAATAAGATTGACAAGATTTCATTTTCCATCGAAAAAATAAATTCAAACCCATTGCCAGTTGTAAAAATAGTACCCTGGATGGGGCTTTAAAGACTGTTCATTGCCTATACCTTACTATCTGATTTTTCATCGAACCACTCAACCTAGTTCGATAAATTTCGTGTGTAACTCAAAAAAGGCGGACTTTGTCCGTCTTTTTTATGTTTGACGGAAAGAGTGGAAAAACGAAGAGGAGTTAAATATACGTTAAAAAATACCCTGTTAAGGAATCACAATGAAATGAAAACTGATAAAATTTTTATCTTTATGGAATAATATCTGTATACGTATACTGAATTTGAAACAACTTAATTGAATCAATATGAGAAAAGTAATTGTTTGTATTTTATTATTGATGGGAAGCTTGGTAGCTGTGGCTCAAGCACAATCAAATGCTAAAATTAAATTTAATGAAAGAGAATTTGATTTTGGTGATATTTACCAAGGAGATGTTGTGACACACGTTTTCAAGTTTGAAAACAACGGAGATGCTCCTTTACTATTAACCAATATTTCTACCACTTGTGGTTGTACTGCACCTGAGTGGCCACGTGAACCCGTATTGCCCGGTGAAACAGGTGAAATCACCGTTAAATTCAACAGCGCCCACAAATCAGGCATTCAAAATAAAATTATCACTGTATATTCTAATGCCAATACTCCTCAAGAAAAATTAAAAATCCGGACCAACGTACTGCCCAAATCAGCCAAGGCAGAAAAACAAGGCCGTTAAGGAGTGGCAGAAGAATTCAAAAAAACAGGAAAGGCTTCTTGGAAACCTTTCCTGTTTTTTTTTGAATCATATAGAAGTGATTTAAACTTTTGAAACTGGACATTCCTGAAAAGTTGCTTTAGGGGTTAATCTCTGTCTACTTCATAGAAAAAACAATTCATAAAAAGTCGAAAAACAAAAGCGTTTTTTAAGATTGAAAACACAATTAAATTCCTGTAAATGAACTAACTACAATTAAAACCTAATAATTAGTTTAAATCACTTTATAATTAACCTATAATCCGTTCAGAGGCTGATAGTGTTTTTCTTCACTAGCCATTTCAATATAATACTTATCGCTATTGGAGTTGCCATAGGCATATTTATAATCGTATTGAGCCAGGTTCAACTCTTCATACAAGCGGGTCACTTTTGCTTTCCCATAGCAGTTTTCTGTTTTTAACTTGCCTGTTACTACTCCCTGAATTGCCTCTAATTCCGTAGCAATCAACTGATATCCGTTTGCGTCACACCAGGCTTTCACCCATACACTGCATGAAGCTGTTAGAATCACAATTTTATGCCCTTCAGCCTTATGCCATTCCAGCCGTTCCGACATGGCCGGAAAACAGAGGCGGGGAATTTCTTTTAAGGCAAAATTTCTACCCAACCGGTTTAATTCATCCAGTTTTTCACCTTTGTAAAACAGGCCAAGAACCAACTCTTTCAACTTTGTATTGTTATATAATTTTAAAAAATACAATAACACCAAAGGAGAGATTAAGGCAAAATTCATATACAAGCGTGCTTTCCCATGAGTGAATTTGATAAACTCCAAAAATGTATCTTTCCGGGTAATGGTTCCGTCCAGGTCAAATACTGCTAGTGGTTGCATAAATATGATTTTCAGTAAGTATCAGTATGTGATTCGTCTTTTTCTGGCTGAGCAGTCCTGTACGAACATATCAAAATGATAAGACAGCTTTACCAAGACTATAAATTTAATTTTTTAAATATCCCCTCCGGTATATTCCGGATAATCAACATGATGTATCGCCAAACAGGTAATACATACATTGTATTCGGCTTCTTTTTCACCGCTTTGAACAGGCTGTTGGCCACTTGTTCCGGCTTTGCAGTCAGCGGTTTGGGAAGAGGCAAGCCTTCTGTCATTTTGGTAGCCACAAAGCCTGGCTTCACCGTAATGACCTGCACGCCTGCTTTGCTCAAGCGATTGCGTAAACCACTCAAATAAGCCGTTAACCCTGCTTTTGCCGAACCATAAATATAATTGCTTTGCCTTCCGCGGTCACCTGCTACCGAAGAAAGGGCCAGGATCGTACCGCTTTTCCTTTGTTCAAAATCATTGGCAATGATATTCAAAATGGAAACCGCCCCGGTATAGTTGGCATCGATGATTTTATGCGCTTCCGCAAAATCATCTTTTTGAGCAATTTCCTGTTCACCCAGAATCCCAAAGGCAAGGATGACTACATCCGGTTTGGACGGAAGAGATTGATAAAATTGTGTATGGGTGATGTAAGCACAAGCATCAAATTCGGCCAAATGAACCTTTACCTGATGTTTGATTTCCAGATCACTTTGCAAGGGAGCCAAACGGGACACTTTCCGGCTGGCTAAGATTAATTGACAACCAGCCTTTGCAAAGCGGTAAGCGCATGCCTGGGCCATATCCGAAGTGGCCCCAAGAATTAATATCGTCGAATTCACAGTGTTTATACAGTTATTTTAAGTCTGTCTGATTGAAGAGAATGAAATTTACACCGGGCCTGCCATTTATCCAGGGTCTCGCGAAACAAATGACTGTTGGCATAAGATTGATGAAAAAATTCCGCTTTCATCCTGGCATCTTTTGCCAGATACAACCGTCCTCCGTAATCCGCTACAATGGCATCCAACTCATCGAGCATTTTCATTACCTCCGGACAAATTTTAAAATCCATCGCCAAATTGTACCCTTCCATAGGAAAAGATAAAACCGCTTCTTTATATGCTTTCCCAAAAAGCTTGAGTACGGTTACAAAGGAGTACTGTTTATACTTCTCCAATCGTTCCAGTACCTTTCTCAAACCTTCCCGGCTTGCTTCCGGTGGCAATACAAATTGATATTGCGTAAAGCCATTTTTTCCATATACCCGGTTCCAATTCAAAATCGAATCCAAAGGATAATAATACGGGTCATAATGTGTAATGCCTGACCATTGTTTTTTGGGGCTTTTAAAATAATATCCTCTGTTCATGATCTTTAAAGTCAGGTCATTGATGAGGAAAGAGGGAAAATAAAAGGGAATATTCAATTTCTTGTTTTTAGGAAGAGCCAAAGGGTTTTTCTTCCACTTCTGAGGTAATTCCTCCAATGAGGCATGTTCTCCCCGCATCATAATGGAACGCCCTAAGTCTTTTCCATGGGCCGAAGTATCCAGCCAACTCACTGTGTAGGTCCAGCTCTCCGATTCGGCAAACAAGTCCATAATTTCTTCCAAATTGCGAGCCTTTACCTGTTCCTGCCGGATATAGGCTGTCTCTATTTTTTTCAAACGGAACGTAGCCTTGAGTACAATCCCGGTTAAACCCATTCCTCCACAGGTTGTCCAGAACAAATCGGCATGTTGGGAGGGTGAGCAAGTCACGATTTGCCCGTCTGCCAATAACACCTCCATCTCAGTAACATGCTGGCCGAAGGTTCCCTCTGAATGGTGGTTTTTCCCATGTACATCCGAAGCAATGGCCCCTCCAATGGTAACGAACTTTGTTCCCGGAGTAACCGGTAAGAAAAAACCATACGGCACTGCTACTTCAATTACATCCGATAACAAAACGCCTGCCTGGCAAGTAATCAAACCTGTTTGCCGGTCAAATGCCAGAATTTTATTCAAATTCAACGTAGAAATCATCTTTCCCCCTAAGGAAGAATCACCATAACAGCGTCCGTTGCCACGTGCAATCACCGAGTCTGATGCTTGCAGGATACGGATCACATCTTCTTCAAAGGATGGATTGAACGTAGGCGTTTGAGTTACGGGGTAATTACCCCAATTGGTGGTTTTCATGAATTAGTCGGTTTGAATTACAAACAGGTATTTTTCCATTCACTTACCGGAAAAACCCGTTTTTGAAACACAACAGGGAAATTGTTGGCTACAAATATAGAAGCCATATCAGAAGATCAGGCCAATCCAGTTTACTCAAATGTATTGTTTAACAATTATTTGTAATAAGTCAATTATACCTTTATTCAAGGTTGATCCGAACCAATGGGCTTATTTTTGATGCTAATCTTTTATTTTTGTTCAAAAATTTCATTCCTGTAGCTACTACAGTGCAAAGTTAGGTTAAATTGCCTTATGGAACTTAAAGATGTATTACTCAGCCCCCTTTACTTGGTCATAGTGTACGTCTTTGCCTTTTACTGGCGGGGTAAGCTCACTGACGAACGCAACCGCAAGTTTTTTATCCCGGCTTTAAGTGCTAAAATTTTCGGAGCTTTTTTCTTTGCTTGCATTTATGAGTTTTATTACGGTGGAGGTGATACATTTACCTTTCACTATGGAAGTAAATTGATTTGGCAGGCTTTTCTGGACACCCCCTCTACAGGAATCAAAATGTTATTTTTGGATGCTAACGAATATACGGACGATACGGTTAAGTACCTGATCCGGCTCCGGTTTTTCAGAGCTTCCGAAGAATGGTCGTTGGTCAAAATAGCGGGGTTTGTAGGCTTATTTACTTTTAATTCGTACCTCTCCATATCCATCATTTTTGCCACATTCAGTTTCTTTGGTACCTGGAAGCTGTACCAGACATTTTTGCGGATCTACCCTTCACTTTCCAGTCCCCTTGCCTTTGTCATTTTATTTGTTCCTTCGGCCATCTTCTGGGCTTCCGGTTTGATGAAAGATACCATTACCCTAGGTTGTATAGGGTTCTTAACTTATGGTTTGTTTAATTTATTCTATTTCAAGAGAAAGTTCTTATTCTCTATTATTGTGGTACTTCTGAGTGCTAAATATCTTATTGCACTTAAAATGTATATTTTACTGTCCTTTGCTCCTGCTTTTCTACTTTGGATATATACCAGTATTCAAAAAAAAATTTCCAATGTAGCCCTACAGGCAATGATGTTACCGGTACTTTTAGGAGGAATAGGAGCCATGGGGTACTTGACCATTTCAAAACTGGCCAGTTCTTCAGCCGAGTATGCCAGTATGGATGCCATTACGTATAAAGTAGCGGCCTTTCACCACGATCATTTGGAAAGAGCGGGAGGCTCTTCCTATTCATTAGGCGACATAGAATATACTCCTATGGGAATGTTAAAAAAGTTTCCCTCCAGTGTCAATGTTACACTCTTCAGGCCTTACCTATGGGAAGCCCGGAACGTGGTAGTTTTGTTTGGAGCCGTAGAAAGTCTTTTGTATTTACTGGGTACTTTATGGGTGTTTTTTAAAGTTGGCCCTCTCTTCTTTTTCAAAAAATCATTTTCACATCCCGATGTACTACTTTGCTTAGTATTTACTTTACTCTTAGGTTTTATCGTAGGACTGACCAGTTATAACTTCGGAGCCTTGGGAAGATTTAAAGTCCCTCTGATGCCTTACTACGGCATTACTCTTGTCCTCATTTACCATTTAAAACAAAAGCTTAAACACTCAACTGAATAAGCTTAAAAAATTCTTTGTATTGGCTTTTACCGAATAGTAATCTTCAATTTTCTTACGGGCTTCTTCCCCCATATTTGTTCTTGCTTCCGCATCTTTGAGTAGTTGTTCCAAACCCTCATACCAATCTTGTTGTTTCCGGCAGACGAATCCGTTTCGCTGATGGTCAACAATATCTTCATTGACGCCTACCGGAGATACCAAGGCAGGAATCCCCAAAGCCATATATTGCAATGCTTTGAATCCGCATTTCCCTTTGGCCCAGGCATCGTCTACCAAAGGCATGACCCCAACATTGAATTGTAAAAGATCTTCGATTTCAGTCTCTTTTTTCCATTTGACAAAGCGATATGATTTTAACTCATATTCGGGGTCTTCATTGGCAATTACATGAAACTCAAAGTTGTACTTCTGTTCCAAATCCTTTAATGCCGGTACGATGTCCTTCAAATATTTGGTAGTGGTCAAAGTACCTGTCCATCCGATGACTAGCGGGTTTGAACTTTGATCTTTTACCTGGTTGTGATAATGTTCGGTATCGATTGTAGTAGGATTGATGACAATTGCTGCCTCCGGATTATATTTCCGGGCAAAATCGGCCAGGTACCGGTTCCCCGCACTGATTTTATAACTCCACTTCATGATGCTTTTTACCTTTCCGTACATTTTCAGCCAATGAAAAGACTCATTATGTTTTGAAAAGTTGGGCAACCAAATGGCATCGTCAAAATCATAAATCATTTTCTTGCGAAATACTTTGGCGATTAACCACTCAAACAAGGGGGGACCTATATGGCTGGCTTCTCTGTGGATAAAGACATAGTCATAAGAAGACAGCTTGCTTAATAAAAAAAAACGTTTCAAAAAAGCCCGCAAAATCCCCAAAGCCTTTTTTACAAACTGCCCCGGCTGATGTAAAATCGCCCAGGTAGTTTCATCGATAAAAGGGACATAGTCGTATTTCCAGCCTTTTTCTCTCACAGCCTCCAGGTATTGTTCAAAGCGAAATCGTTGTGAAGGAGCTACGGTTTTAGGGTAAGGCGCCAGAATGAGAATCTTCATAAGATGATTATAAATTCTTTAGGAGTTTGGCAAATTTAAACAGAGTTCAATACTTTTTGATACACCTCTAGGTAGGAGGATATTCCTTTCGACAAAGCGAAATAGTCATCAGCTCCCGCCTGTAGTTGTGTGTTATCAAATCCGTTTAGTTGATTCAATTGGAGAATGATTCGTTCAAATTCACGCTCGGAAAACTCAGTGGTTACCCAACCCGATTGGTATTTGTTGACAATAAAATCCGTATCCCCCACCCCTGCATTGCAGATGACGGGCACTCCCATACTCATCAATTCACCTTGCTTGGTAGGAGACGATGCTTTTTTTGAATAAGCCGGTTTGATAAAAAAGACCGATAAATTCGAAAGGGAAAGTGCTGCGGGTACCTCTTCCCTGTTCACTCTGGTGATCCGTAAATATTTTTCGTCGATGCCCTGTTGTTTCGCCTGGGCTTTTATCATTTCGGGATCATCGGCTGTGATAAATAAAAATATGGCCTCAGGTTTTTCTTTCAGCAATTTTTTAAAAAAGGAAAGCATTTCCGGCAGCATGTACCAAGTGCCAATAGAACCCAGATAACTTAAGATAAAATTTTCGGGGCGGAGTTGCAGCTTGGTTCTCCACTGTGCTACTTCGGCCTCTTCCACCTTATTTTTATCAAACAATTTCCTATCCACACAGCAAGGAATCACCTTAATCCGGAGGTTACTTTGGCGGAATTGTGGCCAGCTTGCTATTTCGTCTTTGCCTTGGTGGGTTAAAGAGACCGTATAATCCGCTTCTTGTAAAAACTGAATTTCTTTCTTTTTGAAAAAATTATATACCGTTTTAAACACCGGTTTTCGAATATCCCAGATATTGCCATCCAACCGCTCATCCGCCCAAAACCCCCGCATGTCAAAGACAAACTTCACCCCATATTTCCTTTTCATTCCCAAACCCACCAAAGCCGTAATATAACTTCGACAGTGCACTATTTGAAATTGATGCTTTCGATGAAGTTTTTTAGCCGTTTTCTTTAACTGGAAAATATCCCACAAGGTAGAAAGTACCGGAGGACGTTTGGTATACGTCAAAGGCACCCATTGAATATTGGCTTTATTGAGCAGCTCCTTGATAAAGGAAGAGCGGCTTTGATTTTCCTCTTTTTCAAAACTGATCAAGGTGATTTGATAGCCCTTTTGTGCAATGCCTTTTAAATAAGGAATTACTTGGGATTGCCCCAAAGGGTCGGTCATTCCATCATAAGAGAGGTAGAGAACTTGCGTCATTCAATACAGTTATTATTTTACAAAAAATGCCTTGAGTGAATCTCCACATCCAAACAAGGTCAAGGTTTGGTTAGCCATTACTTTTGCCAATTGTAACGATTTATTGGTTTCGATTTTATTTCTCAACTGTTCATCGGTAGAAGTTTGGGAGACAAATTTTTCCGCTGAGATTTTCTTACTGGTTTTAAAACGGGTCAGACTGATGCCTGTCGAATGAACTGAGAGTTTTTTAAATCCGGAATTCTTAAATAGCCGAGCAATCGTTTTTGGAGTATAATAACATAAGTGCTCCGGGTAGCAAATGACATTATATTTATCTTTCAAATAATAGCGTAGCAAGGAATTAAAATTCGGAGTCGTCAAATACACGAGTCCCCCTTCTCGCAACAAACACCGAAACTTGGCTACTTCTTCTTTTGGATTATTGATATGCTCAATCACTTCAAAAGAGGTAAGCACATCGAAACTTTCCGGTTCGTAATGTGAAACCTCCAAAGGGCCTTCTTGCATCGCTATCCCTTTTTGTTCGCATATACAAACCGCCTTTTCTGTAAATTCAGTACCATAAACTTCCCATCCTCGCTTTTTAGCCACTTCCAAAAAATAACCGACTCCACACCCTACATCCAAAATCCGGTTGGTCTTTCTGTATTTTTCCATGGTATCCAACAGCTCATTGTATCTCTTAATCGTGACCGGAGACAAATAATCGTCCCGTCCATAGCCCTGATAATATACGGCCAGCTCTTCCTGGGTAGGAATCTTTTTGGCAAAGACAAAACCACATTTCTTACATTTGGATAGATGATGACTGGAAAAATCTGCCAAATCAGTAATTTTATTCGATTGACAAATCAAGCAGGTTTTATGATATTGTTCCAAGGGATTCCGAGTTTGAGTTGAGTAAGTATTTGTGTAGCAGGATTAAAACCCAAAGGCGATTATATAAATAATATTTTCCATTCAAAAAATCCTTCTTCAATTTTTCTACAATCACATACTGCACTACTCCCTGTTGCTCCACTATCTCCTCCGATAGGTATTGGTCTATTAAAAACTTCAAGTCTGTTTTTAGCCATTTTACCAAGGGGATTGAAAAGCCCCATTTAGGCCGGTCAAAAATTTCAGCCGGAACATATTGATACAGCACTTGTTTTAACAGGTATTTAGAAACGCCACCTTTCACTTTCAGGGATTGATCCAGATTGAGAGCAAATTCTACTACCCGGTAATCTAACAACGGCACTCTTACTTCCAAAGAGTGAAACATAGAAGCCACATCAACCTTGACCAACAAATCGTCTTTGAGGTAATGTTTGACATCGTATAAGGCTTGCTGTTCTTCCGGAGACAATGCCCTGGAAAGCTGATCGAATTTCTCTTCTGGATAAAACTGCGTTTGAAAACCGGGAGTCAACAATTGCTGGATTTCCTCTTGGCTGAATAAATATTGCTCCTGTGAAAAAATATGACTTTTGACAATGGAGGGCTCGGAATAATCAAACACTTGTGCGGCCCGTTGTAGCCGACTCTTTCCACTCAACTCTAACAAGCCGGCAATCAACTTTCTGGAAGAATGTACCAAAGGGTTCGCCAACCTTTTCGCCCAATTGTACATTCCATAACCCATAAACGATTCGTCCCCCCCATCTCCCGACAGGCAAACGGTAACGTGTTTGCGGGCCATTTCGGAAACTAATAAAGTTGGGATAGCAGAGGAATCTCCATACGGCTGATCATAAATATCCAGGATCTGGTATACACGTTCCAAAGCATCCTGTTCGGATAAGATAAAAGCATGGTGTTCCGTACCCAAGTGTTTGGCTACCTTTTCGGCATAGACACTTTCGTTGAATTTGGCTTCTTTAAAACCGATGGAAAAGGTTTTTACGGGACGGGGCGAATTTGCTTGCGCCAAGGCTGTTACCGTGCTGGAATCTATCCCCCCACTGAGAAATGTGCCCAAAGGTACGTCACTGATCATCCGTTGCCTAACCGCATCCGACAGCAAATCATGCAATTGCGATTGAGCCAACGTTTCATCTTGTAAGACGGTGGTTTCAACTTTTTGCTCCACTTGCCAGTAAGGTAAAACAGATAATTTTCCTCCTTTAAAAAGGCCAAAATGCCCTGCCGGAAACTTTTCAACCTCCTTAAAAACAGTTTGTTCGGCGGGAATGTACCCCAAATATAAAAAATTGCTAATTGCCCCTTTGTCAATCGTTAATTTGCTTTTTCCAACTACGGACGAAATTGCTTTTAACTCCGAGGCAAACACTAACTCACTGCCCTCTTGGTATATATAAATAGGCTTGATGCCCAGGCGGTCTCTAAAGAGATATAAGGCTTCCTCTTGCAAATCAAAAATGGCAATGGCAAACATCCCGTTAAAACGCTCTACACATTTCGTTCCCCACAAGGCAAAAGCCTCCAGGATTACCTCTGTATCCGAAGTAGTTTTGAAATGCAAGGTTTTCTCCTTTAAGATCTCATTTTTGATCTCTTCATAATTGTATACTTCCCCATTGTACACCATCACATAACGCCCACATTGAGAAGTAAAAGGTTGATTAGCAGCCTCCGAAAGGTCCAAAATACTCAACCTTCGGTGCCCCAAACCCAAACCACGCTTTTCATCAAAATAGAGTCCCTCCGCATCCGCCCCCCGGTGCCGAATAGCCGAAGTCATCTTTTGCAAATCCGCTTGAGAATACTCAGGAGAAATAAAGCCGGTGATTCCGCACATGGTTATGACAAATAATTAATTAAAACTTCAACCAACCTTTCAGAAGCTCTTCCATCCCAAAGTTCGGGAACTTTACTTTCCTTATATTTCCCATCAATCACAGTATTGGCCAGTTCAATGATTTCTTCCGGGTTTAAATCCATCAATGTATTACTACCTTCCGAAATAGTCACAGGACGTTCTGTATTCGGTCTTACGGTCACACAAGGTACTTTCAAGTAAGTTGTTTCTTCCTGAATTCCTCCTGAATCGGTAATCACCAAAGTACTTTCCTTTATTAATTTCATAAAATCCAAATATCCTAAGGAAGGAAATAGCAGGATATTAGGGTTCCTTTCGACTTTGGTAAAAAGATTAAAAGTTTCCAATTTTTTTCTCGTTCGTGGGTGAACAGGAAATACAATAGTAAACTGTTTGGATACTCCTTCCAAAATAGTGACAATCCGCTCAAGGTTTTCCAATATATCAACATTGCCAGGTCGGTGGAAAGTTACTGTAGCAATGGGTTTATTATCCCTGGAAGGCAATTGATTGAGAATAGTTGATTGATCGAATTTTTGCTGGAAATTGACTAAAGTATCGATCATCGTATTGCCCACAAAATGCATTTTTTCTTTGAGCTTCCCTTCCTTCACAAGATGTTCTATACCACTATTTTCCGTAATAAAAAACAAGTCGGACAAGTCATCAATCAATATCCTGTTGATTTCTTCTGGCATGGAGCGGTCAAAACTCCTCAAGCCACTTTCAATATGTGCCAATGGAATGCCCAAACGGTTCGCAACAATGGCACAAGCCAACGAGGAATTCACATCTCCCGGTACCATCACAAGATCCGGTTGCTCTTCTAGCAATACTTTTTCAAATTTTACCATAATATCCGCTAACAAACTCATTTGTGAAGTTCCTGTAGCCTCCAAGTATATTTCAGGAGCGGGAATTTCCAATTGCTCAAAGAATATATCACTCATATTTTGGTCAAAATGCTGACCTGTATGAAGAATTTTGTGTTGGATAAATGGATATTTTGCAAAATATTTATGAAGTTGGGTCACCTTGATAAAATTAGGTCTTGTGCCCACACAAGTAATTATCTTTTTCATAGAGTGTCTAATAACGCGGCTAATTTAGCTACTTGGTTTTTTCTGGAAAACTGTTGAATATTTTTTGAGTTTACATCATTTTTGGTAAACTCCCCCCGCTCAAATAATTTATACATTTTTTCCAGATAGTTAATAATTTCGTCTTTTGTATAAGCTACTTCACCACAACCCGATTGATCTATTATCCTATCAATTTCTCCTTCGTCACCAGGAGCCACTAATATTGGCGCACTGCTGCCAATGTATTCATAAATTTTGCTAGCCACAATGCCTTTGAAACCTTTCCATGCCACATGTAACAATACATGAGAGCGCAATTCCGTTTCAATCACTTCATCTCTTGGGATTCGCTCCGTACATTCAAAATATTTTTCAAAGCCTTTTAAAAGCCCTTTGACTCGATCCGATTGAACCTTGTCAAAAGCAAGACCAGGAAATTTCAAAAAAATCTTTACATTGGGATGTTGACGGATAAACTCTTTATAAGCATCACAAAAAATTCCTATGTTTTGTCCTTCATATAAAGTCCCAACATAGGTAATAGTAAAGCGATCGTATGGTTTTAATTCTTTCTTGTCTATGGAGAAATCTGTTGCCTCAAAGCCATTATAGAGTATTTCAAAAGGTCTGGAGGTAATGGCATGGATTCCTTCCGCCAAAGGAGAAGAAACACTCGTAATATAAGAGGCTGAGCCCACCCATTTTTTTTCAAAAGGCCGGTCATGTTTTTCCACCCAACCATACCACTTTCCTTTACTCATCTGATTGATTTCGCTGGTAGTCCAAGCATCTCTGTAGTCGGCAATCCACTTAACCCCAAATTCCTTTTGCAATAAATAGCCAAACTTAAATTGAATAAAAGGATTCCCACTAATAGCAACTTTCCGGATCGAAGGATCCTTTTTTAAAATTTCACGAGCCTTTTGGTAGATGTTATTAAATGGGATGAATGTATTTGCGTAGTTTTGAAAAAAGATCTCAACAGAAGACAGTATCCTTCTAAAAGAGCTGTATTTTTGTTCTCCATATTTAGTGTAAATCCGATCTCGGAGGTTGCCAAGATAAGGTACATAATGCACTTCATAGGCCTGATGTTGTTGGTATTCCTCTTCTGGCAGAGTAGGTATACATGTATCTTTCAACGACTTAACCGGGTGATCCCATCTCCGGGTCAACACAATAGGGTTATAGCCAAACTCCTTTAAATAATTAGCCCAGGAAAACGTTCGCTGGGCAGCAGTAAGGTTACATGGAGGAAAAAAGTAGGAGATAATCAGGAGTTTTTGCATGCTCATATTAACTTAGGTAAGTCTGAATAAACTTTGGGTAATTTATAGTAGCATTGTAGTTAACTTCCCAAAATTCATATGCATTTTTGCTAAGTTCTTTTTTTTCTGACTTTGATAAATTATAATAGAGCATCAATTCATTGGCCAACTCTACCGGTGTTATATTTTCTGGGAGTAACTTACCATGATTATCATTTACAATTTCAGATGTACCTCCAACATTAGTCGCTAACACAGGAATGCCAAAAGATAGAGCTTCCATAATAGATACAGGAATTCCTTCACTTTCACTTACATTAAGAAATACATCTATCTTATTATTGTTATAATGTTCATAAACTTCTTCATTAGATAGATATCCATGAAATGTAAATTGAACATTTTGCCTGGATGATAGCAATTTATCGGCTAATTCTTGTAATTCACCTTCCAACTCTCCCCCACCATAATGCTCCCAATATACAGGCAACTCATCGGGAAACAAACTCAATGCTTCGATAATGATATGGACTCGCTTCACCGGCTTTAAAAAAGAACAAGAAGCAATATGCAAGTAATTATCATTAAATAATTTTTCTTTATATGGTTGAGAATTATTGATGCCTAAACGCGCTACTTCAAAACTATCGTAATTGTTCTTTAGCTTTTCTATTGAATATTTTTTACCTATTTCTGAGATAAAACATATATGATCTAACTTCTTATATAGAAAGTCTCTAAAAGGTAGATAATTATAGGCAGATCGTTCAAAATACACATCCCCAGCGTGGGCTCTACAAATTTTTTTAGAAACTGAGCTGTTTTCTATCAAACTTATTCCGAAAGCCATATCATTTGCCCAATAGGCATAAACAGCAATATCCTTATATTGTGAATATTCTTGTATACATCGATTTACTTCTTTTTTTAAGTTCTCTCCTTTAGCTAATGAAGCTAACATTGTAAAAAAAATCCCTTTTGAAGGCCAAAGTTTATATTTCGTAAAAAGCGTCTTAAATTCTTTCCAAAATAAAACTCCAAAAATGTATCTAAGAGATGTTATTTTTTCAAACAAGGTTAAATGATAAGGTAGTCTTTTAATCTCAATATTGTTAGGGTAGGATCTAGTACATTCACTAGTTGTATCATTGCTTATTAGCAAAATTTTATCAAATGAATCAGCTAAAAAATGTATTTCAGATTCAATAAAGTTTTCTCCCTGTCCAAAAGGGAATTTGGATGTGAAAAATATTAGTAATTTCATTATGACAAAATTCTTATTTCAAAAACAATAGAACTTTCATTGATAGAATTCAATACTACCTTATTAGCCGGCTTTGCTTGATCATATTGTATTGCAACGTCATAATCGGTCAATTCAAAAGTTGCATTTTCAACTGTTATTTCAATTGTATTTTCTATGATTAACTTACCCTCATTTATCTCTATATCAACAACTTCATCAGCCAAATGCAAAAAAGATGTAATCTTGCTACTCTTACAAAAGTCTTGAATCGTAATGCCATCACATCCAAAACTATAAAACCTATTCTTTGCTTGGTTTAAATGATTTAAAAAGGATACCTCTAAATTGTCAGACGTTGAATGGTGTTTTTTTAGCACTGGATAATTTTGTAAGTCCCAATATCCCTCTGCATAAGAACTTGAAAACTCATCTGGAGTAACCATAATATTATGCATATGAGGAGAGCGATACTCCATTCTTTTTTCGAGAGAACGGGTATATGTATAAGTTCCTGGATCAACAATTACGGGTTTGCCATTCATTGAAAGCACAAAACTTCCCATATCAATATGATTATGCCCTCCTTGCCCATTCATTCCAATTGGAAAGAGCGACACAAAAACGTAATATTTATTTGATCGAAAGATATAGGAGCCACTATCTATATTTTGAAAAAAGCCTTCTCTTGGTATAGGTTGATGTTGAATGGACAACGGAGGAAATTTGACGATAGGAAGCCAGTGAGAGTATTGTAAGTCATTGAGTTGGTCTTCGATGAAATTCAACCCAAAAAGTTGTTTTCCCAACTGCAATAAATAATAATGATTTTGCTCTCTAGTCCTCCGAAAAACTAAAAACCGCCCGCTATCATTATCTCCTACCATAGGAGCCTCCCCGTTATGATCAATATACTTTGCTGTATATTGAAACATAGAATATAGTTTATGATAGTAATTATCAGAAAAAATTACATCATTATGTGAGGCTATTAATGTACTATATCCAAATAATTCTAATACAAGGCGGTGATAAGGAATAGATGATTCAAAATGTCCCCCATCTTCCCTGACTTGATACTCGATACATTCTTCTAAACCTGCTACTGCCTGTTGGAGCCATTTTTTACTTTTGGGATGTTCTTGAAGAGCAATGCTTAAAAATAAAAGTCCAGCGTAATCAGCAGTAGTATGATTTGTGCTATGCCCTTTTTTATAAACTTCTGGGAAGTTAGAAATATACTCAGCATGTTGCTCAAGGCTATTCGAAAGGGAATGGATAAACGATGTATCTTCCCAACATACATCACCAAAAATATTCATTGCGACTATCCAATTCGAGGCTCGAATAGCCACTTCCATTGTACAAACCCAATTTACCCCAATTAAAAATGGGTTATTATCTATCCAATCTAAAACTAAGGTTTTAAATATATGATAATAGTATATTTCTTTACTACTCTGGTATGCCTGGGCTAGATGGATGGCAAAATAAAATCGAGAAACTTCCCAAGGAAATTTCACATCTATTCCCTTATTAAAATATTGATCTAGATGAATTGTGTCAAACCTCTGTTTGGGGAAACTAAATCCGGATTGAATATCCATATGCCAGTTGACATTGGATAGATCTATTGAACATCCCAATACATGAGATTTTTTTAAATCTATAGATACATTTGGTTCCCCTATCGATGAGATTGCCCAAACCTGACTCAAATTATTAGCCACAGGTTGTAATTTAGCTAAACGCTGGATTCTAGCTTTTTTCTTTATAACCCTTTGGAGGGTATGAATTTTTGAATATAAAGTTTTAGTAAATCTCATCTATAATGAATGCATCTCATCCCAAAGATTATTGGGATTATTATAGTTTGGCAATCTTCTTATAAAATTCAACTAGCTCTTGTGTTTTTACTGAAATATCATACTGTTTGGCAAACTCAACGGCATTGGTAGCCAAAGTCTCATATAATACAAGATCTCCAGCCAAATCCTCTATCTTCTTTGCAAAGGTGTCCGCATTCTGTTCTTTAATAAAATAACCATTCAAATCATCCTTTATTAAACTACGGTTTCCTTTTCCATCCAACCCTACACAAGGCAAACCTGCTGCCATAGCTTCCAAAAATACAAGCCCAAAAGGTTCGTACCAGGCTGTATGTACATAAAGATTGCTATTCCATAAATACTCCTCTACTTTATCCACATTTCCTCTAAGAAATACACAATCCTCCAAGCCGTTTTCATTTATCACCTGCTGGATAACCGGTCTGTTTACTCCATCCCCCAACATATTGATTTCGAATGACAATCCTTTTTGTTTAAGCAGGCAAGCTATTTCCACTAAAAGCTTTTGGTTCTTCTTATCTACAAAACTTCCAATGTTTACAATCTTGATTTTGTTATTTATCGGAGGTCTTCTTAATTCGGGATTATAAAAACGCTTAAAGTTAAAGCCATACCTAATTAGAACCACATCCTTTTGCATCTTCTTAGGAAGGTTTTGTTGGAAATAGGTTTGAGTATTTTCCGAATTTGCAATAAAGTAATTCCTTACTTTAGCATACTTATCTTTGAGTAATAAACTTCTCTCATAGTACTCCGTAATGCTCTTTTTTGACAGAAGGGTTTCTAGAGAAAGTTGTTTAAATTGACACATATTGTCATGCCCATGTGTAACAAAAGCAGCATAAGAAGGCAGGTACAATGAACTGTATAATTCAGCTCTGAACAAGTGAGTGTGTATGATATGTGGCTTAAATTCATCAACAAAACGTATATAATCTTGCTTTTCAATTTTAGCTTTTCCCAAAACAGAAGGAATATAATGAGAGTGAATACAAGTTATAGGCACACTCTCAGACATGTAACTATAAGAATTCTCTTGACTTAAAGTAACCAGATTTACTTCTACCTCTGGATGCAAGTTCAACTCTTGACAAACATCTAAAGCAAATCTTTCCGCTCCTCCTTTTCTTAAATTTGGAATTAGGTGTAATACACGTAGTTTCTCCATTAAAAATTCATTTATCAGGATAGTTTTTTTACCCATCCCTTCTTCGGATATGTATCGATGTTAACAGGAAGCCCAACTCTTCTTTTTAAAAAATTTGTACCTTTCAACCACCACCACCTTGTAAGGCCCTTATAATATCGAACTTTATATAGCTTATTGAATTTTGCAAACTCATCAGGCAAATAAAAGCCTGTCACAGTGATATAAAATTTTTCAGGGCGTTGTTTAAACCACTCTGGATAGTCAAACCACAAAGCCCTTTTTTCTAAAACCCAATGGTAAAATAAATAGTCTTCTTGAGTATAATAATCATACACTCGTCCCTTATCATATACAATTACGTCTGATTCTGATAAATTTTCTTTCACGTGTTGCTGCGTATAAACGGACAAGTTTCCTTCTAGGTGTTGTTTTAGGGCTATCACCGAAATATTGTTTTCCGGTAAAGAAGTGATATCCTGAAGTGATTTAATTTTTGTATAGAATACATTCTTACCAAATTCGTCAAATGAGACATATTCTGATGTTCCAAAAACAGTTCGGTAATGCCCACCTTCCTTAAAAAGATTATTATTAATTTCTGTATTTTTATATAAAGTAAAAGGTCCTTGTAGATGCCCCTTTTTAAAAGCTAGAATGTCATGACATCTCAATAGCTCTTCTTTCAGAAATAAGGATAGATCGCCATAGATCAAATCATTATCACCATATCCCCAAAAATCATAACCTTGAATAAGGTTTGAAAAAATTAACCCATAAGCAGGACGGAAATCACAAAGTTTGTAAGGAGGATAATTAGAAACATCCAAGTTAAATAAAGCTTCAATTCTTTTCTTTAGCTTTTTTAAACTGAGAGGAAAGTAAGAAACATTTGACGGTGAGTTGTCAAAAGGGGGTAAATCAGTTACAAAAACTATATCAAGTTGAGGATTAGCCTTGCATGACTCCAAATACAAGTGCATAAATGAAGGCCATTGGCCATAATATGGAATGATTTTAAGTATTTTCATGTAAAAACTTCTACCTACTACCTTCAAAACTGAGCTTTATAGCTCTGCATTTGCTTCATCAAATTATCAGCTTCTTCTTTTAAGCTAGGATCATAATCAAATTCTAAATAATCTTTATTGGTTAACATTTTCGCATCAAAGATATTTTTCAAAGGGTGATAGTCAAGTTTAAACCCCCAATTGGTCAATTTATCATATACTTTCTTATCATGATTTACCAAATCTTTATTTTCCAATACAAGCCAATTATCGGACAAGCTGCTTTTTAGTGAGTTAAGAGCACATTTATTATAATGTATCCATGCAGACAAATGAATATTATAATCTTGATAAACTTTTTCATTCAACTCTCTTACTTTTAAGAAAAATCTCCATTTTCCCAACTTCATTGAATAATAAAGTTTCTTATTATGTTTGATATCCCGTTGTATCATTGAAGAAACAACCTCTTTATAATCCCTGAATAAATACAAATATTTACCTTTTGGTAATATGGATAAATATGTAGAAAGGAAAAGACAAGTACGAGGTTCTTTCCATCCCCACTGAGGGTATAAAGAATTCTTTAAATCAATTAAACTTTGAGCCTTTTTTTTGTGATATTCAGTTAAGTGAATATTTTCAAAGCCCTGAAAATTAAATTGTTTTTCTTCAGGAAACATTACTCCCCCTTCAGGTAAATTATTGTGGGATAAAATTTGCCTATGTAAGTCAAAAAAATCTAAATCCTCATAATGCCCTTTTTCATTTCCTGTCCCTCCTCCTAGCAACCTATCACCTATATTAAGACCACACTTTTTCAACCATTGACCAGTTAGCGAAGTAGTTGACCTATGCATACCTACTACAACCAAGATCTCATTATTGCTTAATTTATCCACAATTTATTCTAGTTAATTAGCCATTTATGATCTACTAAAATCCCTTCTTTTTCTCTGGGAAGCTTTCCTGTACCAAAAAAATCCCCATCTTCTACATAAAACTCTCCAGCTTCATTAATATGGTCTGATATACTTCCATTTACGACAGATAATAAATTGAATGTATACCTTCCTTTAAATAAGGGAAGTTTTTGAATTTTAAGAATAATATTCTGCTGTTCATGTATAGAAAATAAAACACCACTAACTTCATTGTTACAAGTCATTATTATATTTCCATCTTTTCTAATTTGCAGCCAGAACAATACGTTCTTAAGTGAGTCAACATTTTCTTGAAACTTATAATATAGCTTGAAAAAAATCTCTTGACCTGACATTAACACAGATATAGATTGACCAGAATTATCACAAACCTCCCAGTTCGTAAACTTCAAAATCCCTGACCCCTTTCTATCCTTTCGACTTGATAAATCAAGCCCATTTTGTGCCTTATTAAATTGATAAGACATATATTTTTGAATACAACTTTGGACTCCTCCACTTGATATCAAACGGCCTTCACTAAAAAAATGACCACTACTACACAAACTCTGCACCGCCCCCATGTTATGGCTCACAAACAACACCGTTCGCCCTTGGTTTTTACTGACGTCTTCCATCTTACCCAAGCATTTCTTTTGGAACTCGGCATCGCCTACGGCTAGTACTTCGTCTATGATCAGGATTTCGGGTTCGAGGTGGGCGGCTACGGCAAAGGCCAAACGAACATACATTCCTGAACTATAATGCTTTACGGGGGTATCTATAAACTTTTCTACGCCACTAAAATCTACGATTTCATCAAATTTGGCTTTGACTTCTCTGCGGGTCATCCCGAGGATAGTGCCGTTGAGGTAGATATTTTCCCGTCCTGTGAGCTCGGGGTGAAACCCGGTCCCTACTTCCAACAAGGAGGCTACCCGGCCGTTGATTTCGATCCGGCCTTTGGTGGGTTCGGTAATCCGCGAAAGGATTTTTAACAATGTGGATTTACCGGCTCCGTTTCTTCCGATAATTCCCACAGCCTCTCCTTTCTTGATCTCGAAGGATACATCGTTCAACGCCCAAAATTCCTTTTCTTGTTGAGAGTTGGGTGAAACAGGATTGGAGTTTTTCTTAAAAATATTAGAAAACGATTCGCGAAAGCTACCGCTTTTCTGCGTACCGATTTTATATAGTTTGGACAGGTTTTCTACTTTGATTGCAATATCTGACATAAGGTATCAGGGATTAGGTGTTAGTACTTTTTCGAATGGAGTTGATCAGACCATTTAACATCTTTCCTATTTCATTTAGAGAGGCTTCAAGTTCTTCATATTCATCCGGTTTAATGAACTCCAAATCTTTGGATAGTAATATTAAATATTTGCATTCTTCTACGGAACCTCTAGATATTGTCAAATAGTGAATATATTCTTTCGCTGAATTTCTACCACTTCCCTCTGCAATATTTGCCGGAATGGAGACGGCTGCTCTGGTTAACTGACTGGTTATTCCAAATTTTTCTTGAGTGGGAAAATCCTCTGTCAACTTATAAAGTTTTAAAACGGTTTGATGCGCCAGCTTCCAAACATTTAAATCCTTAAAACTTTTAATTTTATCCAAATTTAATATTGCTTTTCAAACTAACTTCTAAAAACCAGTTACTAACTCCTAAACCAAATCCGCCATTACTTTTTCTACTTTCCTGAAATAGAAAAGGCCACTGATAAACAGAATAATCGTCAGAACAAAAGAGATAACCGCATACTCCGAAGGCATTTCTCCTCCTATGATCGACCAACGAAACCCTTCCACTACGCCTGCCATAGGGTTCATAAAGTACAAAGCATTGGCCCATTCCGGTAATGATCCTACGAGCAATTTCGCAGGGTAGGCAATCGGAGTGGCATACAACCCCAACTGGGTCATGAAAGGAATAACATGCTGGAAATCCCGGTACCGGATTGTGAGGGCACTCAGCCAAATACCTACTGCCAAGGCAGAAATAATCCCCATTATAATGAAAAAAGGCAGAAATACTATATTTTCCGAAGGGATGATGCCATAGACAAATAAAAGAATTACTAAGAATAAGAACGTGATCAAAAAATCAATAAACCCTACTACTGCTTTGGACAACGGAATCACTAGCCTCGGAAAGTAAATCTTTTTCACCATTCCCTGTGCGCCAATGATAGAATTTCCGGACTGGTTCATTACGAAGGCAAAATACGCCCAGGCACTCATTCCACATAAGGCAAAAACCGGATAAGGAATATCACCCGTATCCACTTTTGCGGCTCTTCCAAAGACAATCGAAAAAATCAAAAGTGTTGCTAAGGGCTGAATAAATGCCCATACAAAACCCAAAAAGGTTTGGGCATAGCGCACCCGGTAGTCTCTATAGGCTAAGATCAGGAATAAATCTTTGTAGCGAAATAACTCGCCAACCCCCAAGGACAAAGACTTTTTCTCTGCATCAATGACAATTTTGGATTCCTTCATTATTCTATACTCTTCTAAGCACTATATAAATAGTTGACCTCCATTGAGGCAATCGCGAAATTACTTATTAATCCTCAAATTCCTCAGTTACTCGAACCTAATCCCCTGAAGCCCATGTAATATTAGTCAGGGATTATTTTGAAATCTCATAAACTTCCGGATGACTGTTCACCACTTTACTGTCTCAAGGTTCCGAACTTATCTCTCAATTTTTGAGTAGCCTCAAATATATGATTTAGAATATTCCGGTCGGCTTGAGAAAGTTGTAATCCTCTGCGCCCCATCACCCTGTCTGCCACTTCCATCATTTTTTCAGGCCGGGCTGTCGTAAACCCGTTGGAGCCTCCCCATGAAAAGGAAGGAATGTACCTGGGAGGAAAACCTCCTCCAAAAATATTACAGCTGGTTCCTACCACGGTCCCTGTATTAAACATGGTATTGATTCCGCATTTGGAATGATCTCCCATCATCAAGCCACAAAAATTTTGCTCCGAGTTCAGATAGTCTTCCAGCCGGTAATTCCACATTTTGATGGGCCCGTAATTATTTTTCAAATTGGAATTATTGGTATCGGCTCCCAAATTACACCATTCGCCTAATACCGCATTTCCCAAATACCCATCGTGTCCTTTGTTGGAATATCCCAAAATTACCGAATTGGATACCTCCCCCCCCACTTTGCTGTAAGGACCAATGGTATTGTCTGCACGAATCTTCGCTCCCACTTTCACTTCTGCTCCCTCGCACAAAGCAAAGGCTCCTTGTATGATTGCCCCTTCATTAATCCGGGCATTTTTCCCTATATATACCGGAAAATCTTCCGCATTGATAATCGCTGCTTTGATCTTCACTCCTTCTTCAAGAAACAGATTGTCTTTTCCGTACACAATGGTATGCGGGTCACTAAGAGCTTGACTTTTTCGGTTATGAGTAATTTTTTTGAAATCGGCAATAATTTCCTGACGGTTATTCAAAAAAATATCCCATAAATAATCTAACTTTCTCACCTCCCCTTCAAAAGTGACCATCCGGCTCTGTGCCCGGGCTTCTTCTATGAGTTGATGTATCGTTAACTGCCGGTCCGTTTTCCAGGCTAACAACTCCCCTTTGTATTGCAAGGCTTCATTGGGACCTAATTCTTGAACAGCAATACAAATTTCCGGAGTAGGACTCAAAGAACCATTAATAAAAAGCGTCTCACTTCCCCACCGGGTTGGATATTTTTCTTGCAAGTAAGATTCTGTCAAAAAAGAAACTTCTGTTTGCAAATGTAATTTCCATTTTTCGGCAATTTTCAATATCCCCACCCGGATATCAGCCACCGGACGGGTAAAGGTAAAAGGTAATAAATTCAACCGGTTTTCCGGCTCATCAAATAATATGAGATTCATGTTTTGGGTAAGGTGTTAGTAAAAAAATCACTGCCAATATTGACATGTTCAGGGCAGCATTCCTGTCAATTTCATTAAAAAAGCAAACCAGAACTATTTTTCATTTTCAAATAATCCGGTTGCACTATTTCTCGACTACAATATTAATACCTGTAACTAAAATTCGAATAGGATGAGGATTAAATCATTATGTATAAACTTTAAAATCAAATTCTTTGTTGGAACGATGCAATTTTAAGAGGGGAAAGAGTTGGAATAAAAAAAGATTAAGGGCACCCAAATAGAATTTTGAGTGCCCCGAAAAACTGATTATCACTTTAGAAAATTATATTCTGCTGTTTCACTATCCACTATTGCGGGTTGCTCTTTGTTGACTGATAAGGTATTTCCTCCATATTGGCAAACATGAACGACCATTTGTCCGCTTGTTCGTCAATTACTTTGGAAAGGGGCTTACCACTTCCATGACCTGCTTTGGTATCAATTCGAATCATCACAGGGTTATTCCCTTTGTGTTTGGCTTGCAATTCGGAAATAAATTTGAATGAATGAGCTGGCACTACCCGGTCATCGTGATCAGCAGTAGTGACCAACGTAGCAGGATATGAAACGCCTTCTTTGACATTGTGAAGCGGTGAATAACGGGCCAAATTCTTAAAATGCTCTTCGTCTTCACTACTGCCATACTCTACGGCCCAAGCCCAACCAATGGTAAACTTATGATAACGCAACATATCCAATACCCCTACTGCCGGGAAAGCTACTTGGAACAAATCAGGGCGTTGTGTCATACAAGCACCTACCAATAGGCCACCGTTTGACCCTCCTGATATGGCTAATTTTCCGGAAGTGGTATATTTCTCAGAAATCAGATACTCCCCTGCAGCAATAAAATCATCAAAAACATTCTGCTTGTTCAACAGCATTCCCCCTTTATGCCATTTCTCTCCATATTCGCCTCCTCCCCGGATATTGGCCACGGCATATACTCCTCCGTTTTCCAATAAGGCATAGATGGAAGGACTAAACCCCGGAGTGATACTGATGTTAAATCCACCGTATCCATACAGCATAGTCGGACGTTGCCCATCCTGTTTCAAGCCCTTTTTGTGCACCAAGAACATAGGTACTTTCGTACCGTCTTTACTTTGATAAAATACTTGTTTGGTTTGGTATTCATCCGGATTGAAAGACACTTCCGTCTTTTTAAACAACTCTGATTTTCCCGAGGCGATATCGTATTTGAAAATTGTCGGAGGATATGTAAATGAAGTAAAGGTATAAAATACAAAGGTATCTTCTTTCTCCCCGGAAAAGCCTCCGGCTGAGCCTAAATCAGGCAATTGGATTTCATTTTCCGGATTTCCTTCCAAATCGTACTGATACACCCGGGTGGTTACATCTTTCAAATATTTGGCAAAGATTTTTCCTCCGGCCAAAGTAACTCCTTCTAACAGTTCTTCTTTTTCGGCAATTACTTCTTTCCAATTTTCTTTGGCAGGTTGTGCGGGATCAATCTGCACCAAACGGTAATTCGGGGCATCCACATTGGTATATACTAACAGTTTCCCGTTTAAGTGTTCTACTACATACGAATCAAAATCAAAACCTGGCACTAAAGTGGTAATCTCACCATCCTGTTGCAGGTCCTTTACAAGAACCTCATTTCCGGAGGTTCCTTCACTTGCCCCAATGACCAGATAACGTTCATCGTCTGTTACCGAAGCATAGAAGTTGCGCAGCGGATGTTCTTTGTCTTCAAATACCAGTTGATCTTCTTCTTGTGATGTGCCTAATTTATGATAATAAATTTTATGGTACTCGTTCTTTCCTTTTAACTTCTCTCCGGCTTCCGGTTTGCCATAACTGCTGTAATAGAAGCCGTCTTTGTACCAACTGGCTCCGCTAAATTTGGCCCACTCTACCGTATCGGACAGTTGCTGTCGGGAGGCAACCTCCATCACGTAAAACTCCGACCAATCCGATCCGGAACGATTCACTTTGATCGCTGCATATTTGTCATCTTTGGAAATACTGGCAATGGAAGACGTTACCGTTCCGTCTTTTGACAAGGCATTGGGGTCCAGAAAAACCTCGGGTTCTCCATCCAAGCCTTTCTGAAAATAGATAACACTTTGGTTTTGCAAGCCATCATTTTTACTAAAAAAGTAATACTCTCCTACCCGGAACGGTGCTGAAAACCGGGGGTAGTTGTATAGCTTCTCCAAACGTTGACGGATTTTATCCCGAAAAGGAATTTCGGAAAGGTAGCTTTGGGTAAGCTCATTTTGGGCGGTCACCCACAGCTTGGTTTCTTCCGAATTATCATCTTCCAGCCAGCGATAAGGATCTGCCACTTCTTGGCCAAAGTAAGAATCAACAGTATCCACTTTTGGCGTTTGCGGATATTGAAAGGATTGTACTTTCTCCGGGTTTTGCGTACAGGATGCCCCCATTGATGTCAAGGCTGCACCTACGCAGATTCGTTGAATAAACTTGATGTGTCTTTTCATGTTTGTTTTGGAATTACTTGATAAGAGCATGTTTAAATTTTATCCTTCGGGTCAAAAACTCCCCTTTCAAAAACCTCAGTGCAACATTTTGAATGGCCGGCATCCCGGTCAAATAATGTTATTCTTCTCCGAAAGTCGGACCACTCAAAACTACTATGCTGAGAATTTTTACCACTAAAGGGGCGGTCCCGCAACGAATTTTAAATATACTCTAAGTACGAGATCATTTATATAATTAAAAAAGAATTCTGACTTTCCCCTTGTAATTCAAGTTTTCACTAGGAATTTCTCCCGGTTTTTACTTGGTTTTTTCCCAAAAGAAAGACAAGATAAAAAAGAATCGAAGCAAAACAGAAGGTATTTTTTAAGAAAAGTCCGTTATCGGGATAAAAGGTGGAATAAGTCAGATAAACTGTGTAAACACGGATTTTTCACCTTCATTTAACAAAAACTTAAACCCTTAGTGCATTTCAAACCTTTTGAATTCTTTTAACTTCGAAAAAGCACGATTCCTTCTTGATTATTTTTTGTTTTAAGCATACAATCTTTTACCAAAACCCACTGAAAATTGCTACAAAAAGGATTTACCATAGGATGGCTGTTCAGCATATTGTTTTCCTTTCATGTATCAGCTCAAACCCGTTTGCTCTCTCAAGCGCCACAATACCGGCAGGTTGCCAGCCAGGCCGTCACCGCTATTTATGCCTGGAATTTTGACAGTGCGAACAAATATATTAATCAACTGTCAGCTCAACTTCCCGAACACCCGGTCACCCCTTTTGTAAAAGCATTGAACATCTATTGGCAGGAGGTCCCTATCGATTTTGAAAGTCAAGCGTTTCAAAAACATTTCTCTTATTTGCGCAAAGCAGAAAAGCAAGCCGAATCAATCCTGGAACAAGATGAAAACAATGTAGAAGGGATCTTTTTTAAAATGATTGCCAAAGCCTTTATTATGCGGCATTATGCCGAACAAAATAAAAGTATGAAGGCCGTTGGGGAGGCCAAAGTGGTGTACCGCCTGATCAAACAAGGATTTGATTTACAAGAACAATTCTCTGAGTTTTATTTTACTTCCGGCTTGTATAATTATTACCGCGAAGCTTTCCCGGAGCGCTACCCCTTGTACAAACCCTTTGCTGTGTTCTTTCAAAAAGGGGATAAAACAAAAGGGCTAAAACAACTGCAGTACACCAGCAAACATGGGGTATATACCCGGTGTGAGGCAATCAATTACTTGGTTTGGATATACCTGCATTATGAACACGATTCGGAAATGGCGCAAAAATACGCCTATCAGGCTACCCGATTTTTCCCT
The DNA here is from genome assembly GCF_039710355.1 of Rapidithrix thailandica. Taxonomy (NCBI): domain Bacteria; kingdom Pseudomonadati; phylum Bacteroidota; class Cytophagia; order Cytophagales; family Flammeovirgaceae; genus Rapidithrix; species Rapidithrix thailandica. The sequence goes on along the minus strand of NZ_JBDKWZ010000009.1, from coordinate 206,478 downwards.
AAAAATCAATTATTTAAAGTCCAATACATCGAAACGCTTACCTTAACAGGTGAATATCAAAAAGCCCGACAGCCCATCCGGGAATTATTACACAACTCCAATGACGACTTTTATAAGATGGCCGGGTATTGTTTCCGGGGTATGGAAAAAGAATTCAACCAACAAGACCTGAAAGCAGCAAAGGTTGATTATGAATTGGCCGAGAAATTGGCGGAACAACTGGGCACACGAAGCAAAGATTACAAAACCTATATTTATATGGGCTTATATCAATATTATAAACAAAATAACAATAGAGAAAAACAACGCCTCTACCTCAAATTAGCCAAAGAGCACGATCACTCTGATTATGTAAAACGAAGAAGGAAAAGGCAATAAAGTAATATACCGGGCCATTTAGTACCTTTTGTCATTTTCATCCTCCTAGATCTTCAGAATCTTATGCATATTTTTGGCCAGCACTTTTATGTGAGATGCTGACTTCTTATATTATACAAATATGACCGATGGTATTCAATGGCTCTTTTTCGCAACTATATCATTAAACTTCGATCGCTTCTTCCTTTGCCTTTTACCAAAGGGCCACAAATTACTATTGACCCTCATCGTATTCAACGTTTATTGTTAGAAAAGCTCGAATCAACTCAGGCTCCTGAGGTCATTTATGCTTTGGATAGGTTAGAGCAATTAGGAGAGCATGATCTCGAAGGATTGATCAAAACAGGCTTAAACCATCAGGATATAGAAGTTAAATCCCATTCTATCCACAAAGCCGTTCAGCTTCAACTAAAGAAAAGTACGGACTTATTGCTTTCACTAAGCCATGAAAAAAAGATCCCGGCCAAGGTAAAAGAAGAGGCGATTATTGCCTACTGTAAGCTGTCAGACGATCCGTCTCCAGTGATTTCTCCTTTGCTTCATGCCTCGGAAATGCATATTCGTAAAGGGGCCTTAATCGGCTTAATGGGTTATGGGAACCTACAATCGCAAGCTACGGCCCATACTTTGTTGAGCGATTTTTTACATTCTGATAAAAACGAAGATAAAATTGTGGCAGCGGCTGCGCTTGGCGAAATAAAAGATAGCTCCTATTTCAACTATCTGAAAAACTACTTAAATGACCCCTCTTTCAAAGTCCGGGAAAGTGCCGCTCATGCCTGTGGCAAATGGCTCCATCCCCACAGCATTCCTTTCTTGTTGGACCAATTGCGATTCAAAGAATTACATGCAGTCGTTTCAACGGCTTTGGTGAATTTCAAAGATCAGCTTTTGCCATATTTGCACCCCTATTTTGTGGCCTCCAGTAATGAAAGGGACAAACTTTTTTTAAGTCGACTCTGTCATTTATGCAGCCAAATCGGCTCAACGGCAGCACAAGAATTATTATTTGAGTTGATTATTCATGATGAACCATGGGTAGAATTACAAGAAGAGGTACACCTTGCCTTACAAGGCACTCACTTTCAGACCCGCTCTATGGAGCAACTTTTTCGCATTCATGATCACTTGGAAAGGCAGTTTAAGCAGATTCATTGGTTATATAGTGCCTTACATACCTTGGAAAAATCGAAGGGTGCCCAATTGCTCAGTCAAGCGTTAAAAATTGAATTGAAGACGCTGGCTAAAAACCGAAGTATTTTATTTTCATTTATCAATCATACACCTTCTCAAAAAGCAGCTGAAGAAAGCAAGAAGAAGTTAAAAAATCCAGATTACAGCCAATTACTACCCGGACATTTATCTACTAAGTTAAATTTGTTGGTTGAGGAAACCTCTTATCAGGAAAAGCTCCATAAACTATCGCATTTTTATTCGGTTTACTTGTATGATGAACTTAGCGTAATCACCAAAATCTTACAGGATGTACAACGACAAGCCTTTTTTAACCGTTGGACTTTGGCAGTGGCTGCATATTCCCTGGCGGAAAGATGCAACCCCAGCATGCTCCCTCACTTTACCAATTACCTAACTTCGCAAGATAAGTTACTGGTAGATTCCGCCTTGTTTACTTTGCGCAAATTTTGTAAACGCTACGGCAGAACACTTCCCGATATTATCCACGAACTACTGCCAAAAAATCCACTAGCCGAAAAAATCATTGCTATGACAGAGTCAACTACTTTATTAGAAATTGAAAAGGTGTTAATGTTAAAAAGCTCCCGGTTATTTTCAAAAACCCCGGAAAATGTGCTGGTAGATGTCGCAAAAATCCTGGAAGAAATCCATATTTCTAAAGGGGGAAAAATCTTTGAAAAAGGAGAGAAAGGTGATTGCATGTATATCATTTACCAAGGGGAAATTAAAATTCATGTAGGCCACTACCGCTTAAATACTTTAGTAGACCGGGATTTTTTTGGAGAGTTGGGGTTATTGGATGCCAACCCACGTTCGGCAACTGCTACCGCTGAAAAACCTTCCATCCTGTTAAAACTGGAACAAGAAGCTTTTTACGAGCTCATTGCTACCCGTCCTGAAATATCGCAAGGGGTAATGCAAGCCCTTTCTTCTTTGATCCGTGCACAAAGCGAAATGCTTTCCAATATGCAGTCGGGGATGGCTCAAAGCTAGGGAAAGAAGGATTGAAGAATCGAAGGATTGAAGGATCGATGAATTGGAGGAGGAGCTGAAGAAAAGCAAAGCTTTTAAGGTAGTAACGTTTAAGGGTTGATCAATAAATTTCAAGCCTTCTTACAAATACAGTCCTCTCAAAACTACCTGTCCCGTTAATTTATTCACAAAAATGTAACTTGCTTGACTTGCATAAAGACGGTTTGTTAAATTACATTTGTTAAACAAATTTTACTATTTATAAACAAATGGATAAGCAAGTTGATATCGCCATAGTCGGTGGGGGCATTGTGGGCCTTGCACATGCATTGGCTGCCGCAAAAAGAGGATACAAAGTAGCTTTGTTTGAAAAAAATACATTTGCTGCGGGGGCATCTATCCGTAACTTCGGTATGGTTTGGTCCATCGGTCAGAGTCCGGGAAAGAGTTACGAACTAGCACTTAAAAGCCGTAATATATGGTTGGAACTCTCTCAAAAAGCTGGGTTTTGGCATAAGCCCAATGGCTCTCTGTTTTTGGCATATCAACAAGACGAAAAAAAAGTATTGGAAGAGTTTGTGGATACCACTGCTGAATATGGATATCAAGCCTGTCAAATTCTTTCCCCCTCAGAAATAAAAGAAATCAGTCCTGCAGCAAAAACTGAGGGTTTGTATGGTGGTATGTTCAGCCCCACAGAAGTGACAATTAACTCAAGAGAAGCTATCCAACGTATCACATATTATTTATCTTCAGTATACGGGGTGGCAATTCATACAGGAAAAGCAGTTTGCCGCATCGATTCCTCCAAATTGTATACAGGTAATGAAATCTGGCAAGCAGATCATATTTACGTTTGTAATGGAAGTGACTTTGAAATCTTATATCCGGAGTTTTTCGAAAAGAGTGGAATTGTGAAATGTAAATTACAAATGATGAAAACAGTCGCTCAAGCATCCAACTGGCAACTGGGACCGTCTTTAGCTTCAGGCTTGACTTTCAGACACTATAAGTCATTTAGCCACTGTGCTTCCATCCAACAACTCATCGACAGGTTCGCTTCGGAATCTCCCATCTTTGATCAATATGGTATTCATGTACTGGTCGGCCAAAACAATCACGGAGAAGTACTTATTGGTGACTCTCATCAATACACCAATGACCTGAATCCATTTGATCAGGAAGAAATTAACCGCTTAATTTTAGAGTATTTGTCCAAATTTGCCCATATCCCCCGTTTGCAAATTCAAGAACGTTGGCATGGAGTCTATGCCAAATCCCAAGACAAAGATTATACGGTATACCAACCGGAAGACCATGTAACCGTGGTTGCAGGTATAGGGGGAGGAGGAATGACACTTTCTTTTGCTTTGGCTGAAGAAAATCTAGCCAAATTGTAAAGTGTTTTGCAAGCTATTCGTAGTTCTTTCCCAGAAAAGAACTTTTCAATATTACGTCAAAGTAAAGCCTTTCCAACCCTGAAAAGTTGGAAAGGCTTTACTTTCTTATTCATATGAGATTTATTCATAAATAAATTCTCCATACGGACTTTTGATTGTCAGTTTTTTGGACTCTGCAGGCTCTACAGTTCCGATGATTTTTGCATCAATACCTCTGGCATTGGAAATTGCAATGATTTCATCCGCAAACTCAGGTTTTACATACACTTCCATACGGTGGCCCATATTGAACACCTTATACATTTCTTTCCACTCAGTATTGCTCTGTTCCTGAATCATCTGAAATAAAGGAGGCAGTTCAAATAAATTATCCTTAATCACATGGACGTTCTCTACAAAATGCAGAACTTTTGTTTGTGCTCCTCCACTACAATGCACCATCCCGTGAATTTCTTTACCATAAAGTTTAAGAATTTCTAGAATTACCGGGGCATAGGTTCGGGTAGGAGAAAGCACTAATTTCCCAGCATCCAAAGTCAAATCAACAAGGGTATCGGTCAACTTTTTTGATCCTGAATACACCAATTCCTTAGGCACAGACGGATCAAAGCTCTCCGGATATTTTTCAGCCAGATAGTGAGCAAACACATCATGCCGGGCGGAAGTCAGTCCATTACTACCCATTCCCCCGTTGTATTCGGTTTCATAATCTGCCTGACCGAAAGAAGCCATTCCTACAATTACATCACCCGCCTGAATATTGGCATTATTAATGACTTCATCCCGTCTCATTCGCGTCACTACAGTGCTATCTACGATCACCGTTCTGACCAAATCTCCCACATCAGCAGTTTCACCTCCGGTACTATAAATCTCAATTCCATTGTCCCTTAGCATTTGTAAAATATCCTCCGTCCCATTGATCAATGCCGAGATCACTTCACCGGGAATCAAGTTTTTGTTCCGTCCAATCGTTGAAGACAATAACATACTTCCTACCGCTCCCACACACAACAAATCATCCACATTCATCACTATTGAGTCTTGTGCAATGCCTTTCCACACCGACATATCTCCTGTCTCCTTCCAATAAAGGTATGCTAAGGAAGACTTTGTGCCTGCCCCATCTGCATGCATGATATTACAATACGCTTCATCTCCGCTCAGTATATCCGGCACAATTTTACAGAAGGCCTTCGGAAACAATCCTTTATCCAGATCCTTAATCGCGGCATGTATATCTTCTTTAGAGGCTGAAACTCCCCGTTGTGTATATCGTTCTTGCATAACTCAGTTTTTTTACAAAGTTAGTTTTTTCCAAAGAAAAAAGCAGCCACCTGCCTTTAGGTAGCTGCCTGTCCTCCTATTTTAATTCATTTGTCAAATTACAACTTAAGCTTTTATAACTAAAAACTCATTCAGTATTTCTTTGGCTTGCTCAACGGCATGCTCCAAAGAATCATTTAAAATAACCTTTTCAAAATCCTTTTCAAAAGTTAGTTCGTATTCGGCTTTAGCAATGCGTTTTCTAATACTTTCCTCAGAGTCCGTATTCCTTGAGCGCAACCGCCTTTCCAACGTTGCCACATCGGGAGGTTTGACGAAGATCCCCAAGGCCTGCTCTTGATAAGCTTTTTTAATACTTAAGCCCCCCTTCACATCAACATCCATAACCACCACTTGGTGATTTTGCCAAATTCTTTCTATCTCTGACTTTAAGGTACCATAAAAAACACCATCATATACTTCCTCATACTCCACAAAGCCTCCTTCTTGGATATTTTGTCTGAAAGTGGCTTCATCCAGAAAATAATAGTCTTTTTCATCTACTTCCCCCGTTCTTTTAGTCCGGGTAGTTGCCGAGATTGAAAACGTCAATTCCGGATAGCTTTCCAATAATTTTTTTACAATGGTCGTTTTGCCGGCCCCTGACGGAGCCGAGAAAATTACTATTTTCCTGTTCACTTCTTTGTATGCTAAAAGATTAATTAATGTACTTGCCGAAAGAGAGATCTGCCCGGATCACAGGTAAAAATTAAATAACCTGTGGATATAGCGTGCCTGACCTCACTACTCTATCTGCAAATAACTAAAGTAGTACAGTAAAAAGCCACTGATTTACTCAAAAAAAGAAAAGCCTGATCTTGTCTTTGGTGGTGATCTGGCAATTAAGATTCCAGTATTTTCGCCCGAATCTGATTAGCTAATTCTGGTGGAGGAGAGTTTTTGGAGATCTTGTTTTTAATAACAGCCACGGCTGATTTCTCGATCTCATAATAGTTTAGACAGTGTTTGCATTTTTCGTAGTGATCTTTGAATAACTGCTCTTCTTCTGAGGTTGCTTCTTCATCTACGATTAGTTGAACTAATTCAACAAATTTTGCGCAATCCATCACTAATGGTTGCGCTTCCAAAGCTCGCAAGTTGTTTTCCATTGTTGTTTTTAAAATTATTACCTCTTAAGTGGTGCTTGTTAAGCTTTATAACCTAAAGTAGCTGCGTACTTTTTCAGTTTGTCTTTTAGTAAGTTTCTGGCTCTATGAAGGCGTGAACGAACCGTCCCGATAGGGATGTCCAAGATCTTTGCCATTTCTTCATAGGTAAAGCCTTCTAAATCACACAAAATTATAACAATTCTGAAATCTACGGCAAGAGAATTTAAAGCATTGGTCACTTCATCTCCTATACGGTTTTGCATGGTTTCTGAGCGGAGATCGATGGTAATATTATGGTCAGCGTCTTCAGAATTGTATATAGTCTCTACTTCCTGATAATCAATTTTAGCCGGCTGTTTACTTTTCTTACGGTAATCATTGATGAAGCTGTTCTTCAAAATCCTAAACAGCCAGGCCTTGGCATTTGTTCCTTTTTCGAAAGAAGAAATAAATCGATACGATTTTAAATACGTATCCTGCACCAGATCCTTTGCATCTTCTTCGTCCAGTGTAAGTTTAAAGGCAAAATTATACATAGAGTCTATATGGGGCATAAACTCATTTTCAAATATTTCTACCTTTTCTTTTTCAGAATACCGGTTTTTTGACTTTTCTTCCATCGATACAGCTGCCATTTTTTATCAGAGTTAGTTAAAAGTAAGACTTTACTTAAACAAGATAAGTGAATTTGGATAAATATTAAAGGCTTCCTGTAAAAAATCTTGCACCACTTAAGATTTATTTGCGAGCCCCCTAGTATTGTGAACGGATATGCTTGAAATAAGATGAGAAATTAACCCTTTTTAACGTTTTTTTCACATTTCATTTCCCAAATCCATTTTTTTCCAAAATTTTATTTCATTCCGAATTACTAAAAATAATTACCAAAAAACTCTTAAAAACATATTATATAACTGCTTTATATTCCATCTGAACAGGCTTGAATCGGTACCTGAACTGGGACTGCTTATAAAATTTTACCCAGGACTAAATTACTTGTTATTAATTACAAATTTATAGGTAAATATTATTAAATCACATGGGTATTCCTAAGCGGAAACCCGGGGATTAATTTGCTTTACAAGCCCTCTTCAATGAGCAAAACCCTTTACTTTAAAGACAGTATTTCACATGTAAGAGTTGGACTAAATCTTCATATTTTCACGAATTTGTATACAACATCCATCCAATTTTCCATCGGAACAAAGCATATTCTACCTTGTTCTTTTTCTCTTTCAAATAGAAAAATTAAGACTCCCCCTCCTTCTCCGTTGATTTTTTTTGTTTTTTTCCTGGAAAAGTGATTTTTTTTCTACTTTTCTGAAAAACAATTTGTAAAAACAAAGTGTTTAAGCTTCTCAACGATAAATTGTACATTGAAAATTGTAACTTTGTGCGGTCTTTTAAACCCTTCTGTATTTTGAGGGGCCTTCCCTAAGTCAGGAAGGATTTGACAGGATATCTGAAATTTTTGGATGTCTTCTTTTTTTAATCCTCAAAGTATAGACTTCATCTGCTTTGAGTTCAACTTGCTAATAAGCAATATCCTGGAGAAAAACTTTTAGAAAAATGTTGATAGAGCCTGGAAAACTGCTTGCCCAAATTGATTCTCCGAAAGATCTGCGGGCAATGAATAAAAGCCAATTGTTTGAGCTGTGTTCGGATCTGCGGCAATTTATCATAGACAACGTATCCATTTACGGAGGACACTTTGGTGCAAGTTTAGGAGTGGTTGAATTAACCGTTGCCATGCACTATGTTTTTAACACTCCTTACGACCGGGTGGTTTGGGATGTAGGACATCAAGCCTACGGACATAAAATATTGACCGGACGCAAAGAACAATTTCATACCAACCGGGTCTATCAAGGGCTTTCCGGCTTCCCACGCAGAGCCGAAAGTGAATACGATGCTTTTGGTGTAGGACACTCTTCTACATCTATTTCGGCAGCTTTGGGAATGGCTATCTCTTCTAAACTCAAAAACGAGGACCGCCAACATATTGCTGTCATCGGGGATGGGGCCATGACCGCCGGCCTGGCATTTGAAGGGATGAACCACGCAGGGGTTTCCGATTCAAACCTCCTGATTGTTCTCAATGACAATTGCATGTCTATCGACCCTAATGTGGGTGCCTTAAAAGATTATCTCACCGACATCACTACATCCCATATATATAATAAAGTTAAAGACGATGTCTGGCATTTGTTAGGCAAGATCAGTAAAATTGGTCCGACGGCCCAACAATTAGTTTCCCGGGTAGAGCATATGATGAAATCCGCATTGCTCTCCCACAGCAATTTGTTCGAATCGTTGAACTTGCGGTATTTCGGTCCGGTAGACGGGCACGATGTCAATCACCTGGTGGACATTATGGAAGATATGAAAAATATCCCCGGGCCTAAATTGCTACATTGTGTAACTGTAAAAGGGAAAGGGTTTGCTCCGGCTGAGAAAGACCAAACCAAATGGCATGCCCCCGGAAAATTTGATAAAATCACCGGGGAAATCAAAAAGAAAACCTTTGATGCCCCTCAAGCTCCTAAATATCAAGTGGTATTCGGGGAAACTTTGGTGGAACTGGCTGAAAAGAATGAGAAAATTGTAGGAATCACCCCTGCCATGCCTTCCGGTTCGTCCATGAACATTATGATGAATAAAATTCCGGAAAGGGCTTTTGATGTAGGCATTGCCGAACAACATGCCGTGACGCTATCGGCAGGAATGGCTGCCGAAGGCATGATCCCATTCTGTAATATTTACTCTTCTTTTATGCAGCGTGCCTATGATCAGGTAATCCACGATGTCTGTATTCAGAACTTACCGGTGAACTTCTGTCTGGACCGGGCAGGATTTGCCGGAGCCGATGGAGCTACCCATCACGGTGCGTACGACTTGGCCTACATGCGTTGCATTCCCAATATTATTATTGCATCCCCTATGAATGAGGCTGAGTTGAGAAACTTGATGTTTACCGCTCAGTTGCCACGAAACGAAGGCGCTTTCTGCATTCGCTACCCAAGAGGGCAAGGAATCATGCCTGACTGGCGAACTTCTATGGAAGAAGTAGGCATTGGAAAAGGTCAAAAAATCCAGGATGGCGAAGAAGTTGCCATTTTAACCATTGGTCATATTGGCAATTATGCAGTGGAAGCTTGCGAAATATTAGCCAAAGAAGGGGTACACCCGGCTCATTACGATATGCGTTTTGTCAAACCTTTGGATGAAGAACTGCTGCATGAGGTGTTTTCTAAATTTGACAAAGTGATCACCGTAGAAGATGGTTGTATTATGGGAGGTTTTGGAAGTGCCGTGCTGGAGTTTATGGCGGATCATGGTTACCAGGCCAAAGTGGAGCGTTTGGGTATTCCTGACAGCGTGATCGAACAGGGAGAACAGATCGAATTGCAAAAAGAAGCTGGCTTTGATCCTGAAAGTATCGCCAAAGCCGTAACGCAATTGATAGGTGAAACAGTGGTGTAATCAAGATAGAAGCACAGTTTCGAAAATATAAAAATTAACGCTGGTAAATACAGCAAGCAATATAATAAGGCTCTTGATTTGTGAAAAGGACATCTTTTCCGGATCAAGTGCCTTAATTTTTTTTTCATATTCTTATGAAGCTCACAAACGAAAATTCTCCTGACTGGTTTGACCTTACTTATCTACAAAAAGGTACTCCACGACAACAAAAAGCTTATCAAGCCATCCAACTGTCAAAAGTTTTTTCCCATCTAAAACCTTACTCTCCTGTATTGGCAGGCACTATTCCCTTGGGGATTGATACCGAAACCAGCGATTTGGATATTTTATATTGTACAAACAACTTGAATGCTCTTTCAAAGCAAGTTTACTCCCTTTATCAACATTATGATGAATTCTCCATACGGCATCAGAGTATTCGAGAACAACAGGTTGTGGTTACAAATTTTTACTTCTCGGGCTTTGAATTTGAGATATTTGCTCAAAATACAGCCTCCCATTCTCAACATGCATACAGGCATATGGTTCAGGAATATCGACTATTAAGGCTTTTCGGAAACCCATTGAGAGAGTTGGTTTATCAACTAAAAAGACAAGGAGTCAAAACAGAACCTGCCTTTGCCCAATGCTTACAACTAAAAGGTGACCCCTATTTAGCATTGTTGGAAATGGAAAAAATTCCCAATAAGGAAATAATGAATACCTATAAAGAACTGCTGAAACAGTAGAAGCCATAGCTTTAAATTAATGTATTTACAACAGTTATTTCTCTTCTGCCTCCACCTCTTTTCAACAGGCGTTAAAAAAATCTTTGTCAAAGAAGGATTATTTATTAATTTTTAGCTTGCAAAAATTTACTGTTTACCAAAATCAGTAAAAACTATCCTACCAACTCAGGCCAACATTCTCTTCGGAGAGCAACAAGTAGTACATACAACTTAGATAAAAACCCGGTAGGATTATACAGAGTCAAAAGGAGCATTTATTCAACGTAATAACTCCTCCCGTTTCTTGACTTTGTGTAATCCCTGTATGCGTATATCTCAACTTCAAACTACCTTCTGGTAATCAGTCTATTAATAGATAAAACTGCTTTCAAAAATGAAAGTGAATGAATCTGGAGGTTACATAACTTCCTGAAGCTCTAAAAGTCTCTCTTCAAACAGATTACCCGGAATCATTGTAAACAAAAACATCTTTTCACCACAAAAACAATTTATCCATGAATTCAACCAATACGGTTTCTGAAGAAAAAACCAGCTTAAAGCGCACCCTGGGCCCATTGATGCTCTGGGGACTGGGGGTCGGCTATGTCATCTCCGGGATGTACTTCGGCTGGAACCTGGGCCTGGCCGAAGGTGGCACCTACGGGCTGGCCATAGCCACGGTGCTTATCATTATCATGTATGTTACCTTCACGCCCGGCTACACAGAGTTGGCCTGTGCCATCCCCAAAGCCGGAGGTGCCTTTGATTATGCCACACGGGCTTTTGGCAGTCATTGGGGGTTTATCGGGGGAATGGCCCAAAACATCGAATTTATCTTTGCCCCTCCGGCCATCGCTTTTGCCATTGGTGCGTATTTCCATATCTTTCTACCTTCCGTCCCGGTAGTCGTCATTGCTATTTTGGCCTATTTACTTTTCACTACCCTGAATATAGTCGGGGTAAAAGCTGCGGCCACTTTTGAATTGTTGATCACTATTCTGGCCGTAGCTGAGCTTCTTATTTTTGCAGGCATTACCATCCCTCATTTTGAAATGGCCAACTTCCAGGCAAACCCACTACCCAAAGGATGGACCGGTATTTTTGCAGCCATGCCTTTTGCCATTTGGTTTTTTCTTGCCATCGAAGGCATCGCCAATGTTGCCGAAGAAACCATCAATCCGCAGCGAAATGTCGTATTAGGCTTTGGCTCGGCCATGCTGACTTTGGTTATTTTATGCATCCTGACCTTCGGCTCTTCCGTGGGGGTGGCCGGATGGGAAGCCATTGTTTTTCCCAGCCCCGGTGCCGAAGCTTCGGACTCCCCCCTGCCTCTGGCCTTAAATCATATTGTCGGACAAGATGACATCATGTATCACTTATTAGTCACGGTAGGTCTATTTGGCCTGGTTGCTTCTTTTCATGGAATTATCTTGGCGGCCGGGCGATCCACTTATGAATTCGGTCGGGTGGGGCATGCTCCTCGAATTTTAGGAAAAGTACACAAAAAATTCAAAACGCCTTCGAATGCACTCCTCTTAAATATGGGAATCGGTATCATCGCCTTACTGACCGGGAAGACAGCCGAAATCATCACTATCGCCTGTTTCGGAGCCCTGAGTCTATACATTATTTCTACATTGGCGTTGTTTAAACTTCGTCAGTCCGAACCCAACCTGGAGAGGCCTTTCAAAACACCACTCTACCCACTGTTTCCGGCCATTGCCTTGCTCATTGCCTCAGTGGCCATGGTTTCCATGATTATCTACAATATCGAATTAGCCTTGATTTATTTCGCGATTTTGCTCATCTGTTACCTCGGCTTCCGATTTTTTGTTATGAAATCAAAGGAAACTCCTAAAACGGTTTAACCCAACGCCTTACTTCTTTCTTAGCCTGGATTGTAAAACAGAAACATAGCTTTCTGTAGCAAAACTCAGGTCTTTAATTTTAGCCATCTAAAAATACCCACCATGGATCAACAACAAATTATAGAATATATCAAGAATCACCCTTCCGGAAAAGTAAAACTGGCTATCACCGATATTGACGGAATTTTACGAGGCAAAGTCATTCGAAAAGAAAAATTCCTCTCAATAATCGAAGGAGGATTTGGATTTTGCGATGTGGTATTCGGTTGGGATGCCGCTGATGTTGCTTATGACAATGCCCAATACACAGGTTGGCATACAGGCTATCCGGATGCGGAGGCCCGTCTGGATTTAGCCACGTTTCGAAAAGTTCCCTGGGAAAATGAGCTTCCTTTCTTTTTAGGTGAATTTGCAGACATCCACGGTACTCCATCTCCCATATGCCCCAGAAATTTGCTCAAAAAAATAAATAAGCGTGCAGAAGAAGCGGGATTTACACCCACCTTTTCGCAAGAGTTCGAATGGTTTAACTTTCAAGAAACTCCGGATAGTTTACAAGAAAAGCAGTTTCGGGATATTCGTCCGATAACCCCGGGCATGTTTGGCTACTCAATATTAAGAAGTTCTTTGAAAGGAGCCTTTTTCAATGACTTATTTGACCAATTAGAAAAATTTAATGTGCCTTTGGAAGGATTACACACCGAAACCGGGCCAGGGGTTTACGAAGCCGCCATTATGTATTCAGGAATTATAGAGGCTGCTGACCGGGCGGTGTTATTTAAAACCGGAACCAAAGAAATCGCCTACCGTCATGGAATTATGGCCAGTTTTATGGCTAAATGGAATGAGCAATTACCGGGATGCAGCGGGCACGTACACCAAAGCCTCTGGGATGCCGGTCAGAAAAGAAACCTCTTTTATGATGAGTCGGATACGCATGGTATGTCTGAGTTGATGAAACACTATGTAGCGGGTCAATTGTATTGCCTTCCTCATATTTTGCCTTTTTACGCACCTACCATCAACAGCTATAAACGCTTGGTAGAAGGAGCTTGGGCCCCTACTACATTGACTTGGGGATGTGACAACCGGACTACCGCCTTACGCACATTGAACGGAAGTAAAAAAGCTTCACGCCTCGAAACCCGGGTGGTAGGCTCCGACTCCAACCCCTACCTGGCAATGGCGGCCTGTCTGGCCAGTGGCTTATACGGAATTCAACATAAATTAAAGCTCGAGCAACCTCAAACCATAGGCAATGGGTATGAAGACTTTCGCCATGGCACCTTACCCAAAAACCTTAACGAAGCGACTCAAGCCATGAAAAACTCGGAAATCTCCCGGGAATTATTCGGAGAGGAGTTTATCGATCATTTTGTTCGCACCCGTGAGTGGGAATGGCGGCAATTTGCCCAAGTAGTGACCGATTGGGAACTGAAACGCTACTTTGAAATCATATAAGAAAATAGCCAAAGGGAGCGTATAGCATCGCTAATTATTTCTCCTTGCCAAGGTTTATTAAAATAAAAATCAATACCCACTAATCATTGTAAACTTCTATGACTGATTTTCACAAAATCCATCAGTACAACTTTCCTACCGTGGTACGGTTTGGAATCGGAGCCATACAAGAACTTGGCCCTCATTTAAAAACCCAACAATTGCAACAACCTTTGCTCGTCACCGATCCGGTGATTGCAAGCTTAGACTTCTTCAAAAAAATTGTCTCAGATCTTTCATCTCAAGGTTTAAGGCCGGAGGTTTATCACGGTGTATCTAAAAACCCTGTCAAGTCAGATGTTCTTAAGGGAGGGGAAGCTTTTCAAGAAAATCAATGTGACGCCATCGTAGGTATTGGGGGTGGAGCAGCTTTGGATGTGGCAAGGGCGATTGCCTTGCGCATTCACCACCACCGCGATTTGTTTGACTATGACGATCTGATCGGAGGCGATCAATACATTACCGGAGAGGTTCCCTACTTTATTACCGTACCTACTACCGCTGGCACGGGCAGTGAAGTCGGGCGAAGTGCCATCATCTCCGAAGACGATACCAAACGAAAACGGATTTTATTCTCTCCGAAACTTTTGGCCAAAATCGTCTTTGCCGATCCGGCCCTCACCTTCGATCTGCCTCCTTTCGTGACCGCTGCTACCGGTATGGATGCCCTCACACATAACATGGAAGCCTACCTGGCCAAGGGTTTTCACCCCATGGCCGATGGGATTGCCCTGGAAGGGATCAAACTCATTGCCAGCTCTCTGGAACAGGCTGTAAAACAGCCGGACGATGTTTCCCGCAGCAAAATGCTCCTGGCTTCCTTGATGGGCGCGGTCGCTTTTCAAAAAGGATTGGGGGTCGTTCACTCCCTGGCCCACCCCCTCTCTTCTCTCTTGGATACTCACCATGGGCTGGCTAACGCCATTTGTTTGCCTTACGGCATGGAATTTAACAGCGAGGGTTTGGAAGACCGATTCGTTACCATGGGACAAGCCCTCGGCATCGAACAGCCCGACAGCAAAAAAGTAGTAGAACATCTTTTCCAATTGAATGACCGCCTGGGCTTGCCTGCCAAGTTAAGTTCACAAGGCGTAAAACCGGAACATATAGAAACCCTGGCCGACTTGGCAGAGGCGGATTTCTGCCATCCGAACAACCCCAAACCGGTGACCCGGGAAGATTTCAAACAACTATATCTGAAAGCATTATGATCAAAATCGGTGTATCTTCTTGTCTGATGTACCCGGATGTGGAGCGGACGGTATTCGGCCCCAAGCACCTTTGCTACCTGGAGCGGGACATGGCCCGCTACCTGGCCCGGGAAGAGGTAATGCCTTGGCTGATCCCCGATCTGGAAGGTAAGGCCTTGGAAAATTTTCTATCCGAAATGGACGGTTTTGTCTTTCAGGGGGGCTCCGATCTGGCTCCACAAACCTATGGGGAAGCGCCTATTCTCAACGGTCGCTGGAAGGGCGATGCTTACCGGGATACCTATGAGTTGAAAATTATGGAATATGCCATGAAGCACGAAAAACCCATCTTTGGTATTTGCCGGGGTTTTCAACTGATGAATGTTTTTTTCGGAGGATGTCTTTATCAGGATATCGCCACACAAGCCCCCGAAGCCCGGCAACACCGCGATGCCATACAATATGACCAGGTACATCATGAAGTTGCTTTGGTAAAAGACAAGTTACTGTCCAGTCTCTATCCCGGAAAGGAAAAAGCGATGGTCAACTCGGTACATCATCAGGCGGTCAAATCCCTGGGGAAAGATCTGGACGTGCTCGCCTATAGCCTCCCGGACCAACTGGTGGAAGCCTTTTGCTGGACCGGGGCTCAGGAGGGCAAAGTATTAGGCGTACAATGGCACCCTGAATTTACGCCTAATTCCACCACGCCATTGTTGGATGAAAATGTACTGTACAAGCACTTTTTAAGCCATTGTGGGATGTAAATAAAGAAACAGTTTGTCATTCTAAAGTCTCTCATAAAACTGTTCCTGTTAGAGAAAAATTAAGATCATTGAATGTTATCACAAAAAAGGACAAACACTTATGCAAATTATAAATCCGGCAACTGAAGAACTCATTGCCCATCTGGATGAGGACAACAGTACTCAAATCCAGACAAAATTTGAAAAAGCCCGGCAAGCACAAAAAAGCTGGGCTCAGTTTACCCTGACTGACAGAATTGAAGTCCTCCGTAAATTTTACGAATTACTGGCTGAATACAAACAATCACTGGGGGAAATTCTAACCCGGGAAATGGGCAAGCCTTTGGCCCAAGCCTATAATGAAATCAACGGGGCACGGGGCAGGATCGAGTTTTTTCTGGAAAATTCAGCGAATTACCTAAACCCCGAAACAGTATGGAAAGAACCTGGTTTGGAAGAAAAAATCGCTTACGAATCTTTAGGCGTGATCGCCAATATCTCCGCCTGGAATTATCCTTATCTGGTCGGGGTGAATGTATTTGTTCCCGGACTGATAGCCGGAAATGCTGTGCTGTACAAGCCCTCGGAATTCACCACTCTTACCGGCCTGGAGATTGGTAAACTGCTCCATCAGGCCGGAGTACCCGAAGAAGTTTTTCAAGTCATCATCGGTGGAAAGGAAGCCGGAGAAACACTCTTATCATTGCCTTTGGACGGTTATTTCTTTACCGGCTCTTACAAAACCGGAAAGTACATTTACGAAAAAGTAGCTTCCAAAATGGTTCCTTGCCAGTTGGAACTAGGCGGCAAAGACCCCGTGTACGTACTGGACAGCAATGAAAACATTCCAGGCATAGCCCGGGGAATAGCCGATGGGGCCTTTTATAACAATGGGCAAAGTTGCTGTTCCGTAGAGCGGATTTATGTACATGAAAAAGTCTATGAAGATTTTGTAAATGCTTTTACCGAAGAAGTCAAATCCTATAAGATCGGTAACCCGGAAGAAACAGGTGTGTATGTAGGCCCCTTGACCCGAAAGGAGCAAATCTCCGTGCTGGAAAACCAGGTGCAAGATGCTTTGGACAAAGGGGCGCAACTGCTTACAGGAGGCAAAGCGTTGGACAGAAAGGGTTATTACTTTGCCCCTACCGTATTGGTAAATGTCAATGCTTCCATGCTGGTGATGCGGGAAGAATCTTTCGGGCCCATTATCGGCATTCAAAAAGTAAGTAGCGATGAAGAAGCCCTCGCCTTGATGCAAGATACTGAGTACGGATTGACGACCGGGGTCTACACCCAGGATACGGCCAGAGCCGAAAAACTTCTCGCCCAACTCGACAGCGGCTCCGCTTATTGGAATTGTTGTGACCGTGTGAGCCCCCGTCTGCCCTGGTCCGGAAGGCGGCATTCCGGCCTGGGTGCCACTCTCTCCCATCTGGGAATCCGGGCATTTACTAAGCCCAAGGGCTATCATCTGAGAAACAGCTAAAAGGTTGCGATAGCTTATTTTTCAATCATTGTGAAGTGTGTGGTGATGGAGCACTGCACACTTCATTAGTTTTCATAGAAAGTATCAATAGAAAATAGAGATTAAAAAATCCTCCCTGCTATGAGCATGACACGCCCCCGATAATTGCTTTCTAACGCAAGTTTTTATCTTTGTGCTATTCATACAGATAACGAATAAAAGAAACTTAATCATTTAACCGATCAAGAAATGTTTGACCAATTTAAACCTGTTCTGGAAAAAGAAATTGCGGACATTAAAGAAGCCGGATTGTACAAAAGTGAACGAATCATCACTTCTCCTCAAGGGGCCGAAATAAGCCTGGCAGATGGAAAAAAAGTTATTAACTTTTGCGCCAATAACTATTTGGGACTTTCTTCTCACCCGGCAGTTGTAGAAGCGGCTAAAGCAGCCATCGATACGCACGGTTACGGAATGTCATCAGTACGGTTTATTTGCGGTACACAAGATATTCACAAAACCCTGGAAGATAAGATTTCCGAATTCCTGGGCATGGAAGATACAATTTTATATGCTGCGGCTTTTGATGCCAATGGCGGTATCTTCGAACCCCTCTTAGGCCCTGACGATGCCATCATTTCCGATGAATTAAATCATGCTTCGATCATCGATGGGGTACGCTTGTGTAAAGCAAAACGTTTCCGCTTCTTGCATAACAATATGGACGATTTGGAAACGAAATTAAAAGAAGCGGATGCTGCCGGAGCCAAGCAAAAAATCATTGTAACCGATGGCGTTTTCTCTATGGACGGTACCATTGCCCAACTGGATAAAATCTGTGACCTGGCAGATAAATACGGGGCCTTGGTAATGTCGGATGAATGCCATAGCACTGGCTTTATGGGAAAAACCGGTAGAGGAGTACACGAACATTGCGATGTAATGGGCCGAATCGATATTATCACCGGTACCTTAGGCAAAGCATTAGGTGGTGCATCCGGAGGATTTACGGCTGCCCGGAAAGAAATTGTAGACCTCTTGCGCCAACGCTCCAGACCCTATTTGTTTTCAAATACTGTCGCTCCTTCCATTGTCGGTGCTTCTATCAAGGTATTGGATTTACTGACCGCTTCCACCGAGTTGAGAGACAAACTGGAAACCAACACCAAGTATTTCCGTGAGCAAATGACGGCTGCCGGATTTGACATTACTCCTGGCGAACATCCTATTACGCCCATCATGCTTTACGATGCGCCTCTTTCTCAGCAATTTGCCGAAAAATTATTGGAAAAAGGTATCTATGTTATTGGCTTCTACTATCCGGTAGTGCCAAAAGGCAAAGCGAGAATCCGGGTACAAATTTCGGCTGTTCACGAAAAAGAACACCTGGACAAAGCCATCCAAGCATTCACCGAAGTTGGAAAAGAATTAGGCGTGTTGAGATAAAACCATTCATTAACTCCAAAAGCCACCCTAATGGCAAGGTGGCTTTTGGAGTTAAGAGTTTCGAGATTAAATTAAGTTGTATTACCTCACCGCCTTCAACCAGGCCTGGGCCATCAACTCTGCTCCGGCCAAAGAGGGATGAACCCCATCGTGTGTCCAATATACGCCAGGGGCTTCTTTTTGAGCCTTATCGAAAATGCTTTGGTAAGGGATAAATACCGCATTGAACCGCCCGGCAATCTCCCTGGCTGCTGCCCTGTATTCATCAAAAGCCGGATACCAGCTATCATCCACCGCCCGGATGCCTTTGACGGCAAAAGGCTCCCCGATAATCAACTGTACATCCGGTAATTTCTCTTTCGTCCTTTCCAATAAAGCTATCAAATCATTCCGATACGTTTCAATGGTTCCTTTATAATTATTGGTCAATGTATGCCAGAAATCATTTACCCCAATCAATATGCTAAGGACATGAGGTTGTAAATCCAAACAGTCTGTTTCCCAACGTTCTGCCAATTGAAACACCTTGTTCCCACTGATCCCTTTATTGAATACTTTCAAATCCTTTTCCGGATGACTGTGGAGCAAAGAAGAAGCAGCCAGCAAGGCATAACCGGAGCCCAGGGAGTTGCTATCATTGTATTTCGTATTGTCTCGGTTCCGGCCGGCATCTGTGATGGAATCCCCTTGAAAAAGCACCGTGCCTCCTTGGGATAAACTTACTTTTTTAGCTTGAGTATTGGCATAAACAGAAGAAATGATATTGGGAATGGCCACGGACACGGCACCTGCTACAGTGGCCTTTTTGAGAAATCCTCTTCGACTATTTAGTTGATCTTGATCCATAAGTACTGAAGTTTATGTTTTTCGTTTTAATAAACTTAGTATTGAGAAAATTATAAACCAAACAAGCCCAGAATTTTACCTGGGCTTGTTCACAACAATTATTTCTAATGCATGTAAAATCGTCTTATAATGAAAGCTCCCTAAGACTTACACGCTTTCTTTCGATGGTAGTCCCCCATTGCTTGGGTGCGTTTTTGGGTTCTTGTACCCGGGCTGGTGAATTAACAATGGAATACACCGCTTTGGCTAACAGAGGGTCTTCCAAACTTCCGAAAGGATGGAGTTGCGGACCTTCGGTCACTTCCATACCCGGATTCGGTGCAAAGCCTGCGGTATAGTCGGAATCACCGGCACTATTGTATGTTTTCACGATAATCGGCTGCATACCCCATTTGATTTTTTGGGATTCGTCTTTGATAGTAATCGAACCCACATTTTTTCCATAAGTCGTTTCTCCTACCAAAATCACCGTCATATACGGCTTCAGGCAGTTGATCACCAGCTCGCTGGCGGAGGCACTGTTACCACTCACTAAGAAATATACCCGGTTGAGTTGATCACCAATATTTTCTTCCTTTACCTGAAATTTATCAATAAAAAAGTCTTCTCCGTATTCATCTTTCAATGCCTGCTCCAGGTTATCATTGTACTCTTGGCGCATCAAAATAGAATTTCCATCCACTCCTTTGGCAATTAAGCTGGCCAAGTTATTGGCGGAAGTTTGTGCTCCACCCGGATTATAGCGTAAGTCTACCACCAACTCTTCTACCCCTCTGGACTTGAATTCGGCAAAAACCTGATCCATTGCCTGATCGTATTGTTTGTCTTTGCTTCCGTGTGGCCCGGGAATAAACTGATTGTACAAAAAGTAACCGATCTTCCGTCCTCCCTCCGTAAATATTTTATGCGTATATACCGGGTTGGTTTGCCATACGACACTCGTCAGGTTAACGGTTTCTTCATTTTGTAAACCGATCAAGTCTCCGTTTTCATCAAATTCTCCTTGCGCTTTGGTCAGAGAAAAAGCATCCTGGCCAAACAAGTCAAAGACATTGTTTTTGTTCAGTGACTGACCGTCAATTTTAATCACAAAATCTCCCCGTTGCAAACCGGCATTTTCGGCAGGAGCCCCCGACTCGGTATACAATACTTGTCCGAAAACACTCACCCCATCCTGATCCAGGTACCAACGCACCTCCATACCGGTGGATTTGCTTTCTCCATTGATAGAGGCTAATAATGCTTCCGCATCATCCACAATAAAAGAAAAGCGATCGCCTTCGGGATTGGTCGCTTGATCGTAAGTATTCAGCAACGAGTTAAAGAATTGCTCTGGCTGAAGGTTCATGTTCGGACGTTCAGGGATTTTATCATTCCAATAATAATAAAGGTTCATATTCTCAAAAATCCACTCATTTACCCCTTTTTCCGGATCAACATCATCATCTTTACACGAAAAGGACAATCCTGCCAGTAATAAGCAGGCCCATACTAATTGGTGATTTAAACGAAATTTCATGTAGCTTCTCTGTGGTTTAAGGTTTTTAGAATTTCACATTCTATAATTAGAAGCTATGAAGGTACATACAATTGGGGATTTTCATAATGGTACGTAAAAAAAATCTGTACTCTGCCATTTCCTTCTTTACCAAATTTTCAATAAAAAACTCCGTCAATAAGGAACTGACGGAGTTATAATCTCTTATTTTTTCAAAGGTTATTTCCATACTTCGGCATTGGCCTTGGCAAACTCTTCAAAAGAAGTTCCTTTTTCTCCGGTGATCTGCTCCAAATCCGGAGTCGGATTTTCCGTATAACCCGCCCGTACAGCGCTGTACAATACTCCCAGATAATCTGCCTCACTTTGAGGCAAACCGGCTGCCACACTTCCTTCAATCATTTGCTCTTCGGTAATGGCTTGATAGCGGATCGTTTTTCCACTGACTTTCGAAAGAATTTCGGCTGCTTGTTGATGATCAATACTTGAAGACCCGGTCAAGGTAAACTCCTTATTCTTATGCTTTTCATCCAGTAAGGTTTGTACCACTGCTTTGGCAATATCTTTTGTAGAAATAAAACTGGTTTTCGCATCTTCTGCTGCCAAGGCAAATCCTCCGGTATGTTGAATCATTCCGGCAATAAACCCTCTGCTAAAATTCTCCATAAAAAAATTAGGCCGCAAAATGGAATACGGAATCCCGGCATCATATATAAGCCGTTCCACTTTTCTCAAAGGCGCTTCTTCATTCAAATTCACCCCTATAGCTGAAGTAAATGCCAACCGGTTGATTCCTTTTGCTTTGACCGCCTCAATAAACGCACGCAGCTTTTGCGGGGCTGTTGCATCCAATGGAAGAGCAACCAGAGATACCACATCCACATCCTTCAATGCGTTGTCAAAAGTTTCCGGTGTTTCAAACTCAAATTTTACAGCTTGCACATTGGCGGCCGGAGCTTGGTATTTTTCGGGATGACGGGTAGCTGCTTTTACATTAAAACCTTTAGAAGCCGCTTCTACTACAATATCCCGGCTTAAATTGCCGGTGGCTCCAATTACTAATATTGTTTTTTTCATGGTTAAAAAAATAAAATGTAATTAAAAATATGACAGTTATGATTTCAAAACAAAACACTTGACAAAAAGTGCTCCTACTTCCATTTTTTAAAATTCAAATCTTTCCTGAAAATCGCCGAGCGAAACGGCATGAAGCTGTTCCTCTACTACCTGATCCACTTCTGCAAACAGGTCGGTCAAATGTCGGTTGATTTGGTTTCCTACCGGACACTTAGGGTTGGGTTCGTTTTTCGCCAAACCAAAAATATGATTCTTCTTAATGGCTGTAAAAATATCTCCCAGGGTAATTTTGTTGGCTGCTTTGGCCAAACGCACTCCTCCCCCTTTCCCTTCCTTGCTTTCTACCAACTGATTTTTCTTCAAATTGCTTAATTCATTCCTGACCAATACGGGATTCATGTTCAAGCTTCCGGCAATATATTCGGAACTCAACCACTCTTCCTTTACACTGGTCAATAAGGTCAGAATATGTACCGATATGGCAAATTTGCTTTTGGTCATACTGTAATTTCACTAGTGACAGTACAAAAGTACGTACTACTTTTCTAGCAGGCAAGCAATTACTGAAATATTTTTCATGACAGTATTTTTTTTTACGTAAAAACATCCGAAACTACAAGTTCTGTCTAACTCCCAAATCTTTTTATTTTTGTAAAAAAACCACTTTCGACTATGTATATACCACCCACTAAACAGCGATGGCAAGGAAGGATTGATGTGCCAGACGGACAGGAGGGATACCGTTGGCATCAATATGTCAAATTATTAGATTTGAAGCAGGAGCGTATCCGGCTTACGGAGTCAGCAAAGAATACGATTGCTTTTTTGGGCTTTGCTTCTGACGAAGGGGTCAGACGCAACAAAGGACGTACCGGGGCCGTGATTGGACCGGACCACTTACGGAAAGCCCTTGCCAACCTGGCACTGCATAAATCTGAAAAATTCGCTTTGTACGATGCCGGAGATGTGGGGATAGAAAACCAACAATTAGAGTTTTCACAGGAATTGCTGGGCGAAAAGGTTGCCAAACTATTATCGCTGAAGGTTACCCCGGTATTGTTGGGTGGGGGACATGAAATTGCCTACGGGCATTTTTTAGGCTTGCGCAAACATATTCCCCAAACGGAATCCATCGGTATCATCAATTTTGACGCTCATTTTGATTTGCGATCCTACGAAACGGAAATGAGTTCCGGAACACCTTTCCGGCAAATTGCCGATCTCTGTAAGGAGCAAAACCAAGATTTTCACTATTGTTGCTTTGGCATCCAGGAAACCGGTAACACACAGGCTTTGTTTCGGAAAGCTGAGGAATTAGGTGTAAACTATTACCACCACCACCAATGCCAGTGGCACAATATTCACTACCTCGAAGAACAGTTGACAGCCTTTATTCAAAAAACAGATCACCTCTACGTCACAATAGATTTGGATGCTTTTTCCGCAGCTTATGCGCCTGGAGTGAGTGCTGCTAACGGTTTGGGTATCCATCCGGAAATTGCCTTACATTTATTGCAAAAAATCATCGAATCAGGTAAACTCCTTTCTTTAGACATTGCAGAACTCTCTCCTATCCACGATATTGACCAACGTACCGCCAAACTGGCGGCACAAATGATCTTCAGAGCAGTGATGCAACTGATCGAACAATAAAGAATACCCTTCCGGATTACAAAATCCGGAAGGGTATTGGATACGTATTCCTCCTTATTCGAAGAGTTGTTCAATGACAGAACAGTACTCAATTCTCCTTAATGGCTTGCAACAATTTCTTCTTCTACCTCGCCACAGGTCAACATTGCATCGCCAAAATACGGATTCAACACCTTCTCTTCCAGGCTTAACCAACTGGCGCCCTTGTTGTCGTTCGCCATTGGGCAATATTGTACAAAAACTTTTTGTGTACTGCCAAAGGCCTTAATGGCATAGCGTAAATGCTGACTAAGAGAAATAAAATTTTTGCGTTGTTCTTCCAATTGTTTGGTGTCCGCTATTTTCCCAGTTTGCTTTTTTATGACTTTCAACAGATCCATCCAATACATATGTGCCTCTTGGTCCTTAAGCAATTTCATATCTACTTTTTCCAATGAGTTAAGTACCTCTTTGGCCAGTATTTGAGACGTTTTCTGATCAGAGGCAATCAAGGCATCTTTCAACTTCAAATAGTGCTTGGTTACTTCTTGCAGCTGTTGTTGAAATGCTTTCGGACTTTTGTCCAAATAAGACGGGACTTCTACTTTCTCCGCTTCTCCCGAACTCTTCCCTTTCACATACACTTCCTGATTCATCATGCTGGCTTTGTTATTCAACTGAGCGGCAGCATCTATGGTAAACGCCCCGTTAGTCACTACATAATCACCGTCTTCCAGTCCTTCTTCCACAATATACCGGTCTCCTAAGGATGCTCCCAGTGTTACTTGGCGCATTTCAAAAGTAGGTACTTGTGTATCTTGAACTTCCACATAGGTAACCGAACGAGTGCCTGTCCACATAATGGATGATTTGGGTACAGTCAAGGCGCTCCCGGAGTTGGCAGAACCCGCTTTCACCGTAGCGGTGGCAAACATCTCCGGTTTTAACAAACCCTTGGCATTGCTGATTTCCGTACGCACTTTGGCGATACGGGTTTGCGGGTCAATAAAAGGATCGATAAAGGTGACGGTCGCCTCAAAGTTTTTCCCCGGATAACTGGCCACGGCAAACTGTAATTTATCCCCCATTTTCACAAAAGACAAATCCGATTCATATACATCAAACACTACCCAAACTCTGTGTAAATCCACCACTTCCAATACCGGTTCACCTTCCTTCACATGATCACCCAATGCTACGTTTAACTTTTGCACCACTCCTGATACATCGGCTTTGATGGTAATTTCCGTGCGCACCTCTCCGGTATTTTCAATTTCCTCAATTTGTGCATCGGTTAATTTCCAAAGCTTCAGCTTTTCTCGAACGGACTCCACCAATTTAGGATTCAGTTCCTTGAACTTGAGCGCTTCAAACAGCTCTTTTTGAGCACTGACCAATTGAGGGGAATAAATTTCAGCCAGTCGTTGACCTCTCCGCACAGTTTCCCCGGTATAATTGACATAAAGCCGCTCTATCCTTCCCCCGAAATGTGCCGTTTGTGTTTTAATTCTGCGTTCATCAATCTGTACTTTTCCGTTCAAAAGGATTTCTTTGACAGAAGCTTCCCGGGTGATTTGAGATGTTTGTACATTCCCTAATTTCACTGCTTGTTCAGTCATTTCCAACCGAATCGGAGAATCGTCATCGTTTGCGCCCAAAGGGATCAAATCCATTCCGCAAATGGGACAATCTCCCGGTTCGGGCAATTTAATCTGAGGGTGCATGGAACAAGTCCAAACCGATTCGGCACTCTCTGCATTTTCGGTAGCATGTTGATGTTCCGAATGATCTGAGTCCGAACTTCCTCCAAAAAATAAGCGCCCTAAAAACAAGCCCAGCACCAATATTCCGAGGTACTTCAGCCATTGTATTTTATTTATATTGCCTTTCATGATGAATCTTATTTACTTTATTTACTAACAAAAAATAATGGAGGTAGCAATGCTTACCTATGCGTTCTCTTCATTTCACTAACCCTCAATGTTTCCAGCTAAAAATTCCAATTGAGCCATTGCAATCCACAAGTCTGCAATGGCCAGGCTGTAGTTCAGTTGGTAGCCCAACTTTTGTTGCCAGGTGCGCAATACTTCCTCGAATTCTTTACCGGAAGTCGCATAATCATTGACTAACAAATCAAGCATTTGCTGCACCTGAAGAATTTGTTGTTGATACAACTTTGTTCTTCGCCGGGCGTCTTTATACTTCGCTTCGGCAACTTCCATTGCATCGAGTAGTTTTTGCGAAGAGCGACTATATAACAATTCATTACTCTCCAATTGAATTTTCACTTCCTGCTCCATTGCCTTGTATTTCTTTTTATTGAAAATCGGAACACTCATATTCACCATCGGCATGAGTACATCCCGTCCGTTTCCGGAAGGATCCATATCGGTTCGTTTTCCCAAAAAAACATAGTCCAGCCCCACCCCGATCTGTGGTTTGTTCTGAATCCGGGCCACTTCCAACTGACTACTCAAGGCCTCCCTTGCCGATTCAATTTGCAATAATTGCGGATGGCTTGCCAACATGGAATCTCTAAAAGCAACAAGGTTCACTTCCTGCAAGGCAGCCATCAGACTATCCGGAAGGACTACCGGCAAGTCAGGTTCTCTATTCAACAAGTGATTAAAAGTGCTCCGGATAGGGACTTGATCATCCTTTATTTTTTGCAATTTGTTTTCTTCTTCCCGGATCTGTAATTGCACTCTGAGAATATCACTCATTGCGGCAAGACCGTTTTCATAGCGATTGGTGACCAAGGCTTCATAAGCCGTCAATACTTCCAGGTTTTGCTCTACAATAGAGATATCATTCTTTAGACGGGTCAGTTGGTAATACCCCTGTTTCACATCAAAGTACAACTGGTTTTTCAATGTTTCCACTTCTTGCAAACTGACCAAAGCCGCTTTACTGGCTGCGTCTTTCTGCCGCTTCAAGGTGCCAAACCAAGGAAACTTTTGCTGAAGAGAAAACTTAAACTGCTGAGGTCCCAGGCGGGTTTCAACAGGCATGATAAAATAACCAAATGAAAACACCGGATCGGGCAAGGCACTCACTTGAGGCACTTTCTGCATTTTAGACAAATACTCCTGGTATTTGGTTTTTAGCTCCAGATTATTTTCTGCCGCTTCTTTTAAGTACTCGTTCAGCGTTTGGCTCCTGGCTGATTGCAAGCCCGCTCCCAGCCAAAGCCCCAACAGAAAGAATAAAGCCGATATGTATTTATATTTTACTACAATCATTTTTTAGGTATTTGAGATTCGCTATTTAGGTGTTGGCAAGCATACATCTATTTTTCATCACGAATAGTAGACGGTTGGACACCTTTTCTCTTTTTCAGATAATAAAGCACAGGCACTACAAACAAAGTGATCAGGGCTATCAACATCCCTCCAAAAGAAGGAATTGCCATCGGTACCATAATGTCCGCCCCACGTCCGGTAGAGGTTAATACTGGTAAGAGTGCCAAAATCGTGGTGGCGGAAGTCATTAGTGCCGGGCGTACCCGCTTGTTTCCTCCTTCCAATACCGCTTCTTTGATTTGCTCTATATTTTCCGGTTTATTCTTTTCAAAAGACTGGTTCAAATAAGTAGCGTACAACACCCCGTCATCCGTGGCAATTCCAAACAAGGCTATAAACCCTACCCACACTGCCACACTCAAATTGACCGTATTAATTTGAAAAAGATTTCTCAGGTTAATCCCCCATAGATCTATATTCATAAACCAGGACTGCCCGTACAACCAGATTAAAATAAAGCCACCGGAAAATGCCACTAATATTCCTGAAAACACCATCATCGTTGTGCTGACCGATTTGAATTGAAAATACAGAATCAGGAAAATCACAACCAAACACAGTGGTATGATCAGGGACAAACGCTTTTCGGCTCTCAGTTGATTTTCATACGATCCGGAAAAAGTATAGCTGACTCCGGCAGGTACTACCAATTCCCCATTCTCAATTTTTTGATTCAAATATTCCTGCGCTTCTTCCACTACATCCACCTCAGCATAACCGGCCTTTTTGTCCAGAAGGACATAGCCTATCAAAAAGGTATCCTCACTTTTGATCATCTGAGGGCCTTGTGTATAATTAATCTTGGCAATTTCACCTAGTGGAATTTGTGTATTGGTAGGTGTTGGTAATAAAATCGAACGGATTTTATCCGGGTCGTCCCGCAATTCCCGGGCATAACGTACCCGCACCGGATAGCGCTCGCGGCCCTCTACGGTATAGCTCAAAGGCATTCCCCCAATGGCTGTTTCAATCACTTGTTGTACCTGGGCAATAGACAACCCGTAGCGGGCAGCTTTGTTCCGGTCGATTTCAATTTCCAAATAAGGTTTCCCTACAATCCGGTCGGCAAAGACCGCTTCCGCTTTAACAGAAGGCACCTCCTTGAGAAAGGCTTCCAACTGTAAACCGAACTCCTCAATGGTTCTCAAATCCGGTCCTTTCACTTTTATCCCCATGGGCGCTCGCATCCCGGTTTGCAACATGACCAAGCGCGTCTCGATAGGCTGTAATTTGGGAGCGGAGGTCACCCCAGGCAGCTTGGTGGCTTTGACGATTTCCTGCCAAATATCATCCGGTGAATGGATATGTTCCCTCCATTGCCGGAAATACTCCCCGTCTTCATCCGGGATCAAGCGAGCCGGATCTATATACGGCTCCTGCCCTTCCAGAATGGGCAATTCTTCTCCTTCATCAGACAACATCAAAAATTGTCCTTGTCGTGTTTTGAAGCGCTTGCGTTCACCTTCATCGTTTACAATGTACTCGCTCCGGTACAGGATGACATTCTCATACATGGAAATCGGAGCAGGATCCAAAGCCGACTCTACCCTACCTAATTTCCCCACGACATTTTCCACTTCGGGAATGGCCGTTACCGCCATATCCAATTGTTGTAACACCAACTTATTCTGCGCAATACCGGCATGCGGCATCGAAGTAGGCATTAATAAAAAGGAACCTTCGTCCAAGGCGGGCATAAATTCTTTTCCGATACCGGGAAAGGTTTCGTCCAAGGCTGTATAAAGAGAAGAGGAGCCAATATTCACGCCTGCCTTTTCCATACCCTGAGCCGTCCAGCCAAAGAGTTTGTCAAAGCCTTGCCAAATCATCATGCCAAGCAATACAATACTCATGGGCAAGAGCAAAAACTGTTTAGGATAGTCCAGACATAATTTTAGAATGCGCGGATAAAACTGTTGAAACACCCGGAAGCCACCCAATACCAACACCAAGATGATGGCAACAAACAAGAAATTAAGCCAAATGCTATAGGCCGGACCCAATGGCATCCACTCATAGGTGAGTAAGTAGGCCACTGCCAAAATTACCATGCCGCTGTTCGCCCAAACGGTGTAATTTTTTAATGAAGGGAAAAAGAACTGAATGGCATTTATCAAGCCCGCCAATATCAATACAAATCCTAAAAACATTGACGAAGAAAAAGCAAGTACGGCACCGCCTATCACCAACACTGCATTCCATAACAACTTGGTATAAGCCGACAATTTTTTACTTTTCTTTTGTGGAAACTTGGCAAAAAACCAATACGCAAAACTAGGAATAATGACCAAGGCAATAATAACGGCCGCAATCAAGGCGAAGGTTTTGGTAAATGCCAAGGGAGAGAAAAGTTTTCCCTCTGCTCCTTGTAAAGCAAATACGGGAATAAAACTAACAATGGTCGTGGACACTGCCGTAAGAATGGCTCCGGATACTTCGGCTGCGGCCTCGTACACTACGGTGAGTACGGGCTTATCCTTGTGCTGATGGAGATGTTTAATCATATTTTCCGACAGCACAATCCCCACATCGACAATGGTACCGATAGCGATAGCAATCCCCGAAAGGGAGACAATATTGGCATCTACGCCAAACTGTTTCATGGCGATAAACACCATCAAAACGGCCAAAGGCAACATGCCTGAGATCAGTACGGAAGCCCTCAGGTTAATCACCATCACGATAATGACAATGACGGTAATCAAAATTTCCAAAGTAAGGGCCTCTTTGAGAGTTCCTAAAGTTTCGTTAATGAGTTGGGTACGGTCGTAGAAAGGGATAACTTTTACTTGAGAAACCGTACCGTCAGCCAGTGTTTTTGTAGGCAAACCTGCTTCAATCTCCTTGATTTTCTCTTTAACATTTTGAATCACTTGCAGAGGATTGGAGCCGTACCGGGCCACAACAACACCACCAACGGCTTCACTCCCCGACTTGTCCAGCATTCCTCTTCGCTCGGCAGGTCCCAGACTCACTACTCCCACATCCTTGATACGGATCGGAGTATTGTTGCGCACGGTTATCACCGATTCTTCCAAATCTTCCAGAGATTGGATATACCCTAAGCCACGCACAAAATATTCGGCATTGTTAATTTCAATCGTCCGGGCCCCTACATCCAGGTTACTTTCTTTAATACCTTTCACCACCTGGGTTAAAGTTACTTGATGAGCTTTTAACGCATTGGGATCCAGGTCGACTTGATATTCTTTGACAAATCCTCCGATGGATGCGATTTCCGAAACCCCTCCGGAAGACATCAAGGCAAATTTCACCTGGTAATCCTGAATGGTACGCAACTCGTGCAAATCCCAACCTCCGGTAGGATTTCCATCTTTATCCCGCCCTTCAAGGGTATACCAGAAGATCTGCCCCAAGGCAGTGGCATCAGGCCCTAAGGCCGGCTGAGCCCCTTCCGGTAGCAAACCCGAAGGCAGGGAGTTGAGTTTTTCCAAAATACGAGAGCGGCTCCAATAAAATTCGATGCCTTCTTCGAATATGATGTAAATACTGGACAGTCCGAACATCGAAGAACTCCGGATGGTTTTCACGCCTGGTATCCCCAACAAAGCTGTAGTCAGGGGATAAGAGACCTGGTCTTCGATGTCTTGAGGCGAACGGCCTTGCCACTGAGTAAAGACTATTTGTTGATTTTCACCTATATCAGGAATGGCATCTACAGCCACAGGATCGGAAGGTAAAAAACCTATCCCCAGATCAAAAGGGGCACTGATGATTCCCCAGCCAATGACAAAGAGAAACAGCAGCCCGGTAACCAATCGGTTTTCCAGAAAAAACCGGATGAGTGAGTTAATCATAAATATCTGATTAATAACTTATTACATAATAAATAAATTAGATAAACGGAGAAGTGCCTGGCCTGACGACTTGTGGGCTTCTTCCTTCGTTTTCCCAAACTATCCGAGATACCGGAAGACAATAAAGTCCATTTCCTTTCAAATAACTAACAAATAGCCATCTGGTAAATCAAAATGGGAACTTTATAGGAAAAAGCATTGATAGACATCGCTCAGTCGTACCTGATCTTCTTCTGTTGTCAGGATTAAATGTTACCTAGGCACAATAGCTCTCTTGCACTACAACTGGAAGTCTACAAACGGAAAGATTGAACCCATACCGGGAGGTCATGGGCGTAGAGAGGCGGGTCATAAAAGACCCAGTCGGTATTTTCGAAAGATTCTATAGGAAGTAAATCAACCAGGAACGGACGAATAGAAGGTAATACACAAAGCACATTTGCAAAGTACAAATCGAACTTCACTTTGTGATAATCGTCAATCTGAAGGGTTTCCACCTGGTTGTGACAACAATCGCTATCCATATCTTCCATATCACAACAAGAAGATGACTGCGGCAACAAACCTACTTCCTGGAGCAGTTCTCCGCAGAAGTGCTTTTGTATGGGCAACCCTACTGTGCCAATCAACACCAAGAGTGTTAATGTAATATGGATTAATTTTTTGGACATCGTTATTTCTTGCGGTACAAAAATGACAATAAAAAAAGAATCTTAGAATCTTTTTTTCAATTTTTAACAAATCGACTTGGCATTTAAGTAGAAAAAGTCCGCCTCTTTGCTACTTTAGTGCAACTGAGAGAGCAAAAGCAACAAAATTGCGGTGGGAAGTTTTACCTGCGACCTCAACGTTTGAATGGCCCGGTAAATCGTATTGACCACCGATTGATAATTCATTTGTGTCACGTTGGCAATCTCCTGGTAACTCATATCTTCATTAAATTTCAAATACAAGATTTCCCGTTGCCGCTTGGTGAGTTGGTTGAGGCCGTTTTGTAACTCTCGATGAAGTTGCCGGTGGTTTTCCTCTTGGATAATCATAGCCTCTTGAGAAATCTCCAAAGGAAAAGCTTGTTGATCGTCAATGCTCAGATCAGTCCTCTTATTCAGTACTTTGAATAACTTATTGCGTAAAGCTCTTAATAAATAGAACTTGATATTTTCAGGAGTGGGTAATTGTGTTTTTCTTTGCCACAACTCTACAAAAAGATCGTGAATCACATCTTCCACTATCGAAGGTTCGGGAATAATTTTAATGCCGTAGGCATACAACATAGAAGAATAGTTTCGGTACAAATTATCAAAACTGAAGGAATCACCTTCCTTAAATTGTTCCCATAAACTTTGCTCTCCCAGAGATGTCGCCTTACTCATGTTTTCAAATGCCAAAAATTTTATCCCTTCCTGCAATATAGATAGGGATTTTACTAAAAAAAGAAAAAAAATTAAAAAATACTGAGTATCAAAAAAGCATTGAAGGAACTTAAGTATGAACGCTTCAATATTCGGGGAGAAATCATCAGCTCCGAAAAGAACTAGCTGCTTGGGCAGAATAAGAATTCGAAAATGAAAAAAGATTTACAACTAACCGATTTAATATATTCCGAAAGCTTTCAATCCTGGGTGAAAGAAGGAAAGGATGCGGCTCTTTGGGAAAAGTATGTACAAGAACACCCCGAAAAGCAAGCGGAGATCCAACATGCCCGGAAGATTGTCCAAACTCTTTCTTTTAAATCAGACCGCTTTGAACGTTCTGAAGCATTGCTTACCCGGATTCATCAAAGCATTGCTCAAGTTGATTCATCCAAAACCCACATCCACACATTCAAATCACAACATTGGCTAAACCGCTTTGTAAAATATGCGGCAATTCTGATCCTCGCTTTAGGCATCGGTTATATCCTTTACCAACAACCTCCAAGACAAGAAGAAATAAAGGCCCCTGCTTGGGTTTGGAAAAGTCTTGACGTACCGGCCGGCCAACTCAAAACCATCAAACTGCCCGATGGTTCTACGGTGAAAGTCAATGCTGAAAGTCAGTTAAAATTTACCGAACCCTTTCAACCCCGAACCATCTATTTGGAAGGAGAAGCATACTTTGACGTACACTCAGATTCCCTTCATCCTTTCACCGTCATAACAAAGTCCATAAACACTTTGGTAACCGGTACCCAATTCAACGTAAACACCCGAAACCAACAAACCCGGATTGCCTTGGTAGAAGGGAAGGTACAGGTAAAAGATACTTTGCATAACGTCCAATTTTCCTTAAATCCAGGGCAACAAGCCACCCTAACGGATCATCAAGCCGACTATAAAATCTCAACCTTCCATCAAGAGAATGTGACAGGTTGGAAAGACTATATCTTTATTTGTCAGTCAGAAAAGCTCCAATCCATATTTCAAGACCTGGAACGCATCTATGGAGTGAAATTTACCATTCGTCCCGGGATAAACCTCCAACAGACTTATAGCGGAAGATTCGAAAATAAAACCCTGGAATACATCTTAGAGGGCATTAGCTACAGTGCTGATTTTCAATTTTCTATTAAAAATAAAACCGTAACCATCTTCCCTTAGAAAAGCCGCTCTCAACATGCTTTTCCAAGGATTTTTTTTAAGGAACAGATCACATTAAAAAATGAAAATTTATGCCTATGAAGCGATTTAATACCAGTTAAACCCTACCTCCATACACATCTGAATTGGAGGAATAGCTATGCTAATTATTCTACTATAAAAAAGAGCTGTTGCACTAAGCGCGACCCCGTGCAGCAGCTCTAAGCGAAATTTTATTGTGTAATTTCTAAGTATAAAAATATGAAGTATTCAGTTTATTACCTAATACACATGGGGTACCTTTTTTTTAAACGGGGCCTACAGGTAACCTTTCTATTTTGGGGAATATCACTTTTATTTAATCAAACCATCGCTCAATCCCGGGCGGAGGAGAATATTACCCTCAGGAAAGGAACATCTGTAATGCAAGCCTTACAGATCATTTCGAACAAAAGTGGATATGAAATTTTTGGGAAGGACCAACTAATTGCCAACCGGGCTCAGATCCTTCTGGAAGCAGACATTGAAAACGCTTCGGTCAATGAATGTTTGGTAGCCATCTCGCGCTACACCAACCTGAAATTTAAAAAGGTAGGAAAAACCATCTTTATCGGAAAGCGCCAGGTACAAGAACTAACGGAAGAAGTACAACAAGAAGTAGTGGTTTCAGGAACTGTGACATCCAATGAAGATGGCCAACCACTACCCGGTGTCACCATTCTGGTAAAAGGAACCGGTACCGGTACTTCTACGGACTTGGATGGCAATTATAAACTGACCGTTCCGGAAGGAAGTAGCTTGATTTTTAGCTTTATCGGTTTTCAAACGCAAGAAGTGGCCATCAACAACCAATCGACCATCAACATTGTCCTGCAATCCGATGTATCTCAACTGGAAGAAGTCGTGGTGGTGGGTTATGGCACACAAAAGAAAGTAAACTTAACCGGGTCGGTTGCAACTGTGTCATCAGAAGAGTTGGCCTCTCGTCCGGTATCCAATATTTCTTCGGCATTGCAAGGAGCCGTACCGGGGATGACCATCGTACAAAACAGCGGACAGCCAGGTAAAGATGCCGGAACCATCCGGGTACGGGGTGTTGGGACTATCGGTAACTCTGCCGGACCTATGGTGTTGGTAGACGGAATCGAATCTTCTATGAACGATATCGATCCGAATGATATCGAAAGCATTTCAGTCTTGAAAGATGCCGCTTCCGCAGCAATCTATGGATCCAGAGCCGCCAACGGGGTAATCTTGATTACCACTAAAAAAGGGAAAGCACAACCCATGCAACTTTCTTACTCCGCCTATATCGGTTGGCAAAATCCTACCCGTCTGCCGGAAAAATTATCTTCTGCGGAATATGCCGAATTGTACAACGAAGCACTGGCTAATGAAGGAAAATCACCTTTGTGGACTGACCAAGAAATCCAAAAATTCCGAGACGGTAGCGACCCTGATCATTATCCGAATACCGATTGGTTAGACTTATTTTATCAGGGCTCAGGGTTTCAACAAAATCATAATGTTAACCTTAACGGTGGAACAGAGCAAACAAAATACATGTTTTCGTTCGGTTATTTCGGACAAGAAGGGGTAATTAAAAACTCATCTAACGACCGCTATAATTTCCGTACAAATTTTAACAGTAAAGTAGGTGAGCGGCTGGATGTAGGCATGAACCTTTCGTTTAGCCTTTCCAAAGTAAAAGAACCGACACAACCTTTTACTGGTGATTTGGGGCAAATATTCCGACAAATCAACCGGATTTCTCCTTGGATTCCTTACAAACATTCGGACGGAACTTACGGATATGCCGGTGACGGAAACCCTCTTGCCTGGATGGACCTCGGTGCTACCAATAATTCAAGTTACCACAGAACGCTGGCTATTTTTAATGCGACTTACAAACTGGCAGAGGGATTAAGTGTAAGAGGTAATTTTGCCTATAAAGGATTTCAGGATATTGGAGAGCGCTTTATCAAAGACATCCAATACTATGATTTTGACACCAAACAACCTACCCTCTATCAAGGGCCGAACGAACAACGGGACTACCGGGCCAACAGCACGCAATTGACCATGAGGGGAATCGCCGAATATGAAAAAACGCTCAACAAACATTACTTCAAAGTATTGGTTGGGGCGGAACAAGAGTATTACCGTTTTGATAAGACACAGGCATTGCGGAAAAACTTCCTGAACAACCAGTTAGGTGAAATTGATGCGGGTAGCAAGGAAGGCCAACAAACAGAAGGTTCGGGCAATGAGTTGGCTATGCGGTCATTCTTCGGTAGGGTCAATTACGATTTTGATGGCAAATACCTTTTGGAAGCCAACTTGAGATACGATGCTTCTTCCCGTTTTCCGAAAAATAACCGCTGGGGAGCTTTTCCATCATTCTCAGCCGGATGGCGGATTTCAGAGGAAATGTTTATGAAAGGGCAAGACCTTTTCACAGACCTCAAGTTACGAGCTTCTTGGGGTATGTTGGGTAACCAGGGAGCCTTATCTTACTACCCTTATGCCTATACGTTCTCTACCAAAAATGAAGGCGGTTATCCGGTGAATTATAACTTCGGAGGCAAGATCGCCAACGGTGCTGCCGAAATCTTTGCGGCTAATTCAAACGTCACTTGGGAATCTACCGAAACCTATGATATTGGGGTAGATATGGCCTTGTTAAAAGGAAAGTTGACCTTCTCGGCCGACTACTTCTACAAATACACCCACGATATCTTGATGGAATTACCCGTATCACCCATGTTTGCTTTGAAACCTCCTACACAAAATGCCGGAGAGATCAAGAACACCGGATGGGAATTTCAAGCAGGCTACAAAGACAGTTTCAATGAGATAGATTATAGAATTGCAGCAAATATATCTTTCATCGAAAACGAAGTGACCAATTTGAGAGGTATTGAGCCCATCATCGATGGCTATAAAGTAAGAGATTTAGGTCTGCCTGTTAATTCTTACTATGGATACGAAGCCATTGGAATCTTTCAATCCCAAGACGAAGTAGATGCCCATGCAACACAAACAGGGGGTGCCCCGATCGCTCCCGGTGATATCAAATACAAAGATCAAAACGGAGATGGTAAAATTGATGGAGCTGACCGGGTATATTTAGGCAGCTGGGACCCTAAAGTGATTTTCGGACTTAACCTGGGACTTGCTTACAAAGGTTTTGATCTGACGGCATTCTTCCAAGGAGCCGCAGATGTAAAAGGATACTTATGGGGAGAAGCCATTGGAGAAATGGAAGGCTATACCTCTAGCCCTTCTACTTTATTCAGAGACCGTTGGACTCCTGAAAACCCGGACGGAGATTTCCCAAGAGTATTGACCAGCACCAGTATTCAAAACAACCCAAGTAACACTTCTTCTTTCTGGGTAAAAGACGCTTCTTATGTGCGGTTGAAGAACTTACAATTGGGATATACTTTCTCTGAGGAGGTCGTAAAATCTTTAGGCTTATCGAGCTTAAGAGTGTACTACAGCGGACAAAACTTGATGACCATCACCAGTTTTTACAAAGGTTTTGACCCGGAAGCACCTGCGGGCTCACGTGGAAACTATTATCCACAAGTAAAAACTCACTCTTTAGGGGTCAATGTGAAATTCTAAACTTGAAAGATAATGAAGAAAATCCTTTTATATATCAGTATATTTTTTGGCTTAACGGCCTGTAGCGATGACTTTCTGGACAGGGATCCTCTGGATAAACTTTCTAACGGCTCATTTTGGACAAATGAAAACGATGCTCTGGTGGCTGTAAATGCTTGCTATGCCAAGCTGGATGACGATGCTTACCATTCTTTATATATGGATTGTGCTTCGGACAATGCCTACAACCAATTTACCTGGGATGGCTACACGGCCATTGGCAATGGGTCTTTTTCACCAACAGATAATGTAGACCGATTTGATTTCACAATCATCCGGAGATGTAATTCGATATTGGAAAACATCGAAAAAATTTCAATGGATGAAACCCTTAAAAAAAGGTTGAAAGGAGAAACCCGGTTCATGCGGGCTTACAGTTACTTTTGGATGACCCAACTTTACGGGGATGTTCCTTTGGTTACTACCGTATTGGACTTAAAGGATTCAGATGTTGAGAGAGCCCCCAGAGCCACTGTAGTAGAGTTTTTGTTAAAAGAATTGGGAGAGATTGCCGCTGATTTACCTTTGGACTATTCTGGCGACAACGTAGGCCGGGCTACCCGCGGAGCTGCATTAAGTTTGAAAGCCCGTATCGAGCTTTACGAAGGCAAGTTTTCAGAAGCTGCCAATACAGCTAAACAAGTAATGGACTTAGGAGTTTACGACTTGTTTCCGGACTATGTTGGCTTGTTTACCGAAGAGAATGAAAACAATCAGGAAGTAATTTTTGATGTACAATACATTCAAGACGACTACGCCAGTTGGATTCAAGGATCTTTTGCTCCCAACGGAGACGGTGGCTGGAGTTCGGTAACGCCTATTCAAAGCTTAGTAGATGCTTACGAATGTTTGGATGGTAAAACCATTGAAGAATCTGCTTTGTACGATGTTGATCAGCCGTATAAAAACAGGGATCCTAGGTTAGACGCCACGGTACTCTACCCTGGTGCAGAATGGGAAAAGCGGTTTTTCAACCCTTTGGACCCTTCTTCTCCTGATCATTACTTAGGAAATAACACGTCCAAAACCGGTTACAATTCTAAAAAATACATCTATCCCTTATCCAGTTTTGCCAATATCTGGAACAATGGGATGAATGTGATTTTGATGCGTTATGCGGAAGTCTTGTTGATCTATGCCGAAGCCAAAGTAGAGGCAGGACAAATTGACCAAAGTGTATACGATGCTTTGAACGCAATCCGCACACGTGCCGGTATGCCAGATGTAGATCAAGCGACCTACAGCGGTCAAGCCAGTTTACGCCAACTGATCCGTAGAGAAAGAAGAGTAGAATTGGCCATGGAAGGTTTCCGTTGGTTTGACATTGTGCGTTGGAAAACAGCCGAAACCGTGATGAACAAACCGGTGATGGGAGTAAGAAACGGTACAGTAAACCCAACCACAGGAGAGGTAACCTTCACTTCTGATGATCATATTAAAGTGGAAGACCGGAAGTTTGATCCAACCAAAAACTATCTGTGGCCTGTTCCTCAAGCGGATATAGATGCAACAAAGAATCCTAAGTTGAAGCAAAATCCTAATTACTAGGAGTCACATATCCTACCAAAATATTGCCGTCTGCTATTTCAACGTAGTGGACGGCATTTTTTTAGACGCACTTTCGCACTTATTATGAATCGAACAACTGGAAAAAGCCTGTTTTGGGTCTTTGCAGGCATCTCTATGCTATTGATTAAGGCCTGTGCTCCGAAGCAAACGGACACACAAACTACCAGAGACATCATTAATTTCAATCAACATTGGGAATTTGTCCGTCTGAATACCGACTCTACCGAGGAAAACCTTTCTACCTCCACAAAAAACGGTGTACAAACCGATGCAAGTTGGGACTCTCAATTCAACGTGGAGCATTTGGATAATCTTCCAACCAAAGAACAAGGGGACTCTCTCAAACAAATCATTCAAAATGAATTACAGGTACTGCCTCAACAACCCTGGGAAAATGTAACCTTGCCTCACGCTGCATTTGTAGAACCTAAGGTGGTCAAAAAACAGTGGGAAGGAATCTGTTATTATCAAAAAGAATTTACATTAAATCCGGAGGATAAGTCCCGGAAAATCTTTCTGGAATTTGAAGGAGCCATGCAATTAGCCGATGTTTGGGTCAATGGCCAGCACCTAGCTCATCATGCCGGAGGGTACTTACCCTTTACGGTGGACATAAGTCCGGCAGTTAATTTTGATTCGCCCAACACAGTGCTCGTTCGCTTGGATAACCGGGATCATCCCTTAATCCCTCCCGGCAAACCTCTGGAACGCTTGGATTTCAACTATTTCCACGGTCTTTACAGAGATGTGCATCTGATCAAAACCCAGCCGGTTCATATTACCGATGCCGTTGCAGCCAATGAAGTAGCCGGAGGAGGTGTATTTGTACAGTATTCGGAAGTATCCGAACAAAAAGCCACGATACATATCAAAACTCACGTACGGAATGACAGTAAGCAATCAGAACAATGTTCTGTCATCTCTACCTTACTTGATCCACAAGGAAAAGTGGTGGGCAAACAACTTTCGACACAACCTGCTGAAATAACAACGGGAGAAGCCATTCACTTTGAACAAAGTATGGAAGTAACCACGCCACAACTATGGTCTCCGGACGATCCTTCTCTTTATACCTTACAAACTTCCGTCATACTCAACGGCCAAGAAGTAGACCAACGAAACACCCGGATTGGTATTCGTTGGCTGGCCTACTCCAGGGACGAAGGATTCCAACTCAATGGCAAAAAAATACGATTGGTTGGGACGAACCGGCATATGGAATATCCCTATGTAGGCAATGCCTTGTCAGACAATGCACAATACCGCGACCTGTATAAAATCAAGAAAGCCGGTTTCAACACCGTTCGTTTGGGTCATTATCCGCAAGACCCTTCCGTATTGGCCGCCTGTGATGAGTTAGGCTTACTGGCCATCAATCCGATACCGGGATGGCAGTTCTTTAACAAAGACAGTGTGTTTGTGCAAAGAACGTATCAAAACATCCGGGATATGGTGAGAAGAGACCGCAATCATCCCAGTGTGATCTTATGGGAAACCATCTTAAATGAAGCCTGGCCCCCTGCTTGGTGGAAAGACGAAGCCCAGGCCATTGCCCATCAGGAATATCCAGGGCCACAAATGTTTACGGCAGGGGATATGTACGGCTATTACGGTTGGGATATTCTATACAATGACTGGAAAGAAAACCATACCCGTCCCAATGACAGTGAAAAGCCCGGTTTTATCCGCGAATACGGTGATTATGAATTTGGCGGACATTACAGTACTACCCGCAAAGAACGGGCGGAAGGAGAAGAAGCTCTATTACAAGCTGCCTGGAATTTCCAATGGTCCCACAACAAACACCGAAGCCAATACCCTTGGACCATCGGAGATGCCACTTGGGTCATGTACGATTACAACCGGGGCTGTTGCGATGATATAGAAGCCAGTGGTGTATCCGATATTTTCCGCTTGCCGAAATTCACCTACCAATTTTTTAAGAGTCAGCGCGCTCCCGAAGACACAACCTTTGAAGGTGGGCCTATGGCGTACATTGCGAATTACTGGACAGAAAGAACTTCGCCTGGTAAAGTCATCGTGTATTCCAATTGTGAGGAAGTAGAACTGTTTCTGAATGGAAAATCTCTGGGCAAACACAAACCCGATCAGGGACCGGATACCATTTATGGCGAACGGACCCAAGGCGGAAATCCTTTTGACGGAGGCAATGCCCAACATTTGACCCACCCGCCTTTTACCTTTACGGACGTCACTTGGGAAGCCGGTACTTTAAGTGCTGTAGGATATATTCAAGGAAAAAAAGCAACAGAATACCTAGTCCACACCCCTACACAAGCGACCGGTATACAACTTGATATCGACATCAGTGGGAAGCCTTTGGAAGAAAATGATCTCGTATTTGTATACGCTTCTATTGTAGACAAACAAGGAAATCCCGTACCTACATCCAGCGCTCTGGTCGAATTTGAAATTGAAGGAGATGCACATATTGTCGGCCCTGCTAAAGTGCATGCGGAGGCGGGCATCGCCACACTTTTATTACGCACCTCCGAAAATGCTCAATCCCTTGTGATCAAAGCCGCTTCGGCACAATTAAATACCGCAGAAACCCATTACAGAATTCCGAAAAAATAATCATCGAAACGGATCTGTTTCTGGTTTCAAACCCTTGAAAAGTTTATAACTCTTCGAGGGTTTTCTTTTTGCAGGATTTGTGAGTGAATTAACCTTTTTCTTTTTCCTAAAAAATGTTTCAAAAACGCCTCCTCTGTGTTCCTTTTTTCAACAATAGCTTTGGCTATTCTCTTCAAAAAATGCCTTGATAAGCCGGTTTTGATTCCATGTTCGGTCAAAAACTATACGTGTAAACCTCTTCATTGAGAAAACCGTACGGAAATTATACTTTCCTGAAATATATTATATTTGGGATATTGAGCATTATCTTACCAATCCAAGCTTCTAAATCCTGTAGTGACTATGAGCGATACTTCTTCGAAAGCGGTTGATGAAAATTTGTGGAACAGTCTGCGGAAGGGAAGTGTCGATGCTTTGGACCAGATGTATCAACAGCATTATCAGCTTTTATATAGCTTTGGGTATAAATGCATCCCGGATGGGGAATTGGTGAAAGACAGTATTCAAGAGCTTTTTATTAAACTTTGGAAAAAACATGCCCACCTCAAAAAAGTACATAATGTAAGAGGGTATTTACTACGAGCGCTGTACAATACGATCATCAGCCAAAAAAAGACGTACGGCCATCATGAACCCTTGCCTGATTTTGATCAATACAAATACCAGGTAGTTTTTTCTTCCGAAACCCAGGTGATTTCTCAAGAGCAAAAAGATGAAAATTCTCAAAAGCTCAACCGTGCCCTGAAAGGTCTTTCCAAACGGGAAAGGGAAATCATCTACCTGTTTTTTTACGAAGGGTATTCGTATCAGGAAATTGAGGAACAAACCCAACTCCAATACCAAAGCATCAAAAATGTAATGTACCGGGCCCTGCAAAGGCTAAAAAGCGGTGTCCTGATTACAGGATTATTTTTTTATTTATTGAAGTGAATTAACCTTTTTCTTTTCCCTGAAAAATGTTTCAAAAACACCCCCTCAGTGTTACTTTTTTTCAACAATAGCTTTGGCTATTCTCTTCAATAAGTGCCTTGATGAGTCGGTTTTGATTCCATGTTCGGTCAAAAACTATACGTTTAAATCACTTCATTAAAAAATATTCATTGAACATCTCTATCACGCTCTATACTTCTGTCCAAGAGGAATAGTGTTCGTACATAAATGCAAGCAACTATTTTCAAAGGCTTCTTCCTTAAGTTGACAGTATTGGGTGTCCTGTTGCTCCGGCTTTTCAAATTGTCCGGCAGGATAATCCCACTCAAAAAACAATCAACAACCAATTGATTTACAGATATATATAAATTTTATTAAAAAATATCAAAAAATTTTGGGTACCATTCTCAATTCTTGAAGTCCTATAAATAAAGATGCGAGACAGATGGATTTTGAAAATTATCAGGTCAAGGATTTTATCACAGACAGGTCTTTTATCAACTATTTTCTGAAAAGTAATGAACAGGATCAACGCTTTTGGAAACAATGGTTGAGTGAGCACCCTGAAAAGGCAACACTTGTCCAAGAGGCAGAAACGTATTTGACAGAAATTTACCCTACATTAGCGGAAGAGGAATATGCACGCGAATACCAGCGCTTCCGCCATACAATTAACCGGACACAAGTTGAAAAACCGGCTAAAACCAATGTGGTCAAGTTGTTTCTTGCACAACTTGTAAAACACAGAATAGCTGCCAGTATCATTGCTTTGTTAGGCTTGACGGCCTTCTGGTTGTTATCGCAACAATATATCCGTCATCAACAAACAGCGGAAGCCAACCAGCCTGTAGAATGGATCGAAAAGTTTGCTCCGAAAGGGCAAAAAAGCACCATTACTCTTACAGATGGTTCCAAAATAAAACTTAACTCGGGGAGCAAGATCAGGTTTCCAAAAGTATTTGCCAAGGATATCCGGAAAGTGTACCTGGAAGGGGAAGCCTTTTTTGATGTGGAACAGGACAGCACCAGACCCTTTATCGTGCATGCCAACAATGTATCCACCAAGGTATTGGGTACTTCATTTAACATCCGTAGTTCGAGCTTTCATAACAATGTAGAAGTTGCTTTGGTCAGTGGCCATGTGGAAGTGATGGATTTACAAACGGATCAAAAATTACGGCTCATTCCCAATGAGTTAGCAGAAGTAAACCGGAGCACGCTTCAATTAAAAAAAAGAACGTTTGAAACGGAGCAATTACTGGGGTGGAAAGAGGGGATTCTTCAATTCAGAGAGGCTACTTTTTTAGAAGTAGTGGAAACCCTTAAGAACTGGTACAATGTAGAAATCCAATACACACAAGTACCCAAAACGAAAGCGCTCACCGCAGAATTTGACAACCAAAGCCTTGACACGGTACTACAAGGATTGAGCTTTTTGATGAAATTCTCTTATGAGATTCAAGGAAGTAAAGTAATCATTCATTAATCATTTAAAAAAACTTGCCTATGCAAAAAAACATATGCTAAAATTCATTCTCAACGAGATAAAAGGATTGTGCATACGGTCCCTGACATCTTTCATTTTTTTGCATATCCCTACAATGTAAATTGACTTACGACAGGTCAAAAAAACGGGATATACAAAAGCCCTTAAGTCAACGGGTTTGGTCGCCAGGTTGAACTTAAGAGCCTACTGTTCTTGATGTATTACAAAAACAAATAAAAATATGAATTTGAATTTACTAAGGCAAATTATACTCATGTCTAAATATGCGTTATATGGAATTTTCCTACAGACATTATTAGGCTCTTTACTGTTGGCAAAAGATGGAAAAGCACAAAAAGTAAGCATTGATGAGATCTATTTATCCATCAACTTGCAAGATGCGACCCTCAAAGAAGTGTTTGATTCTATCAGCAAGAAAACCAACTTCAAGTTTGCTTACGAAAAGTACTATGTAGACTTGCAAGAAAAACTGAATGCTACCACGCTGAGTAGTCCCGATCAACAAGCGTCTTTGGGCAACTTATTGCGGAAAATCTCCAGAAATTCCAACCTGAAGTTTAAGCGAGTCAACAACAGCATTTTTGTGAGCAGCAAGGGTATTTTTTCCAAAAATGTGGAAGAGGTAATGGACACTCCTATGGCTCAAGATGTAACGATTTCCGGGAAAGTAACGGCTCAAGAAGACGGCACTCCCCTGCCGGGTGTCAGTATTCTGGTGGCAGGGACGGCCATTGGCTCTACTACTAACCTGGATGGAGAATACAAAATTACGGCTCCGGAAGGTAGCACTTTGATATTCAGCTATATAGGTTATAAGAGCCAAGAAATCACCCTGGGCAACCAAACAGTACTGAACGTCAGTTTAAGCCCGGATGTGTCTCAATTGGAAGAGGTTGTAGTAGTAGGATATGGTTCACAAAAAAAGTCGGATATGACCGGCTCTGTGGTAGCTATTAACACCAAAGAACTGGAAGACCGCCCCAACACCAATGTGTTACAAAGTCTTCAAAGTGCTATTCCCGGCTTGAACATCACCAATACCAACTCCGAACCGGGTGCTTCGCCATCGGTTTTGCTCCGGGGAGCGAACTCCCTCACAGCCGACAACGAACCGCTTATGATTGTAGACGGTATTCCTTATAGCGGGAATATGAACGATTTTAATCCGAATGATATCGAA
This sequence comes from Rapidithrix thailandica, assembly GCF_039710355.1. Classification (NCBI taxonomy): domain Bacteria; kingdom Pseudomonadati; phylum Bacteroidota; class Cytophagia; order Cytophagales; family Flammeovirgaceae; genus Rapidithrix; species Rapidithrix thailandica. The sequence continues at coordinate 161,504 of NZ_JBDKWZ010000009.1, read as the reverse complement.
TCGGTCAGTGTATTGAAAGACGCCTCCGCAGCAGCCATTTACGGATCACGAGGTTCTAACGGAGTCATTCTCATCACCACCAAACGGGGTGAAAAAGGGAAAGCCAAGATCAACTACAGAGGATACTACGGAGTACAAATGGTCGAAAACAAACTGGACTTGTTAGACGGTCCGGGCTATGTGAAGTTTATCCAGGATTTTAAACGGTACAATGGCAGTAGCGACCTGGACCCCGAAAACATTTTGATGAATAGCGAATTAGAAAACTATCAAAACGGTCATGAAAATGATTGGCAAGATTTGGTATTCAGAGCGGCTCCTCAACAAGAACATCAAATCAGTGTCAGTGGTGGCTCGGATAAAACGCAGTATTATACTTCGTTTGCTTATCTCGACCAAAAAGGTGTGGTCGAAAACAGTAGCTTCAAACGCTATTCTATCCGGACGAACCTCGACCAAACCATTACCGATTGGTTCAAACTGGGCTTGAGTATTCAACTCTCCAAAAAAGATTATGGCGGCTTGCGTCCCAGTATCACCAATGCGATCAAAATCAGTCCTTATGGCAAGTTAAAAGACGAAAACGGCAAGTATACGTTCTATCCGCAGGAGCCTCAACAGTATTATTCGAATCCCTTTGCCGATGACGGAGCCTACCAGGATCGCTTTTCACAAGAGGCATTTACCAACTTCTTTGCCGATATTCAGCTTCCGTTTATTCCGGGTTTATCCTATCGCATCAACACCGGATACAATTTCAATGCTTATGACATGGGAAATTACTATGGCAAGGAAACCTTGACCGGTCGCCAACCCAGCGGCTTGGCCAATGTAGAAAATACCCTGACCAAAGAATGGACCCTTGAAAATATTCTGAAATACCAAAAGACTTTTGGGGTACACCGCTTGAATGTAACAGCCTTATACAGTAGCCAAGGATGGGATAAAAAAGTAGCGACCATGGAAGGAAAAGGCTTTGTAAATGATGACAATCTGTATCACGATATGGAAGGTGCCGAACAACTCAAAGGAAATACGATTTTGACTGAAAAGGGCATGATTTCTTATATGTTCCGGGTCAATTACTCTTTGCTTGATAAATATTTCATCACAGTGACCGGCCGGAAAGACGGTTTTTCAGGCTTTGGAGAAAATAACAAATACGGTTTTTTCCCTTCTGTCGCTTTGGGTTGGACACTGAGTGAAGAAAACTTCATTAAAAATATATCCGTCATTGACTACTTGAAATTGCGCCTTTCTTATGGACGAAACGGAAACCAAGCCATTGACCCCTATAAAACCAAAGACGGGTTTGCCAACCGGTATTATGTATATGGTGATCAGGGAGAGATGGCCAATGGCGTAGTGTTGAATACCGTTGGAAATCCGAACCTGCGTTGGGAGGGTACCAACTCCCTAAATATCGGAATTGATTATGAATTATTAGACAATCGATTGTCCGGTACTATTGACTTTTATAAGAGTAATACGACTGATCTCCTGATGTCCCGGCAAGTGCCGGTGATGAATGGATACCGCTCGATGTATTACAATGTGGGAGAGACGCAAAACTGGGGGATTGAATTCAATGTAAAAAGTGTAAACATCGACAACGGAAACTTTCAATGGACCACTAATCTGAACTTTTCATTGAACCGGGATGAGATCGTAGCACTCCGGGGTGACGGTAAAGATGATTTGGCCAACAAGTGGTTTATCGGTGAACCTTTACGGGTATACTATGACTACCGCATGATCGGTGTATGGCAAGAAGGAGATGATATTGCCAATTCCGCTCAACCTTCGGCCAAGCCCGGAGACGCTAAAATCAAAGATGTGAACGAAGATGGTAAAATCACCAAGGAAGACCGGGAAATCATCGGGTCAAGATTGCCCAAATGGATCGGAGGAATTACCAATACCTTTTCATATAAAAACTTCTCCCTCTCAATATTCATCAATACCGTACAAGGAATCACCCGCCAAAATAACCTGTTGGATCCGGGAGAGTGGTTGCCTGAGAAAAATACCAACTACCTTGACATCCCTTACTGGACACCTGAGCGCCCAAGCAATGAGTTTGTATCTCCGGGGTACAATGAAAACTCTCTGGGCCATATGTACTACCAAGATGCCAGTTATGTCCGCATAAGAGACATATCATTGGCCTACCGCTTTCCGGCAGCTACCTTGGACAGATTAGGACTCAGTAACCTAAAACTCTACTTGAGCGGACGGAATTTGCACACCTTTACGGATTGGATTGGATATGACCCCGAGTCAAGCAATTCTTACGGAGCATATCCCAATGCCCGTACTTTTATCCTTGGGGTAAATTTAAGTTTATAAACCCCACATGATGAAAGAGTGAGGGTTCACAGACCACTTACTCTTTCACCATACGGGTACTTATTAAGCGACCCCATGATGTAAAGATCACTTTAAAATTAAAGAGGTATGAAAATCAAAAAAATATATCAATTCTTATTACTATTTGCCAGCTTGTCAATGAACCAGGCTTGTAATGAAAGTTTACTGGATGAGGACCCCAAAAGTACACTGGCACCCGACAATACGTTTGTATCAACCCAAGGATTTGAAACAGCCCTTACCGGTCTGTACGTTCAGGTACGGGACGAATGGGGCTGGTATGCAGGTGGCTTGACCTATGCCCCCATGTTTGCCGGAACAGATCTGTCTGTAACAGGAAACCGGCATCCGCATATCACTCCTTTTGAAGATTATGCAGACAACATCTATAGTTCAACCACCATCGTTAATGCGTACTGGAACTGGGCGTATACCACTATTGCCAATGCCAATTTGATTATAGAAGCAGCCGATAACGAAGAGGTAAATTGGAAATCACCCTCCGACAAAAACCGGATAAAAGCAGAAGCCAGATTTATCAGGGCATACGCTTACCGCGAATTGATCTACTTATACGGGGATGTACCTTTGGTAGACCAAGTATACCGGCCGTTCCGTCTGGACTTTGAAAGAAATCCGGTATCGGAAGTGGTTCATTTTATGATCGAAGATTTAAAATTTGCCGTGGAGTACCTTCCCGAAACAGCAGGGATCGATGGAAAGCTGGTCAAAGGGGCCGCACAGCATTTACTGGCGGAAACCTATTTAAAGGCGAACCAACCTGACTTGGCAGAACAAAGTGCCTCGGACTTAATCAACAGTGGGGTATTTCAACTCATGCAAACCCGCTTTGGTAATCATTTACAAGAGGAAGGAGATGTATTTTCCGATTTGTTTAAAGAGCATAACCAAAACCGGACATCCGGTAACTTAGAAAGTATTTGGGTGATTCAACAAGAATACAATGTGAACGGAGGAGGTGCCGAACGCTTTACCGATTGGTCGCGCAGGGCCTGGGGGCCTTATTATTCCCAAATCAACGGAATGACCCTTTGTGACTCCCTGGGGGGGAGAAGCCTTGGCCGACTGATTCCCTTAGATTGGTGGATCGATGCTTATGAAGAAGACGACATCCGGGCTTCCAAACACAATATCAGAAAAGAGTATTGGTACAATAACCCGGAGCATGAAAATTACGGTGAAAAGGTGGAAATGACGGAAGAATGGAAAAAAAGCGGCACTTTATATCCTTCTACTACTAAATTTTACTTTGGCAAATCAGACGATGATCCCAGCTACCTGAACAATGACAAGGACCGGGTAAAATTCCGCTTGGCAGAAACCTATCTGTTATTGGCTGAAGCACATTTGGCACAAGGTGAATTAGACAAAGCAGCCAATGCCATCAATACAGTCCGTAACCGTGCCAATGCTTCCCCCATCACTGCTGGGCAGGTCAGCTTGGATTTCATTCTGGATGAAAGGGCTCGTGAACTGTTTGGTGAAGTGCCTAGACGGATTACGTTGAACCGCGTGGGTAAATTATTAGAAAGAGTTAAACAATACAATCCTTTATCTGTCCATACCATCCGGGATTACCATGTGTTATGGCCGATCCCCCAAACCGCTATTGATGCCAACTCAGAAGCTGTGTTGGAGCAAAATGAAGGATATGAGTAAAACACTGACCTGGGTAGATGATTTCTAATAGCCGGAATTTTCTCTTGGCTAAACCTATCAGGTTTTCGAAAGCCTGATAGGTTTTTATAACGCTATAAATGATGATGACAAAAAAATATATTCTAAACCTTATTATAAGTTGGATCACCCTTTCTTTGGGTGCCCACACTCTCTACGCACAAGAAAAAAAAGAAGTTCAATACGGCCCGGTATCTCCAGAGAAAAGAACCGATCCTGCTATGGAAAAGTGGCGGGACAATCGCTTCGGCCAATTTATTCACTGGGGGCTTTATGCCATTCCGGCCGGCTATTGGAAGGGCAAATACTACAAAGGCGCTGCCGAATGGCTAAAATCCTGGGCCAAAGTTCCGATGAACGAATGGGCAAAACTGGCAGAAGAATTTAACCCGGAACAATACGATCCGGAAGAATGGGCCTCCATGGCCAAACAAATGGGTGCACGCTATGTAGTCCTTACTACCAAACACCACGAGGGCTTTTGTCTTTGGCCCAGTCAGTACACCGATTTTGATATAAGCAACACGCCTTACCAAAAAGACTTACTCAAGCCTTTTGTAGAAGCATATAACAAAGCGGGCATCGATGTGTATTTTTATTATTCTGTGCTCGACTGGTACCACCCTGACTGGCGCTATGCCCTTAAATCCGAAGAGGACAAACAAGCCTTTGAACGCTTTAAAACATTCACTAAAAACCAATTAAGTGAGTTGATCGAAAGGTATCCATCCGTAAAAGGCTTTTGGTTTGACGGTACTTGGGACGCTTCCTGGAAGGCCAGTGGACAGTTCAGTTACGAGCTGGAAAAACATATGAAACAACTCAAGCCGGGGCTGATCATCAACAGCCGGATGCGGGCCGATGAATGGGGTAGCCGTCACTTCGATTCTAACGGGCAGATGATGGGCGACTATGCTTCCGGCTGGGAACGGAAACTCCCCACGGATACCAGTGTATTGCACAATGACTGGGAAGCTTGTATGACCGTACCCGAAAACCAATGGGGATATCATAAAAATTGGGAAGGACATGTCAAAACCCCAACGGAACTGATCGAAATGATGGTACGCTGTACTGCTTTAAGTGGCAATTTCCTGTTAAATTTCGGGCCTAAAGAAGACGGTTCGATCCGCGAAGAGGAACAATTACTGGTGAAAGAAATCGGGAATTGGATGGAGCAATACGGCAATGCGATTTACAACTGTGCCTATGCCGGATTGGAGAAGCAAGACTGGGGGTATTTTACCCGCGAACCTGGTAGCAAAACCGTAAACATGGTGGTCTGTAATATTCCGGTAAACAAAGCTCTGCGTATTCAATTGCCCAAAAACTTATTCATTCAGCACTATGAATACATGGGCAAGCCTTTATCGAAACTAACACTGGAAGAAATCGGCAAAAACGAATATTTTATTCACCTTGGCAAGGTAAAAACAAAACAGCCTTTTGTGATTAACATCCAACTCACTTCCGAGAAAACAGACAACGGACTTTATCAAAAAGCCAAAACTTAATAGAAATAAAACCCTTGAAGAGTTTCACGCTCTTCAAGGGTTAAAAAAGATTTAATACCGGTATTGCATAGTCCCTTTCAAAGGCTTTCCCTCTTTAAGGATGGACCCTATCCATTTAGGTCTTTCCGGCACATCCTGGTCAGCAATCCGTTGCTTCCATTCCTCGTCATTATAAATTCTTCCGGTAAATTCATAATAAGAAAAGACAGAACCTCTGGCAATATAATATTCTCCCTTGATCGGTACGATGGTATAAATATCGTCCGCATGCCCTACGGCCACATTTAAGTTAGTGCCATTGTAAGCATACACATCGGCAATCAAGGCCATGGAACGCTCCCGGTCCGGAAGGTGATCGGTTTCCAATAAACTCAACAGAATATACTCCACTGTCCCCCCCACATAATGCAATTCATCGTACTCTTCTTTGGTAATCGTTTTTCCTTCAATTTGTTTGTAGGCAACGGTCCTTAAGTTCTCTCCTAATTCTTTAATTTGGCTTAGCTCAGACTCAAAACTGGTTTCGTACTTTGCCAAAGTTTCCAACCACTCTACTAATTCGAGGGCCGTATCCCAAAACTCCAGGTTGGGCTCCACATAACTATAATGTTCCGGTGGTTCGGGACCTCCACCCTGCCCGGCTTCGGCTGCATGAGGTTTTTCCTGGTATAAGATCAAATCGTGTTTGATATGAGTCCAGGATGCCAAGGTGGTAGATAGTTCTTTCCGGTTGTACGCATCGGTTTTCATAAAGTCAGGATAGTTTCCATGTTCCGCGCTTGCTGCCAATGCTGTCTGTACTCCTTTAAACCCGTAATTGTGGTCCCAATTTTCAAAATTTTTGAAGTGATCTTGGAGCTGATTTAACTTGGGCAAGTATTCGGGCCAGGCTTCATGATCCTTGTACTCATTGACAAGAATATTCTGAGCCGTTTGATTGCCAAATACAGCCGGCACATCCAACCCCTTGGGAAAAGGCCTTTTGGACTTCAGCTGATCCACGTGCACCAGCTTTGAAAAAATCTCCCCACTAATGGAATACGTACTGGACAAGAAATAAACATATCGGGCATTTTTCACTTCGGCTTTCACAGTCTTGCCAAAAACTGTTTTGATTTTCTCCTTATTCAAACGGTTTAATTCATCTTTCACCGAAGCAACAAAGTCCTCATTGAGGATTTCTTCCAGTGATTGATCTTTGAGTAAGCGCATGATATCGGAAAGGGAAAGGTTATCCTCCTGCCCGGCAAGCCTTTCAATGACAGAGACATACTGCTGATATTGCTTGAATAATTTTTCATCGTTCTTAATCGTATGGGCAAAGACAAGCAAGCCTTTGAGTTGCTCTTTATTGTCCAGGTCGATCCCGTTTAAGCTCAACCATTTAAAGCCTTTGAAGTACTTCTTTAAGTTGTCACTTTTGGTATAATGCCCCCGCGGTTTTAATTCCTGATAGCTTACAAATGAATTTTCAATAAATGAAGGGTTTCCCTTCAGTGCATCAATCTTCTTTTTCTCTTCCTGAAAAATAGCAGTATATGCTTCCGGTGCGGTTACCTTAGCATCGCCAAGTGCATATAATGCCAAGCTTGTATACATCTGAGCCCACTCCAAAGTGGCTTGATGTTCCGAGGCAGGTCCCGATAATGTATTAATTTTTTGAGATGCATTTTCCAGAAGGGTTTTCAACTGGCCATACATATAGTTTTCATCCAACTTTTCCAGAGACCGGGAGAAATACTTGTGCAAAATAAACAAGTACAAATCCGTAGTAATGTAATGAGGAATATACTGATAGGCATTTTCATCATAGGCATAAAAAGGCATGGCGCGGTTGGTAGCCACAAGGCTAAAATTCTGTTTATGGAAATCTTCTTCAACTCCCTTGGGAATAACTTCAAATTGTTGTTTATTGGCAATTAAATCTGCATTATACAGCTGCAAATCTCCTTGAGAAACCGTTTTCCGTTCTTTCCGTTTTTTCTCTTCGGCCAGGATCTTATTTACTAAATCCCTCTCTTTCTGATTCAAGGAAATTTCAAAATCCTCCACATCAAAAATAGGCATGTACCAATCGAACCGGTTAAAATAACCTCTTAAAAAACCATCGGAAAACAAATAGCCGTTCCGGGCAAATATTTCGTTTCTCAACAAGCGTAACTCCTCATAAGATAGTGAAGTTAAATCACTGGGATAACTAAAATCATTCGAGGGTGTATATTCCAAGTTATTCCAGTCATAAAACTCCTTGATATGGGGCAGTTCGTAGTAAGTCTTTAGCTTTTCTTTATCTTCACCGTAAACGATTTTGAGCGTTCCTTTCTCATCTTCTTTTTCATTCACTCTGGAAGAGAACGTTGAAGTTTGCTGATTTTCAAGTGATTCTTTTTCACTGACGCTTTCCTCTTTTTCAGAAGCTTGATTCTTCCCGTCATCACTACAGGAAGCTGTCAAGAGTACACACAATAGTGCACAAAAAAGCAAGGGCTTATTTTTCATCGGTTTCTGATAGGTTTAGTGTGGTTAGTGCAAATCCGAAATCGTTCCATTCATATACCCTTTGGTGCCGCTTTCCATCCGGATCAACTTCTACAGTAGTGAGGAAATTAAATCCTTCAACATTTTGTACATCAAATGTTTCCACATCATGAATGAATTTGGTTCCTAACCACAAAGGTTTAAGTGTATGGTTTTGATAAGTAAATACATTTATCCTCTTTTTCACTACCGGATCAAAGTTAACTTTTTTACTGATTCCCAACAAAATGTCCGTATCACCGTCATTGTTGATATCCGATATTTGTAATTCGGACAGAGTTCCATGCAATCTCATCATATTGGAAGTATCCTTCGAGGTATAAAAAGCTAATACATGCGGACCTGCCTTTAGCTTTTTAATCATAGCTGTCCTGCTTTTCGCAGCAAACACCCAAAGTTGGGTTGCTTCTTTAAAGTTCACCTGTCGAGTAGGTTTCAACCACCAGCCATCCGGCTGCCGTAGCGCACAAATACCAGTAGAAAAGGACAAACTCTTTTGAATATGAGCAATCTGTTCCTTTTCACTGATATTGTTTGGAAAATAGCGCTCAATCCGGATGGGTCTGACCTTCACCTGTTCAATGGTGTCCTTCACGATCAGTTCCACGGTAAATGCCCGATCCGTATGGGGTAAATAAGCATCGGCTATATAATTTCCGATACTGTAAAAGACCGGTTTATCACGGATAAATTCCACGGACTGGACCACATGCGGATGATGCCCGATAATGGCATCCACTCCCATATTGATCAACTCCTTTGCCAATTCCCTTTGCCACGGTTCGGGAGTTGGTTGCAATTCCAAACCCCAATGCAGATACAACACCAAAGGGACTCCCGTATTTTCCCGTTCAAAGGCAAGCACACTTTCCTTTAGCTTCGCTACATTGGAAATACACAAAGACGCATTGTTCGATGTCAAAGAAGCCGACAAAATTGCACATTTATACCCGTCTTTTTCCAGCACGTTAGGGATACAGGTTTCGCCCAAAGGGATTAAGTCGTTTTTGTGCAAAGCAGCTAGGGTATGTTCAAAACCTTCCTTGCCATAATCATACACATGGTTATTGGCTATGGCGGCATGGGTCACCCCTCCCTGATACAATAAAGAGGCCTTCTCTGCGTCCGTTTTGAAATTAAACTTGGGGTTTTGACCGGAATCCAATGTAGTAAAAGTACCCTCATAGTTCACAATCAAATAGTCCTTTTTGCCAACCTTTTTTAAAGCATTCACCAAAAGGCTGTCGCCATGCAAGCGTATTTCATCGTCCACTCCCCTGTCCAAAATCACGTCTCCGGTAAATACCAAGCTCATTTCTGTAGGATCCTTCTGACAAGACATCAAAAAAATTACGGAAATGAAAACTACAATGTTTCTTTTCATCAATTACTTTATCTATGAGATGGTATAATGGACAAGCCCCCGTCCTGTTTCTATACGTTTTACATAACAACACAGCAGCGCAATCGAACCTTATTCCCATTGGTCATTATTAAAATCTTTCTCAAAATCGGAAACTCCTTCAAACCCCAACATTTCCAGTTTTTCAAAATAAGGGGTAAAATCCAAATCGGGATGATCCACCGTATCCAAGTTCCAAATAAAACTAGCAGCCCACTCCAACCATCGTGGCGGTGGCGGATACTTTCTCATATAAGCAATGCGTTCCTCCTCGGTAAATTTTTGTTGCTCCAGCCACTCATGCAATACCATGATAAAACTTTCCCCTCCTCCCATTCTCCACCCGATACTATAAGGATGAGCATTCGGGTAGTACATCCAAGGGGGAGGTACCTCTCCGTATTGATCAATATAGGCTTTACTTTCTTTTAAATACCATTCGGTATTTTCGTATTTTCCCATTTGTTTCGATAATTATGAATGTTGAAACCACAACTTCAAATTCTTATTAAATCCATTTTGCCAACACTTCTTGTTGAAAGGCCTTTGGTGTCAAACCACATTTCCGTTTAAAGAAACGGGAAAAATAGGCAGGGTCTTCATAGCCGAGTTCCAAGGCTACTTCAGCCATACTCAGATTTCCTTGTACCAATAGCCTTTTCGCTTCTAAAATAATCCGTTGAGCAATGACCTCCGAGGCCGGCTTGTGCAAGGTGGCTTGGCTGATACGATTCAGCTGTTTGGTCGTAATACACATTTTTTCAGCATACGTTTTAGGTAATTTCTGTTGTGAAAAATGCAATTCAATCAATTGCTCAAATTCCATTAATTGATTGAAATAATGATTTTTGGAATCGGCTTCTGCTTGCTGGGGGTAATACATCCGGGATAACTCGATGTACAATACATCGATGAGCGAACAAAGCTTTTGCTGTTTAAACAGACCTTCTCCCCTATGTTCTTCCAAGATTTCCTCAAACAGGCCTTTGATTTTAGCCGACTTACTATAGATGGCAGGTGTGTTTTGGTTTAAATAGAAAAAAGGGTAATCCGCAGTTTTTTTATGGCTGTAGGTCAATTCGTAAAACTCTTTGGTATGAAAAAAAATATACCCTTCAATATTCCGGGAAAAGCGCCAATTGTGTACCTGTCCGGGTTTTAATAAAAAAATACTACCCGGCATTATGGCATATTCCGTAAAGTCAATTTGATGTTTGCCATAGCCTTGGGTAAACAATACCACCATATAAAAGTCATGCTTGTGGGGTTTGCTGATAAAATGATGCGCTTCCAAGTGTTTTGTAAAATTATTGGCATAAAAACTACGGTCCAGTTGAAAATCCTGAAACTGTTCTATGCAATATATGGGTGGCTTTTTCAATCTCTTATCGCTTGGGTTCTCTTTTTTTGTTCTTCATATTTTGTCCTAAAAGTACTAATTTTTGTCATTTTATGCCCCAATTAGCACGACTATACCCTCTACTTTTGCTTAAAATTACAAGTCACAGAGTTATGAAAATAGTCGATATATTAACCGGACGTTGCCCCAATTGCCAAGGGGATGCAATTTTTCCTAACAAAAGCTTGTTTAGTTTCCGTTTTAAAAAAATGCATGACAAATGCACCAAATGTGGAAACCACTATTCCAAAGAACCAGGCTTCTTTATGGGGGCAATGTATGTGAGTTATGGCATTGCCGTGGCCGAATGCATTATTGTCTATCTACTCAGTAGTATGCTTTATGAGTTTGAAGCATTTGATATTAATCTGTTGATTATTATCGGGGTAATGATTTTACTATTATTTCCATTTAATTTTCGAATGTCAAGGATCATCTGGATCTATATGTTTAGTTAATTTAACAGCCTTAACAAACTGTTATCTGTCCCTTCATGTGTTGAAAAACCGTGAAGGGATTTTTTTTGGCCATGGCGTTTAAACCTTACAAGGTGAATTTCATCTAAGAGAAAAAACCATCGCTATGAAGCCAGAAACAAAAACCCAAGTACCCTATATCACCCACCTTGCCCAACGGGCAGGATTTGGCCTATCCGCCCGGGAATTTGCCCGCATGCGGAATTGGAAACCCTCCAAATTGCTCAACTTCCTCTTAAAAGATGCCAAGGATTTTTGCCCCCTGGAAGTACTTCAACAAGACGACATCCGGCTATTGGTACAAAAAACGAACAACAAAGCCCTGCGAAACCAACGGAAAAAACAATCGAAAGAGAAAATCAAAGAATTGAACCTGCAATGGATACAACGGATGGCCGGAGGTCAGGGGAGGCTCCGGGAAAAGATGACGCTGTTTTGGCACAACCATTTCGCTTGCCGGAGTAACAATGCCCATCTGGTACAAATGCAAAATAACACCTTGCGCAAATATGCTTTGGGCAACTTTGGACATCTTTTGCTGGCTGTTGCCAAAGACCCGGCCATGTTGCAGTTTTTAAACAACCGGCAGAACCGCAAGGCCCATCCCAATGAAAATTTTGCCCGGGAACTCCTCGAATTATTTACTATAGGGAGGGGCCATTATTCGGAAGAGGATATTAAAAATGCAGCCCGTGCCTTTACCGGATGGACATTTGATCAGGAAGGTAAATTTGTGTTCCGTAAGCGCCACCACGATTTTGGAAAAAAGGATTTTATGGGAAAGCGAGGGAACTTCGGTGGAGAGGATATTTTACAAATAATATTGGAAAACCGGAATACCGCTCGATTCATTACGGAAAAAATTTACAAGCACTTTGTCAACCATGTTCCGGAGCCGGAGCATGTGCAATCATTAGCAAAAGCATTTTACGAAAGTGAATACGATATAACCCGGTTACTCAAAGCGGTTTTTTCGGCAGATTGGTTTTACGATACAAGCAACAGAGGCAATTTTATCAAATCACCGGTAGCCCTTTTGGTTGGTTTACAAAGACACCTGAATCAAACATTCGAGCCGGAAGAAATAACACTTTTTCTACAGAAAGTACTTGGGCAATTACTATTTTACCCTCCCAATGTGGGAGGATGGCCGGAAGGCCAAGCCTGGATTGATAGTTCCAGCCTTACCCTTCGCTTGAGCTTGGCGGGCTTTTTCTTAAATCAACGGCCTTTGCAAGTCACTTCCAAAGAGGATGGGGATATGAACGGCTTAAAGTTGAAACGTAAATTCCAACAAGCCCGGCTTGCGGTAAACTGGAAAGAAATCACTTCTTTCTCCTCTTCGAATACATCAGAAAAACGGCTCTACCAAACCAGCGAGTTTTTGCTTGGACACCTCCCTGATGAAAAAACACTTCAACTCCTCAATGCCTACGTTGAAACGAATGCTTCTTCGGAAGAAGAAAAGGCCAAGCTTATGTTTGTTTCATTCATGTCACTGCCAGAATATCAACTTTCATAGTTTATCAGTTCAATTTTCAGATATTGCTATTTTTCTCATGAAAACCTATACAAACCGCAGACGCTTCCTCAAAAACAGCGCACTTGCCACTGCAGGCGCCTCGCTGATTCCCGGCTTTTTGAAAGCCTTCGAAAGGCAACAACTTTCCCCTGCTCCTCATGAGCGGGAAAAAATACTGGTGGTCGTTCAACTGTCCGGTGGAAATGACGGGCTCAATACCGTAATCCCATATCGCAATGATATTTATTACCGTAGCAGACCGAACATCGCGCTCCCCAAAGAAAAAGTCTTAAATTTAAACGGTGAACAAGGGCTACATCCTTCACTTCTTCCCTTAAAACGACTGTATGATCAGGGTTGGCTTTCCATCCTCAATGAGGTAGGGTACCCCAATCCAGACCGTTCGCACTTTCGCTCCATGGATATTTGGCAAACCGGCAGCAGTGCTTCGGAATATTGGAATACCGGCTGGTTGGGGCGTTATCTGGATGCCTGTTGCCAAGGCCATCCCCACCAAGCCATAGACGTGGACGACACCTTGAGCCTGGCGCTAAAAGGCAAACAAGTAAAGGGATTGGCGATGCACGATCCTAAAAAACTCTCCAGGATGGTACAACAAGAACATATTCAAACATTGACGACTCATTATAAGGAAAAGCCTCCACACGATAATACGAACCTGCATTACCTCTATAAAACGCTGAGCGAAACGGTTTCTTCGGCTGAATACCTGCAAGAAAAGGTTAAAAAAGCCAAGTCTTCACAAGACTATCCTCAAAGTGCCTTTGCCAAAAACCTGCAAACCATTGCTCAACTGATCAATGCCGGAGCCAGCACCAAAGTATATTATACTTCCCTTTCGGGCTTTGACACGCATGTCAACCAAGATATAAGACAAAAACGCATGCTGGAAAGCTACGCATCGGGAATAGAAGCTTTTGTAAAAGACTTGCAACAAGGAGGAACCTTTGAAGAGGTATTGATTTTGACCTTTTCGGAATTTGGCCGGAGAGTAGAGGAAAATGCCAGTAAAGGAACTGACCACGGCACGGCCAATAATTTGTTTGTCATTGGAAAATCATTAAAACAAGCCGGTGTTTACAACCCGGCCCCCAATCTTACCCAGTTGGATCATGGCGACCTAATCTACTCCATTGATTTCCGGGAAGTATATGCAAGCATTTTGGAAAAATGGCTGGATTTGCCGGGAAAACAGGTCTTAGGAAGGGCTTTTCAGCCTTTGAATTTTTTATAATAGTAATTGGGTAACAAAGTTCAAAAATACAGCGATTCATATTTTGCCTTTTAATTGGTATTAGTATATTCGCGCCATATTAACAAAAACAATAACCCTATACTATGAAAAGTACAATTTATCATTCTTTGTTATTCCTGACTCTTATCAGTACCTTATTAGTCTCTTGCTCTGACGATGACGATGGGCCTCAACCTTTAGTTGTTTCTTCTGACAATTACCTCCCAAATTCAGCAGGGAGCTATTGGAAATATGATGCCACCTCAATACCAGACTATACGTTAACTTCCACAAATAATGTAAAAGAAATTGATGGAAAAATGTATAGAGAATTCTTACGGAATTCTAATGATCATACTACTCCTTCCTATTTGCGATTTGAAAACGGGGAATATTGGGGATTTGCGGATTTGGCTGCGATGAGTCAATCACCTACAAAAATAGAAAACTTTAAGATGATCCTTTTAAAAGACAATGCTGAAGTCGGCCATCAATGGGAACATACCTTTGATGCGAACAGTAATGGCATGACTCTTAAAGTTACCTATGCTTTTGAAATTTTAGAAAAAGGAATTTCCAAGACTGTTAAGGAAACAACTTTTGAAGATGTAATCGTCCTACAAATGAAATCCTCTTATGAAGCTGCCGGACAGACGATACCTATGAGTACGGATAAACAATACTACGCCAAAGGAGTGGGATTAATTAAAGTAGAATCTCCTGCCTCCGGAACCGTGGAATTGGAAGAGTATAAAATTGAAAAAGAATAGCCATCAATACATTCGAAAAAAAGCGCCTGGGAAAATTCTTTCCAGGCGCTTTTTTATTGGGCTAACCAGGAAGTGTCTAAAGGTTAAACATTTCTCCACTTGTTCGCCCACGATCTCCTGGATTTTTTTCGTAATTTTCCCTTTTTAAGAACCACAAGCATACAGATAGACAATGATTCGGAAATTGGAAAACCGGGACATCAATGAGGTGCTCAGCATTTGGCTGGAAGCCTCCTTTATTGCCCATCATTTTATTCCCAAACACTTCTGGGAAAGCCAGGTGGAACCCATGAAAAACCTGTACATACCCCATTCGGAAACCTGGGTGTACGAAGAAAATGAAAAAATACTGGGCTTTGTATCGTTGAACAAAGGAGAACTTGCGGCTATATTTATCGATCCTTCCCAACAGAAAAAAGGGATTGGCAAAGCCTTGCTCACCCAAGCACGGTCCCTTAGAGAAAAACTCACCTTAAAGGTTTTTAAAGAAAATACGGCTGCCAAAGCATTTTATCTAAAACAAGGCTTTGTAGTTACTTCCGAACAAACAGACCCGATGACAGGCCATCCGGAATTGGTCATGACTTGGGAAAAAGCGTGATTTACGACAAGGAGACTATCTTTTGCGAGAAGCGGCTCAATAGCCACTTCTCGCCGGGCAAAATGCATCTTTTCCCCGATCCTGCCTTAAAGCTTCTCAAGCTGCTATATCTTTGTGGCCGCAAAACAATAAACAATGGATAGAATACAAACTCTTTTAGACAACATTGATTCCATCCGAAAGGAAGTATTGGAACATGCCCTTTACAAACATATTCATCAAGTAGAGGATGTCAACCGGTTTATGGAAGCACATGTATATGCCGTATGGGATTTCATGTCTTTGTTAAAGGCCTTACAAATAAAATTGACTTGTACTACTGTTCCTTGGATTCCGAAAGGCAATCCGATGACCCGGAAACTGATCAACGAAATCGTACTGGGTGAAGAAACGGATATCTCCATGGATGGCCGGCCGGCCAGTCATTTTGAGCTATACCTGGAAGCCATGCGGGAAACCGGAGCTGAGACCAAAAAGGTGGAACAGTTCATCCATGCCATCGAACAAGGAAGCAGCTTGGAAAGCAGTTTGAAAGCAGTAGGCCTAGCCCGGGAAATAGCCGATTTTATCAATTTTACGTTCGAAATTATTGCTTCGGACAAGTTGCATTGTATTGCCGCAGTATTTGCTTTTGGCCGTGAAGATTTGATTCCGGACCTGTTCACTTCCATTATCAAGGA
This sequence comes from Rapidithrix thailandica, assembly GCF_039710355.1. NCBI lineage: Bacteria > Pseudomonadati > Bacteroidota > Cytophagia > Cytophagales > Flammeovirgaceae > Rapidithrix > Rapidithrix thailandica. Next base: position 145,279 of record NZ_JBDKWZ010000009.1, on the reverse strand, counting down.
CTTGAACCAGGATATATCCGTTAACCTTTCCAAACTGCTCTATTACCTGGAAAGACATGTAGAATTAGACAGCGATGAACACGGACCAATGGCCATGCAGATGATCGAAGAGATATGTGGAGACGATGACAAAAAGTGGGAAGAAGCTACCGAAGCCAGCCTTCGGGCCTTGCAACAACGCAAATCGTTATGGGATTATATAGTCAACGTTATTCGAGAGCAAAACACCCTTGTTGCAGAATAACTCCATAGTTAAACAGCCTCCCGGATCCATTCCGGGAGGCTGTTTAACTATGGTTCATAGTGCCCTCATTGCTAAACTTCCTTGTCTGTAGCTTTATTGAGTTTATTTGCCAAGGCTATAATCTCCTCTTTCTTGGCCAAGGCTTCCCGCCAAGCCAAAGGAATTTGGTCCAATCCGTATAAAATACCGGCCAAACCTCCCGTAACGGCACCAGTAGTATCCGTATCATCTCCCAGGTTTACAGCTTTCAACACCGCTTCCTTATAGGAAGAAGTGGTCAACAAGCACCAAAGGCTGGCTTCCAAGGTATGTACAACATAGCCACTGCCACTGATTTCTTGTATCGGTTTGTCAGCTAATTTTCCATCCAGTACTTTCGAAAAAATGCTGACTTCCTTCGCTACAATTCCCCTCCGTTCAACAAAGGCCTTTGCTTTCTCACAAGTCAGTTCATAAGCTTTTACTTTAGAATTTCCGGCTAATAAAGCTAATGCGTAATCCATAAAAATTTTACAGGCAATTACAGAACGGATGTGTGCATGTGTAAGGGACGATACTTCTCGGATAAGTTCAAACTGCCTCTCTTCATCCGGTTGATTTTTTAGATAAAATGCTAACGGCAATATTCGCATCAGAGAACCATTTCCATTCTCATCTTCATACATTCCTCCAGCCAAATCCGGCCGAATACCTCTTTTTAAGCGGTTGATTGACGATTGGGTCGTCATACCGATATCGAAGACACGCTCATGAGCCGTCCAATAGGCCTGGTCTCTCCATTGGATAAATTTACCGGCGATATCCTTCAGGTCATATCCTGAAATTAAACTGTCCGCCAAACAAAAAGTCAATGAGCTATCATCAGACCAGGTTCCCGCCGGTTGGTGATGGCTACCATACTCCCGCATCCCGGTTACCGGATCGCTTTGCAACACTGCCCGGCTCATAAACTCCACAGGCACTCCCAAAGCATCGCCCACTGCCAGTCCCAACAAGGCATCCTTTACTTTATTCATACAATAAGAATTCATTGAGAATCAATTACTACTTCTCCTTCTAAAACAAGGAAAAGCTATTTCTACCAGCCAAAAGTAATCATCATTTAAAGGAGTTGTATTCCATAAGCTAACTATTTATTTCAGAAACTGACACTGACAATTTCTGTATTTTCAATTTCTTCTAGCCATTAAACTCTCTACTAGATAAAAGCCCTGGCACGAGGCATTTTACCGAAATTTGCTATAACTTCACACCTTATACTCAGGCCAATAGAGTGATTTGTTATCGACAACAAACAAGTTAAAAAGATGAAAGATTTATTGAGAAACGCGGCATTCTTGCTGGCTCTTTTTGTAGTCTCTTGCACACAACCCGTACAATTTAAAGTCTTGCAATTTAATATTTGGCAAGAAGGCACTGTGGTAAAAGACGGCTATGAAGCCATCGTTGAGGAAATTATCCGTACGGATGCAGACTTCATCACACTGAGCGAAGTCCGGAATTATAAAGATACCCGTTTTTGCGACCGGATTGTCCAATCACTGAAAGAAAAGGGGAAGATCTATTACTCTTTTTACAGCTATGATTCGGGAATTTTGAGCAAGTATCCCATCGAGGATAGCGTTACGGTATTTCCGGAAAAAGACGATCATGGAAGTATTTACAAAGCGGTAGCAGATATGAACGGTCAAAAAGTAGCTGTATATACAGCGCATTTGGATTACAGGAATTGTGCTTTGTACTTGCCTAGGGGGTATTCCGGTACAACCTGGGACAAACTGGATTCGGTGGTAACAGACCTGGATACGATATTGGCTGACAACATGGCTTCTCAACGGGACGATGCCATCCGGTTATTTGTAAAGGATGCACAACAGGAAATTGAAAGAGGAAGCATTGTTTTGTTAGGGGGAGATTTTAATGAGCCTTCGCATCTGGATTGGACGGAAGCCACCAAAGACTTATTTGATCACCAAGGGCTCGTAATACCTTGGACCGTTACAAGCTTACTGGAAGAAGGAGGATATGTGGATGCTTACCGCGAATTGTATCCGAACCCGGTCAGCCACCCCGGATTTACCTTCCCGGCTGATTGCCCGCATGTGGACATCAAAAAACTGGCCTGGTCTCCGGATGCCGATGACCGCGACCGGATTGACTTTGTCTTTTACCAACCTTTTGCAGGATTGAAATTGAAAGACATGCAAATTCTGGGGCCTAAGGGTTCGGTAGTATACGGAAAGCGGGAAGAGGAACAAACCCAAGACCCGTTTCTACTTCCATTGAACGTATGGCCTACCGACCACAAAGCACTACTGGCTACTTTTGAGTTACAACAATAGAGTTGCCCTATCCCAATAAAAACAGCAAGTCCCATCCGGTAAAAAGAATGGGACTTGTTTATGTAATTTTCTCCTATCAGGAACTCCTATTTTGCCGTTGAAAACAACTGCGGTTTAAATGTAATCATCGTCCAGGCCCATTGGTTGAGTTTGTCATATGCTCCTGCATTGTTTTTCAAAGCTTTCATCGATTCGGTAGCAAACAGCTGCGAATACCCCAAATGCCAAGTGACGGCATCCATTAGTTTTAATTGGTACACCAAATCCACTTCGGCTCCCAAACCCCTGGATAAATTCTTTCCCGGGTCGGTCACATCCAATACCTCCACCGCCGACATAAAATAATGCCCGTGAATATGGAGCACTCCCTTTCCTATCTTCACTTTGGTTTTCACAAAGGGATCAAACAGGCCTGCAGTATTACCCGCTTGCGCATGGTTATTTCCCACATAGAAATAATCCATAAAGCCGTAGAATTTGTGGTTTGTGCCATAAAGCGGAGTAAAAGCATTCTGGTCCTTATCTCCGGCCTTGGTTCCAGAGAGGTAGTCAGCTCCCAAAGTAAGCAACAAAGCCCCCACCGGGAAACTTCCGCTGAGGGAAAGCATAAAAGCCTCCACATTCCGTTTGTCGGCATTTTTTCCAAGTTGGTAGTAAAACTCCCCTTCCAGTTTTACTTGTCCGAATTTCCGGTGGGCCGCTCCCCCAAGCGTTTGCATAAACTGTACGGTAGTATCCGTTGTTTGATAGCCACTGTTTAATGCCAGTATAGAAAAAGCCCCGGTATCACTTTCCTTATTTAACCAGATATATTGTATGGTTTTATAATTATTGATTCCTTCATAATAGGTTCCACTCAATCGTCCGGGCTCAAAAATATCCCCTTGATTAAAAGCCCCTCCCATATGAAGACGCAAACCTTTCTCAACATTTTCAAATTTCAAAAGAGCTGCATCATGGCTCCGGCTTTGTTGTGCCCATCCCAAGTTCCCCATGATACGGGCATTGTCATAGTCGATTTCCTGCCGTCCTACTTTAATCGACCATTTGGGGCTGAAAAAGTACTCTCCGTAAGCCTCATGCACATTGGTCAGGCTGTGTTCGTCTGTTTTATACACCTGACTGGTATTTCCCCACAACCGCACATCCTGTAAATTAAATTGCAAGTGAAACTTTTCCTGCTTGAAGGCCACATACAACCTCGAACGTTGCTCCACAAAAAATGCCGGATCGGCTTTTTCAGGACGTAAGGTTTTAAAGCCATTTCGAAATTCGGCCCGGGGTCTGATCTCTCCGGTTAGCGAAAATTGAGCCTGGGAAACAGTAGTGAATCCGAACAGGAACCCACTGATACAGAGCAAGATTTTGAATTTGTAAATTTTACTCATAACTTTTTATAAGTTAAAAAAAGAGAAAAGATACTTGGGCATAACAAAGGTTTTTTAAAATTTATATTGGTAAAATGACCCAGGTCATAGTTCTTCATTTTTGAACTTCTATTATTAGGGATATACAATTTACCCTGGTCATTTAGCCCTAAAAACCAATAATTAGTTCGGTGAAAACTGACGATGAAGGAGGGAGTAATGAAATGTAAGATTGTTTAAAGATACGGAACGGCTGTTCATTATCCAACATCCATCTTATCAATGAAACAGGCAACATCTTTACAAGAAAAAATATGTATCAACAATTACTCAAGTGCTGGTATAAAGTCTCAAGTATTCACGGAGTAACAGCTTAAAACCTAATCGAAGAAAACCATGAGTAGAAAAGAAGCCAAGAATCTCCAACGCAGGGAGTTCATCAAGCTCTCTACCGGAGCTATTGCCGTTACCGGAATGGCCCTGAGTGGTTGGGGAGTCACTGAATTGATAGTAGACGAAGGTCCGGTGGAAAGTTGGCATAAGTCCGTGTGCCGTTACTGTGGTACAGGCTGTGGTGTGAAACTCGGATTAACGAAAGGTAAAGTCGTACGGGTCAAAGGCGATACGGCCGCTCACAATAAAGGAGTCATTTGTATCAAAGGTTCTACCCTGGCAGACTTAACTCAATTGGAAGGCAGACTAACCGTGCCGAAAATCCGCACGGAAGGGCGCCTGGTAGAAACCACTTGGGAAGCTGCGATGGACTTAATTGCCAGTAAGTTTAAAGAGAACATAGAGCTTTATGGTCCGGATAGTGTGGCTTTCTACGGATCGGGACAATTGTACATTGAAGAAAGCTACACGGCCAACAAACTGTTCAAAGCCGGAATCGGTACTAACAACGTGGACGGCAATCCCCGGTTGTGTATGGCATCGGCAGCGGTAGGGTATACGCAAACCTTCGGCAAAGACGAACCTCCGGGCGCTTATGCGGACATCGACCACGCCGATTGTTTCTTTTTGATGGGAGCAAATATGTACGAATGTCACCCACCGCTATGGGAACGGATGATGATCCGGAAAAAATCTCATCCTCAAACGAAAATCATTGTAGTGGATCCCCGGAAAACCAAAACGGCCGAGCATTCCGATATTTTTCTACCGGTATATCCCGGCACCGATTTATTGCTTTTAAATGCCATGGCTTATGTAATCGTGAAGGAGGGCTGGTATAATAAGACCTTTGTCAAGGAACATATTAACTTTCACAATGGACAAAGAGAAGTAGATTTTGCTACCTATATACGCTTTTTGGAAGATTATGCTCCTGAAAAAGTAGCGAGAAAACTAGGCATTCCACCCCGGCAAATCGAAGAAGTAGCCCACTGGTTTGCCACCTCCCAAGCTACTATGTCCATGTGGACTATGGGTGTAAACCAACGAACACAAGGAGTCTTTCTCAACAATACCCTCAATAGTCTGCATCTGATTACCGGGCAAATCTGCCGGCCGGGGGCTACCCCCCTTTCCCTTACCGGACAAAGCAATGCCTGTGGAGGCGTGCGGGACACGGGTTCCCTCTCACATATACTACCGCATGGCCGTATGGTGGCCAATGCCCATCACCGTCAGGAAATGGAGCAACTTTGGGGGGTTCCGGCCGGAAGCATCAGCCCTAAACCCGGATACGATGCGGTTAACTTATTCAAAGCCATGGGCGAAGAAAAAGTGAAAGCCGCCTTGGTGATGTGCACCAATCCGGCCCAGTCCATGCCCAATCTTGCCGAAGCAAAAAAAGCGATGGAAAAATGCTTTTTGGTAGTGGCAGATGTTTTTGAGGATACGGAAACCACAAAATTAGCCGATGTGGTTCTTCCTGCCGCATTGTACCTTGAAAAGGAGGGAGTATACGGGCAATCCGAAAGAAGATACCAGTTGATAGAAAAACTCATGGACCCACCCGGACAAGCAAGAAGTGATTTCGATATTTTGGTAGACTTTGCCAAAAGGTTAGGATATGGTAATTTGATTCAATATTCCACTCCTGCGGAATGTTGGGAAGAATATAGAAACCTGTCGGCTGCCAGCAAATATAACTTCAAAGGCATTACCCGTGAGCGCTTGCAAAAAGAACGGGGCATCCAATGGCCTTGTCCGGATGAAAACCACCCGGGCACCGTCCGAAGATATATCCAGGGAGACCCATTTGTACAAGAAGGTAGAGAAATTCAGTTTTATGGCAAGCCGGACCACCGGGCAGTCGTATTCTTACGGCCCTATATTCCTACACAACAGCAATTATCCGAAGAATTTCCGTATTACCTGACTACCGGCCGGGTGGTAGAACAATGGCATACAGGTACTATGACTGACAAGATCCCCGCCTTGTCCGAAGGAAGTGGCCGGGGAGTATTTGTATTACATCCCTCTGATGCTAAAAAACTACAAGTCGCGGAAGAGGATTTGTTAGAAGTCAGCAGCCAATACGGTTCCATGAAAGGGAAGGTAAAGATTTCGGAAAATGAGACGCCCGGAGTCATTTTCGCAGCTTTCTTTGATAACAAGTTTCTGATCAATCTGATCGTGGCAGATAATTACGACCCTGTCTCCAAAGAGCCGGAATACAAAGTCACCGCCGTTTCCGCAAAAAAATATACCGAGTTTTCTACCGAAATTTAGAAACCATGTTCACCGAAACTGTCCAATTAGTCCAAGTGCTTGGCGTAGTCTTAGTCGTTGCCGACCTGATACTACTCTTGGCTATTGCCCTCAAAGGAGGGAAGGTCAATACCGTGGTCAAACGCCTGGCTTTTCCTGCATTGATTGTTTTACCCATTCTCATTGCTTTTCTTGGCAATTATCATGTATTTGAAACCAGCAAAAAAGTAAAGGCCTGCATGCAGTGCCATGTGATGAAACCCTTTGCCAACGATATGCTGAACGACACCAGTACTACCCTGGCCGCCCGGCATTATCAACATAACTGGATTCCCAAAGATCAATGTTATGGCTGCCACAAAGACTATGGATTAAACGGGACGTTGAAAGCCAAACTGGATGGCTACCGGCACTTGATGCGTTATATTACCCGTACCTATGTGGAACCGATTCAATACAGGGGCGAATTTCAAAATGCCAATTGCCTGAGTTGCCATCAACAAACCAAGGCTTTTGAATCCGTAGAAATGCACCGGCCTCTCTCTTCCCAATTTGCAGACAATTCAATCAGCTGTATGAATTGCCATGGAAGAGCACACCCTTCCCGGCAATTTCGCACTCCCGGTCACCCCCATTATAAAGACTTGATGTCAGGACCTGCATCGTCCCAACACAGCGAGGGCAATACGGAAGAGCTCAAGAAATTTGTCGAGTCCCTGCCAAACAATTAATTTCAAAACGCTCAGACATTACGAGGATCGCATTCACAGACCCATATCTACCAACATATATGAGAAGCTTAAAAACCGAATTGATATTTATTTTACTGGGAGTATTAATCAGCATCGTATACATCTTTTACCCTACTCCTTTTATGATGACTTTGTTTGTATTTGTAGCTCATCCTTTGTTCATTTTTGCGATGATCAGCTTTTTACTGGAAGTGAAAAAAGATTTGAAAGACAAAGAAGTTTTGTAAAAACAGGGCACAAAAAAAGGAACTTTGCTACTGAATAGAAAGCTCCCCCAAATTAGACGAACAGATTTTTTTGTACTCAATCTACGAGCGGTCAAATATGAAAACAAAGATAAGGGCTCTTGTAGAAACGGCCTTTCTAGCGGGTTTATCAAATCTTGAACTTATTATGACTTTTGTTCATTTAAGCTCCAATCGTACGGATAATATTCCAAACGAAACCCCGAAGGTATTTTCTCGGTTCTGTATAGATTCAGAAACTTCCGCACCGAACCACTTTCCTTGATAAAATCCTTTTCATACCATTTAAATATTTCCGAAATCAACACTTGCTTTTGCCGTTTGTCCACCCGGATAAAATTCCTATCGTTCAGAGCCTGACGGGTCTGTTGCTCCAATTGTGCGGCCAGATGTTCGGGACGATAAGCAAAATTCACCAGGCGAGGGCAACCATGAGCCGCACATACTAATACAAAATGGATACGAGCATCCTGTATCCCCTCCCTTAGTTTATGATTTTCCAAGTCATTCAACGTCATTACTTCCCCAGCCACACGATATTCCACCTTGTCAAAAAAACCTTCGATTTTCAAAGGCGATTCTACCGGGTATTTATTTACAATACCCTTTATTACCAACAAGTTATATGAATTTATATAAAAAGCTTTTTTCTGGGTTTGAGATAAATGATCCACTGAAACGGTGGCCACCAAGTTGATCAGTTCGTCCAATTCCGTTCTATCAGTTAGAAGAGCTTGATAAGCCACCAATCCTTGTTCTACATGTTGCTCCATGAAAGCATCTGTTTTCTCTAAGAAGCTAGAGTAAGTGTCCGCTTCAGCATTTTTACAGAGGGTCGCTATAAATAATCCAACAAATAACAACTGTTTCATAATCTCTTAACATTCGGTTGAGTTTTGTCTGCCATTTGGCGATAGTGTTTCGATCCAGCTTTACCTTGATCTTTACGAAATTGTGCATTTTCAAGGTATGGAACTGTCATAACCCAGACAAAGAAATGTATTCACTTATCTTATATGTTCAATCCACAACATTTATGTTCATTTTCGGACAAAAACACTCGGATCATCATTCACATAAACAACTGATAACAAGTATTTTAAATATTTTGGATTTACTTTGGAAATACTGTAGCTTTCTAAAAGAAGCATCTAAATTCTCAAAAAAATGAAATTCATAAACAACCTTATCACAACAAGCGCTTTTTTGTTCCTTCTTATTACTTCCACCTATGCTCAAAGCACCGAAACCAGAAAGTTATCTTCCTTTGAGGGCGTCAGTATAGGCGGTGCGTTCACTGTGTATTTACAAGAAGGCAACTCTCCTTCCATCAAAATCGAAGCCTCCTCTGAGGATATCTCAAAAATCATCACAGAAGTCAAAAACGGAACCTTAAGAGTAAAAGTAAAACCCGGAAGCCGGAATGTAGACGGTACTTTGTACATCACCTACAGCAAAAATTTAAGTGCTATTTCCTTATCAGGAGCTTGTAAAGTGACGACAAAAAGTACCCTGAAAGGTTCCACACTGGCTTTAAACGGATCAGGGTCCGGTAAGTACCAACTTCAATTAAGTGTAGGCGAATTGAAAGCTAACTTTTCGGGAAGTAATCAGGCCAATTTGGAAGGTAACGCCAAGCGAGTGAACCTTAACTCCAGCGGTTCGGCCAAAGTGTACGGTTCGGATCTGAAAGTAGGGGATGCCTCTATTAAATTGTCCGGTTCGGGATATGTAGAAATGGAAATCAACGGAGATTTACAGGCAAGTATTTCCGGTTCGGGGAAAGTCCGGTACAAAGGTAACCCGACCAATGTACAGATGAATGTGTCCGGGTCGGGGAAGGTCCAAAAATTAGATTAAAGCATTGACAGAATTTGTCAGGGTCCTACCTGTTCCTGTACGATTGTTCTTTATATAGACCTCTGTTAAAAATACAAATGAGCTAAGGGGAATGTGATCAAACAGTTCGTTCACATTTCTCTTAGCCCATTCTGTTCCAAGATTGTATCAATAAAATGACTATCTCAGATTCTCCGGCAGTTTCGCATTGGGATCATCCGGAAGGGTAATGTTCACGGCCTCTACCCCTTTAATCTCCGGCACGGCATTCAAAATTGCCTGTTCTACTCCGGCCTTAAAGGTCATGGTAGACATTGGGCAAGAGCCACAAGAGCCGAGCAGTTCCAAAACCACCACTTTCTCTTCGGTGATTTCTTTAATCTGCACATTACCTCCGTCAGCCTCCAGGTAAGGGCGGATTGTGTCCAAGGCTTTTTCCACCTCCTTTACCATGTCTTCAGGTATGACTGTGTTACTCATGAAAGTAGTAGTATTAAAAATGATTAATTTCTTTCGTTTGGAAACAAAATTTTGCGAATTCCATTCCCTTTTCAGAGAAAAACTATCCATGGACTTCTGCCACTGGTCAATTTCTCTATTAATTTATCCTAAGCTGGCCGTTTCCAAGTTAGCATTCCGGATGGCCACATTCCGGGCCAATTCTTGCGCAATTTGCCGGAAAGCAAGGCTTGACGCTTCATGATGCATGATGGCCGGCTCTCCTTTGTCTCCACTTTCCCGGATGCTTTGCACAATCGGAATTTCCCCTAAAAAGGGAATCTCGTACCTACGAGCCAACAGCTTTCCACCATCCTGCCCGAAAAGGTAATACTTGTTATCGGGTAACTCTTCGGGTGTAAAATACGCCATATTTTCCACAACTCCCAATACTGGCACATTGATTTGTTGTTGTCTGAACATAGAAATCCCTTTGGTAGCATCTGCCAGTGCTACTTTTTGGGGAGTTGTCACAATGACGGCACCGGTCAACGGAACGGTTTGTACCAAAGTCAAATGAATATCGCTGGTGCCTGGAGGCAAATCTATTAACAGGTAATCTAACTCACCCCAGTGTGTATCCGTCAGAAATTGTTTTAATGCAGAGCTGGCCATAGGCCCTCTCCAGACGACCGCATCTTCAGCCGGAGCCAGGTAGCCAATCGACAGTAATTTGATGCCGTATTGCTCAATAGGAATGATCATGTTCTTTCCTTCCATTTTCACCACACCGGGCTTGGCGCTTTCCGTGTTAAACATCACCGGAATGGAAGGCCCGAAAATATCCGCATCAATGATCCCCACTTTGGAGCCGGATTCGGCCAGGGCCAAAGCCAAATTAGACGTAACCGTAGATTTTCCTACTCCGCCTTTTCCCGAAGCAATGGCAATAATATTTTTTACATTGGGCAATACGGGAGATTGATTCCGGACGGTGGTCACATCCGCTGTAATATTCACATCCACGTCCACATCTTCCCCCACTTGTTTTTTCACCGCTTCGATACATTGCTTGCGCAGCATTTCTTTCAAAGGGCATGCGGGTGTGGTCAATACCACAGTAAACCGGACCGTATTTCCCTCGATATCCACATCCCGGATCATATTCAAACTCACCAAATCTTTCTTCAAATCCGGATCCTCTACCGTTGAAAGGGCTTTTATGATGTCAGACTCTGAAAATGTCATCTACTTGTATTTAATAATGTTGTTAAAAAAGGCAAGGTGTAAAAGCTGGCTTGGATCTTTATATCTCTGAAATTGATGTGTTCGACAATAGGCTGTTTACACATTACCTGTATGCTTGAGCGTCCTGTAACTTGTTCTCTATTGCAAAAGAAGTAATAATACTATATAAAATAACAAAATTGATACGAAATAATCAGGGAGCCTTCGATAGCGGCCTGTTTTGCGGCATATGAGCAACTCTTCCCCTTTGTATATAACTTTGATAGAAAACGTTCAATCTTTTTTCCGGCTCTATCCAAGAGGTAAAATTTTCTTCCTTATCTAAAAATAGCATAATTTTGAGTAAAATCACGATGCTTCAGTCAGTATGAAAATCAGTACCGATACAATCAGACGCGTACAGGAACGAGCCGATATTTTGGAAGTGGTGGAGGATTTTCTACCACTGAAAAAGAAAGGACATAATTGGTGGGCTTTATCTCCCTTTACCGATGAAAAGACCCCTTCCTTTTCCGTCTCTCCGGCCAAGGGGATTTACAAGTGTTTTAGCACCGGAAAAGGCGGGGATGCTATTTCCTTTGTCATGGAAATGGAAGGTTTGGGCTTTATAGAAGCCATCCGCTACCTGGCCAAGAAGTACCAAATCGAGATCGAGGAAGAGGAATTAAGCCCGGAAGAAATATCCGTACAAAGTGAAAAAGAAAGTCTGTTGATTGTCCTGAATTATGCAAAAGATTTTTTCAAACATAATCTAAGTGAGGAGGAGGAAGGGCAATCCATCGGTTTGAGCTATTTCCGGGAAAGAGGGTTTACGCAGGAAGTCATTCAAAAATTCGACTTGGGATACAGCCTGAATCAATGGGACGCATTATTAAAAGCCGGTGTGGCCAAAGGCTATCAGAAAGACCTGTTGGAAAAAGCCGGGCTCATCATCTGCAAAGAAAACAAAGAATACGACCGGTTCCGGGGGCGGGTCACCTTTCCCATTCACAATATTTCGGGCCGGGTCATTGCCTTTGGGGCCCGTACCCTCAAAAAAGACGATAAACCCAAATACCTCAACTCCCCGGAAACAGAAGTTTATCATAAAAGTGATATCCTTTATGGCATTTTCCAGGCCAAGCAAAGCATCCGCAACGAAGACAATTCGTACCTGGTAGAAGGCTATACGGATGTACTTTCCTTGTACCAGGCAGGTATTGAAAATGTGGTGGCCTCTTCCGGGACTTCCCTGACCAGCAACCAGATTGGTTTAATCAAACGCTACTCGCAAAATGTCACCATCCTCTACGATGGAGATACGGCCGGTATCAATGCTTCTCTCCGGGGAGTGGATCTGATCCTGGAACGGGGAATGAACGTGCGGGTCGTGATTTTTCCGGAAGGAGAAGACCCAGACAGCTACTGTCAGAAGCTGGGTGGAGCGGCTTTTAAAGACTACCTCCAAGAGCATTCTCAGGATTTTATCCTGTTCAAAACCCAACTACACCTGAAAGAAGCGGGCAATGACCCCATCAAAAGAGCGGGCATCATCCGGAGCATCGTTGAAAGTATTGCCAAAATACCGGACCCTATCCGTCAATCGGTCTTTTATAAAGAGTGTAGCAACTTGCTCAATATCGAAGAGAATATTCTCATCGAAGAGGGTAAAAAAATTGCCCTTAGCGAGCAACGAAAGCAGCAAAAAAGGGCTCAATGGAAGGAAGAACGTCAAGCCCTTCCCGGCGAGTTTCAGGATGCCCCGGTAACGCCAAACCAGGACTCCGCTCTGGTAGAAGAAGCCCCGGCCGTTTATGACGAAAAGCTCAATGTACAAGAAAGGGAATACCTTCGCTTGCTCGTGAACTATGGCCACTTAACGGTGGACGAGGAAATACGGATTTGCGATTATCTGATGGAAGAAATCCAGGGTATTGAATTTCATTCGCCTACTTATTTTGAAATTTTCAAGCTCTATAAAAAAGAAGTGGATGCAGGCAAACAGGTAGACGACCAACGCATGCTGCAAATTTGCAAGCCCGAACACAAAACCTTGATTGTAGACCTATTGGTGACCAAAGAAGAAATCAGTCAGCATTGGGAACGCTTGAATATCGTTATTCCCAAACAAGACGAAGATTTGTCGAAGGTGCTTTACACTAACATTCTCCGTTTAAAATACCGGTTGAGTGAAAAGCTTTGTAATACCTATATTCAAAAGATTGCAGCCGCTACTTCTGACGAAAAGCGGGATGAAAATATGAAACTGTATATGGAATTTTTAAAAGACAAAACCTCTATTGCCAAAGAACTAGGAATGGTCATCTCATGAAAGCAACCCTCACTCGACAATTAAACCAGCTCTTTATTGCCATATCCGTTTTGCTTCTTAGCCTTTTGGTAGGCATCATTGGGTTTATGCAATTGGAAGCCTATACGTTTTGGGATGCTTTTTATATGACGGTCATCACGATTTCTACCGTGGGCATGAACGAACTCAACCGGGTAGGACCGGAAGGACGTATTTTTATTTCCATCTACATTATCTTTAATTTCAGTGTTTTCGCTTACTTTGCTTCGGTAGTGACCAAGTATATTTTCGAGGGGGAGCTACGTTCAGTATTTCAAACTTACATTACCAATCGAGGGGCCTACAAAATGAAAGACCATACGATCGTTTGCGGATTCGGAAAAAACGGAAGCAAAACTTGTGAGCAACTGCTTCGCAACCAAGTACCTTTTACCATTATCGAAAGGGACATTGAAAAGGTATATCTCAAGTATGGAGAAGTATCCAATGTATTCTATATAGAAGGCGATGCTACCTCGGATGAGGTGTTGATTGAAGCGGGTATCCAACGGGCCAAAACCATTATTACGGCTTTGCCAAAGGATGCGGATAACGTGTTCGTTACTTTAACCGCCCGGGAATTAAACCCCGATATTCAGATTGTTGCCAGAGCCACGGAAGAGACTGCGGTGAACAAGCTGTTTCGGGCCGGGGCCCATCATGTTGTCCAGCCCGATGCCATTGGAGGCTTGCATATGGCCAACCTCGTCACCCGTCCTGAAGTGGTAGAATTCCTGGAAATGCTCAATGGCGTAGACAAAACCCGCCTACGGTTGGAAGAGTTGCGTTTTAACGAACTCAAACAAGAACTTCGCAACAAAAGCCTGCGCGAACTGGATATCAGAAGCCGCACAGGGGTAAACGTAGTGGGTATCAAACACAGCCGGGACGGCTTTATCATCAACCCTAAAGCCGATACCATGTTTACCGAAGGAGATGTACTCATAGTGCTGGGTCGCGAAGATCAAATCAACAAGTTTATCCACTATTGCGGAAAAGATATTTCACCTTCCGGGGAGTAAATTAAAGATTGGGGGATTGAAGGACTGAAGGATTAAAGTAATGGAGGATTGGGGGATTGAAGGATTGGATGGAAAATTGAAGGGTGATTCGTTTTCTCCTGTATCCACAAGCAAGCAAGAGCATTCCTTATTTCGGTCCGTTACACTTTTGCTTACCAAGCATTGGTTCTGCCTTGTACAAAGTGTACATTTTTATCATTTCTTGTCCGCATTCGAACATTCGAATGCCTCCTTCCATTTCGCTACAAAAACATAACTTACTGGTTTTAAAACCATTACATGGAATGGCACATCGTTGGCACTCCGGCAGGTATCTTCACTATCTGTAATCACTATGAAAACTAAAATCAAAGTAACCAAAGACTTGATCGAAGCTTTTATCCTCGCAATGGCTTTATTAGCGGCAATGGCTTTTGAGGCCATTTCAGACCCGCCAAAGGAAGAGCCCCTGCACACTCAACAAGAGATAAAGACCGGGACGCATCAAGCATTTCATCAAAACGAAGATAAGATAAGGGAAGCCAAGTAATTTTTTTTAAGACTTTCTTAACATTTTTAATTTGTTTTCGTTAACATTACCAGTATAGAAAAATAAATCTGGTCTATTTATCAATGGATTTATAGTCGTAGTTTTCTCATATATGATGCAAGTAGTTTAAATAGTTGTATTAGTTAAATTTAAGACCGGTTGAGCTTCAACCGGTTTTTTTTACGCCTGTAAGTGTTTCAATAAGCTAACTGGGTGTACTTTTTCACAAATGGCCTGATTTGGAAAACCTTGTAATCTTGGATGAAATTTGATATTTCTCCTTTTGAGGCTTTTCTTTGTAAGAGTCAGAGAATACATTCTGCTGATTGCCTACCTAACCAAAGCAAGACCGACAACACATAATTTTCCTCAGGGAGAAGTATGCCTACCCACATCAACCGTGGTACTTAAGCGCATAATAACTACTGGGACAGTTGTAAGGAAAAAGCGTATGACCGGCTGCCATTACAACAAAAATTAACCCTACTCTAATTTAAAAATTCGTAAGTTTAATAGCTTCTTAAAGAAGCTATAGAAGCTTTGCTCGTATATATCATTTGACCAACAAAAAGATTTCGTATGAACGTATTAGAAATCACGAAAAAAGAATTAGGTAAACCCTACCATGACCTGGAGTTCCTTCTGAACTGCTTGAAAGAAGTGTTGATTGAAAACGGAGAAGATGATTTGGCGGAGTTTATTCCTTGGATTAACAATAGAGTCAATTTCAGTCCGAAGTTTTATACCGAAGAACATGTGCAGTTGTATTCGATAGCTTTTCAGCTATTAAATATGGTGGAAGAAAACGGAGCGGTACAAAATCGAAGAAGGATTGAAAATGATAATTCCTTGTCCAGTATAGGAGGGCTTTGGGCCGAAAGTTTAAAAAGTTTAAAGGAGCAAGGGATCACCGAAGATCAAATTGTAGACTCTTTGTCTGACATCCGGGTAGAGCCTGTCCTCACCGCCCATCCTACAGAAGCCAAACGCTCTACGGTATTGGAGCACCATCGTATGCTTTATTTATTGCTGGTAAAGCGGGAAAATAAAATGTATACAGATATAGAACAGAAAGAAACCGAAAGGGAAATCAAACTGGTGCTGGACCGCTTGTGGAGAACCGGAGAAATTTACCTGGAAAAGCCAGATCTCGCCTCCGAGTTGCGCAATGTGTTGCACTATATGACCAATGTATTCCCTGAAGTGATTCCTCTGCTCGACCGCAGGCTTGTACAGGCTTGGGAAGACCAAGGTTTGGACCCCAAAAAAATCCGCGATGCGGAAGTCCTTCCTAAAATCCGCTTTGGCAACTGGGTAGGCGGTGACCGTGACGGACACCCCTTGGTAACCAGTGATGTTACCCGACAGACCTTGGAAACGCTGCGGATGAATGCCTTTGTCATCGTCAGAAGACAATTGGTCAAACTGATCAAATTGTTGAGTTTCTCCGCTTCTATTGAAGACACGACCAGCGAAATGCGGGACCGGACTCACAGAATGTTGGAAACACTGCATGAGGAAGGAAACGAAGCCATGCATCGCAATGAAGGAGAAGTATTCCGGCAGTTTGTCAACTTAATGCTGACCATGTTGCCACTGGATGTAAAAAGAGGCCATGCGGTAGAGTTAAAAGAACTTCCCGGCCGCTATATCATTGCCCGCGAATTGGTGGACGACTTAAAAATTTTACAAAGAGCACTGATTCAATACGGAGCTGAAAACATCGCTTATTCCGATATCCATGAAGCTATCCGGATCATCGAAACGTTTGGCTTCCATCTGGCGCATTTGGACGTAAGGCAAAATAGCGCCTTCCACGATCAGGCCATTGCCCAAATTATGAAGGCCGCCGCGCTGGACGGAGATGCTTTCTTAGGCTGGAATGAAAAACAAAGACTACACTTCCTGAACGAAGAATTAAAATCTCCACGGCCTTTTATTCCCCGCAACATGCTCCGCGATTTGGAGCACAATGCCAATGCTGCCATTAGCTGCTACCAAGTCTTAGCCAACCATGCCGAACTCTATGGTACCTTTGGGCTGGGAGGCTTGATTGTCAGTATGACCCGTGAAACCTCCGACCTTTTGGCGGTCTATCTTTTGGCCAGAGAAGCGGGATTGATTGAAAACACACCCGAGGGCTTAGTAAGTAAACTTCCGGTAGTTCCACTTTTCGAAACGATAGAAGACTTGCAAAAAAGTCCGAAAATTATCAATGAGTTTCTCGACCACCCTTTCACCCAACGCAGTTTGGAATACCAGCGCAAAATCAACGGTGAAAAGATGCCGGTGCAAATGGTTATGGTTGGGTATAGCGATAGTAATAAAGACGGGGGCATCTTGGCCAGCCAATGGCACCTATACCATGCTCAGTCCGAACTGGCTGAAATTGGCCGGAAGAAAGGGGTAAAACTTCGCTTCTTCCACGGCAAAGGAGGTTCCATCAGTAGAGGAGCGGGGCCGGTCCGTTGGTTCTTAAAAACATTGCCTCACTCTTCGGTCAACGGAGATATCCGGCAAACGGAACAAGGAGAAACAATCTCTCAGAAATACGCCAACAAGTTGAATGCAGCGTATAATATGGAGTTGTTTGTAGCCGGTACCGCCGGTAGTTCTATTCTCCATAAATACACGGAGAAGAAGAAAAACAACTTTGACCAAACCCTGAAATACCTGGCCGAAGAAAGTCGCAAGCATTATATGAACTTGTTGCACGACCCTCACTTTATCGATTTCTTTAGAGAAGCTACTCCAATTGATGCCATTGAAGAAAGTAAAATTGGCTCACGGCCTTCTCGCAGAAGCGGTAAAAAAAGCCTGTCTGACCTCCGGGCCATTCCTTGGGTATTTAGTTGGAACCAATCCCGTTTTAACCTGACCAGTTGGTATGGAGTCGGTTCTACTTTGGAAAACTTCCAGAAAGAAAAGCCCAAAGAGTTCGAAAAATTCAAAAAAGGGATCATGAAAGACTCTCTGTTAACGTATGTGTTTACCAATGTAGACACCAGTTTGGCTGCTACGGATGAGGAGATTATGAAACAATACGCTTCCTTGGTAACCGACCCTAAAGTAAGAGAACATATTTTCGGCCTTATTCAGGATGAATTGGCCAAAACCCGGAAAATGATCGATATTCTCTTCGAGCTGCCTTTTAACGACCGGAGAAGACAACATCATTATTCCAATGTTCTAAGAGCCGAAGCCTTGAACGACTTGCATAAAAACCAAGTGGCTCTCTTGAAAAAATGGCGAAAACTGAAAAAGCATAATGCTGATTCGGAAGAAACCAAAAAAATAACGATGCGTCTGTTGTTAACCATCAATGGTATTGCCAGTGCCTTGCGGAATACCGGTTGATCAAGTCTTTTAACTTACGGAGATACGCGCAAACCGCATGGTCAGCAAAAACCCCTGAAAAGTAGTAAATGCTTTCAGGGGTTTCATTTTTTTTTACCATAAAACTGACTTACTACCTATTAATGACTGCTTGGAAAAACAGTTATATTCAGGTTTTATGACACGGCCTCCACCACGGACTCCGATACCGAGTTGGGACTTTTTACGGTAATATCCGTGATGTATAACAAGCCGTTTGGGCCGGATTTATACCAATACAGGGACACTGGCAAATGAAGGTAGTTTTCAATATTAAACAACCAATTGGCCAATTGCTTTACTTCTATATCTTTTAGCACAAACTGACAGCGTTTGTAATCCGGAGTCGGAATACGTTCAATGGCAAACGAAACAGACTTTTGATCCGAAAACTTTCCTTTTGTCCAAGTCTTTTTCCCTAAGCTTTTCTGTAGTTGACTTTCACTATCCGGAATCACATTAAATTCATACACATCGGCTTCTTCCGAAGCATTCTCTTCATAGATCCCCCAAGTTCCCCGGAGTACAACCTGTTGATGGGCCGGAGTGTAAGAAAGCACTCCACTGGATGAGTTTCCCTGAAAGTGCATCAAATGCACACTGGAAGTGGCCGTAATATTCATCACATCAATAAAGCAGGACAGCGCTTTTTGGATACTTTCAACCGAATAAAGATCGATGAACGAACCGTGAACCACTTTACAAAGATCTTCTTCATCCTTCACGCCATAAAAGGTTTCCAAAGTCATAAAGTTACTAGTCGCTCCCATCATCAACGATTGGCTCCGAACCATTACTTCATGATGTCCGCTACCGGAACTGAGTAATTGGTAATACCGGACTAGTATTTTTTTAAGGTTGATAGGAATCTCCGAAGTAGCGATCAGTTCACGTGCTTTTTGGCTTACTTCGTTTATATTGCTTAGCGTAGTACGGTTTAACTGACTGAGGATTCCTGCTAATTTACCCCGGATATTATTGGTATGCAGGAAACTCCAGAAAAAATAGGCAGTTGTAGTAAACCCAGGAATGATGCGAATTGAACTCTTCCCCAATGCTTTGAGAAGCAATCCCTTGACCCGCTCTTGACTCCCGATACTCATCGCATTTACCTTATCAATATTAGGAAAGTTGAGAATTAGTTTTTCCATGGTTTGTGGCTTATCATGAAATTTTCAGGTCCTTGAACGATTAGTATATAAATTACTATTTTTTGCCGACTTTTAAAATCTCTTTCTTGAAGAACACTTCCTATTCTCCTAAAAATTCCGCGTATATTTTTTTGATATTTCAAAGTCAGCACTTACTTTTGACTAAACAGTTTAACTAAATAGTTAAATGAGCGAATTAACGACAGAAGAAAAGATATTTATTGCCGCCCGGAAAGTATTCCTGAAAAAGGGGTTTGCGGGTGCCCGGATGCAAGAAATTGCCGATGAGTCAGGGATTAACAAAGCGCTGTTACATTATTATTTTAGAAATAAGAAAAAGCTCTTTGAAAAAATCTTTCAACAGATACTGGGCAATGTATTCCTACAATTAACTGAAGTAATCAATACACACCAGCCATTGACATCTAAAGTGGCGTTTTTTGTAGAAAAATACACCCAAACATTGCTTGAAAATCCTGATTTACCTCTGTTTGTGATAAATGAATTGAATCAAAACCCTGATTTTCTCATCCGGTTAGCACAGAGTAATGTACATTTCGATTGGGAAATGCTGGAAACACAGATAAAAGAGGAAGTGGAACAAGGCAGGATGCGGTATGTTAAGCCTCAAGAACTATTAATCAATATTATTTCGCTATGTGCTTTTCCCATACTTGCACAACCTCTGGCCAAAACCATCTTAAACATGGACCAAGATGCTTATCATGAGATGATTCACCAACGAAAAAAATCCATCGTAAAAATTGTACTTCCACAAGCATAGCACTTGTGGATTTTTTTTAACCCGGAGTTAACTAAATGGTTAAATTTTTAAGTTAATGAAACATTCTATTCTGATTATTGGCTTTATTTTGTTGCTATCGGCACATAGTCAGGCAGATACCCTAAGCCTCCACTACTGCCATGAACAAGCGATTTTAAAAAGTCCGGAGCAACAGCAACTGACCTGGCTGGAAAGCCTCAAAGCTTTACAGGTGAGCAACCTGCGTTTACAAAACCTCCCGCAATGGCAAGTAATCCTACAGGCTACTTACCAATCCGATGCCGTGACGTTCAATCCCGGAATACCCATGATGGAAGGAATCGAAGTCCCCAAAGATCAATACCGGGGAGAACTGTCTTTGCAGCAAAAGCTCTTTGACGGAGGAAAATTAAAATCCGAAATAGTCACTCAGGAACTAAACATTCAAACTCAACAGCAACAAGTACAGGTCAACCTGTACCAAATCAAAGAGGTGATTAACCGCTTGTATTTTTCCGCTTTGATCCTCCAAGAAAATGAAAAGCTGCTTCGCGCTTCCGTATTGAAAGAACTGGAAAACCGCCTGGCTTCTATCCGTTCCAAAGTAGCCAATGGGGTATTGCTTAAAAGCAACGCCAACGGACTGGAAATTGAAATTTTAAAGGTAAAACAACAAATTACTCAAATCAGCTACGAAAAACAGTCCATGTTAAAAATGCTGGCCAAATGGACGGAAGACCCGAAAGTACCGGAGGCGACCCTCACATTGCCGGAAGTTGCCCTGTCCTCTACGGAAATCAAGCCCAATAGCTTGCGCCCGGAATACCAACTGTTTGCTTTGCAACAACAGTATTTGGAAAGTAAAAAGAAAAGAATGACTTTACAAAAGATGCCCGATTTGCATGTATTCGGCACACTGGGCATTGGTCAACCGAATCCTTTGAATTTTTTCGAAACGGAGTTTGAACCTTATTACCTGGTAGGTCTTCGCTTAACATGGCAACCGGTTTCTTACGGTCGTTGGAACAGAGAACAGGAAAGCTTGAGCCTGCAACAACAGATTGTACTTAGTGAACAAGAGAACTTTGACAAACAATTAACCATCTCACTGACCCAAGAGCATGAAGAACTTCAGAAGCTTAAGGCCCTGATTCTGTCGGAAAAACAAATGATAAGCCTGCAAAAAGAACAGGTGAACACCTCTGCTTCTCAACTGGCCAACGGAGTGATTACCTCTACAGGGTATATCACAGAACTAAACCGGCAAACAGCATTCCAATTACAACTTCAAATTCACGAAATTCAACAAGTACAAACCCTTGTCAACCAATTGACAAAACAGGGAAAATTTTAAGCATGAACCAAAAATTCATACCGGTCAAAAACCAAAGAGTTATCAACTTCTCTTACTGAAAAGAACAAATTAAAACTGCTATGAAAAACAGCTTGTATTGCTTGGGCATATTGCTGGCACTGGCATGTAATCCCGAACAGGAAAAATCCGATGCCTATGGAAATTTTGAAGCTACCGAGATTACCGTATCCGCCGAAGGACAGGGTAAAATTCTCTACTTACAAGTAGAAGAAGGGCAATCATTGACCGCCAACACTACCGTGGGTTTAATCGATACGACTCAATTGTATTTGCAAAAAGAAAAGTTAAAAGCTTCCATAACAGCCTTGCGCCAAAAGACACAATCCATTGGTACGCAACTGGAGGTATATCTGGAACGAAATAAAAACCTTACCCGGGAGAGAAAGCGCCTGGAAGCACTGCTCAAAGACGATGCCGCCGCCACCAAACAATTAGACGATATCAAAGGGGAAATTGATGTGGTAGAAAAGCAAAAGAAAGCTTTGGAGGCCTCTCTTTCCACGCAAAACCGGGGATTGCTTGCCGAAATCTTACCCCTTCAAAAGCAAATTGACATTCTGAATGATCAAATTCAAAAGTGCCTGGTCAAGGCCCCCATTCAGGGAAAAGTTTTGGTCAAATATGCCGAGCACGGAGAGGTGGCAATGCCCGGAAGACCTTTGTTCAAAATGGCCGATTTACAAGAAATGACCTTACGGGCATACATTAGCGGAAGTCAGTTAACGGAAGTACAAACCGGACAAAAAGTAGAGGTGCTAGTGGACAAAAATGCACAAGACTTTGAGCGCATGGAAGGAACCGTAGCCTGGATTGCCGATGAAGCAGAATTCACCCCTAAAATTATTCAGACCAAAGAAGAGCGCGTCAACCTGGTATACGCGATCAAGGTGAAAGTAACCAACCGAGGAAGTATAAAAATCGGCATGCCGGGAGAAGTAAGATTTCAAGGCACCGGACAGTAACACAATGTACTTTATCCTAATCAGCCTATCCAGCTATCATTCAATCTTGAACCATGAACACTTACATCCAGATAGAGCAAATAAGCAAATCTTATCAAGGAGCCAGGGCATTGAGGGAAGTCCGCTTAGAGGTGCAAGAGGGGGAACTTTTTGGGTTAATTGGGCCGGATGGAGCCGGGAAAACCAGCCTGATCCGCATTCTGGCGACTTTGCTCTTGCCCGACTCCGGTACTGCCCGTATGGGGCAAAAAGACGTGGTCCGGGATTACTTACAAATCCGAAAACGATTGGGGTATATGCCCGGCAAATTCTCCCTGTACCAAGACCTTACCGTCCGGGAAAACCTGGAGCTTTTCGCCACGTTGTTCGGCACTACCATCCGGGAAAACTATGGCTTGATCAAAGATATTTATGTGCAACTGGAGCCTTTCAACAAACGGCTGGCAGGCAAACTTTCGGGAGGAATGAAGCAAAAGCTTGCTCTATGCTGTGCGCTGATCCACCGCCCGGAAGTTATGCTACTGGACGAGCCCACTACAGGAGTAGATCCCGTATCACGAAAAGAATTCTGGCAAATGCTCAAAGGCTTACAAAAGGAAGGCATTACGCTATTAGTGTCTACTCCTTATATGGATGAAGCCAAGCTCTGCCAACGGGTAGCCTTGATTCAGTCCGGACAAATTCTACAAACCGACAGCCCTGAAGGGATTACCCGTCAATTTCCGGCACGCTTATACGCTGTCAATGGCAAAGATAACTATCAGTTATTGCAAGATTTAAGGGCTTACCCTTATGCATCCTCAGTCTTTTCATTCGGAGAGGATATCCATTACACGGATGAACGGGAAGAGGACATTGCCCTTCAACTGAATGAATACCTTCGAGCTAAAGGGCACACTGACCATCAGGTAAACCCCATTGTGCCCAGCATAGAAGATTGCTTTATGGAATTAATGAAACAAAGTGACTAAGCCATGTCAAACACTCGTCCCATCATACAGGCAGAACAACTCACCAAGGTTTTTGGCAACTTCACTGCTGTCAACCGGATCAGTTTTGAAGTGAGTCCCGGAGAAATTTTTGGTTTTTTAGGAGCAAACGGAGCCGGGAAAACGACAGCAATGCGCATGCTCACCGGTTTGTTGAGTCCCAGTGCCGGCAAGGCTACCGTGGCCGGGTTTGATATTTACAAACAAACGGAGAAAATCAAACGGCATATCGGGTATATGAGTCAAAAATTTTCCTTGTACGATGATCTGAGTATCCGGGAAAATTTCCGGTTTTACGGAGGAATTTACGGTCTTTCCACCTCTATGATCCGGAAGCAAACGGACGATATGTTAGAAAAAATGGGTTTGACTTCCGAAAAAAACACCTTGTTGAAAGCCCTACCATTGGGTTGGAAACAAAAGCTGGCTTTCGCCATCGCTATGATTCACCGGCCTGAAATCATCTTTTTGGATGAGCCTACAGGGGGAGTGGACCCGGTTACCCGAAGACAGTTTTGGGATTTGATAACGGAAACGGCTTACCAGGGCACGACCATCTTTGTCACCACTCACTATATGGACGAAGCGGAATATTGCCATCGAATTTCCATGATGGTCGATGGAAAAATAAAAGCCTTGGACAGCCCCAAATCCTTGAAAAAGCAATTTGATGCCGGCTCCATGGATGAGGTATTTTTAAAATTAGCCAGGGGGTAAACCTTCCAGGTTTCTAAAACCTGGAAGGTTTTGATTCCCAGAACTTATAAACAGTCAATGTTCATTTGCCATGACAAACCTAAAACGCCTGAAAGGCTTCATCAAAAAGGAATTTATCCATATCTTCCGGGACAAACGCACGATGGTCATTTTATTTGGAATGCCCATTGTCCAAATTTTACTTTTTGGTTTTGCCATTACCAATGAAATCCAAGAAGCCCGGATTGCCATCTTAGATATGGCCAAAGACCCCGTATCGGAAGAGCTCTCTCAAAAAATCATGTCTTCCGGTTATTTTCATTTGCAAGCAACTCTTCAACACCCCCGGCAAATAGAGGAAGTCTTCAAACGCGGAGAGGTCAAGCAGGTCATTGTGTTTCCCCATGACTTGGATCGCAAGCTAGAAAAAGAACACCGTGCCGTAATACAGTTAATCGCCGATGCCTCCGACCCCAACACGGGTACTTCTTTAATGAATTATACTTCCTCGATTATTCGTTCCTTCCAGCAGGAAAAGAACCAAACTACCTCCCAGCCTTATCAGTTGGTGCCCGAAGTACAAATGCGTTACAACCCGGAACTGAAAGGGGTGTATATGTTTGTTCCCGGCTTGATTACGATTATTCTGATGCTGGTATCCGCCATGATGACGTCCATTACCATCACCCGGGAAAAGGAACTGGGTACGATGGAAGTTTTGCTCGCTTCACCCATGAAACCCGGCCTGATCATCATTGCCAAAGTAATTCCTTACATTTTCCTTTCTTTTATCAATGCATTGATGATTTTGTTCTTAGGCAAATTTGTTTTCGGGGTTCCCATCAAAGGGAGCCTGGTCCTTTTGCTAGGTGAAAGTTTGCTGTTCATTCTCACAGCCCTTTCCCTGGGCATTTTTATTTCTACCAAAACGCAATCACAACAAGTCGCCTTAATGGTTTCGCTGATGGGTTTAATGCTGCCCGTGATCATTTTATCCGGGTTTATCTTTCCCATTGAAAACATGCCTTTTTTCTTGCAACTTCTGTCCAATATCATCCCGGCCAAGTGGTTTATCATCATTGTCAAAGGGATTATGCTCAAGGGAGCCGGCATGGAATTGCTTTGGAAAGAAAGCTTGATTTTACTGGGCTTTACGGCTTTTTTTATCCTCCTCAGCATTAAGAATTTCAAAACCCGTTTGGCCTAAACTTACTAACCTTTACCGGAACATCATTGCTCAACCGATTATGAGAACGATCTTCTTTCTATTGGAAAAAGAATTTAAACAAATCTTCAGAAACAAAGGCATGTTGCCTATTTTGTTTGTCATGCCTTTTGTGCAGTTGTTAGTACTGGCAAATGCAGCCACCTTTGAAATTCAAAATTTGCGCTTGTGGCTGGTCGACCAAGACCACAGTTCCTTTTCCCGCAGGGTTTCCGGCAAATTTGAAGCCTCTCCGTATTTTCGCACAGTCGGAAACTCTTCTCATATTCCCGCCGGAGAAGAAGCGTTACTTACCGAACAAGCGGATTTGGTATTGGTCATTCCAAAGGGATTTGAAAAAGAGCTCTCCCAAGAGCATAACAGCGATGTACAGGTGGTAATCAATGCCATTGACGGCATGAAAGGAGGTCTGGCCAATGGCTATGCACAAGCCGTATTGGCGGATTTCAGGAAAGAACTTTTACAAGAAAATCCTAGCGGAAGTCTCAGTGCGGTAAAGCAATTCAGTGTTCAATATGCCAACTGGTACAATGAAGAAATGGATTATCTGACCTTTATGGTACCGGGAATTCTGGTCTTGTTGGTGACAATGATCGGGGCATTTTTGTCCAGTATGAATATCGTGCGGGAAAAAGAAATCGGTACCATTGAGCAGCTCAATGTCACCCCTATTAAAAAGTACCAATTCATCATTGGCAAGTTACTGCCTTTTTGGATCATCGGCTTGGCAATGTTGGCTGTGGGATTACTATTGGCCAAATTAATCTATCAAACACCTATGATCGGCAGCTTATGGGCACTGTTTGGTTTTGCAGCGGTGTATTTGCTGGTAGTACTCGGCTTTGGTTTGCTTATTTCTACCACTACGGACACCCAACAACAAGCCATGTTCATCTCCTGGTTTTTCCTGGTGATCTTTATATTGTTGAGCGGACTCTTTACGGCCGTAGAAAATATGCCGCCATGGGCCCAGGTCGTTACCTATCTTAACCCGGTACGTTACTTTATTGAAGTCACCCGGATGATCATGTTAAAAGGAGCCGGTTTTGAAGAAATCCGCTTTCATTTTACGGTTATTTCCGGATTTGCCATTGTCTTTAACGGTTGGGCTATTTGGCAATACCGCAAGACTGTTTAAAAAAATGAATAATAATCTTCAAAAAGTCTAGTTACAAATATGAATTCAATCATATGGATGAAGGCTACCTAAATTTTTTTTAAGAGAAGACTTTTTTTAATCTCACTAGCATATGAAATTCTTCAATATAGGTGTCTCCGCAGACTTGGCGGAAGAACTCGCTCCTAAAATCCGGTTAACCAATCAAATTGCGCTTATACTGACGTTCAATTCCCTGGTGTACGCGTTCTTCTCCTATACCAATCATTCTGAGAATACCGTCCTGTACGCTGCCCTACTATGCATGGCCCTTTGTATTCTTCCTGTATTTTTCAATTTCTTAAATCTATACAATCTTTCCCGGGTCTTTATCAGTACTGTTCCTATTTCGTTGGTGGTCATAGTAGCGGCAATGATCACCCCTCCTGAGAAACCGGCTTTGTCATCACTCATCTTATTGACTACGTCCTCGTTACCTTTACCTTTTATCATTTTTCATTTTTCGGAGCGCACTTTACAACTGGGTTCACTCATATTCAATATTCTTCAAATTGTCACTTTTCGATACATCAGTCTGCTTTTTGTTCCTTCCAAAGAAACAGAATCTTTGTATACAGAACTCCAATCCCTGCAATTGGATACCTTTGGAATTTCCTTTGGCGTTTTGGTAGCCATTGTGATGACTTCCTTATTGCAAAAATCGATGGTAGATTCCGAGAAAAAGCTCAAAGTAAACTTGGAGGAGTTGGAAGAAAGAACTCGGGCCATGGAAGAAGCCAAATCGGAAATGGAAAAGTCTTACAAAGAACTGGAGAACGCCCGGATCGATTCCCAACAACGTGAATGGATCAATAAAGGCCTGGCCCAAAGCATTAACTTGCTTCGCTCAGATGAAGATATTTCCATCTTGTATGATAAATTATTAGCATATATCATCCGCTTTATGGGTGCTAATCAGGGAGGGCTTTTCCTGGTCAATAAGCAAGACCATGACGAACATATGGAATTAGTGGCTTGTTATGCGTACAACCGCAAAAAATTTATCAAAAAACGGATAGAGGTAGGTGAAGGCTTGATTGGCCAATCCTACCTGGAAAAAGATAAACTATTTTTAACCGATGTACCGGAAGAGTACCTCGATATTACTTCCGGACTGGGGCATAGCAATCCCCGTTGTATTGTGATTATCCCTTTCTTTTTCAACGAAAAGATCGAAGCCATTCTGGAAATCGCTTCCTTTAAAGTCCTTCAGGAACATGAGATTACCTTTCTGGAAAAGGTAGGGGAAAATATCGCTTCGGTCATTAGTAGTTACCGCATTACCTCACAGACGAAGAAACTATTGGAAACCTCCCAGCAACAAGCCGAGATGCTTCGCTCTCAGGAAGAGGAAATGCGACAGAACATGGAAGAAATGCAAGCGACCCAAGAAGAAATGTACCGCAAAGAAAGACAGTATGTCAAGCACATTGAAGACCTGGAAGAGAAGCTAAATGCTACTCGCAAAGAACAAAACCATTTAACAAGTTAACCTTCAAAAGAAATATTACAAACAATAGCTCGCACAACAAAAACAGCATTTAAGTCAACTTTCACAATAAACTTGTAACAGAATCAAACTTTACCTATGCAATGAAAGCCATTCCTGAAAAAGGGAGTGGCTTTTTTATTTTGTTCTATACAGCCTTCCGCATAGAATCAGTTTGATTTTTTTAGAAATTAATAAAGTGGCTTTTCACGTTAAATTACGTCTCATTTTTCCGGAAATATCGTTGAAGAGTGGAAGTAAAAAAGCACAGCATACCTCTGAAGCATAAAACCCAAGCAACTTCTAAGACAAAGTCAATTTGTTTTTTATCTTTAGGCCCGTTGACTGTAAACGTCCAAACTGTTACTTGTCTCAATGAAAACTGTTTTACACTCCTATAGTAAAGGGGTTGACCATATCAATGAATGGTTAGGAAAAATGGCGGGCTGGCTGACCACCTTCTTGATGATATTAATTGTATACGATGTGATCAACCGCTATTTGTTCAATTACTCCAATCCGGCCACCTTCGAACTCGAATGGCATCTATTTGCCATCATCTTTTTGATGGGTGCAGGCTATACCTTAAAACACGATCGCCATGTACGGGTGGATGTGTTCTATGCGAATTTCTCTGAAAAACAGAAAGCCTGGGTCAATTTGACGGGCACGGTGCTGTTCCTGATTCCCTTTTGTTTGATTGTGATCAAAGGAGGCATCCCCTATGTGGAAGTTTCTTATAATATGAATGAAAAATCTACCGACCCGGGAGGTTTGCCTTTCCGCTATGCTATCAAAAGTGTGATCATTATTGGCTTTTTCTTCCTACTCTTACAAGGCACTTCGTCCATGGCCAAATCCATACTGACCCTTCTGGGAGAAAAGAAAACATAACTTCAATAGTTTATTCACAGCCACTAAACCAAATCCACTACAAAACCTACGACACGCCAATGACCCTTCTTCTACTCTTTGTTGTCCTTTTTACTTTACTTCTCTTAGGCTATCCGGTAGCTTTCACTCTGGCAGGCGTATCCATCGTCTTCGGGTATTTCGTCTTCGGACTGGAGTTTTTCAACTTATTGCCCTTGCGTATTTACGGCACCATGAACAACTTCGTCCTGATAGCCGTGCCCTTGTTTGTGTATATGGGAGTGATGTTGGAAAAGTCGGGAATTGCCGAACGCTTGCTAAACACCATGGCCATTCTTTTCGGAAGGTTGCGAGGAGGACTGGCCATCGCGGTAATTGTAGTGGGGGCCTTGTTGGCTGCTTCTACAGGTATAGTAGGCGCAACGGTAGTCACGATGGGTTTGCTTAGCCTGCCCACCATGCTAAAACGAAAATACAAAGCAGAATTGGCAACCGGCACCATCGCCTCAGCCGGAACTTTGGGGCAAATCATTCCTCCCAGTGTGGTATTAGTACTATTGGGCAGTGTAATGAATATTTCCGTAGGAGATTTGTTTATCGGGGCAGTGGTTCCGGGACTTCTTTTGGTCATTGCCTATATCGGATTCGTTTTGGTCGTGGCAATGCTTAAACCGGAATATGCTCCTCCGGTACCCGAAGAAGAGATCAGGGAATTCAAACAGGGAAACTTCCTCCCTACCCTTATCAAAACGTTTGTCTTGCCCATGTTACTGGTATTGGCAGTATTGGGTTCCATTTTTGCCGGAATTGCATCTCCCACCGAAGCAGCCGGAGTAGGCGCCTTTATGGCCACTATCCTCACCCTCACCGAAGGCAAATTGACCATCACTGTACTCAAAGAGGTGATGAAAGAGACTACTTTTCTCACCTGTATGGTCTTTATCATCCTAGTAGGGGCAACAGCCTTTGGTTTGGTCTTCCGGGGTGTAGAAGGTGATAGGATTTTGGTAGACTTTATTGAAAGTGCCGCATTAAGCCCTTATGCCTTTTTAGCCTTGGTGATGATCGGAATTTTTATTGCCGGTTTTTTTATCGATTTTATCGAAATCATTTTCATTTTTATGCCTGTGGTAACTCCTATTTTCGCAGTGTATGAAATGAATTTACTATGGGTTGCCATATTGGTATCGCTCAACCTGCAAACTTCCTTTCTGACACCTCCTTTTGGTTTTTCCTTGTTTTATCTCAAAGGAGTTGCTCCGCCTGAAGTCAAAACCAAACACCTGTACCGGGGCATTATTCCCTTTATCCTCATCCAGTTAATTATGATCGGTCTCTTGGTATTATTTCCCGAATTAGTCACCTGGTTGCCTTCTTTGGGAAAAGGTAGTTAAGAATTGTGCCTTATATGGTTCAATATTTTTTAAATCACCACAGTAGAAACATAGAAAACAATAGAAACTACCATCTATGCTCCTTCAATTTCTATGTGATCTATTGTATCTATGTGGTTCAATATTTTTATTAAAACCACAGTAGAAACATAGGAAACAACAGAAACTACCATCTCAGCTCCTTCAATTTCTATGTAATCTATTGTATCTATGTGGTTCAATATTTTTTAAACACCACAGTAGAAACATAGAGAACAATAGAAACTACCATCTCAGCTCCTTCAATTTCTATGTGAACTATTGTATCTATGTGGTTCAATATTTTTATTAAAACCACAGTAGAAACATAGAAAACAACAGAAACTACCATCTCAGCTCCTTCAATTTCTATGTAAACTATTGTGACCTATGTGGTTCAATATTTTTTTAAATCACCACAGTAGAAACATAGAGAACAATAGAAACTACCATCTCAGCTCCTTCAATTTCTATGTAATCTATTGTATCTATGTGGTTCAATATTTTTTAAACACCACAGTAGAAACATAGAGAACAATAGGAACTACCATCTACGCTCCTTCAATTTCTATGTGAACTATTGTATCTATGTGGTTCAATATTTTTATTAAAACCACAGTAGAAACATAGAAAACAATAGAAACTACCATCTCAGTCCCTTCAATTTCTATGTGAACTATTGTATCTATGTGGTTCAATATTTTTTTAAATCACCACAGTAGAAACATAGAGAACAATAGAAACTACCATCTCAGCCCTTTCAATTTCTATGTAAACTATTGTATCTATGTGGTTCAATATTTTTATTAAAACCACAGTAGAAACATAGAGAACAATAGAAACTACCATCTACGCTCCTTCAATTTCTATGTGAACTATTGTATCTATATGTGGTTCAATATTTTTTAAACACCACAGTAGAAACATAGAGAACAATAGAAACTACCATCTCAGTCCCTTCAATTTCTATGTAAACTATTGTATCTATGTGGTTCAATATTTTTTTAAATCACCACAGTAGAAACATAGAAAACAATAGAAACTACCATCTCAGCCCTTTCAATTTCTATGTGATCTATTGTATCTATGTGGTTCCTAAATTGTCCTTTCTGTAAAAAAAGCAATCGTTTTTATTTTCAATCACCTTCCTACACAAAACTCTTCAAGGCTTTTATCCTAACATCCATTAACTTTGCTCCCGGAAATAAATTGGATGAGAGAGCCCGGCCTCTTTCTCCATCACGATTGACCAACATCCCATGACAAATACATTGAAAAACGACCTGATTTTAAGAGCTGCCCGTGGTGAAAGAGTAGAACGTGTACCCGTATGGCTAATGCGCCAAGCCGGCCGTATTTTGCCTGAGTACCGGGCCGTACGAGCCAAACTCAGCGGTTTTATCGAATTGGTCAGCACTCCGGAATTGGCCGCAGAAGTCACCATCCAGCCCGTAGACCACCTGGACGTAGACGCAGCCATCATCTTTTCCGACATCCTGGTCATACCCGAAGCCATGGGATTACCTTACGAGATGGTAGAAAAAAGAGGGCCGTATTTTCCGGAAACCGTCAGTAGTGAAAAAGACATTCAAAAGTTAAAAGTAGCCGATGTCGCTTCCGACCTGGGTTATGTAATCGAAGCCATAAAACTTACCAAAAAGGAACTGAACGGCCGGGTCCCTTTGATCGGTTTTGCCGGAGCCCCTTTTACCCTGTTTTGCTATATGGTGGAAGGCAGCGGTTCCAAAACCTTTTCCAAAGCCCGAAGGATGTTGTACCAAGCTCCGGAGCTTGCCCACTCCTTATTACAAAAGATCACCGATAGCACCATTCAATATTTGAAAGCCCAGATTGCTGCCGGTGCCGACTTGGTACAGGTATTTGACTCTTGGGCAGGAATCTTACCTCCGGCCCATTACGAGGAATTCTCGATGAAATACATTGCGCAAATTTGCGATGCCATAGACGAAGTGCCCATTACCGTATTTGCCAAAGGTGCCTTCTTTGCCAGAGAAGCTATGGGCAAACTGGACTGCCGTACTATCGGTTTGGATTGGAACATGGACATCCGGGAATCCCGTCAACTCATCGGCCCGGACAAAACCCTGCAAGGCAACCTGGATCCTTGTGCCCTCTATGCCCCGGATGCAGAGATTGTAAAAGCCACCCAAAGCATGTTGGACCAATTTGGCTTTCAAAAACACATTGCCAACCTCGGCCATGGCGTTTATCCCGACATCAACCCGGAAAAAGTCAAAGTCTTTGTCAATACGGTGAAAGAGTATAGTGCCAGGTGTGTTGAAGAGAACCGTTAACAATTGCCCGTTAGGTTTAAAAATAGATAAACCCTCTTGGCTTCTCAATAATAAGTATGCCAAGAGGGTTTTGTTTTAGTTGTTTTCCAGCAGTTTGTAAAAAAGCTTTATAAGTTTCAACAAATACTCTTTGTCTTTAGGGTCTTTTCAGTATCCGTTAAGAGTACTATAAAACAAATAGCCCAATTGTCTCTAAGTTACGGTCTTATTCACAACTACTAATTAGAATATAAGATATAAACCATACTATGGTGTAAACTATAAACTGCCCTATAAAAACCCAAATACTGTATGGAAAAAATAACTGTAAACCAATATATGGCATTCTTGCAGGCATAAACAGAATTAAATTTCTAAAATTTAAAAAGTCTAAACCAAAGAAATATTCATCAATTATTGGTAATGAAAAATAAATTAAAAGTACAAACCCTAATAAATAATTTTTTTTTTATTTATTATAATTTTCATAGGCGTTAATTAATCTCTATTTTCTCTTTTAATTGTTGCATTACTTCCCATCTTTTATCTAAGTCTTCTATAGTAATAAAGCTTGACCCTGTAGATGCTTTATCTCTAGCAATTATAGAGAAAAAATCTCTTACATCTTTTGCATTTTTGTAGGTTTCTTCAGATATGGCTTTATTAGTATAAGGATCTACCTCTTCATTATCATACATATCTATCACACTATTTGCTCGTTGTACAAGGTCAATATCTGCGCCCAAAGTTTTTTATTAAAGAGAGCATCCATCGCACCGGCTGCTTTTACTTCGTCATAATCTAAATCATGTTGTTTTGCTGCAGCATCTAAAATATCGATTGGTGGTAAAGAGTAATCATCTGCATAATTACCTTTTGAATCAGGATCTTTCCAGTATTTTTTAGGATTATTTCCCCCTGTATAAATACCATGTCTATTTTTTACAAATTGAACTGCCTTAAAACTATAAGTTTCTCCATCAGCAGAATGTCGCTGATGGGTAATAATATATTTAATTCCTGGACCTTTACGACCATAACCTTTTTCTGTATTTCTATGAGAAACTACTCGCTCTAAAGATCTATGCGGTTTACCTTTTTGATCAACATAAATTTTATAATGAACACTAAAATATTCCAATCCTTCTAACTCAACTCCATCGATTACTCTATTCTCACTAAACGCATAAGGGCTATTATACACATAATCCTCTGCTAGTGGATCAACAGAATGAAAACGTCCAATTTGTACATCCGCATTCCTCCATTTAAAGGAAGACCAATTCAGCCCAAATTCCTCCTGTTTTTCCTTGCCGTTGTATCGGGACGCGTAGTCTGAAACTTGTCCTCTGAAGTTCCTAATTTTTCAATTCTGGCCAGATTGAGGTCAAAGGGATAGGTATAACCTACTACCTATGGAAGCTTCTTCCAACATAAAACTAAGCGGTACAGAAAAACTCTATACCGCTTTACTGGGCCAAAGGCATTTTTCCTCTCTCTCGCGAGCACCTTAAAAAGTCCTTAACGTTTAACTGGTGCCAAAAAATTTAGAAGGTTATTTTCAAGGTATACTTTTAGATTCCGATCAGGTTGCTTTTCCGGGAATCTGGCTTTATTCATAAATGAAGTATCTAAATCTACCAATTGTATTTCTTCCACTACCTGACCCTCCTTGTAGACGCGTTTGGTTTCATACTTGCCCGTATTTTGATTTAATACATACTCTTCGATTAAATTCAGAGATTTATATATCTTATAGTTATCAATAGCTTTTCCATCTTTGTACTCCGTTACTTTTTTAAAAGTACCCTCCGGATCTATAAAACCACTGACCCCATTTTTTTTATCTTCCGAATAGGTAGTAATGAATGTCAAATGACTAGACATACTAATCGCTTCCCCACTCAACAGGCCATTTTCATAATTAATGATACACCAAGGAGATCTTTTTTTATCAGTATAATATTTACAGGTCCCATGCCTGAGGTGATCTCTGTAAGATATTTCGACAATGAGGTTTCCTTTTTTACTAAATTCTTTTGAAACCCCGTCAAGTTTCCCATCCTTGTAATTTGCCTCCATAAGCACTTTCCCATTGGTATGGTAAAACACCCACAAACCATCCTGCTTTCCCTGCTTAAAATAGCCTTCAAAGTTTTTTTTCTTTTTGTAAAACTCAACATAATGCCCATCTAAATAACCATCTTTGTAATGGGCAACAAAGCTCCTTTCACCCCCTTCCTCATACCCTTCAACTATCTGATTTTGAGCAAACAATACATTTGAAAATATTACACTTACACTAAAAAACAAATAACAAATAAAATATTTCATAGTATACTTATTTCTTTTTTCTGTAAATCTCTAACTGTAGATATTTTTTTCCCTTACGACCTGGACTGGCAGCTTTTTGTCCTCTTATAGTAATGCTATATTGTCCAAATTCCCCTTGCCTATCCTTTTGTTGTGAATCTCCATCAAATATTATGGTAATTGCCTCAGCTTTATTTGTTGTTCCACTTAATGTAGCCCCATAACCTCCCTCATCTTTCCCAACTGTAGATATTTTTCCATCAGTTGTGCTAATTAGGGTACTATTTCCCCCGTTTTCACCAAAAATTTGTATAATTTTATCAATAGACCCCGTGGAATACGTCATCTCTATACTTATATCAGTCGCCCCCTCAGGAAGAGGATAAGTCTTTGTAAAAGTCCGATCAGTTTTTGTTACCTTATCACTCTTATTCAATTCAAATGGTTCAGTTGATGGAGATTCTTTTGGAACAACCCTGGCTTTTGATCCATATGCTGTTGATCTCAGTCCTTCTCCAGGCTTTTTCGCAACAGCTAAAGCATCTTTAGCTTCCTTCAGACGGTCAAAGTTTTCATCATTGTTATTCTTTTTAAAAGCTCTTTTTGCCTCTCTTACGTCTTTCCGGGCATTTCTTACCACCTTACTTTCCCAAGGCCAATTTCCATCTGGGTCGATAAATTTAACCGGATTATTGAAGGCATAGTTATAGGGAGAAAAACGCTTCCCTAATTCTGATGCAGGGTCTATTACATGCCACCTCCCCAAAGCCGCATCATACATCCTAGCCCCATAATCCATCCAATTCAGTCCAAACTCTTCCTGTTTTTCTTTGCCGTTGTACCGGGACGCGTAGTCTGAAACTTATGATCCGGAGCTCCTTTCTTCTCAATCCCCGCCAGGTTGAGGCCGAAAGGC
This sequence comes from Rapidithrix thailandica, assembly GCF_039710355.1. Classification (NCBI taxonomy): domain Bacteria; kingdom Pseudomonadati; phylum Bacteroidota; class Cytophagia; order Cytophagales; family Flammeovirgaceae; genus Rapidithrix; species Rapidithrix thailandica. Next base: position 109,277 of record NZ_JBDKWZ010000009.1, on the reverse strand, counting down.
GACTAGTTGTGTGTAGCTGAGCTACGAAGATCGGTCTGTTGACGACCCGCAGGCAAGCCTATACTGGGCTATGGTTTTCTTTTTTCTCCACTGCTTTTTTATTCAATTGACTAAGCCGTCCACGAAAAAAGAAAAGAGAACAGCCGTGAAGAGCAGCACAGTGAGGCAAATGGATAAAAAAGCAAGGTGGAGACAGTGAAACTGTACTACCTTGCTTTTTTGGGAATGAAGCCCAAACGAGCAACGCACGAACTCCTTATAACCAAGATACCACCGCCCTATCTATTCGGGAAAAAGATAAAATAGAACCACTGGAAATACGTCCCCCCCTCAATCCTATGCTTTGCAAAAGCTCCTTGTGGTGGCACAGGAAAAATAGAAGGGTGTAGGAAATCAATGCTACTCCTAGATTAGTAGTAGTAAAAAGCAGTAGTTGATTGAATTATAAAAAGCCCTTCTTCTAATTTATCATTGAAAGTAGTAATACCTAAATACCCACCTTGTGAAATATCAATCTGCTTTTTTAATAATAGTCTACCTTCTATTTCTACTTTAATTTCCCATAACTTTTTTTGTTCTAAATCTTTTACACTAAGTGTTTCATGAGTACTGATATGATTGATTTCTTTATAAATTTTATTTTTAGAATAAGGCATTTTGGAATCAAAAGGATAAAACTGAGTAATGTAATATGTATTTGAATCGACTTTGGTAAATAAAATACTAAATCCCGTTTCACCCGTTACAGAGTTAGTATATATTTTTTGTTTATCACATATTTTAAGTCCATTTACATATAAAGTTACTATCTCTCCTTGAAATTCATCTTGAAAATCAATTTTCACAAAATTTTGTGCTTTTAAATTTAAAAAACAAAATAATAGAGGAATTACAATGAATTGTTTACTTATCATTATTACCTTCTGTTTTGATTTAATATGCTACGTCTTTTATACATAATCATTAATTGTTCTTTAATTAATTCCATACCTGCATTACCTCTCCTTTGAGCTTGAAACATCAAATTTTTAGTAAATGAAGCTCTTTCTATATGTAAATCTCCTTGTTCAATTACATGCTTAGTGGGGTGTAGTAACCAAGCTGAATGACCAGCTTCATGAGCAGCTGTTCTTTCCAATGTAGGTTTTCCTTTCTCAGATAAACCAGTATTATAAGAAGGATGTGACTCATTAGTTGTATTAGGTTGTTGCTCAATTACACTTTTATGTATAAACATATCTAATGTACCATGCTCATTGAGACCTGGTGCTTTTTCCGTAACGGGACCATTATCTCCAGTTATATGGAATAAATGATCAGTTTCGGATACTTCATCCATAGATTTAGCTACTTTTAAATCTACTTTAATACTCCAACTAACATTATCATCTGAACCTGTAAATGCTTCTTGCATTCCATGAACAATTCTGTTTTTAACAGATTCCATGTCTATATTATCATCACCAGTTTCATTAATTACTTTTCCAGTAAAAGTTAGGTTAATGTGTACTGAACCTTCATCACGTGTTTCTAATGTTATAACCCAATCTTTTCCATCAGGATCAATCATTAATATAGGGTTATTCGCTACATAGTTATAAGGTGTCCATGAGTGGTAATTTTCAGCATGGGGATCAATTTGATGAAACCTACCTAATTGAGCATCCATAGTTCTTGCTTCATAATCCATCCAATTCAGCCCAAACTCCTCCTGTTTTTCTTTGCCGTTGTACTGGAATTTATGGTCAGGCGACCCCTGTTTTTCCAGTCCAGCCAGGTTGAGGCCGAAGGGATAGTAGTGGTTTTCTTGCACTATCACTTCCGGAGTGTGGGTAATTTTCAGATCGTCGAACCAGACGTTTACATCACTTTCATTGGCCACGAAGATCTTCACAAAACCGTTTTTGGTCAGGGTGATCTCCGGTAGGCTCAGTTTGTACCAGCCGTTGGTGCTGGCTGTTACATAGCGCACTTGGTTTTGAGTGGGTTGCTCGTTGCCTTCTGCATCGTATACCACCATCCGTAGGTAGGCTACCGGCAAGCTGCCATTGGCCGCGGTCCCGATCGGGGAGATTCCGAAGGTCATCGTGGGAGCGGTGATGTTGTCCCTTCCGTTGCCTAACAAGGGCACTCCGTTGTACAGGGTCTGGCTCACAGGGGAAGCGTTTTCGTAGCGGTACCAGGCCTCAGCTGAGAGCTTGTCACCGGCCGTCACTTCCAGCTGCTGCACCATCGGGCCAACCGTTTTACCCGTGGCTGCATTCAGCTTGGCCGCCCCACTGGTACCTCTTCCGCTGCCCGCCTCCCAGGTGCTCTCCAGATTGTCAAAGAACGTGGCTTCTTGTTGCACGGTCACCGCATCGGTCAGGGTGGCTTCGTAATCCACCGGGGTCCCTTCCCGGAAAGCCACCCGCAGGTTCCCCAAATGATCCTTGTAGTGGTACTCGTACACATAGGCCGGGGCCGTTTCGCTCAAAGCGGCTTTTGTCAATACCCGCCCTTCTGCCATATGGATAAATTGCAAAATATTCTGCTCATAGACAAATTCCCCTACGTAATCCGTGGTTTTCACCAAGGTGCCTTCTTCGTAAACTTCTTTGCGCAGCTTGATCCCGGCCGCATCGTAAGTGTACTTTAAATACTTGTCCGCCCCGAAGGCAATTCGCTCCGGCAGGTTCAAATGGTTGTACTGAATGGCGGTAATCCCTTTGTTGTCGTCTTGGATCAAATTGCCGTTGGCATCGTAATGGTATTCCTGAGCCGTGCTAACCCCGTTGAAAAAACTGCCGGCCGCATCTTTCTCCGTTACCGCATCCTCCACTTTGGCCAGACGGTTGCTCAAGGGCTCATGGGTATAGCTCAAGGCATCAATCGCCCCGAAGACTTTTTGGTTGTCCTGGGCCGTGTTAAAGCTTTTTAAGCCCTGCCGGTCAAGACTTAAAATATTCCCGTTGGCATCGTAGGATAGGGCCACATCAAAGCGCCCGTTTTCTACCGTTTTGGCACTGCTAAAGTCCGCTTGCTTTAAACGGTTCAGGGCATCGTAACGGTAGTCGTACTGGCGCTGCACCGGGTCCCGGTCGCTCTGCCAGCTCATCCGGGCGATGTTACCGTTGTACTGCGGATTACTTGCATGGTCTTCGTAGAAGAGTTCAAAGCCGAAGTAGTCCTTGACCGGGCTGTTCATATCCTGCAAGTCCTGGGGGTTATTTACTTTTTTGAGCCAGCCCCGGATGTTGTAGGCATAGTCCAGCTGCTGCTGGAACAGCTCCCCCTTGGCCAGGGTCTTTTGCTCGACTTGCCCCAGCTCGTTGTAAGAGTTTTCCGCCAGTAATTCCCAGGCATTGGCTCCCACTTGGTGATGGGTTTCCAGTATCCTTCCGGCATGGTCGTAGCGAAAGGCCTGGGAGATGGCCAGGGTGCCGGAAGCCGTCTGATGCGCCTGGTGGGTGGCGATCACCTGCCCGGTAAAATCGTAAAGGGTCGATAAAATATCGGTACCGCCCAGGTGGTTGTCTCCTTGGGTTTGGATCACCCGGCCTTTGGCATCGTAATAACTCACCGTGCTCAGCCAGTTATCCGAACCCAAGACCCGCACCAGCGAGCCGGTGGCCATGCCCCTGACCCGATCAGTCACTGCGGGCAATGCCAGGCTGGTGGCCCCCACCTGGTTTTTGGCCGCAGTCAAGCCCGATTGGCTGTGGGCATCAAAAGCTTTGCCGGTAAAGGAATAATCATCGTAATAGCTCAGGGTCAACAAATCAAAATCGGTAGTCGGCAAAGCGGTACCTGTACTGGCATAGCCGGCCGACTCCAGGGAGTTGAATTGTGGTTGCACAATCTCTGCTTCAAAGGAAGGAGCCTCCACCCCAGCATAAAAAGTAAAGTCAGGCAGTAATTCGATAGATTCGCTGGCCTGTATATCTGTACCTTCGTACTGATATTTCACCACGGTCTTTTCCACCGATGCTCCGGAAGTGTTCAGATCCACTGGCTGTCCGTTGCGTGTCAGATTCTTTGGCAGGTTCGTATCCGACCAGTTCTGCAAAGCTTCCCGGTTGAAACCGGTGTTCATCACCCCGGTAGCCACCAAACGGCTAAAGACATCGTACAGGGTAAAGGTCCATTGCCCGGTAGCCCGCTGTTGCCCGTCTCGGGTGAACACCAAACGGTCCAGCCGGTCGTACACCATCTCTACTTTTTCAGCCCCCGGCACCTGCTTTTCCACCATCCGGTGTCGATGATCGTAGCGATAAGTAAAACAGAGATTTTTTAAAATGGAAGAAAAATCCGGATGTTGGTGGTAATTGTCGGTTTCCATTTGCTGCACCGCCAAAGGAGGCAAGACATAGCGCAGATTGCCAAAGTCGTCATAGATGTAATACGTACTCAGGAAAACAGGCTGACCTTGAGCATCTTTTCCTTCCTGTATCTTTTTCAACACCACCCGGCCCAGTTTGTCTTTGCACTCCAAAACTATGTTTCCGTGCTCATCGGTCACCTCATTGACAAAAAGTTCCCCTTCCCCATCCGGTTGACCGTCTCCATTGCGATCGGTAGCTGTGTTCGCGTATTCCGCTAAGGTCTCCGGCAAGCCCCTGGTAGCATGGATCGTCCAGAGCCGTACCGCATCTTCCGGGGTATTATTTCTTTGAATAAATTTCAAAGAGTGGTCTTCTGAGGTCATCCCTAATGTCGGAACCCAACTTTCTCCGGGAGATGATGTATATAATACTGTATTATGCGGAGAGGCTTCAAAATGTTTGAAAGTATATGGAAACTGTGAGTGAGCAATCCCAGAGGTAGTTTGATAATAATCTGCTTGTTCCCGGAAAGGGTCAAGCCTTATATCCCCAGCATTCACTCCATTATCAATCAAGTATGGCAAAAAGTCTTTAGTCTGCCTTCCAAGCAGGTCATATGCTATAGGCTGTATGACATCGAAAATTTTACCCTCTTTTTCCACTCCTCCTAATTGTTGTACAGTTTGTATAGTTCTTCCTAGCCCATCTGCATACTGCGTATTCACTAGCAAGTCTTCAGGGCGTTGAAATTTGTAAAGCTTATCAACATCATTGATAATATGTTCTCCTGTTTCGTTTTTGAAATTCTCGGGATTGGAAGTGGGCTTTTTAAAAGTATATGTTCTAATATAATTGAAGTCTTCTTTCTTGGCGGTATAACCCGGAAGAGTTGTATGATCATGAATAATAACGGGATCACTTAAAGCCCACCAACATTGTTTTCCATACTTAGATCTGGCCCGTATGTAATAATACCCAGGAGTCTTAGTAGTAAAAACATATTCAGAAGAGTAAGAAGTTTCAAAATCAGGTTCAAGCCCACTACGGGGGTCATAATAGATCCAAAAGAAATCGTAATCCGGATCAGAATTAGTATGTCGAAGGGAGTACTCCTGTGTATCAGCATTATAAGTAATTTCAGGATTATCTATATTCTGAACACCTGAAGGTTCAACTTCAATAACTATTTGTGAGGCAGCACTTTCACATCCTCCTGTTCCGATGGCTGTCACTGAAATTATTGTATTTTCATTCAAAATATCTGTAGTGTAACTCCCATCAACACTTTTGTGAATTAATGTATTGCCTTTATACCATGCATATTCTACTGCAGAAGGAGAATAAACAGATAAATTTACCGAAGAGCCCGGGCAAGCCAAAACTGGATTAGAAGAAACAGTAGGCATCGGTGGATTTTCTACCAACTGCACTTCCAATTTTGACCTTGTGCTTTTACACAACCCATTACCCGAAACGACTTCTGCCTCAAATGTGATTTTGTTATTTACCGCGTCATTAGTTTGTGCTATATAGTCCCATTCAGCTTCTTCGCTTACAAGTACGTCATTAATATACCACCTATACCTATTTCCTTCTGATGCTCCAGAAGCGGTTAATCTTAATGCCTTTCCCTCACAGACTTCCCAAAGGTCCTTAGATAAAGAAGGATGGGAGAGGTAATCAGTAAGTGAAATAGCTATTGGATCACTGGAACATTTGTTTTCAAAATCGCCATAAAAAGTCCGGACATAAAATTTCGTAGCACTTGTTACATTAGGCCGATATTCAGCATTTACAGCTCCGTCAATCGGATTGTCATTTTCATCATACCATTGATAACTTCCTCCTGAAGGAGCGCCTTTAACCTTAAGTACAATAGGTCCTGTGCAAAGGTTTATATGAGATTCTTCCTGTACAAAGGTAGGCAAAGGAGGTTTTTTATTTTCAAAACTTATAACCTTTTCTGCACTTTGTGAGCTATTTCCTTGAATAATCACATAGTATTGATATGTTCCACAAAACTCATCAATAACTATCTCTCCGGAAGTAGAACTGGCGACCAATGTATTACCACTCCTTATGTAAATTTTGTAAACCTCTCCTTTGGATGTATTCGCACCACTTAAATGCACATAAGCCTTAGCAGTAGGAGTACATCCACTACAATAATACGCCCAGTCCACTGATGGGGTACTTGGAGGGTTAGGAGAGGAATCACCACCAACCGTATGTGCTGTTGAATTTGCAGAACAAATGCCTGTAAATTTCATTTCCGTTACTTTGGCATAATATGTACCTGAGTTAACAGGAAAAGAAGTTTTACACCTATACGACCCATTGCCCATACTTGTCCAATGAATAGACACCCCATTTTTAGTAATAGGTACCCCTATCCCATCCATAGGATGAGTAGAAACAGATTTAAAAGGGCTGGACTGCATCGAGTCACGATACCAATTAAATGCCAACTCATCCAAAGAGTTAGTACTATTTATCGTATACTCTGTAATTAATTCACTACCAGAGCTACCAAGATATACATAATTACACTGTCCGTAAATAGTTTGAGTGTAAAATGTAGTCAATAAAAATACAAAGAAATTTTTTTTTAACGACATGTTATTTGAGATACTTAAAATGGAGCATTTATTATCTTATCAATACTATTGGGTGTTGTACAATAGTGGTTACTGCCCTTTATAATGGTATTCATTTCTTTGAAGTACATTATTTTCATGATCAATTATTTGCTCTAAGCGACCCAACCCGTCGTACTTATAATGAGTAGTTTTCCCATTGGGATCTATCTGAGAGCTTATCCCCACCAATGGCTCATAAGTATACCCATATACCATTGCTGTTGGAAATACCTCTTTTAACTTTTGGTGGATGATTTCAACTTGTGTTTGAGTGGGAGCATTTTCCAAATTACTTAATTCATTGGCAGTAAGTTCACTCAAAATGTCAACATACCGGGCGTTTTCAATTTTAAATACCGGATATGTATATCCATACCCCCAAATATAGGTGGTATACGGTCCCGATTTCACAATATTTCCAGCTGCGTCCTTTTCCAATACTTGCGTAACTTGAACGACCTTTCCTTGTTGGTTATATTGATAATCTACTTGTTTTGAAACAGAAGTACCATCAGGGTATTGAAGTACCGAAAGTGGTACTACAGCCCCCTCAACCTCCGAAGTACTGGTATTATCATACGGAGCCCCATAGAAAACTTCGGTTTTGGACATAGGTTTAGTATTAATTGATTTCACTTGTCTTAATACTTGAGATTGCATATTTCTCGCTTTTAACAAGTCTCTCCCCAATTCATTTTCAGACAAGTCATCAGCATATTGATTGGTAGTAACTACTTCATCACCGGTGCTATTGGTAAAGCGAATTTCAGTAGGTTGAAGGTGTTTGTGGTTTTGAAAAGTATTTATAGTTTTCGTGACATTTACCGTTCCGTCTGCATCGTAATTTTTCACTGTGGTTTTAGTGTTCCGCCAACCTCCTAATTTCATATGATACGTAAAGCGACCGAAGTCACCATATGGGTCATGAAATACACAAGGGGCATCTACTGCGTATTTGACTTTTTTCCAAAAATTAACCCCCTCTTCATACCCAGTATTGAACTTGCTATATGTATACTTTGCTTCTTTTATCAACGTGAACCTATCCAACTTATAATTGTATTTATAGGCCCTTTCACTGGATAACTGCCCCGTTCTCCCCGTCATATCTTGGAGTATAGACCAACCTCCTGGTACACCGGGGTTATAAAATTTCTCTACTCCCGTATATGTATCAAAAGAATAAATGGTTTTTCCATTCGGTACATTATTTTCATCATATTCAATTTTAGTAACAAGATCGTACAAAACATCTGCACCTTTGAAAGAAACCTGGGGATAAACGCTACTGGAAGTATAAACAATTTGATCAGTCTGAGCTAGACATGAACAATCATCAGGTAATGGATTTTTTTTACAATCAATGTGTCTAAAAAAATAAGTACGCCTAATAAAATTGTTATGAAAATCATTATCATTTTGAACAACCTTCCCAACTCCATTTTTCAAAGGATTATATTGGTAAACTTCCTTACTACTCAATTTGCCATCAAAGTTGTAATTGGCTATTTCTTTAACACGAATACCTCCCCCACTTCTAGTTACAAACTGTTGTGCGTTCTTCATCTTCCCAATAATATCTATATAAATCTTAGTCGCAGGGTCATCCTCTACCATTCCGGTTATTTCATATGTACGCCCAGGTTGAAATTTATAACTAACTTCCAGTTTTAGTTCTTTCGTAAAATCACCTGTATGCGTCCAGATAGTTTTTTCTCCGGTCGTTAAATCCGTTAAATGTACTTCTTGTGCATCAATAATAACGGCCCCTGGATTTGTATGAGGAGAAAAAGTAATTCGTAAAGTTCCGCTAAGTGGACTGGCCTTACTTGGATAGGTAAAGCGTTTTGTTTCCTCACTTACTTGTTTTTTTCCTATTCCATATACAGATAAAAATGCTACTTGAAATGATCTGGGAGGCTCAGTAATACTCGACTCATATTTATTGGGTTCAAAAGTAAATATGCTACTTCCTCCTGTAGGGTAGATGATTTTTTCCAACATACCAACCATTATATGGGTGTCCGATGATGTCCGGTCCCCACTTCCTACGTTTTCAGTAGTGAAAAAACCAACACCGTCAACTTTAGGAAAAACATCAGGCAGTAAATCACCGTTGTCTTTGCCATTGTAATACCCCCAATAGTCTTGAGCATAGGAGTTTGTAGAAGGCAAGGGCATAGAATTGTATTCAAATCGATGCGTTTTTTTGACACTTTCCTCTGTTAAACTTTCTTCACTACAAGAATGTAATTTTAACCGATAATCAAATTGGTTAAGTGGATTTGGTGTTGAAAAATACCCATATTCAAATGAAAACTTTTTTACAGGGGTATAAGTGGTATTCTCTTTCTTATACACGATGATAGTGTCCAATGCCGCCCCTTTATAATCTTTTCGCAACGTATTTGCCATGAAGCTTATTTTTCCCTGATTGAATATTATCTCTTTTAATTCCACGTACTGATGATATATCGGAGTGGTAGTTTTTTCTATAGGGTCTGGAGACAATCTAAAGTCACGATCAATTATAGTGTCCATATACACCCTAGAGAAAGTGTCTGATAACTGTCCGGGCTCTGCTGAAGAAGGGGGGGAGGTAGTTTCATAAACAAATTGAATGGAGTCGGTGTTATCTGCTGAAATCATTTTTGTCAAGTACCAAGACTGAACATAAATATCCATAGATGAGTTATCCGGGTCGCTCGCAAATGCCCCCTTTTGTTCAAATTGGTATTTTGTTCCCTCATCATCAGTAATCAAATAGGTATTGTTCTCACTTTTTCTTATAATTTCAATGGCTTCGTAAGGAACTGTGATAAAACCTCCAGATCCTTTTCCATAAATAAACTTCCCTGATTTCGTAGGTAAATTGTATGAAAAGAAGTCTGGATGACTATCCATTAAATTGTTAACATAACTATTTAATTGCCCCCAATCATACAGTTGTTCCAATTCACTTATTGTTACCGATGAGTTCATCCAACCAAAAGGCTCTTCGTCTGGCATTCCCCGCACAGTCCTGGAAATTACCCCTCCAGCATTTAAAGACCACCCTAGGCCTACCCAACTTGCATACTGCGTAACTTTTACCCCTGAAGCATGATAACTTAGACTGATAGGTAGATTTATACTCCCTACCTTCAATTCATATATTGGGATATTGATTTGTGGTGTCCCAGAAACCAAACTGACTGGGTGAGTGCCATATTTATTAAACTCTGCAGCATTAGGTGACAAAGGAATATATGGCGTAAAATCGGTACCCTGAGCCTTCATCAAGGTTGAAGGTACTGTTAAACTGTAAAGTAACAGCAGGTAAAAAATGAACAAAGGTCTGATTTGCATATTTATATATATTATTAAAGTTCTCTCTTTTGTTGGTCTTTAATTTCTTTCGTTAATTTTTATAAATAATAACGTTACACAGTAATGGCACCTACCTAAAAAGCCACCACCCTAATATCCTGTAATTGAAACGATTCAAGGGTCTCTGAAATAATTACACAATTGCTTTTATAGATATGATAACCATAAATAGGCACTCAAGAAAAGCAGTACAATAAATTAATATCTAATAAAATTTATATACCAAGTCATTACCAAGTAACGATAATGACTTGGTATATAAAAACAGACAAGAATAGTATCTAAATTTTATCTTTCAACTCTTCCACTTGTTCTTTTAAGGATTGATTCTCCTTCTGAAGTTTTGTCAATTGTTTGTTCATTTCGATCATATACAACGTCAGTTCTTCTACTTTTTGGAGGAGCTTGGCATCCATCTCGGCTACATCAATACCGTTTTGTTCCACTTCTTTGGCCGAAGGGATGTCTTTCAAATGCTTGTGTTGAAGGATATGCTCTTCTACTTCTTGTAAGGTGGGAAGGGGGTATTCTGCTTCAAATACATAATCTTTCCATGCACCTTCTGCCACATCTACTTTTACCTTTTCAGTACGGATACCCTTGGTTACAAAAAGGTTATAGTCTCCTGATAGCAAACTCGTTCCTATCCCTACTTTACCCGCATTGAAATAAGAATCACCCGTAGAGGTAATACTCACTTTTGGCGCTCCTTGATACGCTAAGTAAAGGCCATCTCCCCTTAACTCTCCATAATTATTCCCCGTTTCTTCATAATTCATAACAAATAGACGGTTGTTTTTCTCTTGGCCATTAATATAAGTCCAACCTTTTTTCGGCATAATAAAGACAGTACCATCGTCATTGGCTCGAAACCTACAATATTGGGCATCCACATTGGAAGAAATGACTAAATCTTGTTTCACATCTAAAAATGCCCTAGGCCATTCAACCCCAATCCCTACCCAACCATTCGGAATAAATTTCATCCAGGGATCAGCCAAATTCCCCTCCGGATTGCTTCCGATATAGCCATAACTCAAGTTTTCACCATTTCCATAGGCCCCAAAGGCAAAGAGCTTTCCTCCTCCGGCTTTGCTAAAGCTGTATTCCCGTCTCCAGCCTCCGGTAACGCCTATATCCATACTGATTCCCATTGGGTATTTGAGGGTGTGCATACTGATTCCTAACGTTCCAATGCTCAGTTGGCTTTTCAAATGCAGACCTCCATCGATATACAACTTATAATCCTCTTTATCGAATACATTGGTACCTATACCTACCTTACCATTGGTGGTGGTATTACCACTGCCTTCTTCGATCCAGGGATCAGGAGTGTTGTCTTGCGCTTGTGCGTAACCGGCTGCTAAAAGCAGTAAAACCCATAATTGTTTTTTCATAGTTGGAATTATTGATTTAGTGTTTATTTCTTTTTTAAATTATCTGTTTACTCCACCACCAATCCCAGTCTTACAATCCAGGGCTCTGCTCTGATGGCGGTGGGGCCACTCCAGGTCAGGTCGCGGAACAAGCCGAAGCTGAACCGTCCTTTATAAAAGACCGGAAAGGCCACTCCTGCTCCGGCCAACAAGGCATTGTTCCAACCGCCTTCTTGGGTGCGCAGGCTTTCGCCTTCCACTTGCAAAAAGGGCAGATGGTTTTCCGGGCGGTACCGTAGGTAGGCGCGCCCTCCGTAAACTTTGTGTTCCCGGCCGTTTTTGTGATTTTTCGCATACAGGAAAGAGGGACCGGCTCCCAATGTCCACACTTTGCCCAGTTTAAATGCCAGGGCCGGGGATAGGTTCAGACTCAACTGCTCGCCCAGTACCATGCCCAGGGTTCCTTCCAGACGTTGCAAGGCCTGGTTCAAAAGAGAAGGGGGCTCGGGCGGATGAAAGCCCGGAATCAACTTGTCTTTGACAGGCATTTTGCCTTTGTACCCGGTGCGAATCACCCAGGGGCTACCGCTCCGGTCTCCGCTTAACCGGTACAAAACCGTGGCCGTCAAGGCAAAGGCTTTACTGAGTTTCAATTCGTAGCCTCCCCCGGCCAACAAACCCGATTGCCAGTGTTTGGAGGCATTGCGCAAGGCTTCGTATTCCACCTGTACATAAGGCGCTTTGCCCAAAAGGTAAAAGCGGGCAAAGGCCCTCAGGCCGTATTCCAGTTGTAAACTATCGCTTTGAAACGTCTCTTTAGAAGCCTGAAAACTGGGCCCTACCCCCAGGGTCAAGGTACTGTCGGGTGACCAGGTGAGCATAGGAGAAGCTTCTATCCGGGGTGGCTTGCCCAGTTGCACCCCCAAGCCTCCTTCCCAACCCAACTGCTTGAGAAAGCGGGGCGGGCGAATCTTACCGATGTCAAACGGTTTTTCTTTGAGCTTGTCCATCCAGCTTTTGTTTTTGCTCGCTCCCAAAGAGGTATGGTACCCCACACGAAACACCCAAGGACTCTTCCGTCCGGTGGCCTGTGGACGGGTGTCCCGCAACAGGCTCAGTTCCAAGCCGGCCAGTTCGCCCAAGGCAAAGCGATACCCGGCACCTGCTAGCATCGTCGAAACGAACCTTCGTTGTTGCAGGCTGTCCTGCCGGCTTATGCCCTCGTATTCTATTTGTAAGAAAGGAGAATTTTCTGAGAAACGGTACTTGCCGTAAAAACGCAATCCGTAATTCACCGTTTCTTCCGTTTCTTTGTCGGCCTTGTGGTATTGGAAACTGGGGCCCAAACCCAGGCTGCTGTGTTTGTTTAAACGGTATTCGATGACCGGAGAGATGGCCACGGCTGCCTGTCCTTCAGCTGAAACAGAGCCGCTGCCGCCAAAACTCCAACGGGTTGTATCCGCTTTGCTATCACCGGATGGGCTTTTGGATTGGACTTTGTTAAGCGATCCACTTCTGTCCAACTTTCCCAAACGAAACCGCAGGGAAGAGCGCACGGTCCAGGAAGACAATTGAGGAACTTCCGCTTTCACCTCTCCCAGGTTTTTCAAGGCTAATACCTGCAAGTCCAAACGCTTGCCCAACGGCATGCGATAACCCAAGCCCAGGTAAGCGGCATTGGTTGGAGGGAAGGAATCCGGAAGAGTGAAAAAGGTACTGGCTTCCAATTGTAGAAAGGGCAATTTTTCATTGGGTAGAACACGCAATACACCCCGGCTGCCCAAGCCTGTCCAACGGGGCTTTTGGTGATAACGCAGCACAGCGGCTGCACCCATTTCCATAAAGGCCCAGGGGCGATAGGTCAGTCCCAGGTGTCCTTCCCGCACTTGGGGTTGTTCATTCAGAAAAGAAACTCCACCTGAAAGACTCCAGTGTTTTTGAAAAGAGGTACTGTCTTGCTGTTGTGCCCAGACAAGAGAAGAGGGAGTCATTGCGAATACGCAAAAACAAAGGGATAGAAATGCTATGTACTTTTTGGGAATCAATGAGTTAGTTGGATTTTTGGTTAATACTCAAAAAACGAATAACCATAAGTTAGTAGAAATACAACGCAAAGAAGCAAAACAATTTTATAGATAACAATACCTATATTGAAAAAGCTACTTTATTTTACCTATGTATTCTGGAGCTCCACCTCATTGTGACTTATTGAATTAGAACTACATAGAAAAGGAAAGAGAAAGAGTAAGGATTGACTTGCCGAATAATAACTAATTTCATTCCGACAAAGCTAATATTTATTTTGGGCACTTCGCACCTTGTTAATCTATCCACCCAGCTTCATCTATTAATTCACTTGAAATTTTCGATATAAAAAGCCCTGAGATTAAAAGAACCTCAGGGCCATCTATCGTGTAATACTGTTTTTATTCTTTCACTTCTGTATTTACCACATTAGAATAGATCCAAAGGGTAGTTATATCTTGTTGGGGATCATTGCAGACCAAGGTGATACTTTTCCGTTGCTTTCCATTCCGGTTGGCACTGCTAAAGGATACTTGGATATCCGTAGATTCTCCCGGAGCCAATTCGGTCTTTTGTAATTTAGGCACTGTACACCCACAGGAAGCTTTGACCTTTCGGATCAACAATGGCGCTTCTCCGTCATTGGTAATGGTAAAATGAGTACTTACCTGCATATTTTGCTGAATATTACCGAAGTCATGAGTCTTTTTGTCAACCCGGAGCGAAGGACGTTTGGCATCCGCAGGCAAGTTGTCAAAGTTTTCTTTGATGGTTGCGCTGAGATTGATCCGTTTGCCGGGTTTTACCAAATCATTGGTTTTTAAAACAAAATGTTCAAAGTTATATCCCCACTCCCCTCTTCTCGAAGCATCGTATGTAACGGAAAGCAACAAGGTATCTTTTGGAGCTAACGTAGATTTGGAAGTTGACACCTTCAAATGTGAAGGAATTTCGGAACCTTCCAAATTGATAGAAACAGGTTTGTCTCCATCATTATAAACAACCGTAGAAGCTTCTTCGCTGCCATTATGCATCACTTCACCATACACCAGATGGGTGGTTTTGAACCGCAAACTTCCTATCTGCATAGGATAAAAATCGTGTGGCCCTTTGTCACGTGGAATGACATTTCCTGAGATCTTTAATACTACTATTTGTGGTTCCCCCGTAGTCTTCACCGTAATGGATTTATTAAATTTTCCAGGTCGTCCTTTGGGATTGTAAGTCGCTTCCACATAGCCGGTCTTTCCCGAATACACCGGAGCTTTACTCCAGGCAGGAGTCGTACATCCGCAAGAAGGGCGTACTTCGGTAAGACTCAGTGCCCCACCTCCCTTATTGGTAAAATTAAACCTCACTGTCACAGGTCCTCCCACCTCTTTCATCTCCCCAAAGTCATGACTCATTTTGTCAAACACTATTTTTCCCTGAGCTTGCAGGTTGAGTATGGTAGCAACAACTATTGTTAAACTTAGCAATAGATTCTTCATCATAATGATTGCTCTTTTTGGTAAAATATATCCGAAAACCGATTTACTTCTTCAACAACGTCTTTACAAACAACACAAAGTTGGATCATATACTTGAGAAGAAGCCAACGATTTATCAAAAATACCTACAAAAGTCCCCCTTTTTCAACAATACTCCCCATTTGCTCTCATATTTTTAATTTTTTTAACAAAATATCCTACCTTCGGCGTCTGAAAAAAAGTAGATCAACAGTCTAAATTGGAAAAGCTCTGTGGCATTGGGTTTGATTAATAGAAATCAGCAAATACTTCCATAAAAAAGGCATATTACTACTATTTTTTTACTGAATAATCCAACTTTTTACTATCATGTGCAGCATTTTTATTGCAACCCCTACGTATACCCGTCACCAAACCATAATTTTAGGAAAAAATATGGACGGCTTGGCCAATGAAGGTCAAGCATTGGTACGTATTCCGGCCTTGCATGCTCCGGAAAACTATCTCACATGCACCCATATCCAAATTCCACAAGCTCAACGAACCTTCGAAATATTGCTGAGTCGAAATTCTCAACATTGGGGTGGAGAAATGGGCATCAATGAGCATCAAGTGGCTATCGCCTGCCAGGAAGTGGAAAGTAAAGTAAAGCGAGGCTCCAAAAGTACGGGATTAACCGGCCCGGATTTGGTCCGTTTAGCCTTGGAACGCAGTACTACCGCACAGACAGCGATGGAAGTCATTACAGGTTTAATAGCCGAATTTAAGCAAACAGGAAGTAATAACAAGGCACAAAATACATTTCTGATAGCCGATAGAAAAGATGCTTTTTTATTGGAAACAGTAGAGAAAGAATGGGCCGCCTTGACCATCCATGGCTTCCATGCCTTAAGTAATACCTTTACGATTGAAAAAAACTTCGATTATAGTAGTAAAAACCTGGTAGAGTTTGCCCAGAAACACAAGTATATCAAGAAAGGAGATACATTTAATTTTGCGAAAGCTTTCGGACCTAAATCCAAAAACACTATCAGAGAACAACTACTTCAAAAGCAAGCACAAAAAGCTGACGGTCAGTTCGATATACGAAATGCCATCACTTTGCTTAGCACTCACCATTTGGACCAAGGGAAATTTAACCCTTCAAAAGCCAATTATAAATGTGCTTGTCGCCATGCTACGGGCCGCATGAACCCTTATCAGACCAACGCCAGTATGGTAGTAGAGTTGAGAACGTCCCAAATTGCCACCACTTGGTATACCGGAACTTCCAACCCTTGCCTTTCTTTGTACAAACCAGTGTACATTCCAGGAAACAACCTATATGAAGGCCTAACTCAAGTACCCGGACCTTTCAAAGACGAGTCGCTATGGTGGCAAGCAGAAATATTTTTCAGGGAGGTTTCCAAAAATTATAAAAGTGCCAAAGCGCTTTTTGAAAAAGAACGCCAACAAATCCAAAAAGAATGGTTAGAAAAAGACCAGATACTTTTACAAAATAAAAATACGAAAGAAGAAGCGTTCACCGAGTTATCCAAAAGTTGTTTGCATAAGCACACTAAGAAGCTGATGGAATGGCAATATCATTTCCGAAAGAGTAAATTAAAAAACGGGCAATTTTCCCCCTTGTATAATTATTATTTGGACTCGCTCAACAAAAAAGTAGTATCCCTCATTTAAAGACCCCTCAAAACCCTTTCGGACTTCTCATAACCCCGGAAGGGTTTTCAGGCATCTCCAATTTAAAAAGATTTCTGCTAGATTTTTCTCTTCACTGAATACTGTGATAATTGCTCACTGAATTCTATGATAAACACAATAGTTATCACAAAAACCCCTCTGCATCAACTACTTATTCCTTTGTTTTTTCTTAATTTCAACCACAAGACAATTCACTCTTGTCAATCCTAAACCTTCCAGGTTTTAAAAACCTGGAAGGTTTAATTTCCTACAGGTTCATATAACTCCTATTCCGATGATGCATACCATCCTTAAGAAAACACTTACAGGTATATTCTACCTCTTAGTATTGCCCGTTCTTTTCTCCTGCTCTTTTCACCCTTCGGAATACTGGATTAGAGTGAATCAAATCGGTTATCCGACGGATGCATTGAAAGTAGCAGTAGTGGCAGGCAAAAGCTCTGTTGCTTTCCAACAAGCTCAGTTAATCGATGTCGAGAGTGGAAAAGTAGTGTTTACCACCCACAAACGAGAGGAAAAAGGGGCATATGGCCCTTTCAGCCATACCTACCGGATCGATTTCAGTGAGTTTAACCAAGCCGGAAAGTACCGGTTGCAAATCGGAAAAACCCAATCCCCGGTTTTTACCATACATGAAACAGTGTATCAGGGTACTGCAGATTTTATGCTCCGGTATATGCGTCAGCAACGCTGTGGATACAACCCCTTTTTACAAGATTCCTGCCATACCCGAGATGGCTATACCCTCTATGCTCCGGTGGCTGACGGGACTCCTATTGATGTGACCGGGGGTTGGCACGATGCTTCGGATTACCTCCAATATGTCGCTACTTCCGCTAACGCTACGTATCAAATGCTCTTAGCATACCAGGAAAATCCACAAGCATTTGCCGATGAGTATTTGGCCAATGGGCTACCGGGTAAAAACGGCTTGCCGGATGTCTTGGATGAGGCCAAGTGGGGATTGGATTGGCTTGTAAAAATGCATCCTAAAGAAGATTGGATGTTTAATCAAATTGCCGATGACCGCGATCATGCAGGCTATCGCCTTCCCAATAAAGATTCGGTGGTCTATGACTTCCCGGAAGGAAGGCCTGTTTATTTTTGTACCGGAGAAGTTCAAGGTGTTTTCGGAAATAAAAACCGTACAACCGGAGTGGCTTCTACAGCAGGAAAATTCAGTTCTGCATTGGCTTTAGGACATCAGATTTTTCAATTTAAAGATCCTGAATATGCCCGAAAGCTATACGAAAGAGCGTTATCCGCATACCAACTGGGAAAAGGCAAACCGGGCCCTTGTCAAACAGCTCCGGGAAAAGCCCCCTACTTTTATGAAGAGGACAATTGGGTAGACGATATGGAGCTCGCAGCCAGTGAACTGTATACCTTGACCCGGCAAAAAAATTATCAAAAAGAAGCCTTGGATTTTGCCCGTCAAGAACCTGTTACTCCTTGGATAGAAAACGATACGGCCCGCCATTACCAATGGTACCCCTTTTTGAATGTAGGTCATTACCGATTGGCTCAACAAACAACAGGGCAATACAAAAAGGAACTCATTGCCTATTACAAAAAAGGAATTGAAACGGTTTGGCAAAGGGCTAAAAACAATGCTTTTTTGCAAGGAACTCCGTTTATTTGGTGCTCCAACAATCTGGTGGCGGCTTTTGCCACACAATGTTACTTGTACAGGCAACTGAGTGGAGACCAATCGTATTTACCCTTGGAAACTGCCAGTATCGATTGGTTGTTTGGCTGTAACCCTTGGGGGACCAGTATGATCATTGGCTTACCGGAAAAGGGTGTTTCTCCGAAAACGCCTCACTCGTCACTTGCCTTTCTGCATCAATATCGCTTAGACGGTGGTTTGGTCGATGGACCTGTATATACCCGGATTTTTCAAAGCCTCAAAGGTATACATCTTGTGGAAGAGGATGAATACGCTGCGTTTCAATCTGACTTATCCGTCTATCACGATGATTTTGGAGACTATTCCACCAATGAGCCTACGATGGATGGAACCGCTAGCCTAATTTATCTACTGTCGGCACTCGCCAAACCACAAAAAAACTTTACACTGGACCATGGGGGAATTATACGTGGAGATACCCAGGAACCTTCTATTGCCTTGTTATTTTCCGGACATGTCTTTGCTGACGGGGCTCAAGAAATCATTTCCGTTTTAGAAAAGCAAGAAGTCAAAGCCTCCTTCTTTTTTACCGGGGATTTTTATAGAAAGCCGGCCTTTCACCCTACCATTCAAACACTCGTTCAAAATGGCCATTACCTGGGTGCTCATTCCGATAAACACTTGCTCTATTGCTCTTGGGAAAACCGGGACAGCCTGTTGGTAAACAAACAGGAGTTTCTTCAGGATTTAAACGATAATTATGAAGCCATGAAGTCTTTTGGAATCAAGCCACAAGTAGCTAAGTACTTTTTACCTCCTTACGAATGGTACAACCGTCAAATCAGTCACTGGGCAAAAGAAGAGGGTATTCAAGTGATCAATTTTTCCCCTGGAACCCGTTCAAATGCCGACTACACAGTCCCGGAAATGGGCAACCGTTATGTATCCGGCGAACAGATTTACCAAAGTATTCTAGACTATGAAGTCCAACATGAAAAGGGACTGAATGGCTTTCAAATGCTTTTGCATATCGGAACCGCCCCGGAAAGGACTGATAAATTTCATCGCAAATTGAATGCACTGATTGGAGAGTTAAAAGCCAGGGGATATGCTTTTAAACGAGTGGACGAACTCTTAAAAAACTAATCCGGAGCCGAAAAAACCTTTCAGGTTTTCAAAACCTGGAAGGTTTAAAAAGCTTCCCTTACTAAAACATAAAACCCTGACTGGTCGCCTTTACCCATGCCATAATCGAAGCGGATGTTCATGTTTTGTCCCTTAATAGGTTGAAACCGCAAACCCATCCCATATACGTATTTCCATTCCGAAAGCCGAAAACCATTCAGGCGGTCACTCACCTCTCCAGCTCCGGTAAATACAACCCCACCTAATCGCCAGAACAACTTTCTACGGTATTCGGCTTGTACATACATTGCTTGTTTATCCAAATAGCGGTTTACATTTTCAATACCGCGTAATCGATACCCTCCTCCGATCCACCATAATTTGTAAAAAGGAATATCATTTCCACTACTGGCGTTTAGTACCCCTTGAAAAGCCAATACATTTTTCTCATTTTGGATGGTCAAATACTTCCGGAAATCCACGACATACGTTGCAAAACGGTAGGAACTACCCAACTCTTTGGGATAATACAGAATTTTAACATCCAGTCGACTTCCTTTGGTAGGATATAACACATCGTCACGGGTGTCCAGCCGTAATACCGGTCCGATTCCCCAAATCAACCCTCCTTCTTTGCCTATTAACGAAGTGGATTCAATCTGCCCATCCTGAGCAAAACCATACAAATGATTGTGTTCAAGATTGAGGTTCAGGCCTACAAAAAGTTGCTCCGTAAGCGGTTTTACCAAATCCGCTTCAATTTTCAAACGCTCTTCCGTATACTCTTCTTTATCTTTGGAAAAGGTACGATTTCCAAGCCCATAAAACACATTGGGAAAATTGCGAAAACCCGCTTTGATAGTATAATTCCAGCCCTTCCGGTTCCAAATATCCCAATCGGTATAGATTTCAAATTGGTTTTTAAGGGAATAAATCACCACCGGGGAAAAAGAAGAAGGCCGGTTAAACCGTGAGCCGGAGTCCGTAGGAGGTTTATTAAACACAAAAAAACCAATCGCCCCAAGTTGCAAGCTCGTTTCGGGAGTATAACTTATGGCCGGATAAAAAGCCATATTGACTTTCTTATAAACTGGGGACGAGGAAAGTGTATCGGTAGTATTTTCCGATGTACCTTGAGAAAAGCCATACCAAGGAAGCAGGCAAAAGCTTAAAAAAAGGATACTTTTCTGTATTGTCATATATGAATTATCTGGTTATTGGGCAGAAAAAATCCGAAGATAATCTAAATTTTCACAAAAATCATAAGTAGCTGTGAATAAAGCGATTGATTTCAATACTTCAGCTTTTTAGAGAATTAACATGTATATTATTCCGGCTCAGTAGCTGTTTTGTAAAGAAGAAAATAGTATTATTGCCCCCATTTACGAATTTGAGGCTTCTTTAAAAGAAATCGGGTTGTTCAGACCTTTTGAAGGGGCTGTGGATATGCAAAACCGAGAAAGGGTTAACTATTGTTTTTGTATTCTGTCATAAGGGTTTTTCAAGGCAATTTAAATTTTAACCGCTTCTCTTTTCTATATCCCTATTCACTTTCTTAATTTTGTAGTTGCTTTTAACACCTAACTAATAAAGTTGTATGACACTGAAAGATATTGCAGCAGTAGCTGGTAAACCGGGACTTTTTAAGATCTTAAAACCTACTAAGTCAGGAGTTATCGTAGAGTCATTGGATAAAAAAAAGCTGAAGTCTGTTGTAAATGCTAGTCAGCGAGTATCTATTCTACAGGAAATTTCTGTATACACTACCACTGAGGAAGAGTCGGTACCTTTAAAACAGGTTCTATTGAGCATCCGTGAAAAGCATGGAGACAACGTAGAGGTAAGTACTACCGATGCAGATGCATTGAGAGCTTTTATCGAAGAGATTCTGCCTGAGTACGATCAAGAACGGGTATACACTTCGGATTTGAAAAAACTGGTGAACTGGTTTAACATCCTTGTTGAGTATGTACCCGAAGTATTAGATCCTGAACCGGAAGAAGAAGAGAAAGAAGAAACACAAGAAGAAGTGAGTGAAAAAGAAGAAGCTGCTAAAAAGTAATTCTTTTTTCCAATGTGTATAGCATCCCCCAATGTATTATGAACACATTGGGGGATGTATTTTTTTATGCAAACCACTATTCGATTGCTTGACTTTAGGATTGCTCTGCCATTGCTTTTAACAAATGCCTGACTTCCTGAGTAGATTTTATGTTGTACTTGGCATTGGATGAAGTAAAGCCCACTTTGATGGTATAAGCACCTTCCGGCATCTCAATAAATGTATCTTCATCTGTCACATCATCGCCAATGGCCATGACGAAATCCCAGGCGGTTTCTCCCAACCACTTCCGGGCTGCTTTTCCCTTGTTTACATCCCGGTTTTTAATTTCAATCACTTTATTCCCCTCCATGGTTTGTAAGTTCATATTACCAATCAGGTAATTCATATTACTGAGCAACTCCCTGGAACGCAATGCTCCAAACTCCACATCCGCTTTCCGGTAATGCCAAACCAAGGAGTAATCTTTATCTTCAATAAACGAACCGGGAGTCCTGTCTACATACTGTTCCAGAATATGACGGATTTTTTCTTTCCATTCCTGATGTAAATTTTCAATCAAATGCCATTCTTGCCCTTGTCCCCGTAGCCAAACGCCATGTTCGGCAATCAGATCCACAGGCAAATGCCCCAGCCAGTTTTCCAGCGTATGGCGATCCCGCCCGGAAATAATCACCACCCGGTTTTTAGGATTGCTTGCAAGTTGTTCCAATAGTTGATACAACTCCGCATCCGGCTTGGCATCTTCCGGCCTTTTCACAAAGGAGCGCAAGGTGCCATCGTAATCGAGAAACAATATTCTCTTTTTGCCTGCGGAGTAACGGTCCAACAATTTTTGATGATTATTTTTATGGATAAATCGCAATTCTAATTCCGTTTGCTTCTGCTTTACAATCTCCAATTGCTCCATAAACATTTCCACCCAACGATGGATATTATAGCGTTTCAGTTTGTTTTGCATTTCTTCATTGCGTGCAATCTGTTCTTCCTCCGGCATCGTGAGTGCCTGGTACATAGCATCTACAATTTGCTGAATATCGTTAGGGTTGACCAAGATGGCTTCGGAAAGCTCTTTGGCCGAACCCGCCATCTCACTTAAAATCAAAACACCTTTTTTATCCAATTTACTGGCTATAAACTCTTTACATACCAGATTCATCCCGTCTCGCAAAGGGGTAATCAAAGCGACTTCTGCCGAAGAATACAAAGCCGATAATCCATGAAAAGAAAACGACCGGTAAAAGTAGTGAATCGGAGTCCAGTCCATCCGGCTATATTTCCCATTCAACCAACCCACCATGGTGTCAATTTCTTCTTTCAAGGCTTGGTACTGGTCTACTTTTACCCTGGACGGCACGACAATCAGCACCAGAGATACTTTGCCGATATATTCGGGGTACCGGGTAAAAAAGATATCCATCGCCTTCAAGCGCTGTTTAATCCCTTTGGAATAATCCAGTCGGTCAATAGAAATGATTACTTTTTGATCGGACAGAAGCTTTTCATATCGCTTATATTTCTCAATGGTTTGCGGATCTTTGGTACCCCTGGCAAATTTTTCATAATCAATCCCCATTGGAAATGAATCCACCTGAATCAAGCGGTTTTCTTTTTTGACCAGCCCCATGGTGTTGTTATGGCCCAATATCCGGCTGACCGAACTGAGAAAGTGCCGCATATCGTCATAGGTGTGGAAGCCAATAAGGTCGGAGCCAAGCATGCCTTCCAAAATTTGTTTCCTCCAAGGCAACAAGCGGAAAATCTCAAATGAAGGAAAAGGAATATGCTGAAAGAAACCAATGGTTGCATTGGGAAGTTTTTCCCGGATCATGCTCGGAAGCAAAAGCAATTGATAATCGTGTACCCAAATCACATCGTCCGGACCGGCATATTGCAAAACTTGAGCACAAAACTTACGATTAACCCTTTCGTAAGCTTCCCACAACACTTGTTGATATTGCGCATATTCGGTAAAATAGTGGAATAAAGGCCAGAGCGTTTTATTACTAAAGCCTTCATAAAATTCATGCACATCCTCTTCCGTAAGGAACACCGGGGCCATATGGTCGTTGCGCAAATTTTGAGTAATCAGGTCCTTTTCCGCTTCTTGTTGGCTATACAGGCCGGGCCACCCGATCCAAAGGTTATTGCCTTGCCGGTACACCGAGCTTAGTCCTGTAGCCAGGCCTCCTGCACTGGGTTTGAAAGTCAAATTTCCATCTTCCCGCTGAATAGTAACCGGAAGTCTGTTTGAAACAATAATGATTTTCTTTTCAGGCATATTCAAATGTATTTGATTGTGTTTTTTGGGAGTCATTTCAACTTATGAAGTTGGTAGGAAGCAAATACTTGAACCGGGGGATACCACTAGGATTCTGGCACATTCAAAACCCCTGAATAAAACAAGTCCCCTGTTATTAAAAAAGTAGAATGGTCTGATACCTGTGGAAGGGGACATATATCATCCTCCGGGAAACGATCCTGATACTCACTTCCTTATTTTTCATCAGTTTGTTCACCGGTTCGGTCACTCAAGGATTCATATAAATTTAACAAATTTGCGAGAGAATGGTCTGAAAAAAACGGAGAAGTCGATCAGAACCTCCTTCTGAGGTCATATACCCTTTCTTTCACCAGGAATATAAGTGAAACGAGCTATAAATAAATACAAAAATTTCAGGAGAATCGAAAGTAAACCGAAGGGAAATTCAAGAAATGCAAAGTATACAATCTTTTGAGAATTAAGCACCTTCGTCATTCAGGAAAGAAAAAAGCTCTCACTCCTCACACTCTTTTGCTGTCTCACCCCGGCCAGTTTTTCTATCATTATTTGGGACGCACTTCTTTTTTATGTAATTGCTCAAATTGCATTTTTTTAATTTTATAAATTTCTCTATTTATTTTGAATGATTATTAAAAAACAAATAAATATTTTGAAAATTTGTCAACGATTCGTTGATTTGCAGTAAACCGGTGCAAGCTGGCTTTCACGACCTTCAAATAACAACACTACACACACTCCTTTACACCAACTGGACAAAAAAGCATCTCAATTGCGTTCCTGATGATTGATTCATATAGGATTAATGTTGTAAATTAAGAGAAGCATTCATCGAGGAAAAAACAGGACAAAAGCGAGAAATTATTAAATCAATTATAGCTATGCGAATAGGTATTCTGAATGAACAGCATGATCACCGTGTTGCGATTAATCCAGAGGTAGCCCAAAAGCTGATTGCGGAGGGTAATGAACTTTGGGTCGAAAAAAATGCAGGCGCACAAGCCTTTTTTAGTGATCAAGACTATGCCACTGCCGGAGCAAAACTGGTGGAACGGGAGCAAATCCTGAAAGATACGGAGTTAGTGATCTCCATCCACCCGGTCAACGGAAAGGAGCTTTCCCAATTACAGGGAAAAGTATACATCAGTTCCTTTGCCCCGTTTACCGAAGGGGTAGATCTTAGCCCCGTTGCCGAAGCAGGGATCACAGCACTTAGTCTGGACATGATTCCACGGTCCACTATTGCCCAATCCATGGATATTTTATCCTCCATGGCCTCCATTGCCGGGTATCTATCCGTCATTGAAGCTGCTAAACACCTTCCCCGTTATTTCCCTATGCTCACCACGGCTGCCGGCACCATTCCGCCCGCCAAAGTATTGGTATTGGGAGCGGGAGTAGCCGGGCTGCAAGCCATTGCCACTGCCAAGCGCTTAGGGGCCGTCATCGAAGCCTTTGACACCCGGGCCGCAGCCAAAGAGGAAGTCCAAAGTTTAGGGGCAAAGTTTGTGGAAGTAGAAGGAGCAACCGATGACAAAGCTGCCGGAGGCTATGCCGTGGAGCAGTCTGAGGAGTATAAAAAGAAACAACAGGCCCTGATTAAAGAAAAGATTGAAAAATCCGATGTAGTCATTACGACCGCCCAACTCCGGGGGAAACGCGCTCCTATCCTGATCAAAAAGGATATGGTGGAAGCCATGAATCCCGGGTCGGTTATTGTGGATCTGGCGGCCTCTACCGGTGGTAACTGTGAATTGACTAAAAATGAAGCAGTCATCGAACACAAAGGTGTTACCATCATTGGGAACTCTAACTTGGCAGCCGAATTGCCTATGAACGCCAGTCAGCTTTATGCCAAAAATATTCATAACTACCTGAAGGTCTTTTTGAAGGAAGGAAAACTGGAATTGGACTTTGACAACGAGATTATCAAATCCTCTTGTATTGCCCATGACGGTACTGTGAGATATGAAAACCCTTTTGCGGCTAATCACAAACCTTTAGAGGTAGAAAACTCCAACTAAGCCTGTCGATAGTTGGTACCTATGTCATAATTTTTTTTCCGAAAAAAAATTCAAATCTGCTATACTCATGCTAGAATTTTTACAAAATAACCTCTTGATGATCTACATTCTCACCTTTGCGGTATTCACAGGAATGGAAGTCATTTCAAAGGTTCCCACGGTGCTCCACACCCCTCTGATGTCCGGGGCCAATGCCATTAGTGGTGTGGTCATTATTGGAGCAATTTTATTGATTCGCCAAGCCCAACCGGACGATTACCTGGTACTTATTCTGGGATTTTTGGGCATTTCTTTGGCCATGATCAATGTTGTCGGTGGTTATGCGGTGACCGACCGGATGCTGGATATGTTTAAGAAAAAGAAAAAATCTTAAATCCGGCAGTACGACACCAAGAGGTCGAGTTGACCCTTTGTGTAAAAACTCCGGGTTGTAAGCGGGCGCTTCTACTTCCATTGAAAATTTGTTTTCAACTCTTTATAAGTGCCGCATAACATCCCGGGAAACACCTCTAATTATTTTTTCACTTTAAATTCAAGATTACCGTGTGGAATTTAAGCATTGAATATATCTATCTGATCAGTATCATTCTGTTCATTATAGGCTTGAAAAAACTGGGTCATCCGGAAACTGCCCGCAAAGGAAATTTAATTGCCGCAGCCGGAATGGGTTTGGCCATTATCGTTACCTTATTTACCCCGTTGGAAGGAGCCTCCAACAATTACCTATGGGTGGTAGCCGGGATGTTGGTCGGTTCAGCCATCGGTTTTGTCGCTGCCAAAAAAGTGCTGATGACCAAAATGCCGGAAATGGTATCCCTTTTCAACGGACTGGGAGGAGCCTGTTCCATGTTGATTGCGATTGTAGAATTAAACAATATGGGGCCCGAAGCCAGCCTGGGCAATGCACAAGGACTCACTACGATTTTTGCCTTGTTCATCGGAAGTATTTCCTTTACGGGAAGTATTATCGCCTATGGTAAACTGGACGGTTTCTTACGGGATACCTTGGTTTTACCCGCTCCTCAATTCATTAACACCGGCTTACTTCTGGTGATCATCGCCTACAGTGGTTATTTAATGACTTTGCCGGTTGTTGATTTTAACCTTACCCTAATTCTATTGGCCTTGTCATTGGTGTATGGGGTTACTTTTGTGACACCGATCGGTGGCGGAGATATGCCGGTGGTAATCTCTTTGCTCAACTCCTTTACGGGTTTGGGAGCCGCAGGTGCCGGGTTAATTTACGACAACAAGGTGATGGTAGTAGGAGGAATCCTGGTAGGAGCTTCCGGTACCATCCTGACCATACTGATGTGTAAAGCTATGAACCGCTCTTTGATTAATGTAGTGATCGGAGGATTTGGTAGTAGTGCCAAAGCCGTAGGTTCCAGCAGGGAAGAAATCGTAAAAGAGGCTACTCCTTCCGATTTGGCTATTCAGTTAAAATATGCCTCCAAAGTATTGATTGTTCCGGGATACGGGCTAGCCGTAGCCCAGGCACAACACACGATCCATGAGTTAGAACAAATGCTGGAAAACGAGGGTGTGAATGTTCGTTACGCCATTCACCCGGTGGCAGGGAGAATGCCCGGGCATATGAATGTATTGCTGGCCGAAGCCGATGTGCACTACGACAAACTGTTGGAGCTGGAAGATGCCAATAAAGAAATGCAATCGACAGACATGGTTTTGGTTATCGGAGCAAACGATGTGGTCAATCCTGCCGCAAAAGAAGATCCGGCCAGCCCGATATTCGGAATGCCTATTCTGGATGTGGAAACGGCCAAAAACGTAACGGTATTGAAACGTGGAATGAGTGCCGGATACGCGGGAATTCAGAACCAATTGTTTTTCGGAGACAAAACCAAAATGCTCTTTGGAGATGCCAAATCATCGATCAATAAGCTCATCGATGAAGTTTCACAAGTTTAAATTAAGAAAGCGAAAAATTATACTTCACCAAAAAACCCAGCATCCTACCCGGATACTGGGTTTTTTGTGTTCAAAACTTGGCGCTTAGCAATTTCTTTTCTATACTCATCCCCTTATTAAGATGGTAAAA
The DNA here is from genome assembly GCF_039710355.1 of Rapidithrix thailandica. Taxonomy (NCBI): domain Bacteria; kingdom Pseudomonadati; phylum Bacteroidota; class Cytophagia; order Cytophagales; family Flammeovirgaceae; genus Rapidithrix; species Rapidithrix thailandica. The sequence goes on along the minus strand of NZ_JBDKWZ010000009.1, from coordinate 81,210 downwards.
CCTAAAACGACTCACACCTGAAAGCTCTATTGCGATACCCGGTTACGTATTTGTTGATTGTCCTCAATTTGCTGGTGTTTCTAGGCATGTGGTTCGCGGACGTGGACTACCTGATGCCTCAAGCCTTGGAGTTACTGCATTGGGGAGCCAATTTTAATCCTTATACCTTGGGGACTGAGTGGTGGAGAATGTTCACACACCTGTTTGTACACTTTGGTGTTGTTCACCTCGGGGCAAATATGCTGGCATTGTTTGCATTGGGAAGGGAAGTGGAGAAGCTTATGGGAAGCGGGCCTTTTCTGGCAGCCTACCTCTTGTGTGGTTTGGCCGGAGGAATTGTCAGTACCGGGTGGAATACCATGACCATCTCTTGCGGAGCATCCGGAGCTATTTACGGTCTGTTGGGCATCAGCATTGCTTATGCCATAGCCATCAAGGGAGACTGGCTGGAGGGATTGCTTTTCCTGTTAATGATTCTGGCGATCAGCATCGCCATCGATTTAATCATGCCTCTCGACCATGCATCCCATGCCGGAGGTTTATTAATGGGATTGCTGATCGGTTTGTATCAATACCGCCCTTTTAAAATCTTCAAAAAAAAGCTACAACTTTTACCCGCTCTAAGTATCCTGTTGTTAATTGTTTTTCTGATCCTTCCCAGAAGTCAATTCAGGTATTATCAGGCTTTTCAATTATTTCTAAAAAACGAACAAGAAGCACTCCGCATCAGTCGTCAAGATTATTCCAATGATAAAGCATACATCGAATCCTTAAAAGAGATTCAAACTCTGTGGACGGGCACACAAAAGGAGCTTCAAAAGCAAAATCACTTACCAGACAAATTAGCAGAAGACAAATATGTCCTTTCTCAATATTGTAGTTTGAAACAGAAGGACATTGAATTCCGCTTGAATAGCATTGAAAAGGAATCGTATATCTATTGGGACAGTATGGAAATTGTACAACAAGTACTTGACACACTTCCCAAGCTCCACTTCGTATTAAATTATGAACAGTCTCCTTCCCCGGCTTCACCACCGGTACAGCCCACTACTTCACAAGCACCTTTACTTCTTCCTGTAAAGCTATACTATGACAGTGCCTGGCAGGAAACCGAAGCCTGGGATGCGGTGTATTACCGAGTGGGCACTCAAGATTCTTTGGGAAGGTGGCAAGGAAAAGTAAGGGACTATTACCTGGATGGCACCGTACAAATGAAGGGCTACTATACTGATGGGCTTAAAGACGGGGTCTTTTTGTATTACAATCCACAAGGAGGGTACGATGCGGCCGGAGTGTACGACAGGGAAATCAAAACCGGAAAGTGGGAATACTTTCACCCGAATGGCCAACTGAAAAGCAAGTACAATTACCAAGGACAGACCTATGTATTACAAACCTGGGACAGCCTCGGAAATCCTGTGATCCGGCAAGGCAATGGAATGTATGAAGAACGCTATCCTAATGGGGTCATTCAGCGAAAAGGGCATTATGTAAACGGACTTCCTCAAGGGGTTTGGTTGGGGTATTATGAAAACGGACAACCTTATTTCAAGGAATATTATGAACAAGGTGATTTGATTAGAGGAATCTCTTACAGCCCGGACGGGCATCAGTATCAATACGATGAAAGTAGCAAGTACCCTCATCCAACAGGCGGTAGAGAAGTTTTTTTCCAGTTTGTAAGGACTCACCAATACTACCCTTCAGAAGCCCAAAAAGAAAACATTCAAGGAGAGGTCACAATGATTTTTGAAGTAAGCAAGCAAGGTATTATTTCCAACATCGTCTTTTACAAATCTTTGGGGGAAGCTTGTGATCAAGAAGCTCAACGCTTGCTACTAGAAGGACCGGCCTGGCGGCCGGCCAAGTTGTACGGACAGGAGGCCATTCACAGTCAGGCAATGATCAGCGTTCCATTTCCGGTACTTCAACCCTAACACACAAAAAAGCCACACCGGAACGACCAGTGGGCTTTTTATTAATTGGAAAATATAGCTACGAAATCGCTAGACACTGGTAATGACTGCAAGCGGTTATGATCTCTTGGGGTAAAAAAATGCTAACAATCAAACTAAAGGGGGTAAAGTCACCATGCCTATGAAATCGGAATTTTCCTCATTACATTTCATCTGTCAAACAGTAGCGTTTAAAAAATCCGGTCAATCAATGATAGTATTCGATAGAATCAATATCCCAATAAGGCCGGCTGAGCGCATCGGCCCGCAAGATTTCCTCTATAGCTAACTTGCTAAGGGAAAGTTTGGAAATACCTGCTTCCCTCAAAATATATTGTACCTCATCAAGAAATGCCGTCTCATTAATTTCGTTTTCAAAAGCTTTGTTGTAATATTCTTTCAGCTTCATCAAAACAAACATAATCTCAGATTTAGTGATCAATTTTTTATAGTAATCATCCAAGTTCCAAAACACAGTTGTCACAGCTTGGATATCAACAAATTCAGTGTTTTTCATGGCATAAGGGGATTTAAGAATTCATCCGTACATCATTTTAATTAATACAAATAAAGCCGCTGAGGCCGTAAAGGATTTACGGTTTGAAATTTTGAGCAAAAAAATGTTAAAAAAAATAGAAAAAAGCAGGTAGGGAAGTGAGTCATCCATTGCAGGAATTTCACACACCTCCGCTATACGATAGAGATGGGTTGACTCAAGCCAACCTCTTGGCACGATAACTTACCATGTTACAGAATAGCGATTATTGCAAATTGCTAAACCAGTCCACCAACTTTTGTCTGTCTTCCGGACTCAATTTGGCATTTCCATGCATCCAGGTATAGCTTTCCAAAGGCATCTCACCCTCTTTCAGTTCTTCCACACATTCTTCCAGTTTGTGTTCTTTCCTCTCGGTGGAATAATCGGCCCAGGTAGAGAAATTCAGGTGTTCCCGCCCTTCATTAATATGATGTTTGATCCACCAAGAAACGGGAGCGACACTCGTATACCAAGGATATGCGGTCTGGTTAGAATGGCAATCATAACAGGAGCCTTGCAAAAGCAACTTAATATCGTTGGGAACCGGATGAATTGCAGTAATGTCCTTGCTGGGGTCGAGTACCGGGTTGGTTTTGTCAATGGGGAAAAACTGCATCATCACCGCCAGAATAGCGACAATTGCCAATATAGTAGTTCCTTTTTTGTTCATCGTTGTTTGATTTTTCACGGGTGATTGTTAATGAAAAGAGAGAAGTGGCATCAGGTAAAAATGTAAATAGCTTCCGTTAAAAAAATACTTGTATCCTGTTGTGTATACCTGTTTCTTTTAAAGAAAAAATAAATATAAGCATTTTTAAGAATTCTCATCATCCGTTACTCCGGGACAATATAGACGTTTTACGGTTTTCCTCCGCTTCCATTCAACCGGAGTCAAGTCTCCGGCACTTTGATGAAAAATAGCAAAGACTCTTACCCGCCCTTCTCCGGAATTGTTTTAATTTTGAGGCATTCCTGAAATGGTACTTTGAGACAAATAACCCTCATACAACATGGACAACCGGCCGATAGGAGTTTTCGATTCAGGATTGGGAGGGCTTTCTGTTTGGAAAGAAATCGCCCAATTGCTACCTGAGGAAAGTCTGGTATATTATGCAGACAGTAAATATTGCCCTTATGGTTCCAAAACACAAGCTTCCTTAATAGAGCTAAGCAGAAGTATTACCCAGTTTTTAATCAAAGAAAACTGCAAGCTGGTAGTGGTAGCCTGTAATACAGCCACCGCAGCAGCTATTACCACTTTACGGAATGAGTTTCCCTTGCCTTTTGTCGGGATGGAACCGGCTATCAAACCGGCAGCTTTGCACTCTCAAACCGGGCATATTGGGGTTTTAGCCACGGAAAACACCTTTAAAGGCAACCATTTCAACACTACCAAAACCAAACATGCATCGGCAACGCATGTGCATACCCAAATCGGACACGGCTTGGTGGAACTGGTAGAAGCCGGACAACACAATACCCCTGAGGCTATTTCCCACTTAAGTCAACTTTTACAGCCTTTATTAGGCTACCCGATTGACCACTTGGTGTTGGGCTGTACACACTACCCTTTTTTGGAAGGCGCTTTACAAGGTGTAATTTCAAAAGAGGTAAAAATTGTCAATCCGGCTCCGGCAGTGGCGCGCCAGGTACAAAAAGTTTTGCTCTCGGAAAACATGCAGTGTCAATCGCCACACAAACCGCAGTTTCTCTTTTATACTTCGGGAGAAGTACTACACCTCCAAGCTTTTATGCAAGAACATTTGTCTCTTGACATGGAGGGAATTTTGGTAAAAAGCGTATAAAGTACAAATCCCGAAGCTTTCACTCCGGGATTTGTAACAGTATCGAATATCTATATACCGATTAATTTTCGGGCATCGCTTCTAATTTCTTCTGAACCGCATCGTACTTGTCTTTCATTTCCAACACATTGTACATTCTGGACAAAAGCTCGAAGATTTGCTTTTCGCTAGCGTTCAACTCAGTCGCTTTTTCGAAATAAGGGATAGACTTTGTGTACCATTCTTTCACTTTCGCTTCCAAAGTATCTCCGGTTTCTCTGTCCTTGTAGCGGCCACGGCTATCCAACTCCAGCTCGTTGATCTTTTTGTAGATCTGTACAGCTTCGTTGTAATACAACGCTCCTAAGCTATAGTGAGCATCGTAGTACTCAGGATCAATCTCCAAGGTCTTTTTATAATACTCCTCTGCTTTGGCTACTTCTCCTTTCCGGTCGTATAAGATACCCATGTTGAACAACAACGGCTTATTTTTCGGATCTTTCTCCAAGGCATCTTTGATGTTTGCGATGGCCTCATCGGTTTTTTCCGTTTTGATATAAATGTTAATTTCCTGTACCAACAAATCCATGTTTTCAGGGTTGGCAGCTTTACCGGCTTTGATCACTTCCAGAGCTTTGTCATAGTCTTCTTCTTCCAAAGCATAGTTGGCCAAGATGTTGAACAAGTAAGGCTTTTTGTAATCCATTTTGATCAACTTGTCGGCATATTCTTCCACCACTTTTCTATCACCTAACTCATAGGCAATCATGGCTACGTTACTCGCTACAGAAGTATCCTGAGGCTTAATCACACTGGCTTTTTGGAAAAATTCCAAAGCACCTTCCATGTCATTATTGTTGTAAAATTCAACACCTTTGTTGAAAACTTCACCATACATTTGGTCTTTTTGCAAGTTAGCATACCCATAGTATACGCTTCCTTCTTTTTCATTTTTCAGGATTACGTTATACGTTTCGATCGCTGTTTTCAAAGGCTTTTCCGCCAAGCTTTTGTCTGCCTCTTCTTTGGAGAGAGCAATTGCCTGATATACTTTTCCTTTGATGAATAAAGTTTTGGCCTTTGGAATAGGATCTTTCCCTTTACTTTCCAGTTTATCCACCTCTTTTTTCACAGCAGCGTCAATCTCCGCCTTAGCCAGTTTCAATTCACCTTTGCCCAGATAAGCCTCTGCTTTAGCAACAGATCCCTTCACATCTTGAGCCATCGCTGCACCCAAAACTCCAAGCGATATGATGAATGTCAGAATTAGTTTTCTCATTAGTAAAATATTTTAAAATTGAATGAATATAACAAATTTAAAAATGGAATTATTTTAATAAAACCCCAGGACAAATTTTACCTTTTTACAATCCTTATTCCACATTTTCTTCTACCGGTCCATTTTCACCTTGGGTTTCTTCATTCCCATTCTCTTCGATTTCTACGGTTTCTACAGAAGAAATCTCATCATTTTCATTCAAGCGGATCAATTTCACCCCTTGAGTAGCACGCCCCATCACCCGCAGGCCATTGACTGCCATACGGATAATAATCCCCAAACGGGTAATAATCATCAGGTCGCTGTTGTCTTCTACGATTTTAATTCCTACCAATCCACCGGTTTTTTCCGTAATGTTCAAGGTTTTCACCCCTTTACCACCCCGGTTAGTCACCCGGTAGCCATCGATAGAAGAACGTTTTCCAAAGCCTTTTTCAGAAACCACCAACAAGCTGGCATTCGGATCATTGGCACATACCATTCCCACTACCCGGTCTTCTTCGTTGGCCAAGGTAATACCTCTCACTCCGGTAGATACTCGACCCATTGAACGCACTTTGCTTTCGTGGAAACGGATTGCCCTTCCGGAATACAATGCAGCAATGATTTCGCTCTCTCCATTGGTCAATTGCACATTCAACAGACGGTCTCCTTCGTTGATATTGATAGCATTGATTCCATTCTGACGAGGACGGGAATATGCTTCCAGAGGTGTTTTCTTAATCAAACCTTTCTGAGTACAGAACACCAGATAGTTGTTGTTCACATACTCTTCGTCTTTGAGGTTTTTGGTATTGATAACTGCTTGTACCCGGTCATCCCGGTCTATCTGAATCAAGTTTTGCAAAGGCCTTCCTTTGGACGTTTTGCTCCCTTCCGGTACTTGGTACACTTTCAACCAATATACTTTACCCGTTTTGGTAAAAATCAACAAGTAATTATGATTGGTCGCAATAAACAAGTGCTCCGTAAAATCATCTTCTTTGGTAACTACCCCTTTGGAGCCTACACCACCCCGCCCTTGTTGACGGTATTCTTTAAGAGGGGTCCGTTTGATATATCCTTGGTGAGAAATGGTGATCACCATCTCTTCGTCAGGAATCATATCTTCGATGTCCAACTCATCGGCATTCATTTCGATTACCGACCTTCTTTCATCTCCGTATTTTTCTTTCAGTGCAGCCAATTCCTCTTTGATGATGTTCATCCGGAGTTCTTCACTGCCCAATATTTCTTTTAATTTCTCAACTAAGATCGTCACCTCTTTGTGCTCTGCCTGGATCTTGTCAATTTCCAGGCCTGTCAAACGCTGCAAACGCATGTCCAGAATGGCTTTGGCTTGGATTTCGGTCAGTCCAAAGTTTGTCATCAAGCCTTCCCGGGCAATCTCCGGGTCTTTCGATCCCCGGATCAAAGCGATCACATCATCCAGATTATCCAGCGCGATCAAGTACCCCTCCAAAATATGCAGGCGCTTTTCCGCTTCTTTCAAATCGTAGCGGGTGCGTCTCACCACCACTTCGTGACGATGCTCCACATACGCTTTGATCAAGTCTTTCAAGTTAAGCAAAGCTGGGCGGCCTTTCACCAACGCGATGTTGTTGACATTGAAAGACGTTTGAAGTTGGGTATGTTTAAAAAGAGTGTTCAGTACTACCTCGCCTACGGCATCTTTTTTCAGTTCGTATACAATCCGGATACCTCTACGGTCCGATTCATCCCGGATATCACTGATGCCTTCAATTTTCTTTTCATTGACCATGGCCGCCGTCTTCTCGATCATCATCGCTTTGTTGACCATATAAGGAATTTCGGTCACGATGATTTGCTCCCGGCCGGTTTTGGTCGTTTCAATCTGGGCGACAGCACGCATCACAATTCTGCCCCTTCCGGTTTCAAAGGCTTTTTTCACCCCTTCATACCCGTAAATAATTCCCCCGGTAGGGAAATCAGGACCTTTCACATGCTCCATCAACTCCATGATGGTAATCTCACGGTTCTCAATGTAGGCATTGATTCCGTTGATCACTTCCCTCAGGTTATGCGGTGGCATGCTGGTAGCCATCCCCACCGCAATCCCCGTAGTACCGTTCACCAAAAGGCTGGGTAGTTTACTGGGCAGTACGGTAGGCTCCTTTAAGGAGTCGTCAAAGTTGGGTTGGAAATCTACCGTGTCTTTGTTTAAGTCCCCCAGCATTTCGCCCGCAACCTCTTTGAGACGGGCCTCGGTATAACGCATCGCTGCCGGAGAGTCTCCGTCAATCGATCCAAAGTTTCCCTGGCCGTCTACCAACATGTAGCGCAAAGACCAAGGTTGTGCCATCCGCACCATCGAATCGTACACGGATGAGTCGCCATGTGGGTGATACTTACCTAAAACTTCACCGACAATTCTGGCGGATTTTTTATACGGGCGGTTGTAACTCATACCCAGTTCACTCATTCCGTAAAGGACTCTACGGTGAACCGGTTTTAACCCATCTCTCACATCGGGTATGGCCCGAGAGATGATGACGGACATCGAATAGTCGATGTACGCACCCCGCATTTCATCTTCGATATTAATCGAGATAATCTTTTCTCCTTCTGCCATTCAATTGTTTGTTTATTGTACTGGAATTTTATGACTCTACTGCCTTGCCTTCTTCTGGGGCAAGTAGCCGTAGTTTAGAGTATGTTTAAATTTTGTGGCGGTATTCCGCCTTTGCTTTGCAAAGGATTATGTTTAAACATGCTCATATATATAGGTTATGCCTAATTTTCTATAGTTGCCAGCCTTTTAGGGGAATACTCTCTAATCCGCTTAATTTGGCGTGGCGCACTGCTTTGTACCACTTTGCCAGAATTATTTCTCATACCTAGAATTCCAGCGTATTTAAGCGGACTACAAATTGGGGTGCAATTTATATAAAATTGTTCATTTTTAGGGGAGTATGAGGGATTATTTCACGTATATCCTTCTGAAGGATAGCCTCCCTCCTGTTTGATAGATCTACGATCTGTAAAAAGGCTAAAAACGAATAAAAAACCGGTAGGTCAACCGGCCTTTTTTTCAATTTACCTTTTCGGTTCTACTTATTCACCAAGGAAATTCGCCTTTCCCAAACGCTTCTATCTCTAGAAAATGGCCTTATGAAAAAAAGCTACACGGGAGGCAAACAAAAAGCCCGGCTTGTCAACCAGGCTTTAAATGTTTGAAATAGCTAGTTAATCGTATCTTTATGTCTATGAATGTTGGCAATAGATTATTATGCCCGGCTAGGATAGAATAACATCAATCTTGGAACACTCACTACCTTCTATCAAGTTCCAATTACTCTGTCGAGGTGGGTATACCCTCCGTCTACATAGAGATGTTGCCCGGTGATATGCGAAGCCCGGTCAGAGGCCAAAAACACCACCATATCGGCAATTTCTTCACTGGTTGTAAAACGTTGCCCCAGAGGGATACGCTGCGCAATGGCTTGTTTCTTTTCTTCCGGATCGTCAAAGCGGTTCACATACTCTTCGTACAGGGGGGTCCAGGTTTCAGCCGGAATTACTTCATTTACCCGGATATTGTATGGCAGCAGTTCTACCGCCCATTCGCGGGTCAATGCCTGAGTACCTCCTTTTGACGCAGCATACCCGGAAGTTCCACCTTGCCCGGTCACAGCTACTTTCGAGCCTACATTAATAATGGTACCTTTGGTCTCGATCAATGCCGCTTTGGCAAAATGCGCCAAGGTATAATAATGGAAGATATTCAGTTGCAAAGAAGCCATAAACTTTTCCGGCCCCGCATCCAGGCCTGTCCCATCGTTGTACCCTGCATTATTCACCAAACCGTCAATTTTGCCCAATTTTTCCAATGTTTGGTCGATCACACCTTTACAACCCTCCACCGTTGAAAGGTCCGCTTTGACAAAGATGGTATCTACCCCGATTTCTTTGATCTTGTCCAATACCTGTTGTCCCCGTGCTTCATTTCTGCCGACTAGTACCGGGATGGCCCCCTCTTCGGCAAATGTATAAGCAATGGCTTCCCCTATTCCCCGGGTACTTCCGGTGATGATATATACTTTATTTTTTATATGTAAATCCATGATTAAAGTAATTATGGTAAATGCCTTGATGCGTTCGTTCTTGGAATGCGATAAAAAAGAAGGTCATTGCATTTGCCCAAGTCCTTTTTCCTCTGATTTCCTTTTTACCAATCTATCTTACTACAAAAGGCTACTTCTGCTAAGAAGCCTACCTTCCGGTTTATTCTTTATTTAATTCAAAAATCTTTTCCAATGCAGCCCAGTGCTCCCCTTCTTTGGCTCCGGGTAATGGCTCTTGAAAAGTGGCCATCAAATCTTCCCATTCCGGGTTTTTAGGGTTCATTTGAAGGTAGCGTTCAAAATCTTTTTCCGGATCGAAATGATCTTCCGTCACCATATACATAAAGAGCTGCCGCCCAATTTTAAAAATCTTGATATCGATGACTCCCACAGCTTTGAACGACTCCACCACTTCCGGCCAGATGTTGTCGTGGTATTCCAAATACTTTGCAATCAAGTCCGGATCGTCTTTCAGATTGATGCTTTTGGCATATTCTTTCATGTCTTGCTTATTATATAAGGTTTTCCAAGCGTCTGGAAGAAGGTAATATGCGATCGGCAGGTTAACCTGCCGATCGCAAACTCCCGGGTTATTCTCCAGGATACGCTTTTACTTCTTGTTTGGAAGAACCAAGTCCGTCAATGCCTAACTCTACCACATCGCCCGGTTTCAAATACACCGGCGGATCAAATCCCAACCCTACACCAGCCGGGGTCCCGGTAGAGATTACATCACCTGGCAGTAAAGACATGAATTGACTCAAGTAACTGATTACATGAGGGATATCAAAAATCAGGTTTTTGGAACTTCCATCCTGCATGGTTTCTCCATTGACTTTCAGCCAAAGGTTCAGGTTATGCGGATCGGCAATTTCCTCTTTGGTAGCGATGAACGGGCCAATAGGAGCAAACGTATCACAGCTTTTCCCTTTCACCCATTGTCCGGAACGCTCCAATTGGAAAGCTCTTTCGCTATAGTCATTGTGCAAAGCATACCCTGCTACGTAGTCCATTGCGTCTTCTTTGCTCACATAAGAGGCTTTTTTGCCAATCACTACTGCCAATTCTACTTCCCAGTCTGTTTTGGCACTTCCTTTCGGAATGATCAAATCATCGTTAGGACCTACTACAGAAGAAGTTGCCTTAAAGAAAACCACAGGCTCTTTCGGCAAGTCCATGCCGCTTTCTTTGGCATGATCCGAGTAGTTCAAACCAATACATATGATCTTACTTGGCCGCTGCAAAGGCGCTCCCAAACGCACATCCTCCGGGATTTCCGGAGCCGTAGCGGCATTCTCCTCCGCCCACTTTTGCAAACGGTTCAAACCGTCCGTTTCAAAAAACCTTTCTCCGTAATCTTCGCCAAACGCACTGGCATCGATGCGCTTTCCATTTTCCAAAATCAAACCGGGCTTTTCTTGCCCTTCCTGTCCAAATCGAATTAATTTCATTGTATTTACAAGTGTTTTTTTACTAATTATAAAACATTTACACTTTCGCTACAGCAAAAACCGGGTAGATCCTGACTGCTAAAAGCTTATGAGTTAAGCGTAATAAACCCTCCGTCTATCGGATAGTTAGTTCCTGTAATGAAGCCGGATTCTTCCGAACACAGGAAAAGTGCCAGATAGGCAATTTCATCGGGTTTGCCCATCCGCCCAATGGGTTGGGTTTTGGACAGCTTTTCAAACATTTCCGCTTCCTTACCCGGATAGTTTTTAGAGATAAATCCATCCACAAAAGGCGTATGCACCCTTCCCGGAGCAATGCAATTGCAACGGATATTCTCTGAGATATAATCCTTGGCTACAGAATATGTCATGGTCAGTACCGCTCCTTTACTCATGGAGTAAGCAAAACGGTCAGAGATACCCACACAGGAAGCAATGGAAGCCAGGTTCAAAATAACTCCCCCTCCCTGTTGCTTCATTTTAGCCACTCCGGCATACAGGCAATTATACACGCCCTTGACATTCACATTATAGACCCGGTCAAAATCTTCTTCACTGGTGTTTTCCAGATTTCCCACATGAGCAATCCCTGCATTATTCACCAGAATATCCAGTTTGCCAGCCTCCGAATAGATTTTGTCAAACACCTCTTTTACATGATCTTGAGAAGCCACATTACAAGGTACATAAGTAGCTTTTCCTCCTTTTTCTTCAATGTTGGCGCAGGTTTGTTTGCCACCCTCATCATTTACATCCAGCACAAATACATGCGCTCCTTGTTGCGCAAAAACTTGTGAAATGTTTTGTCCGATGCCGCTACCGCCTCCGGTTACTACGGCCACCTTGTTTTCAAGACTGAATAAGTTCATATTTTTAGCAATTAGTGGTCGGTGTTAATTTCAAACTTGAAGGATTGAGGGAGTTGAAGGTTTGAGAGGAATGCTGACAGATGCACCAACTAAAAAAATTCTTCTTCTCCTTACAAACAACCCTTTGGCTATATGATAAACAAAGTACCCCTACCTTCCCCTTTCTCGCCTCACTGATTCCTCTTGCCCGATCCCCGTTTACAGATAACCTTTTTCCGTATATGGGATGCAGTTTACAAATAATTTGCTTTTTAAAAGTGGATTCTAGAGAGTTTTTTGGGTGCAAACGTTTGCCAATTTTCATAGAAATTCCCTTTGCCTCAAGGAAAGCCGTACAAAGAGAATAAGCACCTCCCGATGAACAATACAACTGATTCTGTTCTATTTAATAGCAAGTAAAAAAAAATTAGCACACCATGCAACCTACCCGTATTTCTGTGCATCTTGAAGTCGAGTAGCCCAAAGTCATGAAGCTGAAAATTCAAAAATCAACCACCGAAACCGACCTGATTAAAAAGTGCCGGAAGCAAAATGCCAGCGCACAGGCAGCCTTGTATGAAAAATACAGCCCTGTGATGTATGCCGTTTGCCTCCGATACATCAAAGAGCCGGGAGAAGCGGAGGAGGTCATGATTAATGGCTTTATGAAAGCCTTTGACAAATTGGGGCAGTTTAAGTTTGAAGGAAGTTTTGAGGGATGGCTTCGTAGAATCATGGTCAATGAATCCCTTATGTATTTGCGAAAAAACAAGCATATGTACCTGGAGGTAGACATCGAGCAAGCCGATTATGCACCGAACTACCAACAACTGAGTGATCATTTGGAAGCCGAAGATTTAATGAAAATGGTGGGGCAATTGCCCATGGGCTACCGTACGGTATTTAACCTGTATGCTATTGAGGGGTATTCACACAAAGAAATTGCCGAACAATTGGGGATAAGTGAAAACACTTCCAAATCACAGTTGAGCCGGGCAAGGGCTTTATTACAAAAATTTTTACGCAAAAGTGAAATGAGCATTCACCGAACATCAATCAACCATGGAAGATAAACGTTTAGATGCGCTGTTTCAACAGAAGCTAGCCAACCATCAGGTTGCACCCAGCGCAGGAGCCAGGCATATACTTGAAGCACAACTCCAGGCCAGAAAGAAGAAACGCAAAGGGGCTTTTTGGTGGAGTGTGGCAGCCAGTTTCCTTGTACTTTTGGTGGCCGGGTGGTGGATGTCTTCTTCAAAAACAGCAACGGTGATTTCAACACATGAACATATTCCGGCGGACACTTCCAAAGCTCTCTTGACTCAACCCCTCCTAGCGGAAGATACAAGCTATCAAACTATCTCTGAGGAACTTGCCCCTAAAATGCTTGTAAAAAAGGAAAATACAAAAAACCTACAGGTAGCCGGTTCAAACATACAGGAGAAGAGAAAAGAAATACAGACTAACACACACACTTCCGAAACCTTTCCTCTCGCGGTTCAAAAGGAAGGACTTCTTACGGTACCTACGCCTACTTTGGCTGTTGATACCGGTAGTATACAAGTGAAAGAAATCCTGGAAAAAGCCATGGTCAAACAGGAAAGTAAAGAGCCCGTAAAAGGCTCGGTGAAGATTGTCTATATATTGCCACCGGTAAAAAATCCCAATGCCATGGCTGCACAGCAATCAGACGGTAAGTCTTCTTTAGGCAAAATCATCGCATTTGCCAAAGAACTCACCGAATCGGGAGGCTTGGGAGCGATCAGAGATGCCAAGGATGAGCTTTTTAAGCTTAACTCTCAGAAAAAGGAAAAAAAAGAGACCCCTTAAACGTTTCCGGAACTACAACTGGCCAGTGAACTCCTGGCATACTTTCATAAAAATAGCGTTGACAGCCAGTAATTGCTGTTAACTTCTTACTAGTGTCAAATTAATTTTATACAACATGAAAAATCTTTTCTTTATGAAAATAGTAAGCACTTTCATTTTGTTATTCTTTTTTGGAAACAGCCTGAAGGTACTTGCCCAAAACCACCCTGCCGATACGGTGATCATCAATTTTGGGCTGGACAGTAAAATGATCTTTTTGATTTACAAAAAGGCCGATCTGGATGCCCTAAAAGCCTATGATCTGAATGCAATTGCCGAAGATATCTACCAAAAATTTCACGAAACCGACAGCCAAAACATGCAGGTAGAATCCGGCAATAAATTCTTAAAAGATTCTTCTCTATTAACTGTACAAGAGAAATCCGTTGATATTACGGACTCTACCCTGACCGAAGGTTCTTCGAAAGAAGGCCGATCCGGAGGCACCCGGCATTCCCTTAATTTTGATATAGGTATGAACAACTATCTCCAAAACGGAAAGTTTCCGGATGCCGATAATCAACCTTATTCGGTCAAACCTTGGGGCTCTTGGTATGTAGGAATTAACTCGGTCAACAAAACTCCCTTATTTGGCAGATTATACCTGGAGTGGGGAGGGGGTGTCAGTTGGTACAATTTCAAGTTGGAAGATGCACAGTTTCAAATCCAAAAAGGGGCAACGGAAGTAGAGTTTGTTCCTGTGGACAATGCCGATATTGACCCTATCAAGAGCAAATTGACGGCTTCGTATTTCAACCTTTCCTTGGTGCCTTTAATGGAATTCGGAAAAAAGGGAGCGAAAAGAGTTTGTAATAAATCGGAAATCTCAATTTTTGATAAAAACCACCCTTATGGGTTTAGAATTGGAGTGGGAGGGTATGCCGGATACCGCCTGGGCAGCCATAACAAATTTGTATATAAAGAAAATGGGGATAAGAAAAAAGACCGTGACAAATCCAATTTCCATTTGAATAACTGGCGCTATGGGGTACGCGTTCAACTAGGCTACAAAGACTTTGACCTCTTTGTCAATTATGACCTGAATGAGCTCTTTAATGAGAGCCGCGGTCCGGAATTAAATGCCTTTAGTTTTGGCATTACCTTATAAAACACCGTAAAGGGAGGGGAGAAATCCCCTCTTTTAATTTTTGAATTTTTTCAGGTATTGAGAAGGTGTAAGATTGGTAATACTTTTGAATTGGCGATTGAAATTGGATACATTATTAAAACCACAACAAAAACAAGCCTCGTTGACAGACATATCTTCTTCAGTCAATAAGGTACAGGCATAACCAATCCGGATTTCATTGATAAATTGAATCACCGTTTTACGCGTACGCGATTTAAAATACCGGCAAAACGCCGAAACACTCATATTGGCCACCTCTGCTACTTCATGAAGGTTGATCGATTCCGTGAAGTTTTTCATGATGTATTCAAATACGGCATTTAATTTTTCCCCATCGCTATCTTTCAAGGTACGTAGGTATTTCATAGAAGAAATAAATACCTGTTCTTTGGATTGACTGATTACATTCAAAATCATCAAGACCCTAATAAATTTCTCAAAACCCTCGGCTTTGGTCAACTCCCGCATTTTTACTTGCAGAACTTTCCGGGTTTCGCCCACGATTTCAATTCCACGGTCGGCATTTTTAAAAAACTCCTTGATCGGCAGCATTTCCGGCAAGCTGAAAAAATCACTCTCAAAAGCTTTTTTATTTAGAAAAATAGAAATGGACACTGCCTTAAATTGCGAGTCCTCTTGATAATACTTTTCATCATTTTTAAAAAGATGAGGCATATTGGAACCCACTACAAAGATATCCCCCCCTTTAAACTTGGAAATATCTCCTCCGATGAAGCGCGTCCCCCGGCTTCTGACGATGTAGATAATCTGTAGCTCTTCATGATAATGCAGTTTATCGTACATATGTGGCAAATGGTCCACCTGCACCCGGAATGACTCTTGGTCCGTTTTAGGGATTTTGAAGTATAAAGGCTTCAACTTAGTACTATTTAACTTAGTAAAAATCAGGTTTTATTGCTAATTAAGCAAAATAGTACTAATAATCGAAAAAATAGTGACAGAAAAACCTAATGATCCTCACTAACTTGCATTCAAGAAATCGTAAGGAGTACGATTGAGAAGGTCCAGTCTTTTACAATTTACCCTCCGGCTAATAAATGTCAACGGAGGACATCAGGCATGGGATGGAGGAATAAATGCAAGCGGCTTTTGATGGATAAGTACTACACTATTCCCTGTATACTTTGACATAAAGGCAACACTCGTTTTTCCTGTCATTTACCTCCTACCTGGGGTTTGCGTAGCGGTAATGGCATGTTAGCCATCCTATGCCTTTCTCTAATTTTTTTTCAGTATAAAATTTTAAATGAGAACACAATGAAGATTACTTGGAATGGAGTGTATCCGGCCATTACTACTAAATTCACGCAAGATGGTCAACTGGATATGCAGGCATATGCAGCTAATATTCAACAGCAAATAGAAGCGGGTATCGATGGAATCATCGTGGCCGGTTCGCTTGGAGAAACCAGTACATTGACCAAAGAAGAGCGTTTTTTGGTGACGGAAGAAACCATTCGTCTGTGCAAAGGGAAAATTCCCGTATTGTTGAATATTGCCGAGCAATCCACCCGGGAAGCCGTAGCCATTGCCCAACGAGCAGAGGAAATCGGGGCCGAGGGTTTGATGCTCTTACCTCCTATGCGCTACAAAGCCGATGACCGGGAAACAGTGGAATACTTTAAAACTATCGCTCAAGCGTCTTCTTTACCCGTCATGATCTATAATAACCCGGTAGACTATGGAATCAAGGTTACTTTGGCCATGTTCGATGAGTTATTGAAATTGGATAACGTTCAGGCGGTAAAAGAATCCACCCGGGACATAACCAATATCACCCGATATAAAAACACTTTTGGCGATCGCATGAAAATCTTATGTGGGGTGGATACATTGGCCCTGGAGAGCTTGGCAGCCGGAGCAGACGGATGGGTAGCCGGCCTGGTTTGTGCTTTTCCGAGAGAGACCGTAGCCATTTACCGCTTGATGAAAGCAGGACGTACAGAAGAAGCCTTAAAAATCTACCGTTGGTTTATGCCTTTATTAGAGTTGGATATCCATCCCAAGTTGATACAATATATCAAACTTGCCGAAGCTCAAGTGGGTATGGGTACCGAGCATGTACGGGCTCCCCGTTTGCCTTTGATCGGAGAAGAAAAAGAGCGCATTTTGAAAATTATTCAGGATGCATTAGCCATACGCCCCGAATTACCCACGGTGTAATTTTCAAACAAAGCGATCATCTCAACCTTTCACCCTTAAATTCTCAACTTCTATGACTCACATAGATGGTTTTAACTATATAGGGACAGTAGTCTGTAAAAGCGGGGAAGCCCGCTTTCAGGCTGTGAATCCCCAAACCGGGCAAGCTTTGCCAACGGAATTCTTCAGTGCAACCCTAGAAGAAACCGACTTGGCCATGACCAAGGCCCAAAAAGCCTTTTTACAGTTAAAAAAAATATTACCGGCACAAAAGGCTCGCTTCCTGGAGGAAATCGCTCATCAGATTGAAGCTTTGGGAGAACCTCTGATCGAACGTGCCCATCAGGAAACGGCCTTGCCAACCGGCCGGCTCATTGGCGAAAGAGGCCGTACTTGCAATCAGCTTCGTATGTTTGCCAACCTGGTAAGAGAAGGCTCTTGGGTAGAAGCCAACATAGACACCGCCCAACCGGAGCGACAGCCTTTGCCCAAACCGGATATCCGTAAAATATTGGTTCCCATAGGGCCGGTAGTGGTATTTGGCGCCAGCAATTTTCCCTTGGCATTTTCCACGGCAGGCGGTGACACGGCTTCGGCTTTGGCTGCCGGAAATCCCGTGGTAGTGAAAGCCCATAATGCCCATCCGGGTACGGCAGAATTAGTGGCAAAAGCCATTCTCAAAGCCGTAGAAATTTGTGAAATGCCGGAAGGAACCTTCTCCATGGTTCATGATTCGGGTTATACGGTTGGGAAATTATTAGTCACCCACCCCCTTACCAAGGCCGTTGCCTTCACCGGTTCTTTGGCAGGAGGCAAAGCCTTATTTGACTTGGCAAACCAACGTCCCGAACCCATTCCGGTCTTTGCCGAAATGGGCAGCATTAACCCGGTCTTCTTATTGGAAGAGGCCTTAGCCAAACGAGCTGAAACGATGGGACAACAATATGCTCAATCCGTCACATTGGGAACCGGACAGTTTTGTACCAACCCAGGTCTACTTATAGGGGTGAAAGGCGCTCATTTGAACACCTTTATTGCCTCTTTCAGTCAGACCTTGCATGATATTGCCCCCAGTTCAATGCTGACTCCTCAAATTCAGAAAAATTATCAGGCCCACTTGGAAAAAGCATTACATCAAAACGGGATAGACGTAATAGCCAGTGCATCGGGGACTTCAAACCCTCAAAAAAGTGAAGCACAGCCGGTCATTGCGTCTACGGAAGCCAAGGTCTTTTTAAATAATCCCACCTTGCACGAAGAAGTATTCGGCCCTTATACCTTACTGATTCAATGTAACGATACCACAGAAATGCAACAGGTAGCCGATGCCTTGCAAGGACAGTTAACCGTAACGGTAATGGCGGAAGCAGAAGAGTTGGGAGAAACGCAACAAACATTGGTAACCACACTGGAAGAAAAAACCGGAAGGTTAATCTTTAATGGCGTGCCTACCGGTGTAGAAGTTTGTCCTTCCATGCATCACGGAGGACCGTACCCTGCCACCACTGACAGCCGGTTTACCTCTGTAGGAACTTCTGCCATCAAGCGTTTTGCCCGGCCATTGAGTTTTCAAAACACTCCGGAAGCAATCTTACCGGAAGCTTTGCGCAATCAGAATACACAAGATATCTGGCGCCTGGTAAACGGGGAATGGAGTAAAGAGAATATTTAGAAGAGCTTCTGCTCACCGGATGACTGAAATTTATGAACATATATCAAGTAGGCCATCCGGTATTTCTTCACGATGGACGATTCAATTATATAAAAGACATTATTTCTTCGAGAAGTGGTGTCTTTACACCTAATTAACCAGCTTCAATAATGACCATACCATATATAGATGCACAACAAATCAATCAAAGTTTATCTTTTCCGGAGCTGATTGCCAAGCTAAAAGCGGCCTTTGCTTCGGAGATCACCGTACCCTTACGGCATCATCATGACTTTGATAATCCACAAGAGGGGCTGGACTCCTCACTATTGCTGATGCCCGCCTGGCAAGAGGGAAAAGAACTGGGGGTAAAAATCGTGACAATCTCACCGAATAATAGCAAATACAACCTGCCCTCCATCCATGGTTTGTATTTATTATTTGATGCACATAAAGGCACTCCTCAAGCGATCATTGAAGGAAAAGCCTTAACCAATAAACGCACCGCTGCCGCTTCGGCTTTGGCATCGAGCTTTTTGTCCAAGGAAGACAGCCAAACCTTGTTAATGTTGGGGACAGGTTCGTTGGCTCCGGAACTGGTCAAAGCTCATGCCTCGGTCCGGCCCATTTCCAAAGTATTTGTTTACGGTCGTTCCTTGGCTAAAGCCCAAGCAATGGCTGAATCCCTCAAAGGTGTAGCCGCAGAGGTACTTCCTATTGAAAAATATGAAAAGGTATTGCCTGAGGCGGATATCATTTCAACGGCTACATTGAGCAAAACACCACTGATTCATGGTATACATCTAAAAGAAGGGCAACATATCGACCTGGTAGGCTCTTATAAACCGGATATGCGAGAAGCCGATGATCAGGTAATGCTCCGGGGAACTGTCTATATCGATAACTGGGAAGGGGCCATGAAAGAAACAGGAGATATCGCCATTCCACTCAGCACCGGAATCCTTCAAAAGAAAGGTATCCAAGGCGATTTGTTTGACTTGTGCCGTGGAAAAATCAACGGACGAAAAGAGGCCAAGGCCATCACCGTATTCAAATCGGTGGGACATGCATTAGAAGACCTGACGGCTGCCCAGCTTTTGATCCAATCATTAAAACAGTAATGTGGGAAATGAAATGACGCTATGCAGGGCGGCCAGATCAAAAAGAAAATGAAAAAAGACAAATAACATAAACTATGGCAAGAAAGTCATTCTTCTGTATAGACGCTCATACCTGTGGCAATCCGGTACGGTTGGTAGCAGGGGGCGGCCCTTCCTTATCCGGGAATTCCATGAGTGAAAAAAGACAGCATTTTCTCAATGAGTATGACTGGATACGTAAAGCACTGATGTTTGAACCCCGGGGGCACGATATGATGTCCGGCAGTATCTTATACCCCCCTTCTGACCCGGAAAACGATGTGGCGGTGTTGTTTATCGAAACCAGTGGCTGTCTGCCCATGTGTGGACATGGTTCTATCGGAACCATTACTATCGCCATTGAAGAGGGACTGATCCAGCCTAAAAAACCAGGTATTGTACGCATGGAAACACCCGCAGGTCTGGTATTGGTTAACTATCGTCAAGAAGGGAAAAAAGTAATTTCGGTAAAGCTCACCAATGTAGCTTCTTATTTGGCTGCGGAAAATCTTGAAGTAGCGTGCCCTGAGTTAGGAGTCCTCAAAGTTGACGTGGCTTATGGCGGAAATTTTTATGCAATTGTTGACCCCCAGAAAAACTTCCAGGGAATTCAAGCATACAAAGCTCATGATCTCATCCGGTGGAGTCCTGTCATTCGCGAACGCATCAATCAACAGTATACTTTTATCCATCCTGAAAATGATACCATCCGTGGCCTTAGTCATCTTTTATGGACAGGGGATACACTTTCGGAAGAAGCGGATGCCCGCAATGCGGTTTTCTATGGCGACAAAGCCATTGACCGCTCTCCCTGTGGCACGGGTACCTCAGCCCGTATGGCACAATGGGCCGCAAAAGGGAAACTGAAAAAAGGCGATTGTTTTGTTCATGAGAGTTATATCGGAAGTCAGTTTACCGGCCGGGTAGAAGATATTGTAGAAATCGGAGGAAAACAAGGCATCATCCCCAGCATTGAAGGATGGGCCAAAATTACAGGATATAATCAAATCATTGTAGACGAAGAAGACGATCCTTATGCACATGGATTCCAGGTAATCTAAGATTCCGAAACGATTGATTAGCAACTGCCAAAAAACCTTGGCGGCAAAAAGTCATTCCGGGTCATAGGATTATCAGTAGTTCAACACTTAACTAACCATTCTTTTCTAGTAGTTAAAATAGTGAGGTACACAAGGGGAAGGTGCGGTTGTTTTCAAAATGTATGTATTGAGTATGTAAGTTTTGCTTGCATCTCCCCTTTCCTCATTATTGCTAAATTTTCATTTCAATGAATGCAAGCAACCATCCTAAAACAATCATCATAGGCGGAGGCATCGTCGGTTTGTGTTGTGCCTATTATTTGAAAAAACAAGGTAGGGAAGTTATCATTATCGAAAAAAACTCTGCAGAAAATACTTCTGCCTGTTCATACGGAAATGCTGGGCTCCTTGTGCCCAGCCATTTTATTCCCTTGGCAGCCCCAGGGGTCATCGCTCAAGGAATTAAATGGATGTTCAATGCTCGCAGCCCTCTTTACGTACACCCCCGGTTAGACAGAAAACTGCTGGCCTGGATGTGGAATTTTCACAAGTCCGCTACAACTCAACATGTACAACAGTCCGCACCTTTGCTCAGGGACTTGAACCAGCTGAGTAAATCGTTATACAGGGAAATGATTGCCGAAGAAAACCTGGATGTAAGCCTGAGTGAAAAGGGTTTGCTAATGGTGTGTAAAACGGAAAAATACCTGGAAGAAGAACGTAAAACGGCCGAACAAGCCAATAACATAGGGATAGAAGCCCGGATGCTAAATGTCGAGGAACTACACGAGCTGGAACCCCAACTTGCTATCGATGCTCTGGGAGCCTCTTATTATCCGGGGGATGCACATTTTACCCCGCAAAGAATGATGAAAGCGCTCCGGAATTACTTGTTGGAAAACGGGGTCGATATCCTGTACCATACCACCGTGCAGGATTTTCAACGTTCCGGCAACCAATTAAAAAGCATTCTGACGGACAAGAAAGAACACATTCAAGCCGATGAAGTGATTCTGGCCACCGGCTCATGGACCGGAAAGCTTGCCCAAAAACTTTCGTTAACGATTCCTGTACAAGCGGGCAAAGGGTATAGTTTTGAAACAGATAATTCAGTACTCCCTCTTACCATTCCTTCTATCCTCACAGAGGCCAAAATAGCCATTACCCCCATGGAGGGTGAAGTACGATTTGCCGGTACCATGGAATTAGGCACCTTCACCGCCACCATCAACCACAAACGCTTGAATACCATAAAACAAAGTATCCCTCACTATTACCCGGAAGTAACGATTGAGAAATTGGACTCCATAAAACCGTGGAGTGGCCTTCGCCCATGTTCACCGGATGGGCTTCCTTATATCGGAAGGAGTAAACATATCTCCAACCTGATTGTAGCCAGTGGTCATGCTATGATGGGAATGAGCTTGGGAGCGGTTACCGGAAAGTTGGTTTCGGAAATCGCATTGCGCCAAACACCTTCCTTACCTTTGGATTTGTTGAAAGTGGATCGGTTTGGAAAGTAACATTTAGTCTATGGTCATTGTCCAATGAGTCAATGATCCTACCTTTTACATTGAGCCAAACCACCTATGATTTCAAATACATAACTGACTGATTATTAAACCAAATTATCTTTTTCTTACAAAAAAAATCACACCATACATAGCTTACGGACTGCCGGCTTTACTTTGAAGTATCAAACATTACTTATTGACAAAGTAAAACTCAAAACCCATGAAAACGATAGTCGGATTAGCTTGTTTTTTAGTAGTTGCATTTACAAGTTTGACAGTACTCCGCACGGTAGAGAACGGAGATATATGGCAGGGCCCGGTTTCCATTGTATTCGTCCTGTTATTTTTCATCTTATCCGCTAAGTGGTTGTTAAGCTTCAGACCTAAAGAAACCAACACAGAAACGGTAGATCTGGGTGAACTGGTTTCCTCCCAGGTCGGACGCTTACACGGGTCAAATTTTGTTGGCAAAGTAGTACAGAATGGCAAACAAAAAGGCACCTATTTATTTCTGGATTCCCCTGGTAATAGCCAACCTTCAAGGATCAGCCATCACCGGTCCTAAAGAGGACATTTTCATTAAAAACTTGCTAACTTCCGACTCAATCTCATTTATGAAAAACAAGGCCTTTGAGGCCTTGTTTTTTTTCTAGCAATTACCCCTATCAATAAAGGAAAGAGCCGCTTTCATATACCCCAGGGCATAAGCCATTTGAGGCGTATGGCCGGGGATCAATACCCCTGATAGTTTTTCTTTTTCAGGATTTTCAAAATCCGCAGCATATCAATGTCTCCCTCATCCACAAAAACTTATTTATAGTAAGGGACTTTTACATTTGAAGTGAGACCTTCCAGGTTTTGAAAACCTGGAAGGTCTGGCCGGCTCAGTGTCCCGGATTTTTCTTTTTCTTGCTTAACTCTTGAAAGGCTTTCCGTTTTTCTTCGGGCAAGCGGGCTTTCATTTTCCAATTATTATCCCCTAAAACGCCCACTTTTTCCAGGTCGAACGGTTTAAAACCAATTTGACGAATCATTTGTTCGGAAGCAAAACGGAAGTCCCGGCTTGCTGCATTCTCAAAGCCCGGATCGGCCACGATGCTACTTAGATCTTTGCCTGTTTGTCGCCAATTTTCCAGGTCTTTGTTCTGAAACCACACCGTATCCTGTTTATAGGCCCAATAACAATTGTTGTCTACCTGAGCATCTATCTTTTCCCAAGCGCCCGCCAGTAAGGTACCCGAATCGTACACGATGATGTTATGGGTAAAATCAAAGGAACGGTGTTTTTCTACCCGGGTTGCCTGCAACTGGTTGAAATCTGCAAAGGCAAAAATATTGTTCCGTATACTATTCTCTTTTCCATAATGCTGATGAAAGCCACCACTCTTGGTATTGTACACCAGGTTATTCTCCATTTTCACATGTGAAGAGCCTTCGTCCGTATACAAACCCCAGCCTCCGTATGAGTAAGAATACACATCGTGAATAATGTTATGACTTACTTCCGTCCCTTCGGAAGAACCCAAGGTATAGACAGCCCCCATATCACTGGTGAGCCCCCAACCGATATGGTGAATATGGTTGTAAAGCACTTTATTGTTTTTGGCAGGGCTGTGGTCATAGCCCCATCGCCAACCGACAGAGACACCCGAATAGCGAAAGTCTCCAATGTCATTATGTGTCACCCGGTTATTGGCCGCATGCCCGATCCAAATACCTACCGCAGGCGAAAACTCCAGGCCTCCGGTTTGTACGATGGAATTATGCACCTCAATATGCTGTGTAGTGAGTTCTTCCGCTACGATGGTATTGGTACCGATGTATACGCCTCCGCCTCCCAAGTCATTCAGATGGCATTGTTCTATTTTGCAATACTGGGTCCCTTGGCCAAAGTGAATGCCATGTTGCCCGGTATGGCTGATTTCACAGTTTTGAAAAGTAATGTTTTCCGCTCCTTCCAGTTCAATGGCCGCATTGACAGACGTTGCCGCCTGATTGGGTTCAAAACCCGAAGGAGGTATTTTGTAGTGTGAATACTGAAAGCTCAGTCCTTCAAACCGTATATTTTGTACTTTCTGTCCTTTTTCTAATTGCCCTTTGATCAGCATAAAATGCGGTAAGGCGGGGGCAATGACTTCGGAATTTTCCGGAGTTTCTCCCCTCCGAGGATAATAACTCAATTCTCCTGTTTTGCTCAGATACCACTCACCGGCAGTATCCAAAGCGGCTTCAAAGTTTTCAAAGGCAATCCGATGGCCTTTTTGCAAGGGGTTCCAGGGTTTCATACCCTTTCCTGAGGTGTACATCCAAAGGCTGTCCTGCTCCACCTTATCCAAGTAGCGAATCGTAAAATCCCATTTGTGATACGCCCGGAAGCGCACCCTGTCTTCTTCCTCCTTCTTCACTTTTTTAAACAAGGAAAATTCCTCTTCGGACAAACCGACCAATTGCCGGGCCCGTTCCGCTACCCGCCCGGTGCCCCTCTCCCAAATGGTTTGGTGTATACTGTCAATTTTGTAAAATCCTGTATTTGGTGTCCGCGCAATGGAAGCTCGCTGACCGTTGACATACAACTGGTCGAATTGCCAACCATAATAAAGCGTTTCCGGCACTTTAACTCTCCAAATTCCTTGTGCATCCACCTGGAAACCGGTGATTTTTTTCCCTGCGATAAATTGTGGAATTTCATCACTATCCTGTGCTTTATAAACTACCGGATAGGTTTTCGTTCCTCCGTCTTTTTCGGTCAACATCAAGGGTTCTTGCATAAAATAACGCCCTCCTTCCACCAATACCCAAATGGTATCTGTGACGGAATTTTCTGCTTTATACTTCCGGATCGCATCACGGACGCCCGTCAAAGAAGCCAGGGGTTTGCGTTTGGTGCCTGGGTTGAGATCACTTCCTTCCTGGGCTATATAAAAGCGTATTCCCGGCTCGGGACGCGTACAGGCCCAAAGCAAGTTCAGACACAAAAAACAGCCAAATATTAGCTTAAGATTTCTATTGCAAAGCATAAGGATTTAAATAGGTGGCCTTTAATTCCGGAAATAAAAAATAACCGGTTTTACTTTTTAAACTATCCGTATGACTTATTGAAACCTTCCAGGTTTTGAAAACCTGGAAGGTTTACCAGTCAGTTAATAATTCAAATACACGGCATGGGCATTCGCAACATAGCGGTCTTTGTCTTGTTCATTGACAAAGACAAAATACAAATCGCTTTTCCCGGAAGCCGATTGTAAAGGAATCGTATACGTTTTATAGGCATCCTTTTGCGCATGGGAATAGCCCAATTGGATTTCGCCTATCTTCTCCCCTTCTCTACTTCCCTTTCTTACTTCTACTTTTCCTGCGTAATCGTATTTAGACACATAATACGCGGAAAGGTCCACAGACTTTAAGCCGGTCAGCAGTACCTCCTTAAAAGCAAAAGATTTCCCATGTTTGATTCCTCCCAGCACACTTTTTCCGCCTCCATTCCAGGCAGACACGCCATCGCTAATTTCGTCCGCCTTTTTGGCTTCCAAGAAAGGTGCTTTAAATACCAATTGTTCCTGAGCCGTAATAGAGGTAATGGCTCCGTTTCCTTGGTCGGTATAAGTTGCTGTGAGAATGTACACGCCATTGGTATTTCCTTTTTGGTGCTGATCAAATCGCAGAGAGCCTTTTAAAGGCAATTGGGCGTGTTCCTCCTTTTTAAGGGAGAGGACATATTTCACAATTTCCCTGACTTCGCCTTCTTTGAGCTGTGGGTGGGCCGACATAGGCGCATCCCCCCAAACTCCGGAGCCCCCTTCCAGAATTTTGCTTACTAAGTAGTCCGTGTCTTTTTCAGTGTATTTTTCTGCTACCTGTTGATAACTCGGCCCACTGATCTTTTTATCCACCGCATGACAAGCCTTGCAATCCGAGCCGTCCATCAATATCTTTCCTTTCGGTGTCAGGTTCGGTTGATGCCCTTTACTGGCCTGAATAATATCTTTGCCTTCCGGCAGATACGTGAGGGAAACGGTCACATTTTCAGCAGCTATACGACCATCTTCCGTACTTCCATCCTCCTTATCATTGACCTTGATCGTATAAGCAACTTTGCCATTGTCTTTGTAAAAGGCGTGTGCTGAGGCGATTTCTACCCGGACCACCGGTGGTTCGTTACCCACAATTATCTCTTTTGTAGCAACTGCACTTACTCCCTTGGAGTCTTTTACGGTCAGCCTTACTTTATAAGTGCCGGGTTGTTGGAAAGTATAGGTTGCCTGAGCTTCGTTAGCCTGAATCTCACCGCCTTCAAAGCTCCATTGATAACTGAGCGGGTCCATTTCGAGGTCTTCGGATTTCAAGCCGGAAAACTGTACGGTAAACGGAGCAGCCCCAATAGTTTTGTCAGATTCAATTCTGGCAATAGGTGCCCGGTTTCCTTTTACATATTCAATCTTATTCAAACGCGCCTCCAGGTTCCGTGCTCTCCATTTCTCCCCGTATTCCAATACATACAAGTTTCCATCTCGCCCGAAAATCATATCAGTGGGATTGTTAAATACGGAATTAGGCATAAAAGGCTCTGCTTTTTGATAGTTCTGGTTTTCATCCAGGGTAATGATATAAATCCAATCGCGCATCCAGTCGTAGAAGAAGACTTTGCCATTAAAATAATCCGGAAAACGGCTGTCGATTTCTTTGAATTGTTCGGCATAGTAGATTGGCCCGGCCATCGGGTTTTTTCCTCCGGTACCTGTCCAGGGGAATTCTTCGGACTTATCGTACGAGTACCAGATCAGGGAAGGTTGTGCCGGAGGCAGTTTTTCCAAACCGGTGTTGTTAGGCGAATTGTTGATCAGGTTATTCGGATCAAAAGGTGCCTTGGGTTCTTTCTTTTCAAAATCGTAATCGTAATACAATTGATTATTCCCCCGGGTATATGGCCAACCCCAGTTGCCGGCCTTACGGGCCTGGTTCAATTCGTCCAAGCCTTTTGGCCCTCGTTTTTCACCGTCTTTTCCGGCATCCGGGCCTACATCACCCCAATAGAGATAGCCTGTTTTGTGGTCCACGGATATCCGGAAAGGATTGCGAAGTCCCATCACATAAATTTCCGGACGGGTTTTAGATGTTCCTTCGGGAAACAAGTTACCTTCCGGAATAGAATAGGTTCCGTCCGGCTCCGGTTTGATCCGCAGGATTTTCCCCCTTAAATCATTGGTATTGGCCGAAGATTTTTGAGCATCCCAGACTGCACGCCCGTCCCGCTCGTCAGAAGGAGAATAACCATTAGATTCGAAAGGGTTGGTATTGTCTCCGGTTGACAGGTACAATAAACCGTCCGGACCAAACTCAACCGAACCGCCTGAATGACAACAATCTCTCTCCGTAGGTACTTTCAACAATACTTTTTCCGAGGCAAAATTTAATTCGTCCTTGGCAAATTCGAAACGGGACAAACGCTGCACGGACTCTTCCCCTTCAGGTGTGTAGTATAGATAGATCCAGTGGTTTCGCTCATAGTCCGGGTCCAAAGCCAAGCCTAACAAACCGTCTTCTCCGGGCTCGTGTTGCACCGGGATTTCCGCTACGGTTTTCAACTCTTCCGTAGCCAGGTTGTATACTTTCACGGCCCCTTTTCTTTCGATAAATAAAATTTTGTGGTTGGGTAAATATTCCAATTCCATGGGTTCTTCCAGGTTTTGCGCCAACACAGTACGGACAAAGCGGTTTTCCAATGGCACCCGGTCAGTAGTGGCTTTGGTATAATCCCTCTGATTGTCTCCCATCGCGTACTGAATTCCTCCTAACAAGTGCTGCAAAAACAAAGGTTCTTCGAAAGACTCATCCGTGTGGCCGAATTCGGTGTAGAAGGCACGCCCTCCGTCAAATGCATGGTACCAGGCCATCGGATGCGGATCTCCGTTTTTCCCACCTTCATAAGAGGTTTCGTCAATGGTTATCAACACCTTCACCTCGGGATTGAGGTCCTTAAAGTTATACCACTCGTCTTTCCGTATCCACTCATCCGGCAGCATAGAAGTAGAAGGATGGTTTTTGTCCAACACCTTCAGTTTTGCTTCTTGTATTTTAGGATGACCGTCAAAATACGCCCCCACTAACCGGTTGTACCAAGGCCACTCGTATTCGGTATCGGTGGCGGCATGCAAACCTACATAGCCTCCACCCGACTGGATATAGCGCTCAAAGTCGGCCTGTTGGTAATAATTCAATACATCTCCGGTAGTATTGAGAAAAATCACCGTCGAAATATCCTTGAGAGAGTCTTCGGTAAAGTAATTAGGATCTTCAGTCAGTATCACCTGAAACCCATTGTCTTTTCCCAATTTTTCAATGGCTTGCTGCCCGGCTTCAATAGAGCCATGCCGGAAGCCTTCGGTACGGGAATATACCAAAACTTTTTTCTCTTGTTTTGAGCTACAGGAAAGTAAAGCGGCAAAGCTCATCGCAAAAGCAATCCAGTACCATAATCTCCTCATTTTCATCAAATTTAAATAGATTAACTTGTGTAGAATCAAACTTATAGTCTTTTTGACTCTAAGCTAGCTATTTTCTTAGCTTTTCACAAATTTTTTTACGTGAGTCATTACATCTTTTTCAGATTAACCGAGCTGATTGAATCCGGAATTTATTGTCTTTATGCCCGAGTTGAACTTTGGTCAGTTTTTTCTTTGATAAATTCCCGTATTTCCTTTTTCCCAAAGAGGCATTAATTTCTTCACCAATTCGGGCTTTTCACGGGCAATATTCTTCGTCTCATCGGGATCCGTTTGATGATCGTATAATTCCCATAGGGGTTCCTCCTTCCGGAAATACTTGGTCAAACGGTAGCGTTCTGTCCTCATAGAAATCCCCTTGCGAAAAAAGCCGTAAGCAGCTACTTTACCGTCACTTTCCGGAGAATTCAATTGAGCCACAAAACTCTTTCCATCCAGAGGGATGGATGCTTTCAAACCACATAGCTCCAAAAGGGTTGGGTAAATGTCTATGGTTTCTACCAGGCCTTCTGCCGGAACTCCAGTTTGGAGCATTCCCGGTACTTTCACAATCAAAGAACTTTTTAAGGCTCTTTCAAACAATGTATGTTTTCCCCAAACCATTTGGTCGCCCAAATGCCAACCATGATCGCCCCAAACCACGACAATGGTATTTTCATCCAATCCTTGCTTTTTCAATTCGTCCAGTACCTTCCCGATCTGCGCATCCACATAACTGATACAAGCAAAATAGGCATGCCGCAGCTTGCGGGCATATTCCTCTGAAACAGTCTCTTTTAACCCGGCTTTTTCATCGGTCAGGTAATAGCCATTGAGCTCTCCGCTGCCGTGTAGGCTAAGAGGATGTACAGTTTCGGGAATGTTAGGATTGGGCGATAAAGGGATTGATTCCCGCTCGTACATGTCCCAGTATTTCTTCGGGGCGGTAAAGGGCAAATGGGGTTTGAAAAAGCCTACTCCTAAGAAAAAGGGTTGTTCTTTTTGTTTTAACTCCTTGAGTTTGGCAACAGCCAATTGGGCTGTTAAGCCATCCGGATAACCTTCATCGGTAACATCCGCTTGCTCATACGGTTTCACTTGTCGCTTCCTGCTTTGCCGGTTTTCGTCATCAGCATAGGCAAAAAATGCATTCCATCCGGTTGCCCATTTGCCCGGATCAAACAACAGTTCGTCCCAGCTATAGGGCAACTCCCTTTTCCCGGAAGGGGCTTCTTCATAACCGTAAACTTGACCGTCCGCTGAGTGGCTGATCTTGCCGATACCAACCGTGTAGTAACCGTTTCTTTTGAAATGGTGGATAAAAGTTTCGGGAAGCGTATTTTCAGGAGCTTTGGCCAGGGTTTCGGCCGTGATATCATTGCTTAAATGCTTTTGTTGTGTAGGATATTTCCCTGTGAGTAAAGCATGCCGGGAAGCTCCGCAAGTCGGCACTTGTACATAATGATGCGTAAACAAACGCCCTTCTGTAGCCAGCCTGTCCAAATGAGGGCTTTGTACAATGGGATTTCCATAAACCCCCAACTCAGTCCTCAAATCATCCACTGCGATAAACAAAACATTGGGAGGCCCCGGGGTATGACAAGCCCCGAACATGTAAGCGACTACCATTAAAAGGAGTGTTTGCCGGATCATAGTAATATGACTGTTTTAAAAAAATGTCTTGAAGTCCTTAATATGGGCCTTCAGGGTAGATAAGACCCTGTCCAAATTTCACTAAAAGTAAGTAAGCCAGATAAAGGTTTTATATCTATCTGCTTTTATTTCCGGGCCTTAATGAGCATTCGTCATGTATCTTTTCCTTCCGCACCCATTTCTTCAATAAAGGACTCCAACTTCTGATCATCGTGAATGTGGAGTTTCTTTTTAATTTGATACTTGAATTTAATAACATTTTCAGGGGCAATGCCTAGCATACCGGCAATTTCTTTTGTTTGCATTTTTAATTTCAGCAAGGCAGCTATACGGATTTCTTCTTCGGTAAAGGCAGGCTCCCACCGTTGGATTTGCTCAAAAAATATCCCGTGTACTTGTACGAACAATTGTTTGAACTCTGCCCATTCTTCTTCAGTCATCAATGTAGAATTCAATAATTGGAAATAATGGACATCGGGAAGCTCCTTAGAGGTCTTTTTATGATTTTTTAAAACTTCGATCTGGACTTTGAGTTGTTCAATATGCTGATTTTTCTCTTTGAAGTGATTCATATAAAAGTTCAGCATTTTTTGATTATAGGTAAGTTCCATTTGGGCTTCG
This sequence comes from Rapidithrix thailandica, assembly GCF_039710355.1. NCBI lineage: Bacteria > Pseudomonadati > Bacteroidota > Cytophagia > Cytophagales > Flammeovirgaceae > Rapidithrix > Rapidithrix thailandica. The sequence goes on along the minus strand of NZ_JBDKWZ010000009.1, from coordinate 50,009 downwards.
TCCCGTTCTTTTTGGGCCATAGCAGTTTGAACCCGTTGCAACTTACTTTCCTTTTGATATAATTCTTGTTCTGACTTTCTTTTCATTTGTTGGAAATAATACAATAACCAACCTAAAGCCAAACTTAATGACAAGCCTGCCCCCAAGGCATACTTTTTAATTTGGTCCAGTTGGTTCTCTTTTTCCAACAAGGCAATTTGTTGTTCTTTTTGATCTGTTTCAAAGCGTGTTTGCATTTCGGCCATCTGCTTCGATTTTTCCGAATTGAACAAACTGTCTTTTAAACCGATAAAATCTTTGTACATGAAGGAAGCTTTTTTGTAATTTCCGGTTTTCTCAAAATAGGTGATATAATCTTCCAGTACTTTGGATTTCCACACTCCCGATTGGATTTTCTCGGTTAATTCCAACGCTTGTTCGTAATACTTTTTGGCTATACCCGGTTGATGAAAACTTAAATATGTATTCGCCATGCTACTGTAAGTAGAAATCAAGCCGATGGGATGGCTGGATTCCTTAAAGTAATTCAATGCCTCTTCATAATACTGAATGGCTTTTGAATAGTCATTTTGATCGTTGTAGAAGCCTCCCAAATTGTTTAACGACACGCCTATTTCCTGTTTATTCCCCAGTTCTTTTTTAATTTCCAATGCTTTTTGATAATAGGCAAGAGCCAGGGAGTCCTCCCCATTGTATTCATGCAGAATACCCAGGTTATTATAGCTATGGGCAATGCCTTTTTTATTCCCTAACTTTTCAAATACCTCTTTGGCTTTTAAGAAGTTTTTCAGACAGAGGTCTTTCGATCCATTCATATTATGAACCACCCCTATATCCGTATAGGAATGCCCTACTTGTGCTAAATCTCCATCCTGCTCATACAAGCGGAGAGCCTCCAGCAAATGTTTTAAAGCTTCGGGAAAATTTCCTTTATTCCGGTAATAGCGGCCCATATTAATGACCGCATGCGCTTGCCCGTGTAAGTAGAAGATTTTCCGGGCTTGTTCCAGAGCTTTCTCACTATAGTAAAGAGACGAATCCGGTTCCGTATTTAAATAAGCCCAAGCAATGGCATTGACCCGGTTTACAAAGGCCGAATCTTTTTCCTCTTTTTCAATTTTCTGAATCATTTGATGATGTAAACTGTCAGTCAATGAGGTTTCCGCAAAGGCTCTTGGCAATGGTGTAATATTGATACAAAAGAGAAGCATTGCCTTTATCAAGAAAGGGAGATAGGTAACAGGGTAATTATCTTGCATACAGGATAAGTTCATAGTTCTGTGCAAGTCATTACAAATAATGCACGTGGAAATATAAGGAGCAAAAGTTGTATATACAAGAAACTGAAATCAGGAGAGAGGGAAAACAAGAGAGCATCAGGCATAAAAATACCTTCCGGAAAACAAATTCCGGAAGGTAAAAAGAGTCATTTGGTCCAAGTGATAGTTTTGTTTATTGGCTAAGCCTAAGATTTTTATAATGGATTTTGAGCAATAGAGTCATTGGCATTCAGTTCATCCCGTGGGATCAAGAACTGCCATTTCTTATCACCAGGTGCTACTTCCATCACAATACTAAGCGATTCTTTATGGTTTGCTCCGGTCCGGTCAAGTTTGCTATTTGTTCTCTTCAAATCCAGAAAACGGAAACCTTCTCCCCATAACTCAATTCTTCGCTGTAACATAATTTCATCGATCAACTCTTGTCCGATTTTAGTAGATTTTACATACTTCTCATCCCTTTGAATTGCTAAAGCATACAACAAATCTGCCGCTTCACCATACAAGCCTAATTGAGCTTTTGCTTCAGCCTCAATCAAATACATTTCCGAAGCACGCATATAAGGGATATCTCCGATACTACTTCCACTATTTTCGGCCAAAAATTTCTTATTTATATAAGGATATCGTTTTCCTCCCGGAGGTATAGGAAAATCATCTTCTTGTCCGGTTTCAGACCACAATTGCTTTCTGTAATCCGTATCAGCGATCTGATGGTAAAGCGTGGAATTGATCGATTTAGGATTAGACTTGATATTCGAAGAGCTAAAGTTTGCTGACATAAAAGCAAAAAAGGAGTAGAAGTAATTGTTCTGAATAGAAATTTGCTCGCTTCCCCACATCCACTCAGGGTTATCTACCGAATTAAAGCCTGACAGATATTCTTTTTCACTCATCAAGTCAAAGCCTGTTCGGGCTTCATTGGCATAAGTAGCGGCTGTTTCCCAATCTTGCATAGCCAAGGCCACTCTTGCTTTCACACCCTTTGCTACTTCCACACTGATATGGGAAATATACTCTCTCCCGATACCTGCGTCTAAATTCAGAATCGCTTCGTCCAGGTCTTTGTTGATTTGCTCATACACTTCTTCCACCAAAGCTCTTTTTTGGGGTTCGATCGTCACTTCAGTCATCAAAGGAACACCCAATTGCTTGTTGTTTTGGCCAGCTACATAGCGTTCGCCAAACATCTGCACCAACATGAAATGTGCCCAACCTCGGTAAGCCAAAGCCTGGCCTTTGATTGCTTTTTTCTCTTCCTCAGGTCCTACCACCCCATCAACATTATGAATGATCATATTGGCGTTGGCAATCAACTTGTAATAAAAGCGATAAGAATAAAAAGTCATTGAACTGCTTTCACTACGGTGGTTTCTCCATTTGTAAGTAGAATTAAACCAACCGTTTCCGGATGAGTTCATGACCAAATCCTCTCCCAACATATCAAAATTGATCATCATTGACCCTTGTCCGGCTTGATCCATACGGTCATATTGCATAAACATGGCCCGGTGGATTCCGTTGAGAGCCCCCCATACGTTCTTTATCGTACTAAATGCCTGATCTTTGTCAATGGCATCCGTAGGGGTTGTATCCAAATAATCGTCTGCACAGGAATTCAAAATCAAGAGTGCAGAGAATAACAAACTGATTCTATATATTAATCTTCTCATTGTCATAGCTGTTTAAATGGTCAAATTCAAACCTAGAGTGATCACTCTTGCCGGTAAATAAGCATTCGAAGTAACTCCGGTAAACGATTGGGTTACATTCATTCCTTTCCGTTTACTGCCTATCCACAAGTTCTCCCCGCTTAAATACACATTGGCGCCTTGCACTTTCAACTTGGAAGCAAGCTGACTTGGCAAGGTATACATTAGATTTACCGAACGAAGTGTTAAGAAGGAAGCATCCGTCAAGAAACGATCCGACTGGGCATTATAAATTCCTCCATTACTTGCATCCATTCGAGGCACATCAGTGATATCCCCTGGCTTTTGCCAACGATTCAACATATCTTTATGCAGAGCTCTACCGTAGTCATCCGGATGCATCAAAGAAGCATAGTTTGCATCGTATACTTTACCACCCACTTGATAGGTCATCAATACGGACAAAGTGAAGTTTTTGTAAGCAAAAGTATTGGTAAACCCACCGTAAAAATCAGGAATCGCGGAACCACTGTAATGATAGCGTGCATTATTGTGATCTGTGGTTACCGTATCTCCATCGATGATCTTGGAATTTTCCGCATTATACGTTTCAGCTACATACAAGGCATCACCTGTTTCAGGATCTACTCCGTACCAGTCTCTCAACCAATAGTCATAAATGGACTGACCTTTCTTCAGTTTTTTGGTTCCGTTGATGATTTCTTCTTGCGGAAGTTTTGTGATTCTGTTTTCAACGGTTGTCCAGTTCAGGTCTAAGTCCCAGTTAAAGTTTTCATTGCGAATGATACCTACCCCCAATTGGATCTCAAAACCCCGGTTCCACATAGTACCCACATTCTCATTTTTATCATCAAAACCACTAGATACAGGCACAGGAACTCTAAACAAAAGGTTATCCGATTGTCTATGGAAGAACTCTACACTACCATTGATACGGTCTTGAAACAACACAAAGTCAACCCCAACATCAAAGGTAGCATTTGACTCCCAAAGCAAATTTTTGCTTTCCAATGTTTGTAATAAATACCCAGGCTCATAAGCATTGTTATACCCTAAACCGTACAATTGTTGCCAAGCGTAATAAATATTATCACCATCCTCATCTTGAAGCCCGTCATTTCCTAACTCCCCATAAGAAGCTCTCACTTTCAAGTGATTGATCCAATCCACACTCTGAATAAAGCTTTCATTGTCCATACGCCAAGAAGCCCCTACCGACCAGAAATCTCCCCAACGATAATCCCGGTGGAATTTTGAAGAACCGTCTCTACGATATGAAAGAGAAAGGAAGTATTTATCGTTGTAATCGTAGTTGGCTCTGGACAGGTAACTTTCAATCCGGTGTTTATTAGTATAAGACTCCAAGCCATTGGTTGTGGTGAAGTTAATCAACTCCATGTTTCCAGTGGCCGCCTGTACTTGACGCATTCCATAGTTGTAGTTATAGGTATAATCGTAATTTTCATGCCCTGCTAACACATCTATATGGTGCTTACCGAAGTACTTCTCATAGCTCAACAACTGGTTGAAAGTATAAGCTGTAGTGGTAGTATTGATTTTCCGCGACCTTCCCGCTGGTGCTCCGTCTCCAACGATAGAATTATCAAAAGCCGATCTCTCATAGTTGGAAATATCCACACTGATATTGGTTCTGAATTTAAAATCTTTCAGAAAAGTAACTTCCCCATAAGTTCTTGCACTCCACTGGTTTCGCTTGATCTCGTTTTTGTTCCAGGCATTTTCGGCTATCACATGCCTTCCTGAAAAAGCTCCACTTGGCCGTAAAGGCAAGCCTAGTTCTGTCATATCCCCTATATCATACTGTCGCTTTCCATGTAAATCGGGAATATACTCTCCATCAGCACCAATGGCATATACAGGGTAAATCGGTCCCATATTCCGGCTGAAGTAGAATGGGTTGGCATATCCGTTACTACTTTCGTCATTGGTCATGTTCGACTTACTCAAGGCTCCGGAAATATTCAAGCCGGTTTTAAACCAATCCGTCGGTCTTGTATTTAAATTTAACCGGCCATTGATCCGCTCGTAGTCTGAGTTTTTAATAAACCCTTTCTCATCCAAATAGCCCAAAGAGATAAAGTAATCTGACTTTTCAGTTCCTCCATTCACTCCCACAGAATAGTTTTGACGGGAACCGGTACGCTCGATAGGATCAAACCAATCCAGATCATCAGAAGAATATCTCAATTCCGCTTTCGGATTCAAAGTTCCGTCAGTGCCAACAATAGCATTATCCGCTACATTAAACGGATTATAACCTAATAAGTCTTTGATTCCATCTTTACCAGGGACCAATCCGGAAGCTTGTTTGTTGGCATCCTCTAAGCTCAGTGGGTCTTTTGAACGGTATGCCAAGTTATTCCGGTAAGCTTCCCACATCATAGGATAGTATTCTTTGGCATTGACCGTTTCGTACTCGTCAATTCCACGGCTCACTACCCCATGTGACATTTTCACCTGAATCTGACTTTTCCCTTCTTTTCCGCTTTTGGTCGTAATCATCACCACACCATTCGCAGCTCTTGAACCATACAAAGCGGCAGAAGAAGCATCTTTCAACACAGAGATGTTTTCGATATCGCCTACGTTCAGGTCAGAGATATTTCCTGAAAAAGGGACTCCGTCTACTACATATAAAGGATCACTACTAGCGTTTACAGAACCAAAACCACGAATACGGATAGAAGGTCCTGAACCGGGCTGTCCGCTACCGGTGTTGGTCTGGATACCCGGTGCGGCACCGGATAATGCACTGTTCACGTTGGTAATTGGCCGTTGCTCGATTTTCTCTGCACCTACCTGAGTCATTGATCCGGTAAAAGAACGCTTGTCAGTAGTACCGTAAGCAATTACCATCACTTCATCCAACTCTTGCGAGTCCGGATCCATCTTCACATTGATTACCGTGTTATTCCCTAAGGTTACTTCTTGTGCCTCAAAGCCCACAAAGCTGAATAATAAGGTACTGTTGGCATCCGGCACGGTCAATTTATAGTTACCGTCAATGTCAGTAATCGTTCCGGTGTTGGTTCCTTTGATGATTACGTTTACCCCTGGCATGGGAGTGTTATCCTCTGAAGAAATCACCTGACCGGAAACCAACACTTCTTGCATTGGGAGTTCTACAATCACCTCTTTCTCCTGAGTTTTCTCCATAGGAGTTACATTGATATTTTTGTTCACTTGTTTGAACTTCAAGCGGGCTGTTCTGGAAATTTCCGTAAGCACTTCGGCTACGGTAGAGGCATTCGAGATCCGCACCAATGTGTTATTTTTTTGCAGATCCTTTCTATCGTACGAAAATTTGAATTGCGTTTGTGACTCGATCAGCGCAAAATAGTCGCTCACCTTACCACTAGGCATATTTATTTCCACCGTCACATCATTGATGCTCCGGTTTTGTTGGGCATTTGTTTCGGATGCGTATACCAAGCTAAAAAGCAAGCATTGTATAAGACAACCGACCAAGAAATGCTTAGAAAACATAAGAATTAGGTGTAATGGATTCCTTTTCATATATTAGTATCGGTATTTGTTGAACAATAAATATCCTATCGCTCTAATTGATCTTCCTTGCCCTTTAGATCAATTGGAGCTTTTTTGTTTCTGCCATATGCTTTGTTATCAAGCAGGCAGCCGACATGTAAAAGATGGAAGTACGTTGTTATACTACCCCCAATCTGCGCTGTTTTCTTCTTAAAATTAAGAGGTATTCAGTTTCATAGTTATCTCAGAAATATTTGTATTAGTTATAGAAAAGTAATTCGTACCTTCTTTTTCGAAATCCGATAATCGAATTTCTTAGTATAGCCAATACTCTGCAACACATTGCTCAGAGGTTGTTTTTCAAATTCTCCGGTGTACTTCCAGTTAGGATCTTGTGGTTGACTGATAAAAGTAAACTCCACCCCGTACCAGCGCTTAAGTTCGTCGAATACTTCATCAAAAGAGGCTTGTTCAAATAAGATCAACCCCTCTTTCCAGCCAAATTCTTTTTTAGGATTAAATTGAAATGATTGCAAAGATCGTTTTTCTTTATTGAAAATTGCTCCATCCCCCGGTTTTAACACTAAATTTTGGCCACTGTCATCTTCCTCATCATAATCCACTCTCACTTTTCCGGTATTTAAGGCCACATTCACCTTGCTTTCCTCCGGATACGCCCTTACGTTGAATGAAGTTCCCAAGGCCTCCGTCACTACCTTTTCGCTATGCACTCTAAAAGGCTTGGCAGGATTGTGCTGCACTTCAAAATAGGCTTCTCCTTCCAATTTGACATCTCTTGTTTTTCCTTCAAAGGATTTTTGAAAACGTAAAGTACTTCCCGCATTCAACCACACTGAAGAACCATCCGGCAAATAAAACTGCGTTTTTTGTCCTTCCGGATTCGCATGGGTAACCACCTCCGGTTGAGGCTTGCTCACCACGTCTTTCTTTTGAGGTTGCAGGCTTTGATTGATCAGGTAAACACTCACTAACAAGACTGTCAAACTAGCCGCAATCGTAAACCAGTAGATCAAGGGATTACGCCTCTTGGGTAAGTGCCTATGACGAGCTGAAAAATTTACAGGTTTCGGAGTTTGAATCTTCTGTTCCAAATTCTGAAAAATCTCCTCATACATTGCCTCTTCCCCCGTTTGAGCATTGGCTTCCTTCCACACTTGTTCTACAAATCCCGGCACCTTTTCGTCCGGATGGGCTATAAGATAGTCTAGTAGTTGCTTGGTCTCTTCCCTACCTGCTTTCCCTTCTATGTACTTTTTTAACAGTTCTTGATAATCCATTATCTATCTACATTGGCTGTTCATCGATTCAGGTCTTTTGTATAGTACTTGCTGAAAGGAGATGAGGGTGACTCTCAGGTTAATTTTTTTTAATATTTTTTTAATATGCAATTCACAAATGAAGTAACATATTGATTATCAAGACAAAATAAACAAACGGAATTTATACTAAAAAAGGACAGCAGGGGCACTCGAAAACGCATTCTCGGGATTGGAGAATCCACTTCAGTAAACTCTGAATCAACTTACTAAAGCCAAAAACCCATGGCCAATAAAATAATCATATCGGCATAATTGTGTAAGTATTGGCGAACAAACCGGTAGGCCTTGAGCAGGTGGGTTTTGACGGTATTTTTGGAAACACCCAAGTGATTGGCTATCTCTTCATAACTTTTTCCTTCCAAACGCCCCATCCGGAAAATCTCCTGGCGCTTAGGCGGAAGTTTCGCAATGGCTTCGTACACTAATTTTTCATATTCGGAAAACAAAACCGTAAATTCCGTTTCATTTACCTGTACTTCATTCCAGTCCAAAAGTTCCTCTCGCAAGTCCCTGTCTTTGGCTATTTTTTTCAAAAAATCAAAAGAGGCATTCCGGGTAATGACATACAAATACCCATGTAAAGATTGGTCAGGATTAATGTTATGACGGCTTTCCCAAACTTTGATAAACACAATCTGGGTTACCTCCTGAGCGTAGTCCGGATTTAACACAAATTTCTTTGCAAAATGATACACTTTTCCTACATATAAATTATATAACTGCCGGAATGCAGCCTTTTCATCTTTTTTCAGAGCATGTATCAGTATGGACTCTTGATTGGACAAATAAGGGCTATATTTTTTTAGAATGCTGAAAAAGAGCATTAAAGTTAGAATATTTTACAGGGATAATAGCAAAACCCGGAAAAATTATTAAGAGAATACAGAAGGGAAGGTATAGGAACGGGGGTTTCTTTTTATGGAAATCAGGTGTCGGGGAATAGGCTCCCCGACACCGAATCTTTCATTTTTCAATTAAATATCCTGCTGGTTTTTCACTTCTTCCAACAACGTTTTTAATTCCTCTAATTTTTCAGGGTGCTCTGCCGCAAGGTTCTTTTCTTCACCCATATCCTCATTCAGGTTATAGAGTTGAGGCTCTTCGGTATACCCTGATTCAATATCCACATAGGCAAAAACTTTTGGCCCTTTGCTCGGCTCAATGTATTTCCATCCGTCTTTGATAATTCCCAAAGTGCCGGAATGCTCAATAAGGTACTCTCTTCCGGTAGCGGTTTTTCCGGTCAATGCATCCAGGAGGTTTTCACTGTCATAAGCATCTACTTCCACCTTTAACAAGGATGCAAAAGAAGCCTTGAAGTCGATCTGGCTGGTCATTGCGTCAGTCACTTTTCCTTTCTGAATAGTTCCCGGCCATTGGATGAGCATCGGAATACGGGTTCCGGCATCAAAGGCACTGTATTTCCCACCACGCAAAGGTCCTGCAGGCGTATGCCCGTTCAACTTTTCCACGGCTTCATCTTCATAGCCATCGTCTACCACCGGACCGTTGTCGCTGGTAAAAATGACAATGGTATTTTCGGATAGGCCTAATTCTTCCAAGGTATTCATGACTTCCCCCACACACCAATCCAATTGCAAGATAGCATCGCCACGAGGTCCCATTCCACTCTTACCGGCAAAGCGCGAATGAGGTACACGGGGCACATGAATATCATGTGTCGAAAAAAACAAGAAGAAAGGATTGTCTTTGTTTTCCGTCAGAAATTTTTTGGCTTTGTGGGTAATCACATCCGCCATGTCTTCATCCACCCAACGGGCTGCTTTTCCTCCGGTCATATAGCCAATCCGGCTAATACCGTTGACAATGGTCATATCGTGTCCGTGTGAAGGCTTCATTTTCAACAACTCAGGATTTTCTTTTCCGGTAGGCTCGTCTCCGATTTTTTCCTTGTAACTTACCTGAATAGGATCGGCCGGATCCAAGTCTACGACCCGGTCATTTTCTAAATACACACAAGGTACCCGGTCGCCGGTGGCAGGAATCAAGAAAGAATAATCAAAATCCAATTGTTTAGGACCGGGAGTAATTTCTCCGTTCCAGTCCGGTCCTTCCTGTGGCCCTAAGCCCAAATGCCATTTCCCTACTACTCCTGTGGCGTAATCGGCTTTTTTAAATACCGTAGCCAAAGTGGTACGAGCCGTATCGATGATCAAACCGGCATTTCCACGGGCCACTCCGGTACCCCGTTTTCTCCAGGCATAACGCCCCGTCAACATGGAATAGCGGGAAGGTGTACAAGTGGCAGAGGTAGCATGCGCATTGGTAAAGCGCATTCCGTTATTGGCTATTTTGTCAATATTGGGTGTACTTACTTTGGTAGCTCCATAAGCACTCACATCTCCGTAGCCCAAGTCATCCGCATAGATCAACACCACATTGGGTTGCTTGGGTTTTGAGGCGGTTTCAGTAGTACTTTCTTCCGTTTTTTGCGTTTTGCCACAGCCGGCTAATATCACAGCAACAAGCAACGCACAACAGGAGTAAAACTTGAAATTTTGCTTCATACTAAATAGATTAATTAAAAAGGTTTACAATAGGTTGTTACTTTGAGGGGCTTAAATTAATCAATCTTCCACAAAGGTACAGAAGGATCAATGAAAAGATAAAGGGTCGGGTAAGGAAAGAAGGTATAAAAGTGCGAGTGTTTTTTGCTTACTTAAGTATGCAAAGCCACCCTGATCAGAGATTGTTTGCAAGGTAAGCTAAAAGGTTCTTTATAAAAACCAACAAACCTGCCTACAGGATAGACAGGTTTGTTCAAAAATAAAATAAAAACTAGGGAATTGCTATGCACGATTGTTCATTGAATGGCATAAAAAAACATCAAGACGAGAAGTATGAATAGCCATTCATCAACTAAAAGCAATTCTTTATGGTATGTCAAATGTCCAAACAACGGTTTTATCCAAATCCCCTACTACAGCAGCGAGATAGGGGATACCAGTTGCAGAAATTTCCAGGTCAAAACTCTCTACTTCTTGATCCACCAATAGATAATCCTCATTCCAGTTATTGGTTTCATCGTTAAAAGTTCTCACATGTAATCCGTTGGCATCCACATAGGCAAAGTAAAGTGTGCCGTTAGGGTGTACTGCAATTTTAAAATTGTCTCTTTCTGATCCTACATTCACCCCTTCTCCGATGGCTGCCCAATCAGTACCATCGTACATCATTACGTAGTTGACTCTCCCTTCTGTTTGGATTACTTGGTATGCCAAGTACATTTTTTCTTCATTCTCAATTGCAAAATCCACTTGTATAAATCCTGCTTCTTCATGAGCACTAAATTGTGGTGTTCCTACCACAGTCCAAATACCTTCTGTTAACTTATAGACAGAAGGGTTATTACTACCATTTGAACGTTCCATAATCGCAGCATATACATGCTCGTTATACTTACATAATTGATTATGCCCAGTAATAACTCCTGCCGGAGGATTCCCTGTACTCCATGAGGCTCCTGCATATTTCATAATATTAAAACCACGGCTTGGCAAGGTTACCCCAGACCGATCACTATATGAAACATAAGGTGTATTGTCTTTTGCTACCACCATTGAAACATAGTCAGAACGGCCTTCGGTAAAGCGTTCGCTACCCACTGTACTCCAAGTTCCATTGTTATAGGCTTTTACAGTAGCTTTATTAGGACTTTCAAAAAAGTCTTTATATGCCAAATAAGGAACTCCTTCTGTATTAAAAGCAAGTGAAAGATAATCCACTTTGGCATCAGAAATCCCGGATTCAGGACCTATGTATTGCCAATCCGTACCATCAAAAGCCATTACGGCCGCTTTTTCTTCTTCGGAGGGTACTGACTCTCCATCAATCTCTCCATCAATCTGAAACGCCAAGTAAGGCATATGTGTCACCGGATTAATGTTGATCACCAGTTCATCTGTACGGGGTTTGATAAAACCTGCAAAGCCGATCATATACCACTCCGGAGCAGTAAGACGGCCTACGGTAATGGTAAAGTTTTCGCTACGGTTATCATCGCTTACGACAAAAACTACCGGGCTGGTAAAGTCGATCGCAGAGACTCCGCTTTCCAGCTCATTGCCACTTACTTTCACCACAGAACCGCTGGTAGTTTCGAAGCGGGCTACCAAGTTGGTGATGTCCGCATCTACCGGAACGGAAACCTCAACATCCACTCCGTTGATATTGGCCTCATAATCTTTGAATAAAACCCCGGGATTGTCTTCGGCATAAAAACCAAAAGCAATGATGGTGGCAGAACGCACTGCTTTTACCGTATACGTTTTGCTACTGTTATCTTCAGCAGTAATCTTATACGCTACAGGTTCGGAAAAATCTTGGGCGGTTTTGCCACTTTGCTGTACTTGTCCTCCTACAGATACAATAGTACGCTCATTCGAAAGGGTATAAGACGGGATCAAGTTGGAAATATTGGCGGCTGCAGGCACTTCCAAGATGATTTCATGGTCTTTGATAATTCCTGTTACATCATTTTCAACTCCTTCGTTCAAAGATGCTTCAAGGTTAAACTCTACAAAGAGTTTTTCATTACTCACCGGATCGGAATCTTTATCACAAGCGGTGGTCATCCAGAGGAGAGCCATCAACAAGCTTGTCAATTTTAGTAGGTGTTTCATAGCATATAAGATTGTTTAGTTTTTAATGGGTAATAAAGTTGCTTTTATAATATTCTCTTGCTCGAGTTGCCTTTGGAGCATACGGCTCAGCATCCCGGCATCGATGGCGTTGACCATGGCTGCATAGTTGGTGAAATATCCCCAGTCTGTAAATCCATGGTAGTAATGGTTGCGAATACCGGAATTCCAAAAGGTGTTACTTTGCTGTTTCACTCTCCTGGCTTCCAACATTTGCGTTTTGATATTGACCAGTTCACTTTCAAAAGAAGCAGGGTCTTTACAGATTTTGTCCAGCTCTTGAAAGACTTCTTTTTGCAAGCGATCCACATTATCAGGCGAGCATGTGTACACCACTCGGCCTTGCATCAGTTTATTGGGTTTGCTGGTGGCAGACAAGCTCACTCCTACTCCATACACGCCAGAACTCTCTTCCCGCAACTGATGCCGGAGCTTGATTTTCAGCACCTCTTCCAGCATTTCCAGTTTCAGCGTATATGCGTAGTCATATTCAAAATCCGTTTCCCGGAAAAAGATATTCACCTTGGCTTTAGGACTCTGTCCGGCATAGTCTACCAGTTCCTTTTTCTCCGGATTCAATGCAGGGCCTTGATAGACATAGTCCTTACGGATATTTTCCGAAGGCAATGCCGCCAAATAGCGCTCTACCAAGGGTTTTAAAACGGCTTCTTCTACCTGTCCGGTAATAACAAACGTAAACCCCTGGGCCGAACCAAAGCGCTTTTGAAACACCGGAATGATTTTATCCAATACCAATTCCTTTTCCAAGCGGGCCGAATCCAGGCCTTCCGTCACATAGCTCCGGCCGTTTAACAACAAGCCCAATTGACGGTTATATGAGTAATCCGGCTTTTTCCGGGCATTGGCAATGGCTTCCAAGGTTCTTTCTTGAGTGGCAACAAACATGGTAGAGTCCACTCTGGGGGCCGTCCATTTCAGGTACATCAAGCGGAACATCTCTTCCAGGTCTGTAAGATCAGCTCCTGCAACCACCCCTTCGCGGTTTTTGGCCAAAATCAAAATAGCAGAAGCCGTATTGCCAGCCAGGTATTCACTCAAGGCTTGACGGCTAAAATTGCCGGCACCACTCATTCCAATCACCGATTTGGCAAACATCCCGGTGACGTACTCTGCAGAGTCCAAGGCATATAACCCTCCTTCCCGGAAGCCGGACATGTTCACCCGGTTCGGGTCTAAATCCGTGGGTTTAAAAATCACCCGGGCCTGGTTGGACAAAACCCACTCTTTGGCTCCAATTACCTCCAAAGAATTTTCCTTTACGATCCGTCCTGCCATCGGTTCTTCTGCCAATAACTGACCAGGGACTACCGTATGCACCGACCAGGGCTCCAGGGCTTCTGCTTTTGTTGTTTGCAATAAAGCTAGTAATGCCTTTTCGGTAGGTAACTTGTCTTTTATCTCCTCCGGGGCCGTCACAATTACCACTACATCTTCTTTTTGATCAAATGTTTGCAAATATTGAAGTAAGGCTACGGAATCTATATCGGACAGATGCTTCCGGGCAAGTTTCAGCTCTTCTTCTTTACTGACCATTGCATGCCCTTTGTAAAAGTGATTTTCAATATCTCCTAAAAAAGCACCGGAAGCCTTACCCTCTTTTCCTTTTAAAGCTTGTTCCAACTTAAGCAGGTAGTTCTTTTTGACAATGTTCAACTCCGAGTTGGTAAACCCATAGCGCATCATCCGTTCTTTTTCACGCATATATTGGAGAATGCCTTTCTCTATTTTCTCTTTATACAGTGAAATGTCCCCACCAAAAGCCCCTTTGGTACTCACCAAATTTCCGATGGAAAGTCCCGCTTTGCGGTAAGCCGGGTTTTTCAGGCTGATCTGACTAAACCGGTGTGACATTAAGCGGTTCACCATGCTCCGCGTCAAATACTGATTATAACTTTCTTCGGTTTGAATAGGGTCAAAAGCCTTGGTCTTTTTGTACAAACTCATTTCCACGTCAGTGGCTTCAGGGTCTGTCACAATGTTTACCAGGGTATCTTTATGCTCCGGCACGGGATAGCTTTCAGGCCAAGCCCTTTCCTGATTTTTTTGCTTCCGGAAATGCTTTTTAATTAATTTCTTTACCTTTTTAGCGTCTATATCTCCGGTAATGGCTACGGCCATTAATTCCGGGCGATACCAACTGTGGTAAAAATCTTTGATCTCCTGATGGTTAAAATGCTGTATGACCGCGGTATCGCCAATAGGCAAGCGCTCTACAAACCGGGATTCATTTAACAAGCTGGAAAGAAAAGCCTTCCGCATACGGCCTCTGGCTCCCAATCCGGTACGCCACTCTTCCATAATTACTCCCCGTTCTTTTTCAATTTGCAAGGAGTCAAATGAGATGGCAAATGCCCAGTCTGACAATACCGTTAGAGCTTCGTCCAATTCCTGCAGGGTATTGGCAGGCAATTGTAACTTATACACCGTTTCATCAAAGCTGGTATGGGCGTTCAAATCATGTCCAAACTTCACCCCTTTGGACTCCAAAAAACTGATCAATTCATTTTTTTCAAAGTTTTTCGTTCCGTTAAAGGCCATATGCTCCACAAAATGAGCCAGCCCTCTTTGTTGTTCTGTTTCCTGAAGGGAGCCTGCCTTCACATATAAGCGAAGGTTGACTTGTCCTTCAGGGTAAGCATGTGGGTAAATGTAGTATGTCAGACCGTTTTTAAATTGTCCTTTTGTTAGGTTCGGGTCTGTTTTCAATGCCTGAGCAAAGGCAATACTCTGCCCGAGCACTAAAAAAATCAGTGCCAAAAATGTTCTACTTGTATGCATATAGTTAGTTCCTTATAATGACGAGTTGTTGTTGTAATTGGTCCGGTCCGGGCAAGCCCAAGGTGTAATTTTTACTATTATTATCTATTTTGATAATCAAGGAATTTTCCTGAGCAGGATCTAAAGGTCCTTCCATCCACTGAATCCCCACAGGCATTTCAAATACCCCCGGGCTAAATAGTAATTCATCCGAAGTATTCAGCAATTGATAATGCACTCCCTCTTCCAAGCCCTTGGCGATGACGGAATACTTCACCGTAATGGGTTCAAACTGCCTTTTGGCACTTAGGTAAATCGAATAATCTACCTGATCTTTCCGGTTGGCCCTTACCATCACCGTATCCTGATTCTCCATATGAATATGAAAAAAAGGATGGTCATAAGGCTCGACTTCTTCCTTATTACAGGCCATAAAAAGACCCGCAAACAGTGTACATGCTAATAGTATATAGGTCTTCATATCAATTGATTTCTGGATTGGGTTGCATATTGCCGTTGGCATCTAATTCTGTACGGGGAATAGGCAAAATAAACCTTGGATTGGGGTAAGAAAGTTGACAAACCGAAGAGGCACAACCCGCCCCCCGCTCGAGATTTTCTTTTCGCCGGGAAATGTCATAGAGGCGATGCCCTTCAAAGCAAAGCTCTTTTCTTCTCTCCATACAAATCAGGGAATACAAGGGCTCTTTATCTAGATGCAGTACGGCTTCATGATCGACCTCCGGCACTCGCTGCTCCAACAATTTCTTTACATCCATAGCTGCTTTGCCTGGCTGGTTTAATTGCCAGAAGGCCTCCGCCCGGTTCAGGTATATTTCGGATAAGCGTACCACAAAAGGATCTATGGGAACATAATTGGTCTCATTGTTTTTCACAGCGTACTTCACTGAAATCAACTTACCACTTAGGGGCTCTTCAAACATTGTCTTCCGTACATCTTTCTCTGCAAACTGATCATACAATTGTTGGGAACAATACACGGTACTGGAAACCGATGAATACATTGCGGCAAGCGTTCTACTATCTTTTTCGCGCAAGTAAAACCTCAGTATCGCCTCATCTCCGGCCTCGGAAGTTTGATACATATCCTTATACTCCTCCGCTTCGGTCAGGGAAAACCGTCCGGATTGAATAACCTTGTCTGCATAATCAACCGCCAATTGCCACTCTTCTTGATAAAGGTATACCCGGGAAAGCAAGGCCCAAGCCGCTTCTTGTGAAACCGTAAAGGCATCTTCGGCTTCGAAATTTTCCAGCAATTCGGCAGATTGTTTCAGGTCATTGATAATTTGCTCATATGTTTTTTGCATGGTTTGCCTTGCCACATTATCTTCCGCTCCGGGAGTTTTTAACAAAACAGGCACTCCCAAGTGGCTGGCATCCGGGGTAAACGTATAATGTTGCGCATAGGCCTTACTCAAATCCAAATGACATAAGGCCCTTAAAAACAAGGTTTGCCCTTGAATAAATTTAATTTCTTCTTGATGGTTGGGGGCCTTTTCTGTCAAATCCGGAATGGCTTCCAGGATATTATTGACATTGGTCAGCGCTTCAAAAATATTGCGCCAGACATACCCGGCAGTTCCCAAATCGTTTTCTGCATCGCTTTGGAAATTATGGATATTTTGAAGGTTTGCATTTTCTACGGATTGAGACAAGTCCACATCATCCCCGGCTATGTCTCCGTAAAGGCTAAATTCCCGGCCGTAATAATATGCCATCCGGTTGTAAGCCCCAGCCATTGCCGCCCTCGCTCCGTCCATATCTACAAACAGGAGGTTTTTACTCACCTTCCCGATGGGTTCTTTTTCCAAAAATTCGCTACATCCCATCAAAAACATCCATCCTGCTATGATCAAACAGGTTTTTATATGCGGTTTGAAAGTCATCGTATTATATTATATCTCAATTGATAATTGCTTATAAAGTCAAATCTACCCCTAAAGAAAAAACGCTCTCCAAAGGAAATGGCGAAAAGGAATTTTTATAGGTATTCCGGTCTTTACGGTTGGCGTAAGGCGTCCAGAAGCCTACATTATCCATTTGTACATACACACTGGCCGCTTTGATAGGAGTCTTTTTTACCCAACGTTCTTCCAACTGGTAATTCAAGCTGACATTCTGTAAGCGCACATGTGTTTTCTTATGTAAAAAACGGGTAGAATTCATACTGGACTGCTGCGAAACTTTGGCAATCAATTGTGGGACCGTAGCCAAATCTCCGGGTTCTTGCCAACGGTCCAGTTGGTTTTTAGACTGGTTATCCGACAAGATATTCAAACCGTCCGACTCCGAATTTCTTCTTAAAGTGCTAAAGGCATATCCCCCTACCGTATAGTTCAGCAAAAAGCTCAGGGTAAAATTTTTGTAAGTAACTGTATTAGTCATCCCTCCGAAAAAGTCAGGGTTGGTTGAGCCTACAGGCACCCGGTTGTCTGCACTATACTGCCGGGTAAGGTTGCCCCGGGCATCCAGCCACAAAGGAGCACCGTCTCTGGGGTCCACCCCTGCCCAACGAATCAGGTACAAGGTTCTGGAGTCCTCTCCTACTTTCCGGATGTTTACTCCAGCCCTTTGCTCAATTCCATTGTATAGTTCCAGAATTTCATTTTGATTCTTTGCCAGGTTAAAACGGGTATTCCACTGCCAATGCTTATTTTTTATATTTATAGAAGATACCGTCAGCTCCAAGCCACTGTTTTTCACCTTTCCGATGTTTCTGTACACCCGGGTTTCTCCGGTGGTTTGCGATACGGGCACCTTGTCAATCAGGTCATTGGTAATGTTGTTATAATATTCCAGATCAATGTATACCCGATCCAGAATACCCCAACTTACACCTGTATTGAGCATATAGGTCGTTTCCCAACTGAAATGGGGATTTTCCCCCGAAGTGATGATGGCACCGGGTTGTTGGTTGTATGCATAATCATTGCTAAAGCTGTACAAACCTTTGGCCTGGTAGGTCCCGATCCGGGAATTGCCATTGGTACCGTAGCTGGCCTTTACTTTCAGGAAGTTTATTAATTTACTTTGCCAGAAGGCCTCGTTACTGATGGTCCAACCCAGTCCGGCTGACAGGAAATTAGCCCACTGCACATCCGAGCCAAAGCGGGAGTTGCCATCCTTCCGGAAGTTCATTGTTAGAAAATAGCGCTCGTCCCAAGAGTAGCCCAAGCGGCCAAATACAGAAAGGGCCGTCTCTTCTACCGCGGAGCTGGAAGCCCGTTGATTCTCATCCGGGGTAAATTCCAATTCTTTAATCTGATCGCTGGCAAAGCCATAGCCCGTACCTTCGGAAGAACGCCTGCGGCTACTACTGGACTCCGTACCAAGCAAGGCATTCAAGGAGTGTTTGCCCAGATCCAATGAGTAGTTCAAGCGATTAATACTCACCCACTTGAGATAACTGTTTTGCGCTCGCCTGGAATACCCTACCGGCTCACCTTCCAAGTTCATGCCCGACCAGTTTTTCTTAGAAGAATATTGATCTTCGGTAATACTCAAATAATCAATTCCATTGCGGCTGGTAAAATCAAGCCCGTCCAGAATCTTAACCGTCACGGCCATATTTCCATTTACCGTAAAGGAACTTTGTTTATGATCATTTTGCTGAGCAATTGCCAAATGATTGTACAGTTTATTTCCGGTCAAGCGATCGTACAGCGCAAAATCCCCCTCTTCCGTATAGGGATCGATATTCGGCCGGGCAACGTAATAAAAATCCCTAGGGGTAAACAGGTTATTTTTATTGTAAGAACCGGAGGTCCGGAACGCCACTTTTACCCGGTCGCCAAAGCGTTGATCCAGGTTCAGCTTGGCCGAAAAGCGCTCGGTGTTATTGGCTATTATCGTTTGCTTTTCTTTATAATAACCGGCAGACATAAAGTAAGAAGTCTGACCACTGCCCCCTGAAGCCGAAAGGTTATACTGAGAAGTAATTCCATTCCGGAAAAACGTATCGTACCAATCTGTGCTAGTGGTATCCGCTTCCGTTGGGAAAGGGTATTCGCTCAAAGGTTTGCCGGAATTTTCAAATGCCTCTTTTGCCAACACCCGGTATTCATCACCGGACAACACTTGAAATTTGGTGTCGGTAATTTTACTGACCCCGGTTCGGTAGCTAAACTGTATCCGGCTTTGGTTGGCACTTCCTTTTTTAGTTGTAATTAAGATCACTCCATTTGCTCCGTTTGCTCCGTAAATAGAAACCGATGCCGCGTCTTTCAACACAGTAATGGATTCTATATCATTCGGATTCAGATACGAAAGAGGGCTGACCGAAGCATTGACGCCCGGAATCAGATTAGTACGGTTTCCTGTGTACAAGGGGATACCATCTACAATCCACAGCGGTTCATTGGAGGCCATAAAGGAAGCCTCTCCCCGGATGCGGGTTTGGAAACGGGGCCGGGCACTGCTGGCATCGGTGCTTTGTACTTCATATCGCAACCCGGTGACAACCCCGTCCAACATTTGATCTACCCGGGCAACCGGCTTTCGCTTCAACTGCTCGGAAGTAATGTGCTCGGCACTTCCCACCATATTTTCTTTCTTCTCTTCAATTCCATACCCATTGACCACCACGGCTTCCAGTTCCAGAATATCGTTTTTTAAAGAGACATCGATTTTGGTCCGCCCATTTGCCGCAATGGTCTGACTTATTTTTCCGATAAAATTAAAAACCAGTTCCACCTTCAAATTAGGCACTATTAGGCGGTAGTTTCCATCCACATCCGTAACGGCCCCTTTATTGGTTCCTTTCACTGTTACCGTTGCTCCCACCAAGGTTTCTCCGGTTTCTTCTTCTTTTACCTGCCCGCTAATCACCAAAGGTTCCTGTTTCAGCACCTGGGGCGAAGTTTTTTTGGAAAGAACCACCCTGTTGCCTTGGATGGAATATTCGATATCCAGCGTATCAAAGATGTCTTCCAGTATATCTTCCAGTCGCTTTTCCTGATAGTTCGTTCTGACCAGACGGTCCACCGGCAAGACGCTGGGACTGTAGGCAAAATGCACTCCGTAGGAATCTTCCAACACTTCCAGAAATTCGGACAATTCCAATTCTCCGGCTTGCAGATCAAAGCTTTTGAAGTGTTGCTCTTGCGCCATGGCATACGAGCCGATGAAAAGTTGTAATACTAAGAGTAGTCTTAGGAAATTGTAGTTGTTTTTCATAAAGAATTATTGGCATTTACCACTCAAGATATATTCTCCGTTTGTATATTTCCAGCTGATGGAAAGAGTTTTACTCAACACTTCCAGCACTTCTTCCAACTCCTCTTCAAAAAATTTCCCGGAAAACAAACAGTCTTCCAAGGCTTTATTTTCCAGTCGGATATTTTTCGAATATTTTGCTGCCAAAGCTCCCAATACCTCTTTCATCTTTGTATTGTCAAAATACAAATGCCCGCTCCACAAAAGTGTTTCCGAATTAAAGCTCTTCGAATGAGCAATTTGTCGTTTTTGGGTATCCAGCCGGATTTGTTCACCTTTTTTCACCAACCATTCCTTTCCGGTAGTTTCCGGCACTGAAAAGCTCACCAACCCATGGGTTACCGACAATGTTACCGGCTCTTTGGATTGCGCATAGTCTTTCAAATCAAAACTTGTCCCGACTACAGTGGTCAGCGCATGTTCCGAATGGATTTTGAAAGGCAGCTTTTTATTAGGAGCTACTTCAAAATATGCCTGTCCATTCATTGTTAAAGAGCGATGCTTTTTCCCGAAATCCTCTCCATATTCCAGTTGGGTATTTTTATTTAACAAGAGCTTCGATCCATCGGGAAGGGTTACTTCTTTGGTTTGCAAGCCGGCTGTCACCTGAATCGTCTGCTCACCCAACGAATACCAAGTCAAAAGCCCTGCTAATCCCACTAGTACCAAAGAGGCGGCAATGGCCATGCGTCTTCTAATGGTTCTCTTTTGCAAATAAACTTGCCGGCTTTTCAGCTTTTCGGAAGCATCTATTCGCACTGCAAGCTTTTGCCAATGAGCATCTACATCAATCGACTGCGTCCAACCCGGAAGCTCCGGCTTTGTCTTATTGGTTTTTACCAAGCCCTCATATACCAAGCGGTTTTCAGGAGCTTGAGCCAACCAGGTATTGACCGTATCCTGTTCTTCTTGGGTCACGCTCCCTGCCTGATAAGCCTGTAACAAGGCTATCCAATGCTCATCTATATGGTATTTCTGCCATCTGGCTTTCTTTTAAACATTTGTGCTATGTTGTTGCACGGTTATGATTATCTACAGAGCCTTTTTTATGTACTTTCAGGCCACCCTTTGATAGAGTGACGGATGCCAATTGAAAGGGGGGTAAAACTTTTTCAAAAAAAATTTCGGACACTTGAATTTCAACAATAACCCGGCTCAACGATTTAAGAACTTTACCCTGTGATTATGAAGCGCTTATGGCGGCCCATATTTAAAACCATGAGCTAAAATAGGGATACGAAAATTCTCAAAGATGTTTTTGGATAAAGTCAAGTTTGCTCAATGTAGCAACCTTTCCTATCCTAAGAAGGAAATCAAAATGAGCAAACTTTTCACATAAGGAGACAAGGCACTGCGCATTTTTTTGAGGGCGATCGTCCTTTGCTTTTTCACTGTCTCGGGCGAAATCTTTAAATATTCCGCAATTTCGTCTTTGGTCAACCCTTGGAAATAACTTAATTCAAATACTTCCCTGCATTTGTCCGGTAGTTGTTTGGTGAGTTTTTTGATGAGCGGCATCAAGCTTTCATCTTCAGACCATGGGAACGTTGCTTCTTCATCAACTTGCTCCTCCGGTAAGACAAAGAGTTCATGTTGAAATTTACGCAGGTAATCCAAGGCTACATTTTTGACAGCTACATACAAGTAGGCCTCCGGGTTTTTGATTTCCTGAAGCTTGGTTCTTTTTTCCCAAATTTTAAAAAAGGCTTCTTGTACTAACTGACAAGCAAGGTCTTTATCTTTTACTACATGTTCACAAAAGACCACCATTGTCAGAAAATGATCTTTATAAAACTGTTCGAACCGTTTCTTATCCTGCCAGGGAAGCTCCTGTTTGTTGGATTGCTCTTCTTTCATCCAATGAGCCTAGGTTTAACGTGTAGACCGAAAAATGAAGGTTGATGTTCCGATTTTATGCTTGTGTATTTGACATGCCTTGTCCGGTTCAAAAAGGGGATTGTTCATTCACATGAATATTCATTTGTACCAGCTGAGATAAGCCACAGAACACAATCCCTTCTTAAACAAGCCCTCAAGTTAGTCACTAAAATCAAGAGTAAAAAATTATTTAAAAATCACAGGAAGGAAGATATGCGGTGTTAGCACTTTACTTCCACAGAAGTGGTGAATGAAAGAAATAGTGAAAAAGTGAGTGGAAAAACAGATTATTCCAATCTTCTGACTCTGTTGGGTATTTGTTTGATACACCTAAAGAAAAAAGCTATTGACGCATGCAAGATACCCCAATAGCTTTTCTGCTGAATTTCTTACCGTCTATATCCGGCTACTCAAATTCCGAAGCGTCCAAGGTCTTTGTTTCTCCTTTTTGAAAGTTCAAGGTAATTTTCTTTTCACCATGGTTCACGGTACATGCACCAGGGCGGTTTGCCAGGATTCTTACCTGTTTGAGTGTTCCATTGTCCCAAGTAATATCCACTGTATAGCCCCCTCTGGCTTTCAAGCCTTTTACGCTGCCTTGTGCCCATACACCGGGCAAAGCGGGCAATATATCCAGGACACCGGCATGAGATTGTAAAAGCATTTCCGCTATACCGGCCGTACTTCCCATATTCCCATCAATTTGAAAAGGAGGGTGCGCACACAGTAAATTGGCATAAGAGCCTCCCCCATCCGTCATATTATATCCTTTCTCCACGATTGGTTTCAATACCCTTTTGAAAAGCTTATACGCCCGGTCGCCATCGCGAAGGCGGGCCCAAAAGGATACTTTCCATGCCAAGGACCAACCCGTACCGTCATCGCCCCGGGCATTCAAGCTCACTTTAGCAGCTTCTGCCAGTTGGGGCGTCTTGGTCACGGAAATTTGATGACCGGGGTACAAAGCAAATAAATGCGAAACATGACGGTGGTGATTGTCAGGATCGTCCACATCCTCTTTCCACTCTTGCAGTTGCCCCCATTTTCCAATCATAGGCGGACAAATCCGGTCTCTCACCTGCTTGGCTTCTTCCCTGAATTTTTCGTCAGTATTTAAAATTTCCGCAGCCCGAATACAATTGTTCAACAGGTCCCACGCCATTTGATGATCCATAGAGGCTCCGGTAGAAATCCCCCCATGTTCCGGTGAGTAAGAAGGAAAGGAAACCAACTGCCCGTTTTCATCTTCCGTAAGGTAATCCATCCAAAACAAAGCTGCTTCTTTCATAAGGGGATAAGCCGTATGTTGCAGATAAACGGTGTCCTGGGTAAAGGCATAATGCTCCCAGGTGTGTTGACATAGCCAAGCGGCTCCCCCCGGGAAAAATCCCCAAGGAAAACTCCAACCCGGAGCGGTAAAGCCGTAGGCGTTGTTCATGGTATTGACTATCCAACCACGGGTATTAAAAAATTCCTTTGCCGCCACCTGACCTGGTGCTACCAAACTTTTCATATAGTCAAACAAAGGCTCGTGACATTCGGATAAGTTGGCAACTTCGGCAGGCCAATAGATCATCTGTTGGTTGATATTCATATGATAGTCACAAGCCCAAGGAGGGTCAACACTGTGATTCCACTTACCCTGCAAGTTCATGGGCATGGTTCCGGGGCGGGATGCGGATATCATTAAATAGCGACCGTACTGAAAATACAAAGCTTCCAAACCTGGATCAGAGGTTCCCTCATAATATGTTTTTTGCCGTTGGTCGGTGGGTAAACTGTCTCTGGAGTGCCCTCCTAAATTCAACGTCACCCGGTGAAACAAAGACTGATAATCCTGTTGGTGTTCTTTGTACAAAGCTATAGAGGTCAGCCCCTCTACCTTTGCCAAGGTTTGTTGATTTAATGCTTTATAATCCCTTCCTCTATAATCAGGGTAAGAAGCCTGATATTCCGTAGAGGCAGTATGAATGATGGTGATCGAACTACCCCCTTTTACCAAAACTGCTCCCTTTTCAAAGCTTACAATCCCTTTGTCTGTCAGCACTCGGTAACACGTTTCAAAGCGAAGGTTGTTACCGGGAAGCTGCCCTTCCCAACGGTAAGTGTTGTTTTCAAACTTTTCGGAAAGTTTCTGGTGGGGTGACTCCAAGCGAATACGGTAATCCGTTCCTTCCGGAGCATCACTTTCAAAATGGTAAACCATTACCCTTTTGGGATAATTGCCAAAGAACTTTCTCTGATAATGTACATCCCCTGCTTGATAAGTAACGGTAGCGACTCCTTCGTTCAGATCCAAGGCTCTTTGGTAATTTTGTATCTCTCCTTCCTGTTTCACAGAAATATAGAGATCACCCATGGTTTGGTGAGCACCATAGTCTCCGAAAGAAGTAGGGTTCTCTTCCGATTTATGAATTTCCCCGGTCAATTCCTGGTTGGCCAAACGGTGAGCTTCTTCCAATTTACCGGCTTTCAACAGCGCCCGCACCTTCGGCAAATTTTGATGAGCACCGTTGCGAATTCCGAACTTGTATTTGTCATGTGAACCGGGACCACCCGCCCATAATGATTCTTCTGCAAACTGAATATGTTCTTCCTCCATGCCGCCAAAAAACATGGCGCCCATATACCCATTCCCCAAAGGAAGGGCTTCTTGCATCCAATCCTGTGCCGGCCGGGTATACCAAAGTCGCAAAGGCTCTTGGTGCTGTAATGCCTGCCCCTCAGGCTTTTCTTTACAGCCAATTAAACTGCCAAGGCATCCCAATATCAGGAAGACAAGGCTTGTAAACGTTACGGTTGACTTCATTGATTCAAAGTATGTGTATGTATAATCAAGTATTTACAAGAAAGGACAATGACTTACAAGGTAAAAGGCCCTCCTCAGGCAAGGAAGGCTTTTGTACGAATAGGTAAACCTTTTCTCGAAAACAAAGGTGGTTTACTAAATGCATCTCGAAATTATTGTAAAGCTCTTTTGAGGTTACGAATTAAAGATAAGAAGGGGATCGTAGAAATAGGCAATCAAACGTTTGCAATAAAAAAACCTTCCGGGTTTTGGAATTCCGGAAGGTTTATCGTTACTGATCATTGACTAAAATGTAGCCTTATCGGTATCCTGATAGGTACTCTGTAAATTCACCAATTCGGTTTTTAACTCTTCCGAAATATCCCAATACCCTTCTTTTTCGATTAAATTTTCCATTTCATCCGGATCGTTTTTCAAATCATATAGCTCCCATTCGTCTATGTCATTGTAAAAATGAATCAACTTATAGCGATCGGTTCGGATGCCGTAATGCCGCTTCACCATATGTTCGTTGGGGTATTCATAATAGTGATAATAAATTGCTTTTCGCCAATCTTTGGCTTTTCCTTGTACCAATGGCAATAAAGAAGCTCCTTGTATATCTTCAGGTACGGGGACTCCGGCCAAATCCAGGAAAGTGGGTGCATAGTCCAGGTTTTGCACCATCGCCTCCTGATTTCCCTTAGCTTCTATTCCTTTCGGAAAACGCATGAGTAAAGGGGTACGCAAAGATTCCTCATACATAAAGCGCTTGTCAAACCAGCCGTGTTCTCCCATATAAAATCCCTGGTCGGAAGTATAAACCACCAAGGTATTTTCAGCCAAACCCTGTTCGTCCAGATAGTCCAATAGACGGCCGACATTGTTGTCCACCGATTTTACACATTTCAAATAATCCTGCATATACCGTTGGTACTTCCACAATGCTAATTCTTTCCCTTTTAATCCGGCTTTTTTAAACTCCTCAATGATCGGATCGTAATAGGCATCCCAGGCGGCTTTTTGCTCTTCGTTCATCCGGCCATACATTCCTTCGTACGCTTTCCGGTATTTGGTCAACAACTCCCCTTCTTTGTCCAGCATTTTCAAGTCATACACCAAATCCATATCCTTATCAATACTCATTTTCTGTTCTGCTGCTGCCGTCCTTCCCTCATACCCGTCAAAGAAACTCTCCGGCACGTCAAACTCCTGCCCCTCAAACAAATTCAACAAGGCCGTATCCGGCATCCAGATGCGATGGGTCGCTTTGTGATGCACCAATAGACAGAAGGGCTTCTCCTTGTCCCTTTTTTCCAACCAGTCAAGGCTTTTATCCGTAATCACATCGGTCACATAGCCTTCCGAACGGTTACGCTCTCCGTTTTCGATAAAATCCGTATTGTAATAATTACCCTGCCCGATCAAAATCTCCCAATGATTAAACCCGGTCGGTTGACTTTTTAAATGCCACTTCCCCACAAGGGCCGTTTGGTATCCTGCCTGTTGCAAATATTTGGGAAAGGTAGGTTGTGACCCGTCAAACTCACCGGAGTTGTTCACAAAACCATTGACATGACTGTGCTTTCCGGTAAGCATTACCGCCCGGCTGGGTCCGCAAATAGAATTGGTCACAAAGCTATTGGTAAATTTCACTCCTTCGTTCGCAATCCGGTCCAGGTTAGGCGTTTGGATGTAACGCCGGTCATAAGCACTGAGGGTTTGATAAGAGTGATCGTCCGTCATGATAAAGACGATATTGGGAGGTTTTGCCTCCGATTCGGCTTTCTCTTTATCCGGCTTGCAAGCAAACATTCCCGACAACAATAGAAAGAGGAATAGTAGGTTCTTATTCATGCTGAATGAGGTTTTAATTGTGGCTAGTATTAAAAAGTGATCGATAACAATTTCATGAACCGCAATTTGATCATGAAGTGAAATGATTCCTACGAAAATAAGAAAGAAATCACAGATTGCTTTTCTAGCGTTTGTTCACCTGATTGTATCAATGAGCCGATAGGGTATAAAAATCCGGGTTTCCAGCTACCCTTTGTTGTTGTGCTTCGATTTCTTTCAACAGTTCATTCACTATTTCGGGATGCTGTTTTGCCAAGTTATATTTTTCAGAAGGATCTTCCTCCAAATTAAACAAGAGAGGCAATTCTTTATTAAAGTAATCCACCTTTAATTGGCTGTGCGTTCTTATGTGCAATTTCCAAGGGCCTTTACGTACAGCAAAGATTGTTTGATTAAAACCATAATAAAAGAAAGGTTTAGTGGTTACGTTCCGGTTCTTTTTCGGAAAGAGGTAAGCAGCAATGTCTTTACCATCCATCAGCCGGTCGGTCGGTACTGTCCCACCTACTAATGAGAGCAAAGTCGGGTATAAATCAATCGTGCTGGTCAGTTCACCATTTACGGACTGTTCTTCAATTTGCCCTGGCCACCAGGCCACGGAAGGTACCCGCATTCCTCCTTCCCAAGTACTTCCTTTCCCATCTCTCAACAAACCGGCCGAACCTCCATCAGCCCCTTTAATCAGCCAAGGGCCGTTGTCACTGGTGAACCATACCAAGGTATTTTTATCCAGCCCGTTTTTTCTCAATGTTTCCAAGATTTGTCCCACACTCCAATCGACCTCTTCTACCACATCGCCATACGTGCCTCTACGAGACTTTCCGGCAAACTTCTTCCCCGGATGCAAAGGCACATGAGGCATTGCATAAGGCAAATAGATAAAGAAAGGGTCTTGTTTGTGATTCCGGATAAACTCAATTGCCTTTTGTGTATACAATTCGGTGAGTTTGGTTTGATCGGGATTGAGTTCCAATGTATCATTTCCTTGGAGTAAAGGAATATCCGGCCACTTCGGTGGTAACATATCATTGCTATATGGTAAGCCTACATATTCGTCAAACCCATTTTGCCGGGGCAAATACTCTTTTTTCGTACTCCCCAAATGCCATTTGCCAAACATGGCCGTAGTATATCCTTTTTCTTTCAAAGCTTCGGCCAAGGTGTGCTCTTTCGGATGGATGCCTCTTTCGGACTTCGGATACAATACCCAGCCAAACCCCGACATGACCGGATACCTCCCGGTTAGCAAAGAGTAACGACTGGCAGTACAAGCCGGTGAACCTGTATAAAAGCTGGTGAATTTCATCCCTTCTTGAGACATGCGGTCAATATTCGGTGTTTTGATGGTTGGGTGTCCGTATACCCCGACATCGCCATAGCCCATATCATCGCAAAATAGAATGATGATATTAGGAGCCGGCTTCCTTTTTTTACTTTGTGCAAAAAGGGAGGAATGCATCCATACACTCAAAATAAGGTAACCCAAAAGGCCTGTACTTAATTTTCGCTTCATGTTCTTCACTTGTTGTTATACTTATTTGATAGACAATAAAAAACGCTTATTACAATCATTGTAAATTTTCCAACACCTGATAGAATTGCCGGATAAGGGACTTGGTTTTCCGCGGCAAATCTTTTTCTTGTAAAGGAAATTTTTCTTCCGGGTCTTTCTGCAAGTTAAAAATTGCCCCTGTCTCGTACAATTTCCACTGTGTATTTTGGACATACCGCTGAGGTTCGAACTTTCCCCACCTGGGGTCGTAATGACAAAATACCCATTCCCTTGCCTTTGTTTTTTTCCCTAAGAGTTGCGGATAGAAACTCAAGCCATCGGTTCGCTCGCTTTTCTTTTGCGTTGTTTGGCCTGTAATGTCCAACAAGCTGGGCAAAAAATCGGTAAAGTCAATCAGGTTTTTGTTATGGGTTCCGGCTTTCACCTTCCCTTTCCAACTGGCTATAAAAGGCACATGCGTACCGGCCATCGTTGTATGACCTTTATCCCCTTTTATTTCCCGGCCCTTCATCACAGAAGTGATCTTTCGGTCCGTCCCATTATCTCCGATAAAGAGAATCAAGGTATTCTCTCTCAGGCCCAAAGCATTCACTTTATCTACCAGGCGGCCTACAACGTTGTCCATATAGCCCACCATTTCTCCAAAATACTTCGGATCATTGGTTTTGCTCTTGCTATCAAAGTTTTCAAACTCGGAAGATGCCGGAGTAGGAACAAAAGGGTCATGTGTCAAGCACATGGGAAAGTAGACAAAAAAGGGTTGGTTTTGATGAGTTTCTATAAATGTCTCTATATACTCCACAAAAATATCGGGGCCATACCCTTTGTCAAAAGTACGTGTACCTATGCCGTTCATTTCCACAGTAGGGTTCTTATAGCGGGAGCCTAATTCTTTCACCTGCCAGAGACAATACTGATCAAAACCCGCGTCTTGAGGCAAAGTTCCGGTGCGTCCTCCGGCCAGCTTTTGTTGACGGGCATTGCCATACAACTGCCATTTGCCCGCAATACAAGTTGTATAACCGGCTTCTTGTAAAAAGTGCCCGAACGTTTTTTCTGAGGGATCAAGTAAGCCAAACCCTATATAATTTCTGAAATTGTATTTTCCAGTCATCAACTGTACTCTGGAAGGGGTACAGAGTGGAGTTGAAAAACAATTTTCAAACAACATTCCTTCTTCGGATAACTGATCGAGCCGGGGCGTAGGATAGCTATCCCCTCCATTACAGCCAAGAGTTTCATAGCCCAGGTCATCCGCCATAATGAGGATAATATTGGGCTTTTCCGGCGGCAGGTCCTGCCCATAGGTATTATGTATAGTCAACAATACTAAGAGTCCAAATACAAACCGCTTACAATCCTCAAAAGTCATTTTCAATTTTTGTTTTACATTTTAAAACCACAATAGCGGGGTAGTTTATAAACTACCCCGCTATTGATTATTCCCAGCCCGGATTCTGTTCCAAGTTAGGGTTTAAGGTTAATTCTGTTTGAGGAATATCGTCCAGATAGTCCCGGTTTTCTTTGAATTGGAAACCACTGGGCAACTGATTAGCAAAGTAGTCAATCAGGCCGTTCGGATCTAATGGAGGGGTAAAGCCCGGAAACTCCGAAGCATCAAAAGGATAACCTAATGGTTTTTTCCCTTTAAATAATCCATGAGCGGCCCATCGTTGGTAATCTTCCTGGCGTTGCCCTTCCAGAGCGAGTTCTACCCGCCTTTCCCTTCTAATCTCGTAAAGAGCATCTGTCACCGGGTAACCATAGTCAACCGGATTTAAGTCGGCACCTTGCGGGTTGATCGAAAAGTCAGGCATTCCCGCCCTTTGGCGAAGCAAGTTCAATGCATCATAAGCAACCGTACCCTCCATTTCATATTTTGCTTCGGCATAATTTAAAAGTACTTCGGCATAGCGGAAAAGGATATATCCGGTTTCACTATTGCCTCCCCAAACCCCGCCGGCTCCCGGAGAACCCGGATTAGAGAATTTTTTCACTTGAAAACCCGTAGGACATACCTCTTCGCCACCTTTATCAATAAAAGGCTTGTCGAATACTTCTCCCGAAGAAGCAACCCTTAAATCGCCAGGAATCCAAACCGTAGCTTTCAACCTGGGATCGCAATCATTCGCTACCTGACTAAGAAATGCATTTCCTTTGGTAGTTGAGGCAAGGCCGAGGTAATCATAAGGTTCACCGTTTTTTCCCAGATAAGAGGATACCAAAGACCAGGTGATGCCCATTTCGTTTGTCCTGACAGTAGTATAAAACTGTACATTATTCCCCATTGACTCCCCGGAATTGGAGATGCGGTACAAGAGCACTTCCTCTACTTGCGACATATTGTCCAAACCGAAGAGGGTGTAGTAGTCCCAGTCAGGGCTACCGGTATTGTAAATCCCTTTGGTATAAGAGCCGTTGATTAACTCTTCGGCAGCGTCTACACAAGCCTGAAAGTATTTTGCCGGATCAGCGCCCTCACTTGCAAACGGGGTCCCCTCATGATACTTCTGCCAAGTTCCTTCAAACAGAGCCACCCGGGTTTTAAAAGCCAAAGCAGCTTCTTTGTTGAGCCGGCTGTTTCCGGCATCTGAGCGGGGATCAAGGTATTCAATGGCTTTGTCAATATGTGCTAAAACAGAATCGGCCACCAAGGTTCTTGGATCACGGGCTTTTGTCAAATCTTCATCACCAGGTGTTAACTCTTTGGCATACCAGGGCACATCTCCATAAACTCTCAATAGGCGGAAGTAAAACCAAGCTTTAAAAAAATGCGCTTCGCCCACAAAATGCTTGTAGGTATCAAAACCATCCTCCACTTTTTGATAATTATCGAAGAATATATTCAAGCTGCGAATTTCATCCCAATCACCAATCCAATTCCCAGTCGTAATGGGCCTTTCCCCGTTCAGAGTCGCATTGGCCACCGCCAAGATCATATTATCCGAGTTGGCATCCTCAATGGGCATCCCGGCTCCGGTTCCATGACTGGGAAGCTTCGGGTAAAATTGCATCACATAATTTTCCAAATCTCCGGCGGTCTTCCAATAACTGTCCGTACCAATGGCATCCAAAGGGGGACGGTCTAAAAAATCCTCACAGGAAACGAGCAGACCCAACACCGGAATGCAAAGAATATATTTTAGAAATTTCATACTTATCAAGCTTAAAATGAGAAAACGGTTAATAAGTGACAGTCAAACCCAGTGAAATAATCCGGTCGGCTCCATAGGTCTTCCCCACTCCCCTGGTACTATTTATCGCAACCGGGTCGATGCCTTTAGGCAGTTTGGTGATGGTGAACAAATTCTCCCCGGAGGCATACACCCTTAATTTCTGAAGGCTGAGTTTGTTTAAAAAAGTCTCCGGGAGGTTGTATCCAAGTTGTACATTCTGCAACCTGAGGTAAGCCCCATTGGCCAAATACCTTGTGGAGGCGATCCTGTTTTTATTGTTTTCCCCGTTGTGGATATAAGGTCTGGGCCAAAAGGCATCGGTATTAAGGTTGTCAGCTCCCATAGCCACTCCTATATATTTATCCCCTTCTTGATCTCTGTAGTAATCAAGATGCTCGGGGAATAAAGAGGATTGGTTCCAGGTTCTGAAACCCCAATACATATTTTGATCTCCATTAAAATACAAGTCTCTTTTAGCAGTTCCTTGCCATAACATAGAGAAATCAAAACCTTTGAAATTCACCCCGGCAGATATCCCGTACTGATAATGCGGAGTGCTATTTCCGATAATAGACAAATCACCATGGTCATCCACTGTGTAAGAGCCATTGTTCACAGCACCATCGCCATTGGTATCCTCATATTTCACATCTCCGGGCCGCCAGGTTCCTCCCCAAATAGCCGTTAAGTCCATTTCTTCAGTATAGGCATCCACTTCCTCTTGTGAGCGGTATAAATCGTTTACAGTATATCCCCAGATTTCTCCCTGCTCCCTGCCTTCATACCAAGAGGATAGCGTTCCGGTAGGATTCAAATATTTGGTGACCACTGCCCTGCTGTCATACAAACTGGTGGTAATATAGTAGGTAAGTTGATTGTTTAATGTTTGACTCCATCTCACAGCCAATTCCCATCCCCTGGTACGCAAGGTTGCATTATTGGCCTGAGGCAGTGATGCTCCCAACACCCCCGGTTGGGCCTCCGAGGGACCAATCATATTACTTGTTTCTCTTTCAAATACATCAAAATTCACTTTCAACTTATTCTTGAAAAAACCGGCATCTATCCCTACGTTTTTAGTACTTACGGTTTCCCAAGTCAAATCGGGACTGACTAAGCTTGGTGTGCCAGTATACCCTACGGGCCGGGTTTGCCCATAATCAAAAATCCAGTTCAAAGCACTTGAACGGAGCGGAATCAAGGCCAAATCTTGATAAGCGGTTACATTCTGATTGCCTAGCTCTCCCCACGAGCCCCTAAATTTCAGGGTATTTACAATTTTGTTCAAGCCCTTCCAAAACGGTTCTTCATGTACATTCCATCCTACGGAAAAGGAAGGGAAAAAGCCCCAACGATTGCCTTCTCTAAACCTTGAAGTCCCGTCTCTTCTTACATTGGCTTCCACTAAGTATTTGCCTTTAAAATCGTATGTAAACCGTCCAAAAAACCCTTGTGTCGCCCAGTGACTTAAACTCTCTGTGGCAGCGGGTTCACCGGTAGCGGTTTGTAAAGAAAGTACATCCTGCACCAGGATATTGTTTTTAATCACATCTAGGCTTCGCCCTTTGTTTACTTCAAATTGCATCCCACCTAAGAGCATAAAATTATGCTGCTCCTTGATCGTAAGACTGTACGAAGAATAGATATTGGAAGTCCAATAACTGTTGCTTTGATGGTATTGTTGAATATTGCTAGGCACCGTATTCCCACTGGGAATGGTACTTTTATCTACTAAGTGATCATATACCGTCAACTCCTGATCAGACCTGAAATAATCTACGGACTTGTAAGCAAAATCTGCATTGACTTTCCATCCTTTCAACGGGCGGAGTTCCGTAGAAAAGGTTTGCCAGTTTTCCGTAACTTCTATATTATCCGTTCCCCCGTTATCCACCCAGGGAATTTTGGATTGGATCATAATATTGCCATAGCCATCGTACTTGGCATTGCTGGGCATGGTACGGGCAATTTGATGAAAAATCAAATCGTATGACCCTTGTTTATCCATATTCGGAATCACCCTATTGCTTTTCATAAACCGGGGTTGATAGGAAAAATCCCACCAGTCCGTTATTTTGGTTTTCACTTTCCCCATTACATTCACCCTTTCATAGGTGTCCGTGCCATAGTTCAACACCCCTTCTTGCCCCAAATAACCGGCGGAGAAGTAAAAAGATGTTTTTTGTCCTCCTCCTTGGAAAGATAAGTTATGTTTTTGGTTCAAGGCATTGCCATAATATTCGTCAAACCAATCGTAATTCGCATTGCCATTTTGATTGAAGCCCCAAGTACCATTCGGTCTTGGCATGGTTTCATAGTAAATGGCATCGGGCACAGTAAACTGTTTGAGATAGTCAAAATCGCCCTCTTGGTAAGCTACAATCCGGTCAATCACTTCATTGGAGTAGGGCTGGCCACCACGACCATGTACCCCAGCTTCGTTGAGCACCCGGGCATGTGTATGCGAATCCAGCATTTCGGGAAGACGCTGAGGAGAGGCGAACGAAACACTCCCCGAATAAGTAGCCGTGATTTTCTGATTGGCGGTTCCCGATTTGGTTGTAATTAATATCACACCAAACGGAGCACGCGCCCCATAAATCGCAGAGGCTGCCGCATCTTTTAATACGGAAATGGATTCAATATCCTCCGGGTTTAACCGGTTCATATCCCCGGGTATTCCATCGATGATCACATACGGTTCTCCTCCATTTAAGGAACCAATGCCCCTGATGTCTATTCCTACGTTGGCCCCCGGCTGAAATCCATTATTGTTTACAGAGAATGTTAACCCCGGAGATTGTCCTTGCAACAACTGGGAAACCGTGGGAGACTGTCTGTTTTCAATTTGCTCATTGGAAATTACCTCAACAGCTCCGGTGAGATTTTCTTTTTTCTGGACGCCATATCCAACGACCACCACTTCCTCCAATTCTGCCATATCCAAAGGCAGGACCACATTGATAGTCGTTTGGTTTCCTACGGTCACTTCTTTGGTCTGGTAACCGATAAAACTGAATTGCAAAATTGCATCTTCCGGAACCCTTAAGGAATAACGGCCCTCAAAGTCCGTACTGGTTCCTTTGGTAGTACCTTTTTGCAGGATACTTACTCCTGGCAAAGGCTCTCCGTTTTCTCCCGAGGTGACTTTCCCCGATACCACCACGTCCTGTACCGGAGTCATTATTTCCTCCAACCCCCTATTCCTCTCACTCGCTTTTTTCAGGTCTATGGCATTGTTAATTCTGCGTATATTCAATGAGCCTTGTTTGGCAAGCTCCTGCAGAACTTTGTTCAAGGAAATTTTCCTGGAGTTAAATGTAAATAAACGCCGGGAATCCAGATGTTTCAAATCGTATGAAAAGTAAAAGTCGGTTTGGTCCTCAATTTCCTGAATCACCGTCTGCAAATCTGCGTTTTTCAGCCGGAGTGTCAGGTAAATTTCTTTCACACTCTTTCCCTTTTGAGCGTAATTTGGCGAAGCCAGTAGCACAGTCAGAAGCATGGTCTGTACTACTAAACCTACCATTGAGTAAATTGAGCACATGATGATTACTCGTAGTAGTTTATTTTTCATAATTTTAAGGGATGATTATTAAGTAATAATTCATTGTCAATCTGCTTCTACCCCGAATGCGCCAACATTTACCGGGTAGAGACAGAGGCCGGTGGTAGTAATCTGTCACCGGTTTTTTTAAGTAAATCCGTAGAGTTTCTCCATGTTATTTGTGTTTAAAGGTGATTACAACTGATTTTCCTTCTATTTTAAATTCAATGTTTTCCGCATAAGCAATTCGCTCCAGTACCCTTTCCAAACTGGCTTTCTTAAATTTCCCCTGATAATTCCATTGAACGGACCGGGTGTTGCTCTCTGTAATTTTTACCCCATACCAGCTCTCCAGCCTTTCTTTAACTTCTTCATAGGTGGCATTTTCAAAATATAACACCCCGTCTTTCCAAGCTACATCGCTCCAATAATCCAATTTCTGTTTGCTGATTTTTACCGTTTTGGGTTGGCACACAGCCTTTTCTCCCGGAGCAAGCACTACGGCATCGCCTGTGGTTTGCAGGTTGTTATTTCCTACTTCCACACGGCCTTCTACCAACGACACTTCTATCTTTTTTCCACTTTTTACATTAAAAGAAGTCCCAAGTACCTTGGTGTAAAAACCTTGGGAGTGTACGATAAATGCCTTATTGGTATCCGGAGAAACTTCAAAATAGGCCTTTCCATTCAACCAAACTTCCCGGGTATTCCCGGTAAATTGTTCCGGATAACGTAAACTACTTTCCGCGTACAAGCGCACTTTCGAGCCATCGGGCAATTTCACATTTGTGAAACGCCCCGATGGATTCTCTGTGGTTAAATAGGTTACTTCTGGTTGTTCTCCCTCTTTTAGGTTCAAATAGGTCATGAAGCCATAAGCCATTACTCCCATCAGTAGTAAGCTGGCTGCCACACCCATATAATATTTCCATTGGTCCTTCTTCGCTTTTGCAACACGGGGCTTGTGAAGGTCTTTTTGAAGCCTTTGATAGATTCGGTCTTGAAGATCCTCTCTTTTTCCGGGTAACTCCAACGGGGCTTCTTCAAAAGTGTCATACCATTCATTAAGCTCTTGTAATTCGCTCTTTGTAATGCTCCCGGTCATTAGCTTATTCACCAATTGGCTAATTCGTTCCTTGTTACTCATTATCTGTTTCGTAGTTAAATGCTATTGTCAATAGCGGATCACTTTAGCATAGTATCTCTTAAAGAGAGATGACCTTTACCATATAGTGAGGTAAGTCAAGGGGAACAACTACTCAACCAGTGATTTTTTTTAAAAAAGGAGCAAATATTCTTTTGGGAGGAAGGTTTATTCAAACCATAACAAATATAAGACACTATTAATCAATCGTTTATTTCCCAATCCAATAGGAAAGGAAAAATACCAAGAGCAAAAATTCTTTCAGCTCTAACCTCAGGATTTTCAAAGCTTTGTTGATATGATTTTGAGCGGTATTGGGTGATACATTGAGTTGTTGTGCTATTTCCTTTGCCGTATAATTTTGTTCACGGCTCAGCCTGAATACCAGGCGGCATTTCTCAGGCAACTTGTCAATATTCTGCTCAATCTGCTGATACAATTCTTTAAAGGTAAGTTGTTGCTCCACTGGGTTATACTCCAAAGGTGCGGTCTTTTTCAGATGACGGGCATGCTTTCTTCTGACTGATTTGGCATCTATCCAACGAAAGACTTTGTACTTTACAGCCGTGGTAATATAGGCGGCAAAGGAGCTTTGAATCGTGGTTTTTTTCCGGTTTTTCCAAAGATCCAAAAATACTTCGTGGGTAAGGTCTTCAGCATCTGTTGGAGATTGCGTTTTGTGCAGGGCAAGGTAATAAATTGTCTCCCAGTAGCGGTTGTACAACAACTTGAATGCCCGTTCGTCATTTTGCTGAAGAGCCTTAAATAAGCTTATATCGTCCATGCCTTCCATTCCCTTACATTGTTAGTTTCTCAAATTCATATTCTTAAAAATAAATAGTCTTCTCCTTACCAAAATCTAATGGGAGTGTTTGAATACAAAATAGATCCGGCCTTTTAGAAGTGATTGATCATTGCTGAGAGTCATTCAAATATAGATAAATTTTCAAAATTCCGAATGCCTCCCCGACACTATAGAAGAACAGGTTAAGAAGAGCCGGTCCCTTCTTAACCTCTTTCCTGTCATTATCCGTACAAGGCATGGTCTGCCGGAATATCGACACCTTTCCATACTTTTTTGGCGGTCCAGTCTTCTGCAGGGGCAGTCCAGAAAGGATCGTTTTCGGGGAGTCCCAGTGGCAACAGCCCTACAGAGCAGAGGTACAAACTACCTGTAGAAATATAGCTTTCCGCAATGTCCGGCTGGTGTCCGCAAAAACCGATTTTCAGCCATCCGTTTTTATCAAAAGTCCCTTCCGCCTGAATCATTCGCCGGATCACAGCGGTCAAAGCTCCTCTTACTTGCGCCGGTTTGACCTCTTTGGGCAATTGATGCTCCAGGGCAATTTGTCCTAATAGTTGAAATGCCCCAAAACGATAGGGTAAGGAGCGCCCAATAGGCGGAAAGGTACCTTCCGGGGAAATTAACCGCTCCTGAATTGCCGCATAGCGCTGAGAGCGTTTCAATAAGGTTTCATATTGTTTGCCCAGGCGCTTGTTTTTCTCTTTAAGCACTTTTACGATGTCCAATAACATGGGTTGAATCACAAAACTATTGTAATAGTCCCAATGGAAGTCAGGACCGTCTCCATACATTCCGTCTCCTTTGTACCAATCCAAATGCTGACGGACGGCATAATCCACTCGCATTTCATCCCACTGTTGATCAAACTTGAGAAAAAAGGCTTCAATGGTGGCGCTAAACAACAGCCAGTTATTGTACCAAGGGGTAATCTCCCTGGATGATCGCATCGCTTCGAGCACTTGTTGTTTCACCTTGTCATCCAGCCTTTCCCACAGTTGCTTAGGGGCTCTGAGAAAAGCGTGGGCCAAAAAAGCGGCATCTACCAAGGGTTGATACCCTTCCGTAAAGTTCATAAAGTCCGGTGATTTGGGGTTCACGGCCCGTTCCGTAGCTTTATGTACCAGGCGAATGTATTTTTCCCGGAGTTTGCCCTCTTTACTGTCCTCCTCCCCTAATTCCAACCAAGGAGCCATTCCTGCCAATAAGCGGCCAAAAGCTTCCAGGTACGTCACTTTTTTCCGGCCTTCTTCACTGCCCTTCCGGGCCTCTACGGGCATTTTTTCTTTCAACTTTCCCTTTGCCAAGGCTTTTAGCAAAGGATCTGCAATCGATTGTATAGTTTCTACCCAAAAATCGCGCTCGGATTTATTTTTTACCGGGGAATCAGAGGCTCCGAAAGCAGAAACCGAAATAGCCGGAACCGCAGCAAATGCAGGCAATACTTTGGTAAAATCTCTTCTTTTCATATCTATTTATTTCATCATTAAGTACCAGTACTTTTTTATCCCAAAAACAGCTTATTTGCTATATACAACTAACATTTATATCCATCAAAAACCCATAGCGGTCTTTGATTAACACATATAAAAATAGAGAATATTTTAGGAAAATACGACTTTCAAGTGAAAGAGACAGGGTGAATCTTTTAAAGCCACAGCTTCCTCCTTTTTCCGAAAGCCATTGAAAACCTTCCCCATAGTGAATATGAAGAAGGCTCTTTAACTACTTCGAAAGAGCTTATTAACCCTGCCCTCTTACAAAGTGTTGGTTGACTGTAACAGGCAACTTGCCTTGAGGTTGCAACTTGCCCAATAGCCAATTAGCCGCCGCCTGTTGTGTATAACTTGATTCTTGATACGTTAACAGAACCTCCCGGGCCTGGTGGCTCTTTTCAATCAAACCCAAAGCATACGGATTGCCTAACCAACAAATGGTTGCCTTTCCGGAAGCGGCCAAACGATTTAGTTTTTCAATAAAATCAGGAGAAAGTCCAAAATTGTCCAATGCCTTCATTTTCAAGCCGTGAATACTCACAAGTACCCGGTCGTATTGCTCCAGAAGTTGAGCAATGTCGAGGTTCTTTTTATCTTGACTGAAAACCTGGTAATGGCTGACTTTCCCAGGAAGTTGCTTTTCCAATAATTGCTGCAAAAATACCAGAGAACTCTCTGTGTTTTCTTGGAAGCCTTTGTCTATGGTATGATGTTGTAAGGCGCCTGAAGCGGAAGTTTCTGTCTGGCATACGAAGGCTATAGAGGCCCATCGCTCCTCCGCCAAATGAGCCATAGGAAAGCCTGTGGACTGCTTTTTCAATAATGTAACACTTTGATCGGCCAATTGTTGATTTAACTCGATCGCTGATTGGGGATGCAAGTCTTCCACCAGGTTTTCCAGAACAACCGGTTGGTGGCTGGTCAAACCCAACCATTGCTTAGCGGCCAGGTTCTTTGCACAACGCAAATCCAGTTCCTCTTCGGCAACTTCACCAGCGCGAACTGCCCGGGCAATTTTTTCTACGGCAGTTGGCACATCTTCCGAAAATAACAAGACATCATTCCCTGCTAAAAAAGCTTTCAAATCCACCTCTCCGGGTTCGTACAGGTTCGCAATACCTTTCATATCCAACGCATCGGTAAAAGCCAAGCCTTCAAAGCCCATTTTTTCTTTCAGCAACCCGGTAACAATGGGCTTGGAAACGGTAGAAGGCGTGTTTTCGCGGTCATCCAATGCAGGAATTTGCAAGTGGGCGACCATCATACTTCCTATTCCTTCGTCAATAAGCGCTCGAAAAGGGTATAGTTCTACTTCTTCCAGACGGGCTTTGTTGTGATGAATCACAGGAAGGTCAAAATGAGAATCGGTAGCGGTATCTCCATGACCGGGAAAATGTTTGGCAGAAGCCATAACCCCTTGGTCTTGCATACCCTGCATATACGCTTTGGCCTTTTGTACTACGGCTTCCTTCTCTTCTCCGAAAGAGCGAAAACCGATTACCGGATTTGCCGGGTTATTGTTAATATCCACTACCGGAGCAAAATTCACCTGCATCCCTAGCCTGCTACATTGACGGGCTATTTCCGCTCCCATTTCATAAATCAGGCGATTGTCTTGCAAAGCCCCCAAGGCCATTTGATAAGGAAAGCTCAACGTATCGTCCAGGCGCATTCCCAAACCCCATTCGGCATCCATCGATATCATCAAAGGGATATCACTGTGTTCCTGATACAGGTTGGTCAGTTCGGCTTGTTTGAGCGGATGACCTTGAAAAAAGATCAAGCCTCCGATCTTATAGGTTTTAACAAGAGATAAAACTTTTTGATAGTGGGAT
This sequence comes from Rapidithrix thailandica, assembly GCF_039710355.1. NCBI lineage: Bacteria > Pseudomonadati > Bacteroidota > Cytophagia > Cytophagales > Flammeovirgaceae > Rapidithrix > Rapidithrix thailandica. Next base: position 9,496 of record NZ_JBDKWZ010000009.1, on the reverse strand, counting down.
TCGTCCCGGTTCGAATACGCTGCAATATGAATTAATTGAGCAATTTTTTCTTCAAGACTCAGACGTTTTAATTGACTTTGGACCCACTCCGATTGAAGGTACGAGTGAAAAGGAGTTTTTTTCATAGAGGTATAATTGTTCCCCTCCAAATTAGTCAATCAAAGCTTTTTTTCCTATTTGAGGATTAGAAAAGAAAACTGAATGAAGCAATTGAAATTCAAGCAGGAAACTTCACAACAGATTGGATCTATTTTAATGAGTGTAACCTATCAACCTACGTTAGCGGACACCTCCTCCTTTACATATAGAAGGAGGTGTCAATTTGATGGTTGAGATAGATTCTTGAAAAAACCGACAAATCAACCCTTCTCTCCGGAGGAAAACAAATCGGAGGATAAGTAACGGTCTCCTTTATCACAAATGATACAAACCACTATCCCTTCCTCCAGTTCTTCGATCAACTTGGTGGCGACAGCTACTGCCCCTCCACTACTCATCCCGGCAAAAATGCCCTCTTCTTGGGCTAGTCTACGGGTCATTTGAGTGGCTTCTGCCTGAGAGACTTCGATGACACGGTCCACACGGTCCCGTTCAAATATTTTAGGTAAATAAGCCTCCTGCCATTTGCGAATGCCTGGTATCTGCGAACCGTCAGCCGGTTGTGCACCGATAATTTGGACATTGGGGTTTTGCTCTTTCATAAAGCGGGACACTCCCATGATCGTCCCGGTAGTCCCCATCGCTGACACAAAGTGGGTAATTTTCCCTTGGGTATCTTTCCAGATCTCCGGGCCGGTAGTCCGGTAGTGTGCTCCGTAATTATCCGGATTGGCAAATTGATTCAACATCAAATACCCACCTTCAGCCACTTTCGCATGAGCGTAATCAATCGCCCCTTCCATTGATTCCTTCTGAGGAGTCAATGTCACTTTGGCCCCAAATGCCTTCATGGTCATGACGCGTTCCCGGGTGGCATTCTCCGGCATCACCAGTTCGATATCCAAGTCAAACAAACGGGCAATCATTGCCAAGGCGATTCCCGTATTTCCGCTGGTAGCTTCAATCAGTTTCATTCCCGGTTTTAATTCCCCTCTGTCCAAGGCTCCTTTAATCATACCATACGCAGCCCGATCTTTCACACTCCCACCAGGGTTATGACCTTCTAACTTGGCGTATAATTTCACCTTTGGTTTTTGTACGATATGACGCACCTGCACCAAAGGTGTATTTCCTACAAAATCTAATAATGATGACATAATTGAAAAATGATTGCTGGTTAGTGTTTTATAAAGGTAAAGAATAGCAGGATCTATAGCATGAAGCTATTACTACCCCTACGGCTTATACGGATGCTGCTGTGTTCCTGTTAATTATTTGCCGTGAGCGGCACCTTTTCAGAAGGCCTTACTTTGGTTTGCGGTTGGTGATACACTGTGGACAGCGGAGGCACACTTTTGGTTAAAAATACATTTCCCCCGATGATGCTATCATGCCCAATCACAGTTTCCCCTCCTAAGATGGTTGCTCCGGAGTAGATCACCACATTGTCTTGAATGGTGGGATGCCGTTTGGTCAGTGCCAATTCTTTAGAAACACTCAAGGCCCCGATCGTCACCCCTTGGTACACCTTCACGTGTTTCCCGATGACGGAAGTTTCTCCGATGACGATTCCGGTGCCATGATCTATGCAGAAAGGGGATCCGATAGTCGCTCCGGGATGGATATCGATTCCGGTTTTTGAATGGGCATATTCGGTAATGGTGCGGGGTAGCAAAGGCACATTCAATTCAAACAACCCATGCGCTAAGCGAAAAAAGGCGATGGCATAAAACCCCGGGTAAGCCCGGATCACTTCATAGGTACTTTTTGCTGCAGGATCGCCCCGTTCAATTGCTACGATGTCCGTTTGTAAGAGCTGATAAATTTCCGGCAGCTTCTCCATGAAAGCTCTGGTAACCCGCTCGGGAGTATCGTCCAATTGTTCGGAGATGGGTTTTAAAATTTCCGTCAACTGATTTTCTATATTTCGAAAAGCCCGTTCAAGATCCTTCACCGAACGCAGCCTCCGTTTCGTTTGCTCCGGAAACATGATCAACAGAATCCGGGTAATTAATTTACAAATGGTAGACGTTGGGGGAAAAATCGTTGTGTTCTCATGCCTTTTTTGCAATTCCTTAATAAAGTCGGCTTTCATGTTTACATTTGAATTAGGATTCACCAATAGTTTATGTGATGAGAAAGGAGCAGGAAAACATATGGTTTTCCCCAATTGGATAGTAGGTTTGTATCTGAAAGGATTTCACTATAAAATACTCCCTTTGCAGACAATTATTGGTGTTATGGAAAGTCGTTAAGTTTCAGAGTGAAAAACAGTTTCAACTCCTCACTCATGTATCACGTCAAAGATACTCTCGTTATCTTGAAATTTTACCCTTAAACTGAATTTATATATAACTAATTCAAATAGTACTAAAAATTAACAAGCACATAACATGAACAAGCTTATTAGTCAGTATATCGGTTTCGGTCTGTTGATCCTATTAGGGTTAAGCGCTTCTTGTCAGACAGCAAAAGAAAAGCAAACTTTGCCAGTAATTGGAAAGGTTACCCGTTCATTTCAATTTGTAGACCAAGACAGCCAGGTAGTGAACAATGAAACGGTCAAAGGGAAATACTATGTTACAGACTTTTTCTTTACTTCTTGCCCTACCATTTGTCCCAAAATGAAAGCGCAAATGCTAACGGTCTATGAGGAGTTCAAAGACCAAGATCAACTCTTATTGCTTTCTCATTCCATTGATACCCGCAACGACAGCGTACCGGTTTTAAAAGAATACTCCGAAAGACTGGGGGTAGACCGGCAACGGTGGCGCTTTGTGACCGGCGACAAAAAAGAAATATTTGAAATGGCCAAACACTATATGGTTACCGCCATGGAAGATGCCAATTCTCCCGGAGGTTACGCACATAGTGGAGCCTTTATACTGGTAGACCCCGAAGGACAAGTACGGGGTGTATACGATGGCACTCAGGAAATCGAAACCCAAGATTTGATTCAAGATATCAAGCAATTACTCCATGGACAAGAAGCCCAGTAGTTCCAAATTATTAAAAATCATTCTTCCGGTAGCACTGTTGGCAGGCATTCCGATGGCACTCTTATTTAGCTCCAAAGGGGACAACCGCAGTCAGGCACTTTATGAAACCCATTGCGGCAATTGTCATATGGAAAACGGGGAAGGTTTAAAAAGTTTAATTCCGCCTTTGGCCGGCTCGGATTATTTGACCAATCACCCTGAAAAAATTGCCTGTATCATTCGGTATGGCCAAAGTGGTGAAATTACGGTAAACGGAACCACTTACAATCAGAGCATGCCCGGGATTCCCCAACTTACCGAAGTGGAAATTGCCAATATTATCAATTATATCAACCAACAATGGGGCAATGATGCAAAGCCCGTAAGTGCTGCCACGGTAAAAAAACATTTGAAAAATTGTAAAAACTCACAACCATAAAAAGGCAAATTATTTAAAAACAACACTTAATTTCTTATGAAACATCTACAATTGACCCATGTACTACTGCTATGTTTGTTCGCTGTTTTCACAAGCTGTGAAAAACAAAATGAGAATGAAACATTGCACAAAGAAGTGATGGAAATTCACGATGATGCCATGGCCAAAATGGGCACTTTGCAAGAGCTCTCCACTCAACTTGAAAACATTATCACCGAAAAAATTGATTCTACGGATACTCCTTCGGTTGAAAAAGCCCGTAACTTAATCCTTTCCTTACAAAAAGCCGATGCGGAAATGATGGACTGGATGAAAGCATACAAAGAACCTGCGAAAGAAACTCCAGCGGAAGAAGTAAAAACGTACTTACTTAGCGAAAAGGAGAAAATTACTGAAGTGCAAACGCTTACGAACAACAGTATTCAGGCAGCTGAAGAATTTATCAGTCAATACCCATAACCCTCTAAACCTTCCGGGTTGTCGACAACCCGGAAGGTTTCCGTTTCCCTCCCATACTACATACTAAGTTGATGCTTTCATGATCCTTTTCATTGCCCTTTCCTTGCTGCTTGCCCTCTGCCTGGTTTTTCTATACATCTTTTTTCGGCTGGGTCCGATCCTCACAGCCTTTGTTGCCAAAGTATATGCTTCCTGTGTATTTACCTCCCGCCGGAACCCTGCTTCTGTGAGTCAGGGGGAATTGGCTTTGGTACCCTTCGTCAATGTAAATATTGACAAGGAAGCTCGAAAAGTAACGGCATCGCTTGGAGGTTTTTTTTCTAAAACCGCTGTATACAAACCTGGCACAGGCTGTTCTTTATTGCTGGGCAGCAAAGAGGAAGACGTTACCAAAAACTGCTTGGACAAGGATCAGTTCTTTACCACCCCTCCTCAACAATTACGTCTTCATGCAAAGGAGCAAGACCATGTGGTAAACCTCCGGCAATTAGAACAGGCTTTCGACTATGCCTTTCACCAACCTAAGAAAGTCAACACCCGGGCATTTCTGGTATTTCATCACTCTACATTGGTGATGGAGAAGTATGCCGAAGGGTTTGATGCCCAACTACCACAAGCGGGTTGGTCGATGTGCAAAAGTGTGATCAATGCCTTAGTAGGAATCCTGGTCAAACAAGGACGCCTGGACATTCATGCACCGGTAAATCTTTGGCCCTCCGGTGATCTGCGCAACCAACTCACCATTCATCAACTTTTGCAAATGAGTAGCGGCTTGGGATTCAAAGAAAAATACCTGGGACGTACGGATGTCACCCAAATGTTATTTGACTCTCCCTCAGTAGCTGACTTTGTATTGAAAAAGCCATTAAAATATCCTCCCGGCACCTTTTGGGATTATACCAGCGGTACCACCAATATCATTTCTTTCAAACTTCGTGAAATTCTTGGAGCCAGCTATCACAACTTTCCCTACCAAGAGCTTTTTGCCAAAACCGGCATGCACAGTGCCGAAATGGAATGCGATGCGAACGGATTGTATGTAGGTTCTTCCTTTATGTTTGCTTCCGCCCACGATTGGGCCCGCTTCGGACTGCTTTATGCAAATGACGGTGTGTGGGAAGGAGAACGCATTTTGCCGGAAGGCTGGGTAGACTACAGCCGACAGCCAAACCCTGCCGCTGAAATGGGGCGATACGGAGCGCACTTCTGGCTGAATGCCGGGGAAAAAGACCATCCGGAAAAGCGCTTTTGGCCCTCATTACCCAATGACCTTTACTACGCCTCCGGGTTTGAAGGTCAGTTTGTAATGGTAATTCCTTCTCATAGTTTGCTCATTGTCCGCTTGGGACAAACCCTCAGAAAAGAGGACTATGATATGGAAGGAGTTATCAACAAGGTATTGAAAGCATTTAAGGATTGAGCCTTTTCATCTCCTTTATTTCCATCTAAATTACAGAGTTCACTTAAAAAATCCCCCTGCCAAGGAGTAAGATTAACAAAAGATAATTCATTAAAAAGTACTAATAATTAAGTATTTTTTGTTCTTTTACGTTTAACCAGGCTTAGATGAAAAGGATACGTTTCTTTTGCTTATTCCCTCTCAAAATTAAAGCCCGGGAGATTTTTAACTTTAAGTGCCCCCTTCAAAACCGCATGAAACCTTTAGCAAGTAAAGCCCAAAAACAATTTTTCATCAGTGCATACATCTTTGTTTACATCGTCATTACAATTGCGATTGCCGTTTTAGGAGGTTGGTTTTTTTCGATTGATTTTTTAAAAAGAATCATTCCTGGGGTTGTCGCCATGAACCCTTTGACGGCCCTGTTATTTGTCTTTTCAGGCATGGCCTTTCTGTTCATAGCCACTCCAAAAAAGCCGTACAAACAACTGGGAAAATTCTTAGCTATTCTCACAGCCTTACTTGGGGGGGTTAAATTACTTGAATACGGATTAGAGGTACAAAATGGCATTGATACAATTCTATTTAAAAGCGAATTGATTATCGATCAAAAAAAGAATTTGTCCAATAGTTTAGCCATCAATACTGCCGCATGTTTCGTACTGTTAGGGACTTCGCTTTATTTAATGGATAAACATACTGTTTCGGGCAAAAGGATTGCTGATTATCTGGCAACTACCATTTTATTGATTTCACTGCTTTCGATCATAGGTTATCTTTATGTAGTAGATGTGTTCTATGCTTTTTTGAAAAAAATCCCCATGGCCTTTCATACTTCCTTAAGCTTTTTTCTCATAGGACAAGCCATTATTTATCGCTATCCTAACCAAGGCATCATGAGGCATATAACCAGCCACCGGGCAGGAGGAGTTGTCGCCCGGAAAATCCTGGTAGCAGTCATTTTAATTCCTATAATGCTAGGAGGAAGTTTGTTGTTGTTAGAGTGGCGGAAGCTATTCGGCTCCGATTTTAGTGCGGCCATTTATACTTTGGGCATCATCGTCCTTTTCTTTGTCATTTGCATGCCCATTATCCGCTCCTTAAACGAAGCCGATGCCGCCAGGGAAAAAGCGGAGGCCAAACTTTTACAAACCATCGAAGACCTGAAAACCCGGACCACACAATTGGAAACTTCCAATAAAGAGTTAGAATCCTTTTCTTATTCTATCAGTCATGATTTGCGAGCCCCTCTCCGGGCTGTAGATGGTTATGCCCAGATCTTATTGCATGATTACCCCTTGGATGAGGAAGCACAAAAGCTTCTATATATCATTTCTCACAATGGCAAAAAAATGGGAATACTCATCGATTCTCTCTTGAGCTTTGTGGAAATTGCCAAAAAAGGTATCGACAAAAAGTGCATCCATATGCAGCAATTAGTCACCAGGGTGGTGGAAAGAACCATCGATTCCATGGAAAATACCCCTCTAGTAACCATTGAATCATTGCCCCCGGCCTATGGAGACCAAAACTTAATCTTACAACTACTTGAAAAGCTTATTTCCAATGCTATTAAATACTCTTCCAAAAAAACCACCCCCCAAATCCGGATCGGCGCATTCACTCAAGCAAATAAGACGGTTTACTACATAAAAGATAATGGAGACGGGTTTGATATGCGACATTACGACAAGCTTTTTATGGTCTTCCACCGTTTACACCACCAAGATGAGTTTGATGGCGTGGGTATTGGATTGGCTATAGCCCAAAAAATCATTAAAATACATAATGGAGAAATATGGGCGGAAGCGACCAAAGGAGAAGGAGCCGTATTTTATTTTTCACTTGACAACTACCCACAAGCGGCTACCCAAAAGCCTTTACAGGAACTCTCTGAGCCCTTGAGTGATAAATAAAGAGAAATGTAACCTTCCCCCGGAGTCCATCCCTGATCCCCTCTATCCAAAATACCCATTTTTATAGAAAAATACTCGCTTAAAAATATTGTACAACCTTGAAAAACAGGGGAAGAAATAGTATTTTTAACTTGTTAAACCCGGCCATTTACCCGAACTGGCAAATACCTTGTATTACATACAAATTAATCCAAAACACTAGTAAATTTTATATTAATGAAGTATATTGTGCATAATCTACCTTATAGATCAGGAAAACAAACCATAAACTTTGTATACTAGAAATTACATAAAAAAATATAAATCAGAAGAAACTAACATTGCCGGTTAAATCTATAGGCTGAAGCAGAAAGCTATTAAAGCTGAGCAATCACCATAATTAACAGTTGTGAGGTAATCGGGAAAGCTGGTTAATCATTTTCAATTTTTTATTAAATGCTATTATTCTTTGCGTTGCCAAAAAATTTGGTCAATTCTACCGGGTGATTTTTCAAAAGAAAGAGAAGAAATTCTATAAAGAAGAACCCTTTGTTGACAAAACAATTACACCTGTTTACTAACATTCATAGAGTAAAAAAACCAAGTCCTACCTCGCAAGAAATCATTCTATCAGCTCTGCCAATGCAATCCCTTTAAATGAGCTGGCAATAGTTTTCATTCACAACTTAGCGGTTTTATAGAATCTATATTTTTTTCAGCTTCACCTGATACTTGAATTATGGATATAAATAAAACGTCAAACTTAAGCTTCACACAAAAGAAGGAAGACTTTGTCTGGAACATGATTTCCGAGATAGAGGAGTATGCCATTTTCATGTTGGACATTCAGGGCAATGTGATGACTTGGAACCGAGGAGCTGAAAAAATCAAGGGCTATACTTCCGAGGAAATTATTGGGAAAAACTTCAGCGTATTCTACCCGGAGGATGCCCGGCAACAACAAATTCCGGAACTGGTTTTAGACCAGGCCAAAAAACTGGGCAAAGCCGAACACTCCGGTTGGCGGCTGCGGAAAGACGGATCATTATTTTGGGGAAATGCAGTCATCACAGCCTTGCATAATGAGCAACAGGAAGTCATTGGGTTTACGAAGATCCTTCGAGATATCACAAAGCAAAAAAAGAAGGAAGAAGCTTTAAGCAAATCTGAGAAGAAGTTTCGCAAACTATTGGAAGCCGCTCCCGATGCCATGGTCATTGTAGACCGGGAAGGGAATATTCAATTGACCAATACACAAACCGAAAGACTTTTTGGCTATTCTGAAGCCGCCTTGATAGGCCAGCCAGTGGAGGTGCTCATGCCCGAAATGCTCAGGAAAGGGCATAAAGCATTTAGAAGTAACTATAACCGAAATCCTAAAGTCAGGATGATGGGCGAAGGGCTGGAACTGCAAGGGCAGCGGAAAGACGGCACGCTTTTCCCCGTTGAAATTGCCTTAAGCCCTATCGATGTGGAGGGAGATCAACTCATCTCGGCAGCCATCCGCGATATTACCGAAAAGAAAAAAAATGAAAAGGCCTTAGTTGATTCGGAAAAGAAGTTTCGCAAGCTATTGGAGGCCGCTCCCGATGCCATGGTCATTGTAAACCAAGAAGGTAACATTCAATTGACCAATACCCAAACCGAAAAACTTTTCGGCTACTCCCAAGCAGCTTTGATAGGCCAACAAGTAGAAATGCTCATGCCCGAAGTTCTTCGAAAAGGGCATGAAACTTACAGAGAGAAATACAACCAAAGTCCTAAAGTCAGGATGATGGGCGAAGGGCTGGAACTGCAAGGGCAGCGGCAAGACGGCACGCTTTTCCCCGTTGAAATTGCCTTAAGCCCTATCGATGTGGAGGGAGGTCAGCTCATCTCGGCAGCCATCCGCGATATTACCGAAAAGAAAAAAAATGAAAATCAAATTCATGTATTGAATGAAAACCTGGAACAAAAGGTAAAAGAACGCACTACTGAACTGGAGAAAATACGCAACCACCTGGAAGAAGAAATCAAAAAGCGAACGCAGGAAATCGAATTGCGCAATCAAGAACTTGAAGCATTCAATTACTCCGTGTCACATGACTTAAGGGCCCCATTGAGCGCCATTTCCGGTTACAGCGATATTTTAAAAGAAGATTATTTTGAACTACTGGATGAAGAGGGAAAGCGGGTTATCAGTATCATCAACAATAATGTATTGAAGATGCATCAACTCATCAATGAG
>NZ_JBDKWZ010000008.1:0-330626 GCF_039710355.1 Rapidithrix thailandica | reverse complement strand
TCCTTTGAAGTTCTATTTGAAGCCTTCTGGCACCTAACTTACGTTTATGGCGGTATTCTAATATTAAGTGTTCTATATCTGTACTAATCTTTGTCTTTGGTGAATTATGGGGTCTCTTACTGTAATCCAAGAGTCCTTCAATTCCATTTTCTCTATATCTATTCACCCATTTCCTTAAAGTTGGTCTTGAAATACCGCACTTCAAACAAACCTTCCCGGCATCACCATATTTCTCATAAAGCTTAACCCATTTCAAACGTTTATTTTGTTCTAAATCCATTAAGCAATTTAATGAAACTATGTATATGAATCACACAAATAAAGTTTGGTATTTCGCACGTTGATCTCAGTAATACCCATTCCCATACAAATGGACTTTTCAATGGAAGCAATAGCGTTTCCGAAAAAGTTCCTGTGGGCCAACCAATGGGTCTCCACCAATATTCCGGATGAGAAATTTCTACAGTGGTTTAATCAAATTGCGTTTGTTAATCCGATTCAGTAGTACTTTTTTAACAGATGCCATTGGGATTCAATTTAAAGTGGTGGGATCGTGTCATATTCTCCTAGCACTACGATTTCATATTGGAAACTCCCATGTCTATTTGATGTAATTACTCCTCCAGTAAAAGGAGTTTGATAACTTTCTTCCAATCTTTTGGTGGTTGTTTAATCAGAGACAGTTCTACAAGGTTTATATTATCAGTATCAGGCTCTCCAATTGTCATCCTAAAATTAACACTATCACCTTTTATATTTTCGAGCCAAAATGAATTTAACACAGATGAATGGATCTCATTACCTAAAACATCATATAATGCATTTTTTGTAAAATTCCATGAATTACTAGAATCAATGGTTATATGATATTTAAACTCTCTATAGGCATAAATCCCTTCAGGCTCCAACTTTCTAAAAAGAAACTTGGAGCCTGAAGGGATTTCAACAACTTTTATAGTTGTATTATTTATTAACGTATCACAAATTACTTGTGACAAAGTATCATGAGGGTAATACAGTGTATCTAATTTTGAGTTTGACTGGTAATGATGCTCCTCATTTTTATGCTTACTACATCTCATGAACAGAGCGACTAGTAATAGTATAAATACATTAAGTTTCATTCTAATAAATTTTTTACTATCTCCCATATTGCTTCTAATGGATTTCCTGATACCTTATTCTCCTGAATAAATTGATCTACATCTATGCTTGTTCCTTCCCCTACCTTTTCACCATCACTATTCACTACATCAAAGGTCGTAATACTTTCTGTTTCTAGATTCTCAGAGCTTGATAGCCAACTTTGTGGATCTACAGGAGCTCCATCTTCACCTCCAGATAAGGGGTCTACAGATTGAAATTTTCCATTTTCGTCCTTTTTATGAATTTCATAATGCAAATGAACAGCCTGACCTTTATCTTTACCAAACCCTGACCCTCCTACATATCCAATAATATCACCTTCTTTTACTTCATCATTCGCACTAAGAGTAGGAGCGTCCTTTAAATGCATATATACAGTTTTAAATTTACCGTCTGCTGATTGTATATGAATACGATTGCCAGCTCCATTCTTATCACTTTTATCTTTAGCTAATAGCACTTTACCATCATGTGTAGCGTATACAGGGACACCCAAATCATCATCCCCCCCACCTAAATTCATATCAAGGCCATGATGTTTTCTTTTTTTTCCATTACGCGTTCTATTTCCATATTTGCTATCAATTCTACGTTTGATAGTACGCTTTCCTTTTTTCCATTTCTTTGGTAAAGGCCATGGAATCATTCCATCAATATCTATAAAAATTATTGGATTATCAAAAGCATAGTTATACGGTGAATGCCTTCTCATTTTTTCTGTAAGAGGGTCAACTTTATGCCACCTCCCCAAAGCCGCATCATACATCCTAGCCCCGTAATCCATCCAGTTGAGTCCAAACTCCTCCTGTTTTTCTTTCCCATTGTACTGGAATTTGTGATCCGGAGCTCCCTGTTTCTCAATCCCGGCCAGGTTGAGGCCGAAGGGATAGTAGTGGTTTTCTTGCACTATCACTTCCGGAGTGTGGGTAATTTTCAGATCGTCGAACCAGACATCCACATCACTTTCGTTGGCCACAAAGATCTTCACAAAGCCGTTTTGGGTCAGGGTGATCTCCGGTAGGCTCAGTTTGTACCAGCCGTTGGTACTGGCCGTTACATAGCGCACTTGGTTTTGAGTGGGTTGCTCGTTGCCTTCTGCATCGTACACCACCATCCGTAGGTAGGCCACTGGCAAGCTGCCATTGGCCGCGGTCCCGATCGGAGAGATCCCGAAGGTCATCGTGGGAGCGGTGATGTTGTCTCCCCCGTTGCCTAACAAGGGCATTCCATTGTACAGGGTCTGACTCACAGGGGAAGCATTTTCATAGCGGTACCAGGCCTCAGCCTTAAGCTTGTCGCCTACCGTCACTTCCAGTTGCTGCACCATCGGACCGACTGTTTTACCTGTGGCCGCATTCAGCTTGGCTGCTCCACTGGTGCCTCTTCCGCTGCCCGCCTCCCAGGTACTCTCCAGGTTGTCAAAGAACGTGGCTTCTTGTTGCACCGCCACCGCATCGGTCAGGGTAGCTTCGTAATCCACCGGGGTCCCTTCCCGGAAAGCCACTCGGAGGTTGCCCAAATGATCCTTGTAGTGGTACTCGTACACATAGGCCGGGGCCGTTTCGCTCAAAGCGGCTTTTGTCAACACCCGGCCTTCTGCCATATGGATAAATTGCAAAATATTCTGCTCATAGACAAATTCCCCTACATAATCCGTAGTTTTCACCAGGCTACCTTCTTCGTAAACTTCTTTGCGCAGTTTGATCCCGGCTGCATCGTAGGTATATTTTAAATACTTGTCCGCTCCGAACGCAATTCGCTCCGGCAGGTTCAAATGGTTGTACTGAATGGCGGTGATTCCTTTGTTGTCGTCTTGGATCAGGTTGCCGTTGGCATCGTAGTGGTACTCCTGAGCCGTGCTGACCCCGTTGAAAAAGCTACCGGCCGCATCTTTCTCCGCTACCGCATCCTCCACCTTGGCCAGGCGGTTGCTCAAGGGCTCGTAGGTATAGCTCAGGGCATCGATCACCCCGAAGACTTTTTGGTTGTCCTGGGCCGTGTTAAAGCTTTTTAAGCCCTGCCGGTCAAGACTCAGAATATTCCCGTTGGCATCGTAGGACAGGGACACATCAAAACGCCCGTTCTCCTCCGTTTTGGCACTGCTAAAGTCCGCTTGCTTTAAACGGTTCAGGGCATCGTAATGGTAATCGTACTGCCGCTGTACCGGGTCCCGGCCGCTCTGCCAGCTCATCCGGGCGATGTTACCGTTATATTGTGGGTTGGTTGTATGGTCTTCGTAGAAAAGCTCAAAACCGAAATAATCCTTGACCGGGCTGTTCATATCCTGCAAGCCTTGAGGGTTATTGACTTTTTTGAGCCAACCCCGAATGTTATAGGCATAATCCAATTGTTGCTGAAATAACTCTCCTTTGGCCAATTTTTTTTGTTGTAACTCACCCAGTTCGTTGTAAGAGTTTTCGGTCAATAGCTCCCAAGGATTGGCCCCTACTTTGTGATGAGTTTCCAATACACTTCCCACATGGTCGTAGCGGAAGGCCTGGGAGACGGCCAGGGTGCCGGAAGTCGTCTGATGCGCCTGGTGGGTGGCAATCACCTGTCCGGTAAAATCGTAGAGGGTAGACTGGATATCGGTCCCACCCAGATGGTTGTTGCCCTGTACTTGGATCACCCTGCCTTTGGCATCGTAATAACTCACCGTGCTCAGCCAGTCCTCCGAATCCAAGACCCGCACCAGTGAGCCGGTGACCATACCTTTCACCCGGTCGGTCACTGTGGGCAGCTCCAGGGTGGTGGCCCCCACCTGGTTCCTGGCCGCAGTCAAACCCGATTGGCTGTTGGCATCAAAAGCTTTGTCGGTAAAGGAATAATCATCGTAATAGCTCAGGGTGAGCAGGTCAAAATCGCTAGTTGGTAAAGTGGTACCTGTACTGGCATAACCGGCCGACTCCAGGGAGTTGAATTGTGGTTGCACAATCTCTGCTTCAAAGGAAGGAGCCTCCACCCCGGCATAAAAGGCAAAGCCGGGCAGTAATTCGATAGATTCGCTGGCCTGTATATCTGTACCTTCGTACTGATATTTCACCACGGTCTTTTCCACCGATGCTCCGGAAGTGTTCAGATCCACCGGCTGTCGGTTGCGGACCAGATTCTTTGGCAGGTTCGTATCCGACCAGTTCTGCAAAGCTTCCCGGTTCAAACCGGTGTTCATCACCCCGGTAGCCACTGAACGGCTAAAGACATCATACAGGGTAAAGGCCCATTGCCCGATAGCCCGCTGTTGCCCGTCTCGGCTGAACACCAAACGGTCCAGTCGGTCGTACACCATCTCTATATTTTCCGCTCCCGGCACTTGCTTTTCCACCATCCGGTGTCGATAATCGTAGCGATAAGTAAAACAGAGATTTTTTAAAATGGAAGAAAAATCCGGATGTTGGTGGTAATTGCCGGTTTCCATTTGCTGCACCGCCAAAGGAGGCAGCACATAGCGCAGATTGCCAAAGTCGTCATAGATGTAATAAGTACTCAGGAAAACAGGCCGATTTTGGGCATCTACACCTTCCTGTATCTTTTTCAACACCACCCGGCCCAGTTTGTCTTTGCACTCCAAAACTATGTTTCCATGCTCATCGGTCACCTCATTGACAAAAAGTTCCCCTTCCCCATCCGGTTGACCGTCTCCATTGCGATCGGTAGTCGTATTCGCATATTCCGTTAAGGTCTCCGGCAAGCCGCTGGTAGCATGGATCGTCCAGAGCCGTACGGCATCTTCCGGGGTGTTGGTGCGGTAAGCAAATTTCACCTTTTTATCGTTCGTATGCCAGACCTCTCCCGGACCGGTCTCGGACAAAACCCGGTTCAGGGGTGAAGCTTCCAATTCCTGATGGGAAAAGGGTTTGCCGTCCTGAGCAATACCCGGTTGTCCCTGGTAAAACTGAAATACCCGACTGTTGATCTCATCTCCTTTGATCAAAGCCTGTTCCTGGTAAGCTCCGGCTTGACCCTTGCCATAATCCGGAGTGGCCACATAGGGCAAATATGTATTCACCTGGCGACCAAACTCATCGTATTGGACAGGTTGAATGATATCGTAGCCCGTAGGCGATCCTTGCCAAATTACGGTCTGTAAAGGACGGCCCAAGCCATCCACATAATTTACTGTGTTGGAAATAGCCTCCTTAGGCAAACCTTCCAGCTCCCCACACTGCTTTTTACCCGCCACTTTGGGAACCTGTTCCAAGACATAGTTATGCGTTTGGGGCAAGGCAAGTTGTTGGGCCTGCCCCAGCAAGGCCCAGCCCAGCCACAACAGGGTAAGTAAGATATATTTGATAAATTTCATATGTTTTAAAGTCTACTTTTTAGGGAATTTGAATATGAGTTTCGTTCCGGTTCCCTAGGCGAAAAACCAGAAAGTATTCCTTCGAAGTGAGCCCAGTGCTTCTACAAAACTGGAAGTGATACTTACCAAAGCATTTCTGTTTTGAGAGCTTCCTACTGGGTAACAATCACGGTTTTGTCTGTCACTCCTTCCCCTTGCACAGTAAGGGTAGCTGTCCGTGGCTCCGTACTGGACGGATTGGACGAATACGTCAGGTGTAAAGTACCGTTACCGGATCCACTGCCAGGTGTGGTCGTAAGCCAAAGTTGATCGCTTTGTGCTGACCAGTTAGTGTTGGAGGTGACCATAACTGTACTCTGCCCCTCTCCTTCTACTACATTCAACTGACTCACGGAAACTTCAACAAAACAACTGCGGTCTTGTGTAATAGAGATAATTTGGGTTAAACCCCCTCCTTGAACCGTCACTTTTCCGGAACGAGTTGTGATCCCCTCATTTTCTTCAAATAACAAGGTGAGTGTTTGACTTCCTGTACCTGCTGCCTTACCCACCTTCAACCAAGACTGATCACTCTCTGCTGTCCAACTACTGTTGGAAGTTATCTCTATCAGATGGTTCAGCTCTCCACAACTGATAAAAATCGCGCTTTCCGAAACCGTTAATTCCGGATCTTGTGCATAGTTGTATTGGTAGTGCTTCACAATATCTCCATTGTGGTCTTTGACCGTCTCCAAACGACCTAATCTATCGTAATGGTAAGTCGTTGTTTGGTTGTTCGCATCTGTCACCGAAGTCATCCCAAGTAAAGGTTCATAGGTGTAAGTAAACACCTGAACCGCAGGATCCTCGTCAAATACTCCTCTCAATTGCAATAGCTTGGAAGAGACTAACTCTTGGTCAGTAGCACTTCCCAATTCGGAGAGAAACGTTGGCGAAAGTGCATTTGACAACGCATTGGAGATCTCAACGTAGGATTTTCCAATCAACTTGGCTACCGGTAAGGTATTTTTATAACTCCATAGGTATACGGTAGGAATATCATGTTCCCTTTGGGTTTCCACCACATTGCCGTTGGCATCGTACTGATAATTGGCCGTTATTTTCTCTGAGCCTCCATTAGGGTACAAATGTTTGGACACCGGGTGAAGATGACCATAGCTGTCCTTTTGATAAAGGGTCGTTACTTTAGAGGTCGTTTGATCATTAACTTTGGAGACTTCCCGGACCGGAAAATTGTGCATATGGCGGTAATCCGGATTGGCAGAATCCCACATTTCCGCAGGCGCTCCCGAACCAGGATCTGCCGGATAGGTATATTCGGTATTCACCGTTTTTACATACCCCCCTTCCCCTTGGCTTCGATGGTTTGTCGTTTTGGTTAATTGTAAATGCTTGGGATTGTCATACTCATTGACGGTCTTGGTGGTGATCACTTTCCCCGGTTGATTTTGATCGTAAACCCGCTGAATTACCGTATCCTGATAATACCATTCGGAGATATTTCTATACTTCCGGTCGGCAAACTTGTAGTTTTCTATCGTACTCACCTTAATGAGTCCTATTTTCAACCCGGCAACTTCCGCGTAGTTGGATGAGGAAAACTTATACCGGTAGGAATCGTGCATCAACAACTGCCCATTGCTATGGTAGTCGAATTTCTCCAGCAACAAGCCTCTACGCCAATCATAAGAAGTTCTCGGAGGGTAGGGAAATGCGGTGGGACTGTCCGGGTACTCTTTGGATGTCGTATAGACGTATACCGTTTTGCCATTATTGACCAGTGAATCACCTTTGAACACTGTAACATAACTGTACTCTACCACACTGCCTTGCGATGTACCTAATGGAATATTACTACTGGAAGTAATTACTTTATAAGGGCATTCCACCTCTCCTATTACTCCTCCACCTATTGGCCTGGTGGCTATATGGGCATATTCAAACCCTGGCACTGAAACTAAAACCCCACTGGATTCCTCAGGTTGATCAGGCAAACGGTACACAAAGGTTTCTAGTTGTTCGTCTTCCGGATTAATGCCATCATTCCGGACGATTTTCTTAACTCGCACCCCTCCTGCCTTTTTAGCTTTTTCATTAATACCCCTGTCTGCCAGTTTTATATCTAACCGGGCCTTACATTCCGCACAAAATGGATTCTCAGACCACACTTCCACAGTATAACTCCCGGCAGGTAACTCAACATACATTATTTTTGATTTCGCAGATTGAGTCATCCCCGAACCAATATTTTCGTCTAATTGAAAATCTTCATGTAATATCTTAATACCGGCAGCACAAGGATCTTCATTGTTACATACATTCCGTTTTATCAAGTAGTCAATTTTTGCACAGGTAGGTGCTAATAGTGTAAAAGTATCTTTTTTACTACATATACGATCACATTCTAAGCGAAGAAAGTCTGCAAACTGCTTTTCTGAACAATCTACCACATTAATTAACCTGTCCTCCTCCACAGAAAAACCATAATCATTGAGTTCGTATTCAAACTCGGCATACCCTCCAGTGGGATATGTGATTTTCCTTAATAGCCCAATGCTTGCTCTCTCTTGTTCGGGTAGTCGCTTGGCACCATCGTAAAAGTACACTTTACCCAACACTTTATAAGTGGTGAATGGAACTAAATCCTTCTTAGGATTATCATTATAATACCCCCACCAATCCTGCTGGTAGTAGCCATCGGTGATGGTAGGCATTGCCTCCTTCTCATTGTATTCGAAACTATAATTCTTGGTACACGCTCCTGAGACAGGATCTGCTTCACACATAGCTTCCAACCACAAACGAGAATTGCTGACATTGGTATATGTGAAATTAAACGTTCTGTTCGGCTGAACTTCAGTACCTCCATATACTTCAATACCGGCTAACACCTTTTCTCTATCTCCCGAATGGGCCACATCGTTTCGCACTTCTCCGGGAATAAATTTTACGTTCCCATGAACAAACGCGATTTCCGTAAGGACTTTCCCCTGTACATGAGAAGTAAAGTGGGTATTGGAAGGCATAGGGGGATTACAACCGGGTTGTAACACACTGTTATCAGTAGGAAAATATACCGTTTGTGACTTATAAGGATGAGAAACATAACTATAATTCTCTTCATATTTTAACGTAATCACATCCCCTGTATTTAAATCGGAAATCTCACTCAAATACCAACTGGAAGTATATTTTTCAATCGGAGGAACATCGGGTGAGTCGTTACCACTCCCTTCCGTCCAACTGGTTTCTTTGACCGTAAACCTGTACTTAACTCCCGTTTCATCCAGAATTTCAAACCCCTGGCTCGTCTTTGTGATATGCAAATTAGCATGAGGAATTAATTTGGGCTCTCCATTCAAATCATAGACAAATTTACCCGACTTCCCATTGAAGTTATAAAAGTACAAATCCGGTTCGGTATCGTAAATCCCTTTAGCAATCTGAACCTTTTGATAATCCGTCAGGTCCTCACTGTTGGTAGTCGCTTCCAAATACTGCTGTAAAAGATCCCCTCCTGTTCTGTTATACCCATTCGCACTATCGTCCGGTCTCCCCCGGACAGTTCGAGTGATCACCCCTCCGGCATTCAAAGACCAGCCTAAACCTACCCTGCTCCCCTGTTCTTCCACCCTGATCCCTCCGGCATGATAACTTAACGAAATAGGCAAGCGTAAACTCTTCCCTTTGATTTCATAAATCGGGACGGCAATTTGTGGAACACCCGTATGAAAGCCCACCGGTACCTCTCCGTATTTCCCCAATGAAGCAGCCGTAGGAGACGGTGGAATCACATTCAGTTTCAAGGGAGAATCTGTAGAACCTTCTTGGGCCCGCAATCCCATATTCCAGAATAAGAACAACAGTAATAAATACCCTCTTCTCTTGTTGAAAAGGGTGTTAATGTAATTGATCATTGGATATAGTATAGTTGTTAAATAATGTTCTGAGTTAGTTATAATTCAGCGTCTCATCGAATCCGATGAGAATTGAGTCAATTGATTATTAAGCAGGACATTTCATTAAAATTTACTCCACTTGGAAATAAATAACTCATAAGAACATGTGAAGTAACATTTCAATAAATTAAAGAAGTAGGTTGTCAGAAACTTCAGCTATAATTTCGTCTGTAATTCCTACTTAAGAAAGATATTCTTAGCAGTGATCATACATAGTAGCCACTCCTCTTGATGGCTTGTTGTATCTTTTCGAATCAAATAAAGCACAAGAATTTAATGAGTAGTCTGAGAATAGCTTATCAGTAGTATAATTTAAACCTTATATTTTCTTGTTAAGAAGCTTATTATATTAGCATATCTTTAAAACTACCCATAAAAAGGTATTATAATTTATGGCTTATTTAAAAACTACAAAAAACAACAGATGTTGTTTGGAAGATGATTAGAATAGACTTTAAACTTAACCTAAGTATGATTTTTTCAAAAAACTAAACATATTCTTGTTTTGAAATAAATTAAGGCAGGTAAAACAAGTAACTGAAAACATACATCAAAATAGAGGTAAGTCCCAATTATGGTAACGAAAATAAAAACAACAATTATTAATTTAGCCCATCAGAGCTAATAGAATCTAGAGATTTTTGATTGAAGTGGTTTAAACGTATAGTTTTTGACCGAAAATGGAATCCAAATCGGCTCATCAAGGCACTTTTTGAAAAGAATAAAGCTATTGTTGAAAAAAGTAACACAGAGGAGGCGTTTTTGAAACATTTTTTAGGAAAAAGAAAAAGGTTAATTCACTTCGTTAATAAAATTATTTATCCTGTACTACTCAACTTTCATGAACTCTAAAAGTAAACATCATCTGTAAAAGCGATTATATTGACTAAGTAATTTCAAATTTTGTAGTGCATTTTACCGGAACAGTTGTCTGAAAGGCTTCAAAACAACACAGTGCCGGAAACATTATACACTATTTTTATCAATTTCTTCCGGCAAAATAACGATGCAAAACCTCTTTACTTATATTCATTCTTTGAGCAACTTATCTGAAAAAAGCTGGGAAATATTGTACCCGGTGCTCAGTACCCAGGAGTTTAAAAAAGGTGCGTATTTACTCAAGGAAAACCATGTATGCCATTCACTTTTTTTCATTGACAAGGGGTTTTGCCGAAGCTTTTACCTCAAAGACGGCTTGGAGAAAAATACGGCTTTTCATTTTGAAAATGAAATCGTTACGAATCTCAATAGTTTTGCCGAAGGGCAAAAGTCTACTTATTTCATCCAGGCTTGCGAACCTTTGACGGCAATCTTATTTGACAAGCAAAAACTTTTTGAGGCTTGTCAAAAAGCTCCCGAAATCGAAACATTAGGAAAGAAATGTCTACGGGTAACAGCGGCCAAACTGGAAGAACATGCCAACTTGTTTAAACTGTTTTCTGCAATAGAACGCTACGAATACCTGGAACAACATCAACCCCAGCTTTTACGGAGAGTGTCCCTTACACATATATCCTCTTACCTGGGTATTGCCAGAGAAACGCTAAGCAGAATACGCAAACGAAGATTGAATGCGACTTCTTTGTGACGATCGTCACAGGTCTGTTTGAACATTCGGGCCCAACTTTGCATCCTCAAAAAAATAAAGAAAAAACGATGCAGAAGTTAAGAAAAATCAGTCCTGAAACGAATGTCATTACATGGTTTGAAATTCCGGTAACGGATACACAAAGAGCCAAAACATTCTATGAAACCATTCTGGATATCGAAATGTATACGGAATTTATGGAGGAAACCAATGAGGAGTTGACCTTTTTCCCTTCGGAACCGGGAGTGATTCAAGCAACTTCGGGCAGGGTAACGGGATCGTTAACAAAATCATCCCACTCAAAGCCGTCTCAAGAGGGGACTTTGGTGTATTTGAACGCCGCACCCGATATCCAAAAAGCTATAGATAAAATAGAGCCGGCCGGAGGTAAAATCCTGGTTCCTAAAATCAAAATAAAAGCGGGGTATATCTGTGTCTTTCTCGATACGGAAGGCAATAGAGTCGCCCTTCATGCAGAGTAATAAGTACATTCCATCCGTATTTTCTTATAGAAGAAACTTGTCTGGAAGCCTAAAAGGGCACTGGATTACACTTGTTATCTCCCGTTAAATACTATTTGATTATTATCCCCTCAACCAGCCACTTTTCAAAATACTACAATACCGGGATTTTGATTTGAAACTCACCGTTCAGACCTATCTCCGGCATTGTGGTATTTTGATTTTTTCATATCTTTATACTTTCACAACAACTATCCCGGCCCGTTATTAGGAAACAGCCCGCTAGCATTGCATGGTTTTACAGAATTTCAATTGACAGAGTATAAAAGCAAGCCTGGAGAGAATTTGTAATAGCGTTACGGAATGTATCCGAAAGGAAGCCCTTCCTTGACTTCCGAGAAGCAATTTTTTTATTAAAAGAAATAGAACTATGAACACCTATCAAATCATTGACAACCAAGTCTGGTGTCATGGAGTACTGATGCTAGAAGCAGATGCCGGATCCTTTGAAGAACTCTCCGGTTGGTATGGGAAAGATAAAAACCATGTATATTACAAATATGATATTTTACCGGAACTGAACCCCGAAACCATTCGCATATTGTCTGGTGATTTTCTGGCAGATGATCAACGTGTTTATTTTAGCAACAACCTATTAGAGCGCGACCTTCCAACCTTGGAAATCCTAGATCATGGATTTCATAAAGATAAAAACGGTGTTTACTACTATTCCGCCAAAGTAAAACAAGCCGACCCGGTGAGCTTTAAAAGTTTGAATTGCAACTATGGAGTAGATGCCTATCACGCTTTCTGTGGAGAAACTTTGTTAGCAGAGGCAGATATACAGAATTTTACAGCCCTCTCTCATTGCTTTGCCAAAGACCAACGTCAAGTATATTATTTTTCTTCCGTACTGAAAAAAGCGGATGCAGCTACCTTTGCCTTATTCGACTCTCCTAAAAACTCTGCAGGCTGCATAGGAAGAGATAAAAATTTCTTGTTTCATGGAGAATCCGTTTTTCTGGATGTGGATAGGGATACCTTTGAACTGATAGACGGCTGGTACAACAAAGACCGGCACCATGTATATCATTTCACCAAAAAGCTATTGGGAATAGATCCTGTTTCCTTTTATATCTTCAACGAAACCTACATCGCTGATAAAAACCATATTTATACCAGAAATTTCGATACTCCCAAAATTATTTGTAAAAACCACGGGGATTTTAAAGACCTGGGCAGAGGCTATTACAGTACTGACAAGGCGGTCTTTCACATAGATCACAAAGAAGCCATTTCTCCCCACATCGATAGTTTTGAGCGACTGGGAAACAGTGCCTGGGCCACTGATAATGAATATGTTTTTTTCTGTGGAGATAAGGTAACAAGCGCAACAAAAGAACAAATCACCCTCTTTTTTGCCTATATCAAGATCAAAGAACAACTGTATTATATGGGTGTTGACAAACCTATTGAGGAAGTAGATGTCGCTACTTTTGAAGAGTTGTACCATGGCTTTGCCAAGGATCAACATCGTTTGTATTATGAAATGGAGCCCATTGAAAACAGTGATCCCGACTCCTTCCGGTATGTTGACAAGGATTTATACGCGGACAACCGGCAAGTTTATCATATAGAGTATTATGATGGCTATGGTATGTTGGACATCATCGAAGGTATTGATACATCCAAATTCCGGAGGTTAGAACGAGGGTATTTTACAGATGATCAATCCGTCTACTTTTATGAACATCCACTCCCTGAAGCAGACCCTTCTACTTTTGAAATATTGGCATATGGCTATAGCCGGGACCATAGCCGTGTATACTACCGGGAAAAGCTTCTACCCGGGCTAAATACCAATCAACTTCAAATTATCCATCATTGTATTGCATCCGATCAAAATCAAGTCTTTTATGAAGAGCAGCGGCTCGACCTTGAGCTTGCCGAGTTAAAGATCTTAGATGAACATTATATTCTTGATAATCACAAGGTATACCGGGATGGTCAACTATTGGAGGGAACAATAGATGCTGCAAGTTTCTCTAAAATCAATAACTTTTTTTACAGAGATAAAAACCATATTTACCACCACAATTACCCCTTAGATCTTGATCCTGACAAAACCGTTATCTATGATGAAACTTATGCCGTAGATGGCCGGAAGGTCTATTTTTTAGAGCATGAACTCACCAAACTTTCGGCAAATACTTTCGAAGTACTGAAATATAACTTTGCCCGAGACCATCAATACGTCTATTACCGGGAAGATTGGATTGAAGGAGCAGATGCCGCCACGTTTGAAGTGGTAAGTTACTCGCAATACCGCGACAAAAACCATCAATATAAAATCAGATACAATAAAGTCTCGATTGACGAATGATCCGTATAAAGTACTTACTAAGTTTGCTCTTATGGTTGGCCATTGCAAGCTTGCCCGCCAACAAAGCAAAAGCTCAACTACAAGAAACACCAAACGGAATCTGGAGATTGGCCTATACACAGGAAGAAGGCAAAATCAATATTCCGGTAAAAGACTATACACTTTGGGATTTTGAAGGAGATACGCTCAACCTGGTAACGGTGGGGGATCCTGACATGGGAACGTTTGATTCGCTAACCATCCAAAGGTTTGGGGTACGGTACGAGCACAATGAAATGCAATTTGACGATCAGGTGTTTTCGGTTTCCTCTACCGAAGACTCTTTGGTACTTCAAAATCAAAGCATCTCCTTTATATTCAAACGCTTAGACTTAAAAGCATCCACCCCCAGTAAGACCGCAAGCGCTTGTTTGAAGGGTTCTTATCTTATCAGAGGTAAAAACTACCAGGATAGTCTTGAATTTTTAAACGATTCTTTATTGATCCATACAGGTGAGTTTCATTCAAATAACCCGGTAAAAAAATGGGCCGTTGTCACCTACAAAGGCATTCATTTCCTCAGTATTCAAAATATTTTCTTCCCATTGACAGCCATCACCTCCTGCTCGGAACAACAGGTTGTGTTAAACCACCTTGCCAAGAACGTTGATTGGATACTAAGCCCAACAAAATCTACTCGGCAGAAATCCGAACTCATCGGTAGTTGGACAGCAACACCTACCTACCCGTTACCACCGGGAACAGATACGGCAAAACCGTTCCATCAAATAGCCTTTGAACAGGACTCCGTTCGTATTCAAAGGTTCAAAAAAGTCCAAAAACTAAAATGGAACTTAACCGAAGACGGAAAGAGAATTTATTTTATGGATAAGATTTTAAAGAAGGGTGGTTCTTGGAAAATTATTGAGTGTACGGATCAACATTTAACACTTGACCTAAACAATAGTTGGTTGTTTGACGACAATATCCTTAAATTCAAACGAAACTAAACCAAGTCAAATCCCTATGAAAACAGACATTCAGGCAACCGCACAAAAACTACTGGGCCGTCCACTTCTTCCGGAAGAAGGCATACCCCTTACAACAATTGAAGAAACTGAAAAAAGCTTGGCGGTTTCCTTTCCCGAAACCATCAAAAACTTTTACCGGCTTGTTGGAAACATATCTCTTTTCACAAAGGGATTTGAACGCTTCGTTCCACTAGAGCAATTGCAGGTACAAGAGAACAAAGTCGTTTTCTTAGAGGAAAACCAGTCTGTAATGTACTGGGCTTTCGATATCCATCAACCCGGAAGGGTTTTCCAAACCACTCATTTACACGCCGGTAAACCCATAGAATGGTCGGAAGGAATACTTGGAACAGACAAATTCCTCCAGATGCTGATGTACTATCAATGTGTAATGGGAGATGAATACGAACACCAGGCAACCCAAGGTGGATTTAGCTTTTTTGCCTCACTGAGTATAGAGGAATACCGTAATGCCAGAAAAGCTCAAGACTTTATTGCCCAAGTAAATACAACCTGGGAATGCATTGTCAAGGCAGACGGCATCGCCATCTTCTGGAAAAAAGATACCATCTTAAGCTATTTCCTCAACCGGGACGGAGAGGTGGATGGAATGCTATTGGCCTGTACCAAAAATGAAGCGATTCTAGAGCAATTGGTAGAGGATTACGGATTCGGAGAACTTTAAACAAAAATTTCAGTAAAAATCGTTTACCACATAAAAAACTATTACCCCCAAACATATATGTTCACTTTTAGAAAAGAACACTTCATTTTAACCCTTGTATTATTGGCTACTGAAGTCTGTATAGAAATGTTTGTACATGACAAAATTATCCGGCCCTATTTCGGAGACTTTTTGGTAGTTATCCTGATCTATTCTTTTTTAAGGATCTTCTTAAAAGTACCCAAAGTAAAACTTGCTATTTCGGTACTTCTCTTTTCTTATACTGTAGAAGGGTTACAATATTCGAACCTCTTGCATCATTTAAACCTGCAAGACTCATACGCTGCCAATATTATTTTTGGGAACACTTTTGAATGGCTGGATATGCTGGCATATACCCTGGGAATTTTATTGGTCATCGTGTTAGGGAAAGTGAAGTTGTTCAAATCAGCCAAATCCAGTCAGGCACAATAGCACTTTGGGTTGGATGAATGGATGGCGAAACCACACTCACCACTTCACTCATTCACTCATTCACCACTTCACTCATTCACTCATTCACCATTTCACTCATTCACTAAATCATCATTTTAACTTTGTTAGTCATTTTTTAATACAAGCCTCATGAAAGTAGATAAATACACAAAAGTACTACTGACCGTAATTGCCGTGAACTTGAGCATTCTGACATTGAAAAACCTGGAGATATTTCCCAAGGCCTATGCAAACAAGCCGGCTAATACGCTCAAAACTCCCGTCAATACTAACTATGGTCTGGTACCCTTGAATGAAGACGGGAGCATTACCGTCCGGTTAAGCGACTACGATAAAGTAAATGTCAATATCGTAGGCATTGAAACCGATGATGAGATGGAAGTAAATATCGATGAAATCGGAGGTGGGTTTGTAAGACATGGCGGACCGGTACCCGTAGTGATCAAATAATAAAACTACCACCCTCTTGCTATTTGTAGCATTGCATTTACATAAATAAACGAGCCTTCATTGAGGAACATCCAATCCTCAATGAAGGATGTTTACTTTCCTTCCACATCTCTTACGAATAGCTGCTCTCCATACTTATCAGAAAAAACCGACAAGGTATCGGTAGTTGCTTTCTCTATCACAAAGTAGTCAGATGCAGTTCCATTTAACGGATCCAGAAGAATCAATTTTCCATCCATACTCATTTCAAAATCCCCATCAAGAAAGCCAATTGTTTCGTGGCCTTCGTCAATAAAATATTGCTGGCCCAACAACTTACCTTCACTAAACTGCATACTTCCCTCTCCTTTCACTTCTCTCCAGGCACCCAGTATCTTCTGTTTGTGATTTGCAATAAGTACCGTATCGGGTTCCCGAAAATTCAACACAATCGTATTCCAATTCCTTTCACTATGCAAATTTGCGCTTATCTCTCGCTGGGAGGCTTGCGTAATAAACAAGTTAATAATAAATGAAGAATTTTTCAGATGAAGAAGATACACCCCTCCTACCTCCATCAACTCCCAGGTAAAAAAACTAAAATAATCCGCTCCTTCCAGAGAACTATAGGTTTGAATCGCCTTTCCTCTCGGCAAAAACTGAAAATAACAACTTTCTGTAAATGCGCCTTTACGAAAGACATGATAATCCCAAAGACTTTTACAAAGAAGGCCTTCCAGTTCAGAGGCTGTCAATGCAATGGATTTCCTTGCCTGGTATTGAGCATAAGAAGTCAACCAATACCCCACCTTGTGTTTTTGTTTTACAAACAAAGTATCTTTAGTATACTGTTGAAGTGAAAATATTCCCATACTATCCGGTGATGCCCCCCAAAGCAATGTACTGCCGTCATATTGATGGTAAATTTTCTTGGCATATTGGCGCTGATCCCGGTCATAATACAAGTAGTTGTTTTCAAAATCAACCAGTAGGGGATCCTCAGAGGTTTGGTAGCTCAAATTAACCCATTTCGTGGTATAACGTTTATTACAAGAATACATGAAGAGTAAACTAATCAAACAAAGCAATTTATAACAAGGTCGCATAGATGATCTATTGAATTAAGGTTCTCAAAAGAAGGATACAAATGTAAAATGACTGCTAAGTTTGAAATAGTCCTTCGTAAATCCCAGTGCTAAAATACAAGATTAAGTACAAATAATTTGGGATAGCAGCAATCATTCACTTCAATTCCCCGGTTGAGTATTCGCAAAGAATTGCCTTACTTTGCTTGGCAATAGAACTGACAAACCATGCCGCATCACTTTACACACTATATCAAAACCCTCACGCAACTTCCTCCGGAACAAGAAGAAGCTTTCTCTGCCTTGATCACGATCAAACCGGTTAAAAAAGATGAGAATTTTATCCGGGCCGGGCAGTTACCCAAAACCATCGCCTTTGTGACGAAAGGTCTGTTCAGGTACTATTATACCAGTGAAGAGGGGGTAGAATTTACCAAAGGTTTTTTTGTGGAAAACACCGTTCTCAGTTCCTACAGTGCTATTCTTGAAAACAGGGCCTCCTATTTCGGTATCCAAGCTCTCGAAGATGCAGTGATCGAGGTGGTCAACTACGAAGCTTTTCGCCTGTTATTTCCCCAACACCCCTGTTGGAATGAATTTCTATTAGCCTTGTTGCAAAAAGGATATCTGAAAAAAGAGGAAAGGGAGCGAGAGTTTCTTCTGTTTGATGCCGAACAACGATACCGTACATTCTTACAGAATTATCCCAATCTTGAAAACCGGATCAAACAACATCTCATTGCCTCCTACCTGGGCATCACACCTGAGTCGCTGAGCCGTATCCGAAAAAAAATGAGGCTCTTATCATAGATCAATGCAATTCGCTTTTTTGCCGGGTTTCTTTGTACTATCATTCAATTACACTTTTATTAATTATTATGATATTTCAAAAAAACACGGTGCTGATCACCGGAGGAAGCTCCGGTATCGGCTTGGAATTGGCCAAACGACTTATTCAAAAGGATAATCAGGTCATCATTTGCGGGCGCTCACAGGAAAAACTCCAGAAAGCCAAACAACAAGTGCCCAAAGTCAAAACCTTTCAATGTGATGTATCTCAAAAGGAGGATTGCATAAAATTAGTGGATTGGATTCAAGCAAACTATCCCAATTGTAACGTCCTCATCAACAACGCTGCCATTGTACATGTTACGGATTTTTGTCAAGATGATCAGATATTGGAAAAAACAGAATTAGAAATCCGGACCAACCTAATGGGCCCTATCGTCTTGTCAAAACTAATGATGCCTTTGTTAAAGAAAAATGCCGGTGCAAAGCTCATCAATATTACCAGCGGCCTGGCCTATACTCCCAAGGCGGCCTATCCTATTTATAATGCGACCAAGGCCGCTTTGCATTCTTTCACTCAAGTGCTTAGAAAGCAAATGCACAATTCACCCGTATCCGTTATTGAAGTTTTGTTCCCGGCAGTGGATACTCCTTGGCACAAGGGAAATCCTCCGGGCTTTGCCATCCCTCCGGAAGAGGCCGTCCAGGAAATGTTGCAAAAATTAGAAAAAGGAGCACTTGAAATAAAAGTAGGGAAAGTGAAAATGCTATACCAGCTTAACAGGCTATCTCCCTCTATAGCTTCTAAATTGATCAATAAGTAATAAACTGTTCTTTAGCCCAACCTTTTGATTGAATACATATTCTTTTTGGCTCCGCTGACGCCAGATCAAGGTATTTGGCAAAAGACTACTTATCATACGTTATTCCCTCTTTGGAGTGAAAACCGGAACCGTACGATAAAAGAACACTTCGCCAAGAAGCAAGTAACTACACAGTTTATTGACGAAACCACTGATAGAAAAGCAGGTAAAAACTTTTTAAGAATATCTCTCCCAGTTGCCAAAAAGGTTTTTTTATTCAACGCTCAAAAGGCTAAATGTACCTTTGCCATTGGTGCGTACTTATTGGATAAGTACAAAAAGCATAGAGGTGATTTCTTCAAAAGACAAAGACTCTTTTAAAGTTCTCAATGGCTATTCTTTCAGATATTTTCACTTAGATGGCCTTTTCACTTATTTTCACTTAGCAGGGTGTTTCAAAATTTTTTTTTTAAAGCTCTTGCTAAGTGAAAAGCTAATTGAAATTATGTGGAAATAAGTGAAAATAAATGAAAATATCTGAAAAGGCTTCAATAATGAAGCCGGTGGAAAGTTGAGGTGTTTTCAGGTAAAAAATGTCCATACAATTATATACAGAGAGGCAAAGTAACAAAGTAAACCTATAGGAGGACTTGTGTAAGTAACGCTCGCGAGTATATATAAAATGTACAATTATAAAAGAAGTCATTATATACCATTGGAGGCCTTGCCTGTGGAAAAAAAGCTTTTCAATTGACGCATGGTGTTGAGACATATAAGCGGGCCTTTCTTCACTTTCACTGACAAAAATTGAAAATCACTACTGGTAAACACCTGGTTTTCATAAAGAAAAGTAGGGTGTTTTGCTTGTCATTTGTGCAATTAGCAATTATCCTTGCCTTAAGCTTTGTTCAACATAACGATAAAACAGGATGACTGTAAAAGAACACTATGATACGCACCTGGGGAATTTCTACAGTTGGATGGCCGGTGATTTTACATCCAAACAGAAAGATTTTCAACAGTTTCTCGAGAAACAAAAGCTTACCCCAACCCTCTCCAAAATCGCTTTAGACTTAGGTGCAGGGCATGGCATTCAAAGTGTCGCGCTAGGAAATCTGGGTTTTCAGGTCAAAGCCCTTGACTTTAACAAACAACTGTTGAGCGAACTCCAAACCAACCGTCAGGATTTACCCATCGAAATTATCGAAGCGGATATCCGGTCTGTGGAAAATTATGAAGACTTGCAACCTGAATTGATCGTTTGTTGGGGGGATACATTAACCCACTTGGATAATACAACGGAGGTCAAAGAATTTATCGAAAACTGTGCAAAAACGCTGATTCCCAAAGGGAAACTCCTTTTATCTTTTCGCGATTATACTTTTGAGCTAAAAGGAGATAAGCGGTTTATCCCTGTAAAACAGGACGGAGAAAAAATCTTGACTTGCTTTCTGGAATATGAAACGGAGCGGGTTAGAGTAACCGACCTCTTGTATGAAAAAAACGGCAAGGGATGGGAACAAAAAGTTAGCTCTTATTACAAAGTCAGAATCTCGCCCCAAGAAGTGGAAAAGACCCTTGTTGAAAACGGGTTAACCTTACGTATCAGCCAATCCATTAACGGACTTCGAATGATTCTCGCTGAAAAATAAATAAACACAACCCTCGTGGTTGTACTGTTTAAAACTTAACTAGTACAACACCCCTTCGTTTTATTGCGAATTTAAAAACCGATAAAAGAAGACAGGCATTCCGCACTTCTACCAACATGAATTGGCAAGGCTAGCCAATTCATTAATCGTACGTCCCAATCCTCAATATGTGTGAACCTTCTTCTGTAGCGCACGTATTTGAAGTTGTGTTATTAATCAAAAGTATAATGCATAAATATGCCATTGAAGTAGAAAACAACATTCCACTATACTTCTGCAGGAACCCCAAAGTAGATATAGAAAAATGATAGAAGGCTTATAAAAAGCATATTTTTGATTAGAAAAAAAACACACTATTTTAGGAATTGACAGGTGAAGACCAGAAATCACCGTAAAAAAAACGGGGCGTCACCGAAAAGCCAAACGAGTAGGAAGAAAAAAGCTTAGATTATGGGATTGTTTTCAGCATTATTAGGTAACGCAGGCGTGGTCAGCCAAGAGGATTTGATCAGGGAATACGGAATGCTTTTAACCGATGGAGAAGAGATTGAAATTGGTTTTAAGTTAGTCCGCGATACATTTATCTTTACGAACAAGCGCTTGCTCCTGATTGATAAACAAGGTTTTACCGGAAAAAAAACGGAATACCTCTCCATCGGTTATAAAAGCATTTCGCGATTCAGTGTGGAAACAGCCGGTACCTTTGATTTGGATGCCGAATTAAAGATTTGGATTTCCAGTGAAACCCGTCCCAGCATTATTAAGAAATTCAACAAATCGGTCAATATATACGATGTACAAAAAGTCCTAGCTCAACAAGTGTTGAAATAGGACTTCGGAAACACTTTCAGCTAGCGCATACCGTTACATATTCAGGGTATGCGCTTTTTTCACCGGAAAGACATCCCTACCCACATAGCGGGCTTTTTTGGAAATAAAACAGCACGTTCACCCCCCAAAACAACGATTTAACTCCTCCCTTTCTAAAGAATAAAAGTGAAATTCGGAAAGCCCTTTTCAAGTTCTTTCCGGCTTCAACAATAAATACCTATATAAAAGTACCCTACCTATTCGCACTCAAAAACAATTTGAGTTAAGTTCTATTTGCGTCAATTCTCTTAATTCATCAAAGAATAAAACATTCTCTAATAAATTTTTTGTCAATAAAGCGGTTAGGGGCTTGTCTTTTTTTACTTTCTTTTAATGTATTTTCTCAAGAGATGAACTTTTAAGCGAGAGCCATTATGAATGTGACCGGGGTACCGGTTACTACAGGGCAAGAGTTTACTTATATAGACTGTGCTATGGGTAAGGGCCAACCTTGGCCAGGCCCCGACTGGTCCAACGCATTGGCACAAGGGCTTCAGGATGCCGGTTGGGAAATGCGATTCAATGTCAATTTCGGATATTATTTCTAAACCCGAAAGACCTATTAAACGCGCGTAAAAGTGCTGTAACAATGAAGCACAATGGCTGCGTTGTTACAGCGCTTTTAACAAGGCCGCACTTGCGTGTCACTTATTTATCCGTAAGCACCCGGCCATGCCTCATATAAATCGGCCATGTCACTTCTTTTACTTCCTCCGGATTTCCCCAGGCTTTCAGGAAAGGTTCTGTCAACACCTCCAAAGGATCAACCTGATGTTGTTCATAATATTTGTGAGCCGCAGACCATGTGCGGAAATAATTCTTCAACTGCTCTAATGTCCAATGAGCCCTCATAGTAAACGCACTGCGAGGCAACTCTTCAAAAGGAAACCAAAGGGAACCATAGGTATGGTCTTCAATGGTTCTTTTGGGCCAAAAAGGTCCCAACAAATCATCATGTAATTGCTTTACAACCCGGTCCACAGATTCGTTCACCGATAATAAACCATAACACCATAAGGCAATTACACCACCGGGACGAAGTACCCTTCTGACTTCACTATAAAATTCTTCGAGCACAAACCAATGGGCAGCTTGTGAAGAAGTCACCAAATCTACAGATTGGTCTTCCAACGGGGCTTTTTCAGCGGCACTGAGTTTATAAACCACTCTTTCATGTGCTTGGGCATTTTCCAATTGACCTTTACTCAAGTCGGTGGCAATTACTTCGTCATAAAATTCTGTAAGCGGCACGGCAGTCTGACCGCTTCCCGTACCACAGTCCCACACCCGTTGGTGCCCGGGAGTCAGGCTGGAAAGGTATTGAAACAACTCTTTGGGGTACGCAGGCCGGTATTTACGATAATTATTGGAAACGGCCGTAAAATGATCTTTTTGCATAATTTAATGAGTAGGTTGCAGCATTTGCATGCCCTGTACGGCCGGATTATTCCCGCACATCGCTCACAAACACTATGTTATTTACAGTCAATTTGTTACAACAATATATGATTTAGAAACCCCCAGGGAATTTCTATCCATTTACTTTGGGTATTTCTTCCAATACTCTGATACCCCTCTTCGGGTGAAAAAGGGAATGTACTGGATGGGTTTTATCCTTTAATTGACTGACTACGGCATCTGCTATATAAGGGGACTGTGTAAACCCACCGGTGTTATTTCCTCCGGTGATGATCAGCTTTCCATTGTCCAGAGCTGGAAGCGTTTCAAAAATACCCAGGCTGGTAGGCGTCCAAGGGCGTACACAATACCGTTTGGTCGAGTCAATAGTTGCAGCACCTTCTTCGTACGCTTCCGGAAAATACGTTTGAGCCGTATTTTTCAAACTTTTATAGATCCCTTCTAATTCATCGTTTCCGATACGGTTCTCCGTTAAATTTCCAACATAGCCATACCCTGACCCCAACACCAACACCGGCTCCCCATTCTGATGAATTAAGGTTACATTAGTATCCTCCCCTACATGTCCGGCTTTGTGAATTTTCATGGAATAGTTTAATTCCGGGTGTACATTGGGGATAGTCAGCCATACCCCCAATACTCCATGGACCAGGTTGTTTGATTGAGTAGTGTCCAGTGAAGTACCCGCATAGGCTCCAAGGGACAACAGGTAATGGCCGTACTGCTCCAGCTCCCCGTCTACGATAATCCCTTTCACTACTCCTGCCTGATCGCGTTGGACTCCGGAGAATGTAGTATTCCATCGAAACTTCGCCCCATAGGCCATCAAATACCAGATAATTCTTTTGGAAAGGTCTTGTACTTTCAACGTAAAGCCTTTGGCGGTCATACAGCCCCCGAGCTTCCCGGTAGCGTTAACTTTGCGGAATACCGGATATTTCCGAAGAGCTTCCTCCTTGTCCAAAACATGAACGAGGGAGCCCAGACGCGAATGAAGTTGTTTGGCAACATCAAAATCAGCTGCTTCGGAATAAATGCGCAAAATTCCCCTTCGAAAATCCAAATCTTCAAATAACCCTTGGGCCTCTGTGATCCATGTTTCCCAAAGGGCGCCACTTCTGATATTTACCGTGTAAATGTCTTCACCAAATTGGCGGGCTTCTTCAGGGTTTACAGAGTGAAAATCCTGGATCCATTCCTGTTCAGGTAAACTCAGCATTTCTTTTGCCCGAACCAGCCAACCATCCTGATCAATTGTATTTTCAAAAGCCCGATCCATTTTAGAATACAGCTGACTATCTTTTTCATTATAGTTGTCAGCCTCCGTATAGGAAAACATCCGCACATTTTCTCCACCGAATGTACAACCTTGCTCTTTCCAATGACTATTGGAAAAAGGGGACGGAGCTTTATCTATAAGAATAAGATCGTAATGCTCCTTTGCCAGAAAATAGGCACTGACCAAATTGACAATACCGGTTCCAACAATGACAATTTTTTTGTTATTTGAATACATCCTTCTGTAATTTTATTTCACCTATAAACTGGTAGTATAACTCTAAAAAATACAATACATACCCAGGCTGTACACAGCAATGTTATTCCGGTTATGTCAATCAACTGTAATCCACCTTTAAGGCTTTCTAAAGGGAATCGTAATGAAATAATGATAATTCTTTCTATTACTGATAAATCATCTGAATGTTTGCGTTGTTACAGTATTTAAAAAAAACACACTCGCCTAAAACACCATACCTAAATATACTTATATAGATAAATTATCCAAAGCGTTCACAATGATTTTTATAAAAGTTATTATGAATAAAAGACCTTTGAACGGGCAGTTTTTTTGTCAAACGCAACTTGAAACTGTACACCGACAACATCATTCCCCGAAAGCCTTTCAATTTGTGATGTTTGTTTATTTTATGATGGGCTTGAAAACAGCATATCAAATACAGAGTCAAGCAAGAACATTACCCGGTGCTAAAAGTTGACTTATCAGATGCAATTCAAAAAGGAATGGGAGAGGCTTATACGCCAAATGTACACAAAGCCTGGGACAACGCTATTGACCTGATCACCGGCATTATGCAGGAGAGTTATATCCATAAATCGGTGGCAAATAACGAGTCCTAAGTTATTTTGTAGAAAGTTTTTCCCAAACCGGTACTCCTCTGCTATTTTTGACGGCTCAATTCCGGAGTTTTATGTTTCTTTGATTTGCCTGAAAGTCAAGCTCATTCTTCCTTGCGGAGTATCGGATTTCGGTACTGCATGTTGCCATTTGTCCTGCACATCATTCCTCATATAGATCAAAGAGCCGGACGGAAGCAGATAATCCCGAATTACCTCTTTGTTGGCGATATTTCTGAACCGCAAAGTATGCGTTTCGCCCAAAGAAACGATGACTACCCCTGTGCCTTTCACCAGAATATCCGTCTGGTCGGAATGGTAGCCCATTTTTGACCGTCCATCCAAATAGTAATTAATCAGGCAGTTATTAGGCCTGAAGCCTACCGTCTGTTCTATTTTCAGGAGTACTTCAAGCAACTCACCAGGAAAGTTTTGATGGGGATAGTGCATTTGAGAATAATTATATGCCACACCATAACTGGCAGTCTTTCTAGCTGCCATTCGTTCATCCCAAATTACATGTTGTTTTAAATATTCAAATAACTCCGTTGAGGACATCAAAAAATTTTCAAGATAGGTAACCCCTTTCATTTTCCAATATTTTAAAAGAATCAACACTATATATTTAGGCACCGGAGGCAACTCGCTCTCTCAAGAGTTTCCAAAAGTTTGTCTAAACTATATACTTTAACGCTCTTTAAACATTCGCTTTAACCAATGTAACATCACCGGTTTTATTATTAAAAACCATTTGTTGAACAGTAATTTCCATTTGCACTTTGTCATCTTGTAAAAGATGTAGACATTCCCCCGCACTTTCCGGTTTTGCCCTTTGCAAAAGCTCTATTGCCCGGTCATACCTACCGCAAGAAGTGGCTTGCAACAAACTACTGTCATCAGTCAATACATTATTTCCTAAGGTTTTATAATCATTTGTCACCACAATAAAGTCTTCCTGGGTACCTCTTGTCGCATATCGTTTCGGTGTTCTTTCGATGACCACCTTTTCATCAGGAGTCACTCCGGAAAGAAGAATCAGACAATCGCAGGCAATGGTTATTTTCTCCAGCTTTTCTTTCGCATCTTGAAAAGAGTTTGACAATTCGAGCACATCCCTAAGTAAAAAAGAAATCGGGTAAGCGACCTCCGGAGGCTCGTCACTTTCCACAGCATTCAACGTCAATGAAAATTTACCCGGTTTCACTCCTGACAAAGCGCCCAGAAAACCGGCCCACCCCACGGTTTTAAACAGCGTTTTACCATTCTCCTGGAAGTTAAAAATTCTGGAATGCCTGCTCAACAAATTATTTTCAGTATGCCAGTCTAAATTTCTCGCATGTAAAATGGTATCTTCATGATTGACGGCAAATGCCGTACACCCAAAATAAAATTTTAATATATCATAATAAAGATTCGCAATGAGTACTTCCGTAGTCGAAAATTTAGAGAAAGATGAAATAAATTCAATTTCCTCTAAATACGTGAAGGTAACCAGTTCTTGTTTATATTGATGTATACTATCAAATAAATACTCCGCACTTCGAAAATCATTTAAGTAACATTCCAATAGTGCATCCATTTCCTCTTTATATACCCTTAAAAAATCCCACCTCTTATCCACAGGCAAGTCAAGGTTCACAATATGTTCTTCCATTTTCGCGATTTATATCATCCTGTTTTTACAAGTTTAAAATAAAAGATAAGCAACTTAAGGAAAATCCCACGAAAACTACTTATTTACTTTTTATTAAAAACTACCTTCCTCTCCTCTTTATGTCTACCACAAATAGGCATTTTCCTTTTTACAGAATGAAACACTTTTGCCCGCTTTATTTATAATATTTTACTAAAAACCTATAGGATTTTTTCCTGATGAAAGTAAATAATGAAAAATCTTGTACATTTAGCTCTTTCTGCTTCAGGCAGACCTTTTACTCACAATTTAGCATTTACCATTATGAGTCAAACCTATCAGCAGATACGCTCCAATACCACTTTTACACCTCCCAAAAATTGGCAACAGATTCAAACAATCGATATGCATACCGGCGGAGAACCTTTAAGGGTGATTGTAAGTGGATTTCCGGAACTGAAAGGCCGTTCGGTTTTAGAATACAGAAGATATATCAAAGAACATTATGATTATTTGCGTAAGGCTTTGATGTTTGAGCCCCGGGGACATGCCGACATGTACGGTTGTCTCTTACTCCCTCCCAATGATGACGAGGCTGATTTCGGAGTCATTTTCTTGCACAATGAAGGGTATAGCACCATGTGCGGACATGCTATTATCGCCCTCTCCACCTTGGCAGTGGAAATGGGCTGGGTGCATGTGCAGGAGGGTGACAACCTATTGAAAATTGATGCGCCCTGTGGCAGGATTACAGCCTTTACCCATGTAGAAAACGGGAAGGTAACCGGTGTACGCTTCCATTGTGTTCCCAGTTTTGTAGTGGGATTAGACAGAACGATAGAGGTACCCGGGCTGGGAACTGTCACCTATGATTTGGCATATGGCGGGGCATTTTACACCTATGTATCCATGGAGAAAAACCACTTTGACTTTGATCTGACTCCTAAAAGTTACCAACACCTTATCCAAGCAGGAATGGACATCAAGTGCGCAGTGATGCAACAAGACCAGGACGTTATCCACCCCTTTGAAGCGGATTTGAGTTTTGCTTATGGTACCATTTTCATTGGAGAGTCCTTACATGATGACGCAGACAGCCGGAATGTTTGCATCTTTGCCGAAGGTGAAGTGGATCGCAGCCCAACCGGATCAGGAGTTTCCGGCAGAATGGCCATTCATTACGCCCGTAAAGAGTTGAAAATAGGCGAACATATGCGTATTGAAAGTATCACAGACAGTGTATTCACTGGCTCGGTAATTTCCGAGCAGGCTTACGGCCCTTATACCGCAGTGATTCCACAAGTAGAAGGAACCGCTTTTATTACCGGGATGCACACTTTTGTGATCAACCCTGACGATCCGGTAAAGCACGGGTTTATACTACGCTAAAAAGAAACGAGGCTGTCTAAAAAATTGAGATATGCCCACCAATCCTGAAGGCACTAAGATGTACACAGGAAAAATGAGTTATAAATCAGCTATTTAGGACTCTTGGTATCTTAGAGTCCTCGTGGCATTTTATGTTCTATTGACTTTTCGGACAGCCTCGTTCTAGTATTTTTTACATAAAATGCAGTATTGGTTATGATTCTTTTCCCACGATCAAGGCGACCGGTATTTCCGAAATCTTAAACAATACTTTCCCATTATCTTTTTTGCTCGTATTTTCATCAATGTACTACCACCGTATGGGTGACATTACCCAGTTTCCAGTGAGCATTTTTGATTTGAACTTCTTTGATTGCGAAATCAAATGAAAAGTGATGTTAGATTTCAGCCCTCTTTCATCATCGCAATTTTTTGCTGTTTTTCAGCAGGGATGGTCCCGGTAGGAATCCGTACATCTACTACGTTCCAAACACCTATACATTCACTCTCCTTAAGTAATTGACACTGAGCTTGTCACCCTGCTATCAAGAACAAAAAGAGAAGTATTTTGACTGCTTGGTTCACCGTTCTTTTGTTTGGAAATGTAAACAACTATACTTTTTCAACTCAATTGCCAAAGCCATCTCAAACATTCAATATATCCCGATCGCATATATTAATTCCAGTCATTGCTTTAAGAGGGTACTTACAGAAGTTTGGCTAAAATAAGCCGGCCCAACCTTTAAAGGTTTCTACACACCTCCCCCGTTATGGGGTATAAGTTAAAAAAAACTCTCTTTAAAAATGGCATTATATCCCCCCGATTTAAGTGTAGTCAAGCAGACTTATCCATCTTATTATAAAGCCATTCAAAATATATATAACCCACTCTTCCGGACATATCATAATTCCTTTTAAATATTTTGTTTTTTTTAAAAAAAGTCCATTACTTAGGCTTTTATAGAAAGCATACCATATATCAAGTAAATAAGCTTTTGGAAGATATTGAAATACAAAAGTTGTTTTACCTCCCTTACTATAATTACTACTTGTACTAGCCAGTCCCAACCTTAAAAAAAGAGGTTGTATTAGGTATATATCAGGATGACTCCTCATATTCCCTATTAAATCCTCTTATTATTATAGGAGACGGGTTTGGTAGTACAAAAAGCGAATCGTGGTGATTTGCTGGCTCAACAACAGGTATTAATTGTATTAACAACAAGAGTTAAGGTTCAAAAGAAGGGTTTCCGATTTTCATCAAGGATTAAAAGCACTTTATTTTTGGTGCTTACAATCGCTTATTTGGAAGAGGTATGCCCTGTTACAAATAAAAAAACAGCATAGTCACAAGTGGATTATGCCATGGGTGAGGTATGTGGTTTGCTTTCTAATACATCACAAATCAACACACCCATAGCCTTCTGAGAAGGGCAATGACGTACAATTTTCTTACGACTGATTATTTTCAAACAATTTACAAAGGCGCAAACCTTGGCTTGCATTTCAAACATCCCCCAAATTGGGTTATTATATTTCATAAATATGATCCAACCCTAATACGGGAGAGGTATACCCAAACCAATTTGTGTAACCCTACATGGAGTACGCCTTGGGAGAGGTGTGTGGTACGCTTTCTAAATTCATCACATCTCAACACGTCATTGTCCTAAAAGGCCAGATAATTTAAGTTGAATTGGCCAGGTATTAAAATTTCATCAAAATCAATAAACAATGAAAAAATCAATACTACTCATCTGTATGGTAGTGATGGCATTTCTATGCTACTGCCCTGTTGCCTTAGGGCAAAACTCCGATAAAGTGGTATCGGGTACGGTAAAATCCGCCTCTGATGACAATCCCCTTCCCGGGGTGAATGTGTTAATCAAAGGCACCTCCATAGGAGCCATCACCGATGCCAATGGTAAATACCAACTGCAAGTCCCTTCTGACAATCAACAAATCCTCGTATTCAGTTATGTGGGTTATGCTACCATGGAAATAGCAATCGGAGACAGGTCCGTGGTTGACATTTCCATGGATGAAGATGCACAAGAGTTAGGCGAAGTCGTAGTTACTGCCTTGGGGATTGAACGGGACAAAAAAGCCCTAGGCTATTCGGTACAGGAGCTGGATGGGGAGGAACTCACAAAAACCAAGTCCAGCAATGTGGTCAATTCCTTGTCAGGACGGGTTGCCGGCGTGCAAGTCACCGGATCTTCCGGTTCTGTAGGAGCTTCCAGCCGGATCATCATCCGGGGAAACAGCTCATTCAATGCCGAGAACCAGCCTCTATTTGTAATTGACGGGGTATTGGTCGATAACTCTCAACCCCGTAAGCCCAGTGAACAGAATACAGCTACTGTAGGGAACAACGATGGAGCTGACTATGGTAATGCCGCCACGGATATCAACCCGGATGATGTAGCATCCATCACGGTTTTGAAAGGTCCTACAGCAGCGGCATTGTACGGTTCCAGAGCGCAAAACGGGGTGATTCTGATCACCACCAAATCGGGAAAAGGTACAAAAGGCTTGGGCATTTCCTACTCGGGAAGTTATGTAGCTGAAAAAACCTTGCTACTCCCTGATTTCCAAAACTCTTTCGGACAAGGGGGGTATGGAGCTGTAGACGGTACGGATTACATAGCTGTAGACGAAAGCTGGGGACTTCCCTTAGACGGCAGGGATATGGTTGATTACTTAGGGAACACAGTGAAATGGGTTCCTCAACCGGACAATGTCAAAGACTTTTTCGAAACGGGTTCGCTGCAAACTCACTCCGTATCCTTACAAGGGGGCAATGACAAGGGGAATTTCCGTATTTCCTAC
The DNA here is from genome assembly GCF_039710355.1 of Rapidithrix thailandica. Taxonomy (NCBI): domain Bacteria; kingdom Pseudomonadati; phylum Bacteroidota; class Cytophagia; order Cytophagales; family Flammeovirgaceae; genus Rapidithrix; species Rapidithrix thailandica. Next base: position 299,604 of record NZ_JBDKWZ010000008.1, on the reverse strand, counting down.
ACCGACTTGCGGCAAACAGGGGTAATTCCCAACACTCGTTACGACCGCACCAACCTCGGTTTCAACGGAGGCTTTGCCCTATCGGATAAGATTACCATTAACGCCAGTGCAAATTATACCATGGGAAGGGGTAAAAACCGGCCTCAAACCGGGTACAATAACTTTAATCCTCTTCAACAGCTTTACAACTGGTTCGGACGGCAAGTAAATATGGATCAATTGCGCAACTACAAGGATGCAAACGGAAATCCACTCTTAAACCCGGCAACGGGCTTGCACTACAACTGGAATTCCTCTTATCATAACAATCCCTTCTGGATCATGAACGAAAACACCAACAATGACCGGAGAAACCGTTTGATTGGTCAGTTTTCTATCACCTATGATATTCTTCCTTGGTTAGTCGCCAACCTGCGTGCCGGAACCGATGCTTATACGGACGAACGAAAACAAATTTACCGGGCGGGAACCTTGAAACCCAATCACTACAGAACCGGTGGCTTTGAAGAGCTGGAATATATCCATCAATCCACCAACATCGACTTTACCCTTACCGCCAAACACGATTTGGGAGAAAACTTCTCCTTCAGCCTGATGGCCGGAGGAAGCCGCTATGACAGACGCTTCCGCACCAAATCCACCATTGTTCAGGGCTTGGCCGTACCGGGAATCTATAATGTTGCAAACGCAGCTAGTTTCCCGATTTCAGACGAAAGGTTAGAAGAAAAGCGGATCAACAGTTTGTATGTATCCGGCCAGATCGGCTATCGCGACTTAGCATTTATTGAATTCACCAACCGGGGCGATTTTTCTTCTGTTTTGTACCATTCTGACCCCTTCTACCAATACCCTTCTGTTACCGGTACCGTAGTCTTGTCAGAATTGATCGACTTGCCTTCATTGGACTTTGCCAAAGTACGGGTAGGATATGCAGAGGTAGGAAATGATACCGACCCTTATAAACAACTGAATTATTATCTGACTTCAGAGCAATTGACAACCTCTGATGCCGGAACCATTCGCAGCCCCTACAACGGATATACCTCTTTTACATTAACCAGCAACCTGGCAAACGACAACTTAAAACCCGAAAGAACAAAGTCCTGGGAAGCCGGTCTGGAAATGCAATGGTTTAACAACCGTTTGGGAGTCGACTTCACCTATTACAACAGTTTAACCCAAGACCAAATCGTACCCTTGGATATTTCCGATGCTACCGGATATGACAATAAATTGATCAATGCCGGAGAAATCAAAAACTCAGGGGTAGAAATCATGTTAACCGGTACTCCGGTACAATTGAATAATAGCTTCCAATGGGATGTTTTTGTCAACTTTGCCAAAAACAACAGTGAAGTCACCTCGATCCATCCCAATGTCAAATCGCTGCTAGTAGGTGCACACAGGGCCCGTTTGGAGCTCAGAGAAAACCAGCCTTACGGATTGATTGTCGGTACACGCTTTAAGCGAAATGACCAGGGGCAATTGATTATTGACGGCAATGGCCTTCCCGTACAGGATCAGGGTACCCACGTAATCGGTAAAGTGCAACCTGACTACACAATGGGTATTGGCAACGAATTCAAATTTAAAGGCCTTTCTTTTAGCTTTTTAATTGATATCAAACAAGGTGGCGACATGTTCTCTTTGACCAACTTTTTCGGAAACTATGCCGGGGTCTTGGAAACTACCGTCTTCGATGGCAAACGGGAGGATTTCATTGTAGAAGGAGTTACGGAAAGCGGCTCACCCAATGCCACTCCGATTGCCGTAGAGGATTATTTCCATCATACCTTCCAGTCACAAGAAACCGCAATTTACGATGCCTCTTATGCGAAGTTGCGGGAAGTACGGTTAAGCTATAACCTACCTTCGAGCTTCCTCAACAAAACGCCTTTCAAAAGGGCCCAGGTCTCTTTGATTGGCCGGAACTTATGGCTCATCCATTCCAATGTGCCAAATGTGGACCCGGAAACCAGTATTGGTTTTTCAGGTAACTTCCAGGGCTTTGAAGTCAACAATGCCCCATCTACAAAATCCTATGGTGTCTCACTTAATTTCTCACTGTAAAATCCGCTCACATGAAAAGGAAATATAATCTTTCATTAAAATACCTGTTGGGTACCCTGCTCTTGCTCTGTATGTCTTGTGAAGAAGGTTTTGAAGACTTAAGCAAAAACCCCAATCAACCCTTAGATGTAGAGGCTAAAAACTTAATTTCCAGCATAGAAGCCTCCATGGCCTATGAAATATCTTACCGGGCCAATACACAAATCCTCAACTTATGGGTACAGCATATGGCCGCTTCCCAATACCCGGAAGAAGACCAATATGTACTGAGGGATGGAGATATAAACAATATCTGGAACATGATTTACAATACTCCTTTAAACGATGCACAAGTCATTGTAGACAAAGGAACCGAACTGCAAAACAATCAATTGATTGGAATCGGAAAAGTCTTGAAAGTATTCCTATTCAGTTACTTGTCAGATTTGTTCGGAGACATTCCTTTTTCTGAAGCCTTGCAAGGCTCCCCGGAAAAAGGAGATCTGCTTACACCCAAATACGATGATCAGAGTACTTTATACCCTCAGTTAATCACAGAATTAGACGAAGCCTTAGCTTCCCTGGATCAATTTAACCCGGATCTATCGTCCAATATCAATGGGGAAGATTTGATGTTTGGCGGAGATGTTGGATTGTGGAAACGTTTTGCAAACTCTCTGAAACTACGCTTGTGGATGCGACTTTCTGAAAAAGATGAAAACGCTGCAAAAGCCGCCATTATGGCTATGGACGTCAGCGATATGATGGAAGACAACCTGCACACAGCCAAGGTGGTTTTCTTGAACAATAATGGCAACGCTACCGCAGCCCACTTAACGGGAAGAGACCAGGACTTTAGACTCAGCAAAACGCTGGCAGACTATATGATCGGCAACGGCACCCGTGCAAACCCGGAAGATCCCCGCCTACCGGTATATGCTACCCCTACCCCTGACAATAATGATTATGTGGGTATTCCCAACGGCATGAAAGGCTTAAATTCCGTAAAGGATGATGACGGCTCTAGTTTTACATTTAAAAACACCTCCCAACTCGGACAAGCCTTCTTACAAAGGGACTCGCCCATGTGGATCATGACGTATGCGGAAGTATTGTTCTTACAAGCTGAAGCAGCACAACGTTGGGGGGCTTTCGGAGGCGATGCCAAAGCCCTATACGAAAAAGCGGTAATGGCTTCTGCCAGCCAATACAACATCACGGATATGGCAAAGGTGGCCGATTTATTGAACGGCACCGCCAGCTATGATGATGCGGCTGACAAATTAGCCTTAATCATGACGCAAAAATGGGTCGCTTTATTTACCCAGGGAAATGAGGCCTTTGCAGACTGGAGAAGAACCGGACTTCCCGCGCTTTCTCCATCAGTAGACAACCTGAACGAAGATAAAATACCAAGGCGTTTGCCCTATCCTACCGAAGAGTTTTCAGTAAACAAATCCAACATTGACGCCGCTATTGCCAACCAAGGTGAAGCCGGATATAACGGCCGGGTTTGGTGGGACCAACCATAAAACGCCTAAATAATTAAAAGGTTTAGTGTATCCATTACGTACCTCCAGTATTGAAATACTGGAGGTTTTTTTTACAATTGATTCTTTTTCTTTTCAGATTACTTATTTCGAATTGTTTAGCTTTGTAAGCTTATAAAATTGATTGGACAAATCTTTCACTTTTCCCGCCGGGTTCGCCAAAACTTGAATGCTTTTCGAATACCCCTTGATAGCTTGTAAATCATACAAAACCGTTTCCTGGCTACCGGCTTCCAAAGCCTCAGGTATGTTGTTTTGAATTTCTGTAGGGAAAACAACCGGCACGAAGCTTCTCTTGCCTTTAGGCCCTACTACAATTCTCTGAAAAGAACCGTCTTGTGCATGTAATGAAAAACGATAGAAATCTATCTCCCCCCGCACATCAAGCGTAAACGAATGGAAACTTTCCACTTCAACAAGACTTGCCGCACCTTCAATTGGTGTAAACAGAGGTTGGACACCCGGCAAATAATTACTACTGCTTCCTCCTTCGTATTCGAAATTGACATACGAAGCATATTTCTTAAACAAACCTTCCGGGTACGTAAATGTCAACTGATGGTTATTCATCAGATACTCCCCCCAGTCATAACGCTGAGAGGGTTTTTCCGAAACTTTAAAACCATATAAACGGGCCTTAGCTTGATGCACCGGTGAAGGAACCTCCCAAACAAACCCTTTCAGTTTTGTTTCATTTTCGAGCAGGTCAAAATCAAGAGTCGTTACTTTCCCGAAAGTCACCCCGGTAAAAAACCGGTATTTAAATGCCTCCGGAGTTTTGACATGCACCAATACTTCACTCAAGTCTGCCTGTTGAGAAAAGGAAGTCACTTTGGACAGTTCGTCAAGTGTATAGAATGTTTTTCGGTTTCCACCCACAGTCAAAACTTGAATATACTCAAAAGCATCTTCTTTGGGAAGATTGGTCCATTTCACTTCTTTTTCAATTATTTGTTTTCCATTACCCAGCCTGATCTCATCATTTCCCAAATACACTTCACGAGACAAATGCCAGGTACTCCCCCTTTCCAGTTCCAGGTAAGTAGTCAATCGGTTGACTTCATTATATTCCGTTTGTTTCTCTTCGGATAAGAGTGTCACAATATTAAAATCAAACCTCTCTCCCTGATAGTCCTTGGACTTGAGCGGATAGGCACCCTCGCCTTGCACTTTTTGATAAGCCAGCACCTCGCCCTGGGGGTCACTCAGCAGAACATAACAGACTTCTCCTTCCCGCAAATAGCTGTCATCCATATGCACCGTCAACAAGATATTCTTAATACTTACCGAAGCCAGCTTCTCCATTGTTTTCCCATTGTTTGTCACTACCACGGCCTTGATGGTATAATCGCCATCTTTATGTGTTTTGGTATCCCAGGTAAATTCAAACGGAGCCGTATCATCGCTGGCAACAATCTCATCATCTACCTGTATATCCACTTGTTGAATGCCCTCCACTCCCCTAGCTTCCACAGAAAATTCAACGGTATCCCAAATGCCTTTCCCGCCTTCCAAACCGACAATTCGGACATTTTTCACGTCAATTTGCACCTCCTCGACATTGCCTGCACACCCAGATACCCACAAAGCGATGAGTAACAACCATCTTATAAATACTTTTTCCATTTTTGTTGTATATTAAAATTTGCGTTATCAAATGATGATCCAATGGCCATAGGAGTATTGGCATTTTCCCAAGCACGTTCAGAAATTCCCATAGTAACCTTCAAACAAGCCGTACAGAAGCGCTAACACAGACAGCCACAAGCGATTAAGCGGATTTCTTACAAACCATACCTATTACATTGGAGTATGCGCAAGCAAAAAAAGCACAACCATGAGAAATCACCAAATCATTCCCTACCAAACCCAAGTAGGCGGGTGCAGAAGTTTTGAATCGCCAAGAAAAAAATATTTCACAAGAGAAGGAAAAAGAATAATCGTTGGCATTTTGCATCCAGAGGCAAAAAATTGCGGTGACTTCCGAAATAAATCACTGTTTTCCATGAGTTTTTAACCTCTTTCCTTAAAATAACTTTTGATTTATTTATAGAAATCTTCATTATTATTACTTTTGTAGCATTGGCTTTGAGAGAGGGTTCATACCTAACTATTTTAAGCAATACTTAATACATGTAGTGCCCTCCATCCCAAAAATCAAAAAGTCATTTGGAAATCGGGATAAGATTTTATTAATTAAAAAAGAAAACTATTTGTAGAATTCTTAAATACTAGAATGGCAGAAATCAGATTTAGAACTAATCAAAGAATTAGAGCCCGGGAAGTAAGGGTTGTGGGTGAAAATGTAGAAAACGGGATCTTTTCTATAGAAGAGGCGTTGAAAATGGCTCGGGCACAAAAGTTGGATTTGGTAGAGATTTCTCCCAAAGCCAAACCTCCCGTATGTAAAGTTATAGATTACTCAAAGTTCAAATACGAGCAGAAGAAAAAGCAAAAAGAACTTAAAGCCAAGCAATCCAAAACGGTGGTGAAAGAAATCCGTTTTGGCCCTAACACCGATGAGCACGATTTGAACTTTAAAACCAATCATGCTATCAAGTTCTTGAACGAAGGCAACAAAGTAAAAGCCTATGTTCAGTTTCATGGCCGTACCATTGTCTACAAAGACCGGGGCCGGGATTTGCTGATGCGCTTTGCCGAAAAGCTGGAAGAGCATGGCAAGATCGAGCAGAAAATAAAGCAAGAAGGCCGCAGAATGATTATGATGCTGGCACCAAAAGCTACTAAAAAATAAGTCGAACATACCTGCACTCCAATGTTGTTGAGGAGAGTGCCGGGGAAAAACAACCTTTTTTCGAAGTATTGCACTTACTAAAAGAGGTTGTTTTTGTTTTCCGGAAGTGAAGTCATGAAGGAAGTGGCATTACTCCACACCTTTTGTTAACTTACTTCCTGATTCGACTTTGGATATCGGATAGAGGAACAATACAGGAAATAGAATTTTTACGTAACCCCTGATTCAGACAGGAAAGAAAAGGCTACAGGTAAACCATTGCAAGATCCTTAATACGTTCAAGAATGAATTTTATTAAGTTTCTCATTGCTTAAACCGAAAAAAAAACTACCTTTGCAGCCTCGAAATCTGCATTTATTGGGAATTAAAATAGTGAAAAATGCCAAAGGTTAAAACTAATTCAGGTGCGAAAAAAAGATTCAAAGTAACTGGATCTGGAAAAATCAAAAGAAAGCACGCTTTTAAAAGCCATATATTGACTAAAAAGACGACTAAGCAAAAGAGAAATCTGACCAAAATGGGCTTGGTTCATACGTCAGATGAGAACAGAGTGAAGGATTTATTAAATCTCTAAGCCCTGTATTAAAGGACTTTGTGATCGAAAAAATTAGTCTTCAACGTTTTAAACCATAAATAAAAATGCCTAGATCAGTTAATTCGGTAGCGTCAAGAACAAGAAGGAAGAAGATCTTGAAATTAGCCAAAGGCTACTGGGGAAGAAGAAAAAACGTGTGGACCGTAGCTAAAAACGCGGTTGAAAAGGGTCTTCAGTATGCTTACAGAGACCGAAAAAACAAGAAAAGAGAGTTCCGTTCTCTTTGGATTCAAAGAATCAATGCAGGAGTGCGTCAGCATGGACTTTCTTACTCTCAGTTTATTGGCAAGGCAAATGCAGCAGGAGTTGAGTTGAACCGCAAGGTATTGGCTGACTTGGCAATGCACCACCCTGAAGCCTTCAAAGCTGTAGTTGAGAAAGTAAAATAAGACATTTTCTCTATTCAAGAGCGACAGGGAGCAAAATAGCTCCCTTTTTTATTTCTTCTTATTGCCTTTGCTTTTGACAATGCTTGTCATAATCCCTTCTTTTACTGCCCCCCAGATATAATGAAACAAGGAGCGTTCTTTGTTGCGCGCTACGGCAATGGTTCCCAAATGAAACCCTTTGGAACCCAAAAGGTTCTTATTCCGGATAATTACCTGATTGGCTAAGAAAGAAGCCAACCGTCGTTTTTGCACACCTTTTGCCTTCTGTTTAAAGAGGACAATCTTCAGTTCCTCGTAATCAGCTTTTAAACGACCTCGTGCCCGGTGTTCATCCGCTATAAAATGGAAATTAATGGATCGAAACCTACCCGACTGTAAGCGCACAGAGGCCAAAGGCTCAAGTACAGGATTCAGCATATGCTTGTTCAAACCGGTAATTTTCCCGGTCAATTCAAATTGATTATTCTCCTGAAATACAGGAACCTGCAAAGAAGCATACATCCTCCCCTCTCCTAACACTTTTCCACTGGCCGTCAAAGTAAAGGCTTTGGGAGAAACCTCTTTCTGTAGCGCAAGTGCCTTACCCACTTGCGGTATATTGGTTAAATGTTTTCCCAAGGCATTTACTGCAGAAAATGCAATTTGCCCAGGGGAGCTCTTCCCTTTGGCTACTTCTTCATACACAACCCCCCCCTGGCGTATACGAATAGAGTCAATAGCAAAGGACACATCCATTTCTCTGAGTAACTGAGACGGCAACGGTTTATACCCTCTGGGCGAAGGTAAATTCCGATCCCGGTAGATGCTCACAGTAGGTCGAACCACCTGTATCATTGATATATGCCTCCATGTTTTCGGATGAAAGCCCTGTAAGCGGATTTTTGAAAAATAAGCCTGTATCCAATCTTTTTGCCTGATCAATTGACGGTTGAAGGCCTTTTTGCCCAAGCGAGGTTGTAGCAGCAGATCCTCCATCGTCAACGTACGTTTTTGGGAATTCACTTCTATATTCTTTACTTCTAGATGATGATCCGGCAAACTGTTCGCTGTAAACCGGTTAAGCTTTACATACATTTGTTCGTACCTGACTTCTTCATTATTGCCCTGAATTTCCCTATGCACACCTTGAATCTCCGCATACATAGAATCCACTTGGTATAGCAATTCTTCCTCGTGTTGGGCCTGATAACACGCTCCGTTAAAACCGTGAATGGCCAGTTGGCCGATGGAAATGGCTTTGAGATACTCTTCCCATAGGGCTTTCTCCCCGGTTAATCCTTTGACTTTCAGTGAATCTTCCAGAAAAAATATGCACTTTGCTCCTTGCACGGTCAAACTCTCAACATATATTTTTTTTTGAGTAAATAGCTCCCACCAAGCCCATCCTTCCACACGGATTTTGTCGAAAACATAATTCCCCCGGCTCTGATGATGCCACTTTAAGGAATCTTTGGGATAGATATGAATCTCATTCAAGTCAATAGAAGCCTTCCAAAGACTCACCTCCAGCTCGCCAATTTTACAAGCATAGCGATTGGAAGGGTGTTGGTTAATATAACCCGTCAGTTTAGCTCCCATCCACCGGCTTACATATTGATCGGCATAAAGAAAGGAATACCCGGCAATGGCACCAACGAGTAGCAATAAACTGAAAAATACGTAATGACGGGTTAAAAATTTGAGCATATTTTACATTTGGGGGCTGGTGTTATGGCTCAGAAGTTAATAAAATTTTTATTCAAAAATTCATCTTCCAAGACAAATTCCCGGCAAAGCAAATCCTCGGAGGCTTTTTCAGACCTTTCACTCCAGTAAAAGTTTCTTCACTCCAAAAACTCTCCATTACATGAATAAAAGAGTTTATCAGAAGTATAGAGTCACCTGATAAAACCATCCAAGGATCAGAAAAAATAGCGGAATTAAATTTGGGAGTGTATTCGACTCATACACTCATCAAAAGTTCGCAAACACAGACCGGTTGCCTGGTTTCCAATTGTCCCGGACCACCCAAAGCAAATGTTTAAAAAAATCAAAAATTTGTTCCAACGAGGTCGTCTGAGGCTCTAACTCCGGTACAGGGAAAACCGGGTCTTTTATTAAGACCTGAAAAGCTTTCGGACAACAAGAATAAAACTTACTGCACAAATGCAGTACTTCACCGGGGCGAATTTCTTCCATAGAGATCGGTAAAGTGTGGGCAGGGACTACTTCAGAGCAGATATAGTGAAAGTATTCACCTTTTGCTCCGCAAACAAAAATAACAATATCGTAACTGCAAATCGTTTCGATATCTTCTAAATGAAAGTGGTGATTTTGTTCGATTTTACCATCGTTCCAAGTTGAATTCCGGAGCCAATGTTCTAAACGCGCACAAAGTTCATGAGTAATTTTACCATAGCTCAGAGTAGGGTCACCATAGCCATAGATGAGCAATTTTGGGGAGTTCATAGGGAAAAATTAGTGTATAAGTTAATTTAAGATAATAATAAGTTCTTCCCTTTTTTAGAATTTCAAGAATGTAATACCCTAAAGTACCTATTATAAATATACAAAATAATAATACAAACCAAACTACTTTAAATAATATTACCCGGAGATAATTACTCCTTTTCCGTTATTTTTAAAAAGTTCCTTTATTCGCTGTTTTTTCTCTTATAAAAGCCAGGTTTTCAAACAAATAAAGCTATTCGCCTCAACAAAAAATGGTAACCGGCACTACAAATCCAAGTGCTAATCACCATCTATAAACAATCCTATATACCTAGGCCTGGCAAGCAAGCTATTCTCCTACAAAGCATTTAGGTCGTTTCATCTCCGTCTTCTTCTTCCAAAATATCGATATCAGAAATCAATACGCGTTTTGCAATTCTTTTACCGGTCAAGGTATTGGCCAAGCCACCCATGGCAGTTTCCTTGTAGCGGTCTTCCATACTTTGGCCTACTTCTCCCATGGCTTGCACACATTCGTCCACCGGGATCACGGCATTTACATGAGAAAGGGCGATTTGTGCGGAAGAATTGGCAATGGCCGCGGCACTGGCATTGCGGACGACACAAGGCACTTCCACCAATCCGGCAACCGGGTCACAAACCAAGCCCAACATACACTGAATGGTAATGGCCACAGCATTAAATACCTGATCAATAGAGCCTCCCAAGGCAAAGACGATCGCCCCGGAAGCCATGGCTGCAGCACTTCCCGTTTCGGCTTGGCAACCTCCTACCGCTCCGGCCAAGGATGCATTTTGTTCAATTACCAAGGCGATCCCCGCAGACACCAACAGCGCTTTTTGTAGTTTTTGATCATCCAACCGATGAATTTCTTGCAATGTGGTAAGTACTCCGGGCAATATTCCGGATGCCCCCGCTGTAGGAGCCGCCACCACCCGTCCCATACAGGCATTGACTTCCTTGGCCGCCAGCGCCCTGGAGATCAAGCGGGTAAACTCCGGAGACAATACCGTTATTTCCGATTGGTAGACTTTCTTACCTCCATTATCAATCATCCCGCTAATCGACTTCATATCTTCTTTCAAGCCCGTTTGCACGGCTTCCTTCATCACTTGATACGCCTTGGCTAAGCCCTCCCATATTTCTTCTTCCGTTCGTCCCTTTTGTTCTATTTCATATTGCAATACAGGTTCATACAAAGGCACACTGTTCTCCTCACAGTAAGCTTTCCATCCTAGAAAATTTTCAAATAATAGATTCATATTTTTTGGCTTGTACTATGTGTTGTAAATGGCAATTTGGCATTTGGCGTAGATGGATTGCAGTAAAGCAACCCCCTCGAATTTCAAACATATTTCACATTCGAAAATATCATCAAATGTAAATTGATTTTTTGATTATTCAACAAGATTACGGACTTATATCTTTGTTATCAAACAAGAAGCTCAAGTTGCTATTCCGTTCTTGTTTTTGAAAGAAACTTATGTAAAAACATTCGTCAAATTTCCGCAGATTATCTTATTTTGTATACGGAAAACACCAAGCTGATTTTTGCCTGGCTTACTCGCGAAAAACCTATGCCGCTGAGGTTCCCGTTACTACAACTTAGGACCAGCCTTTTAGAAAGGTACGACTCTTCCTTCTTACAGGTCCTTCACCGGAAAAACTTTTTTATATTTATATACATAAAACCCTGCTAAAACCTAATAAGATGAGAAACCAAACCCACTACTGGATTGCAGCATTTTTGACTTTACTTTTCAGCTGTAATTCACAAAAAAACGAACATGCAAACTCAGCAGTAAAATACACCCTTCAACAATGGGAAGAAAAGGAAGGGGATTGTCAACAACCCGATCAGCCTTGCGCCCAAGTCACGGTAGAATACCCCGAGTTTAAAGGAGGGCCAAACAAGGCCGGTGAAGTATTGAACCAGGTGGTAAACACAGCCCTTGAAGAAAATTTGAAAAGCTCTTCACCAGAAAACCAACAGACTCCGGGCAATTTAAAAGCCCAAGCAGCGGCCTTTTTAAAAGAATATGCGGCCTTTCACCATGAGTTCCCTGACTCTCCCCAACAATGGTATATACACCTCGACATTGATGTCATCTATGAATCGCCTCAATTGATCACGCTCAATGTTTTCTCCGATGCTTTTACAGGAGGCGCTCATCCCAACAGCTTTGTCAAGTATATCAATATTGATTTGACTCAGTTAAAAACACTCTCTATTGAAGATATCGTTTCAGACATGGCCCGTTTTTCAGAAATTGCCGAATTGAAATTCAGGAAAGCCCGTTTTTTGAAACCCGAGGCAGACTTGAAAACTGCAGGTTTTTTCTGGGATGAAAACAAATTTAAAATGGCTAAGAACTTCGCTTGTACCAAAGAGGGAATTTATTTGTACTATAACAGTTATGAAATCGCTCCGTATGCACTGGGCCCGACAAAGGTATTCATTCCTTATTCGGAACTAGAAGGTGTAATTAAGAAACAGTATTAAGCACTACAAACCCCTACGCTACAGCACTTCTCATCATAGAGAAAGAAGGTGAGTGTAGGGGTTTACATTGCCTGACAGACGCTTTAAGAAATATACAAAATCAAATATACCAAACCGATACTGACCAACATTCCCAAAGTCACCTTTCCCAAATCTTTCAGCACCAAGCGAAATACCAAGCCCAACTCATGGAGTTTCAACCTGTAAGAAAAGACAAACTCCCGGCCGGCCAGCAAACCAATAAATACCCATGTGGTACTCATCGGAATATTACTCATATTCTTAAAAGCCAACAAGACTAACCCATAAATAAAATCAATGATCGTGGCCGAGCGGATATCGGTCGTGTTTGTTTTGGAGGTGACAATTTTTTGAATTTCACCCCCGCGGGAATAATAGATAAATCCAAGAATTGCCAAAAGCACTGCCATGGACATCAGAAGGTAGGACAGGTGAAACTCTTCATTCCTGGGCAGAAACACATAAATATTTGCCAAATCCTGAATCAACCACTGACTCCATAAAAAGCCGGTAGAAACCCACTGTAAAATCAGCCATTTCTTATCGCTTATACGAATTTTTGTGTCTATGAAATACTTTTCCACCGGTTTGGCAATAATATGATAAATGACAATGGCCGAAGCGAAAGCGATGATATACCCTAACAGGGATTTGATCACCATCTTCTCGATCAAAGTTGAGCTGGAAAAAATGCTCAATATCAGAAAGGTGGTGCTCACAGGGATCCCAAAACGGGTAATGACCAATAAGACCAAAGGAGGAAGGATATAATACCAATGAAAGGGAGAAGGAATCGCCACTTTCTCTAAACGGCCATAGGAAACGTCTCCACCATACATAAACCAACCTGCCAATAAGACAATGGTAAGAATCCCACCGGAGTAAAGCCATAGCACCCACCAGGGGCGTTCGCGGTTAGAACTTAGAAAAGTCCCCAAGGTTTGAATCACATCGTTTGCAACTACTGAGTACCCCGCCAATAAAAAGCCCACCAACATAAAAACCGATTCCATTACTATCCGTTTTATTTTCGTGAATTACCGTTTGTGGTATTGAATTTTACGCAAGATTCAACAGAAAGCGATAATTAATCTAAAAAGTAAGATGAACAAATTGTAAACTTTATTTGACGGTATCGCAATGGATTTTTTCATAAAAATTCAAGGGTTAATTTTCAACAAGAACGAATCTATACAATGAAGTGGTTTACACGTATAGTTTTTGACCGAACATGGAATCAAAATCGGCTCATCAAAGCACTTTTGAAAAGAATAGTCAAAGCTATTTAGGAAAAAGAAAAAGGTTAATTCACTTCAATCGTAGAAATTATGATTTATTGGCAGATCATTTTCAAAATCCGGCATAAAAAACTCCCGGCTTGAAAAAACCGGGAGCCGTTTGTAAAGAAAAACACCGGAAAATTGCTTTAGGCAAGTCCGGATTTGCGAAAAGGCAATTTCCGGATACGCTTACCGGTAGCCGCAAAAACCGCGTTGGCAACCGCAGCCGGAATAGGCGGAAGACCGGGTTCACCCAAGCCGGTGGGGTTTTCATTGTTTTGCAAGAAAGCGACTTCGATTTCCGGAGCATCGGGAATGCGCATCAATTGGTACTGATGGAAATTATTCGCCTGCGCTTTTCCATTTTTAAACGTCAATTCTCCGTACAAGGCATGCCCTAAGCCATCCATGATCCCTCCCTCTATTTGGGTTTCCGCACCGCTTAGGTTCACTACGATGCCACAATCTACCGCACAATACACTTTGTGTACGTTTATTTTACCTTGTTGCACGGAGACCTCGGCCACTTGTGCCACATAGGTACTAAAGGAATAATGTGCTGCAAATCCTTGATATACCCCTTCAGGCAAGGCTTTCGTTCCCCAACCCGCCATCTCTGCGGCTTTTTGCACTACGGCTTTGTAACGATCCGGGTCATATTGCACCTCGCCTATGGGTTGTTGCTTTGCGTCCTCCAACAACTCCAGGCGAAAGGCCACCGGATCTTTTTTCAGGGAATGAGCTATCTCATCAACAAACGACTCTTCGGAAAACGCGATAAAATTATGATTGGGGGCCCGCCAAGGTCCTGTGGTAATAGGCGATTCCAACTTGTGATAATCCACCCGGAAGTTTTGTACGGCACCTGCCGGAAAATTATTTTCCCGCGTACCATTGCCGGAATTTATGGCAGAAGCTTGCAAATGCCATCCTACCAAGCGCTCGTCCTTTAGGGCAGCTCTGTATTTATACATCCCGGCGGGTCGATAATACCCTCCCGTCATATCATCTTCCCGGGTCCACACCACTTTTACAGGTGCTTTGGCCAGTTGTGAAACTTTAGCGGCTTCTACTACAAAGGCAATATCCAGACGCCTTCCGAAACCTCCTCCCATTCGCGTCATGCCCACCTCGATTTTTTCCTCGGGAATTTCCAAGGCTTCCGACACTACCTTGCGGGAATGGGCAGGCAGTTGTGTAGGTCCATAAAGCTCCACATGATTTTCTTTCACATCGGCAAAGAAGTTCATGGGTTCCATAGTATTGTGTGCAAGGAAAGGGGCTTCATACGTTCCTTCGATGAGGCGGTTTCCTTTTTTGAATACTTCCTCCACCTTTCCATCGTCCCGTTTGGGCTTTTCCGAATTATTTTTGAGCAATGCTTCAAAGGCCTTTTGATGCTCGGAGCTCGTTTCTCGGGGATCGTCTTCTGTCCATTCGATTTTCAAGGCATCTCTTCCTTTCATCACCTCCCAGGTAGAAGTACCCAACACAGCCACTTTATCATCAAAGGAGACCACTTGTTTGACTCCGGGAAGTTTCTTGGTTTCCGTATCGTCAAACGATTTCAATTTTTGCCCAAATGCCGGAGGTCGGGCTACCACCGCAATCAGCATTCCTTCCCGTTTGGTATCCATCCCATAGTCCATCTTTCCGGTCACAATCTTGGGATTGTCCACATTGGGAATACGAGTACCCAACAGGTGAAAATCTTTGACATCTTTCAAAGGAGGGTTTTCCGGCACGGGCAATGCCACGGCTTTTTCCACCAACTCGCCATACGGCATACGTTTTCCGGAAGCAGTATGCACAACCTCTCCCTTTTCCGTGGTACATTCATCCGGGCTCACCTTCCACTCTTTGGCAGCCGCCTGTTTCAACATTTCTCTGGCGGTGGCTCCTGCCTGGCGCAATGCTTCCCAACCATGCCTTACCGAACCGCTTCCTCCTGCTACTTGCCTTTGATAGTTCTCCGTATCCAGTTTGGCTTGTTCTACTTTTACCATCGCCCAATCCACATCCAGTTCTTCCGCTACTATCAGCGGCAATGCGGTTTTTACCCCTTGTCCGATTTCAGGGTTGGGCGCCTGTAAGGTCACCCAGCCATCGGCTGCGATTTTCAAAAACGCATTCGGATGAAATACGGCATCGGATACTTGCCGGGAAGCCGGATTACAAGCCTGTAGCCAGTTAAAACCCAACACCAAGCCTCCGCCTGCTGCCGTGGAGACTTTTAAAAAATTTCTTCGGTTTGTTTTCATTGTTCACTTCCTTGGTTTGCTGCCTCATGAATTGCTTTTCGGATTCGCTTGTAAGTGCCACAACGGCAAATATTCCCCGCCATGGCCGCATCAATCTCCGCATCCGTAGGCGATGGATGCGTTTTTAACAAAGCAGCGGCTGACATAATCTGCCCAGACTGACAATAGCCACACTGGGGTACATCTACACTTTGCCAAGCCAATTGCACGGGATGATCCCCCTTGTCGGAAAGTCCTTCAATGGTTACAACTGTCCCTTCCTTTACGGCAGATACCGGTAGTGAGCAAGAACGGACTGCGTGGCCATCCAGATGCACGGTACAAGCTCCGCACTGGGCAATACCACATCCGTATTTGGTACCGGTAAGTCCCAAGGTATCCCGCAACACCCATAACAAAGGTGTGTCAGGACTTACGTCCACTTCCATTTTTTTTCCATTAACTTTTAATGAGAATGAAGCCATTTCGTATGTTGATTTTATAAAATTCTAATTCGTTTTTCTCTGATTAATACGGAAGCATATTAACCCTTCTAACTTTCCGGAAAAAGCTGGCTGATACTAAAATCTTGTCATGATTTCTTACCAAGAAAAAACCCGGAAAGCACTTTGGAGTATTACTAAAGGCTATTCAAGTTAAGTATTTTTTCAAAACCCAGTTTTACTTAACAGAATTTTAACAAAAAAACAGAACCCGCCTGGTAATGATTTGCCGGGCGAGTTCTGTTTTTTGCGGTGGAACCCTCTACAACGCTACTGTCTTTGGGAATGAATCAATACCTCATCCCGCAAAATACGTTCCCTCCGACAACTACATTTTATAGCCGAAGTGCTGTAGTTTCCGTTGATTTTTCCGCCAGTTTTCCTCTACTTTCACATACTGCTCTAAAAAGACTTTTTTTCCGAAAAAGGCTTCCATATCTATACGGGCTTCCGAACCGATTTTCTTTAACATCTGCCCGCCTTTCCCAATGATAATTGCCTTTTGGCTTTTGCGCTCCACGTAAATCTCCGCAGAAATCCGGATCAGGTTTCCTTCGTCTTTAAAACTTACAATGGCCACTTCACAGGCATATGGCACTTCTTTTTCATAATTGGTAAAGATTTTTTCCCGGAGGATTTCCGAAGCAAAAAAGCGCTGAGGCTTATCGGTCAGTTCATCTTTGGGGAAGAAAGGGGGATGCTCCGGCAAATTATCCAAAATGGTATCGAATACTTTTTCCAGGTTAAATCCATGCAATGCGGATACCGGAATTACTTCTTTCAAAGTCATTCGCTGTGACCACTCTTCGATTTTCCGCATTACTTCTTCCTGATCACCCAAATCGACTTTATTCAAGACCAGAATAATCGGAATATTGACCTTTTGCAACATTTCCAATACGTCCTCCTCATCGAAGGCCTCGTGTATATCTACAATAAACAAAATCATATCCGCATCCTCCATGGACAACTTTACAAAGTCCATCATGGAGTTATGCAATTCGTACTTGGGCTTGATGACCCCCGGCGTATCCGAATAGACAATCTGATACGCTTCATCGTTGACAATTCCCATGATCCGGTGCCGGGTCGTTTGAGCTTTGGAAGTAATAATGGATAACTTCTCCCCTACTAACTGATTCATTAAAGTGGACTTGCCTACATTAGGCTTTCCAACAATACTGATAAAGCCTGCCTTGTGTGTGCTCATATTATTAGTTTGAATTAATATTTTCCTCTTCTGAAAAATGCGAAAGTACAACGTATGCCTTAGAAGTGGTTTAAACTTATGGTTTTTGACCGAACATAGAATCAAAATCGACTCATCAAGGCACTTTTTGAAGAGAATAGCCAAAGCTATTGTTGAAAAAAGTAACATAGAAGAGGCGTTTTTGAAACATTTTTCAGGAAAAAGAAAAAGTTTAATTCACTTCTTAAATAAATCCCATTAAGGCTTACCTATATTAGGGTTTAAAGTACTTAAAAATTCCGAATCTAACCTTTATGAAAAGGGAATCAGGCACTTTTTTTCAAACTACCTCCTCTTCCATTTTAGATTTTCAATACTTTTATTTTTTTCCTTCAAAAACAAGATGCTCTTTTTCAGATACTTATTCAGGAAACAGTCATTTTATTCAAGCATTCGCATTAAATTTCTTGTCAAAGGTATTGTTTTCTTAATTAAAAGTTCTACTTTTGTGCCAGCAAAACGCTAATAACAGTGCGGGGTGGAGCAGTTGGTAGCTCGTCGGGCTCATAACCCGAAGGTCGCAGGTTCGAGTCCTGCCTCCGCTACAAAGTAAGCCGGTCAGAGAAATCTGACCGGCTTTTTTATTTGACATTTAGCACAAGAAGAAACATGAATCACAGCAAGATCAGACTTACAGATACCAAGGAATTTGAAGCCGCTCAAGTGATAGAATTGTATAAATCCAACAAATGGTCCTCGGCGGAAAAACCCGACCTTCTTTTGAATGCATTGCACAATTCCCACAGTTTGGTTTTAGCCTATGACGATACCAAGTTGGTTGGCTTGGGCAATGCGATTTCCGATGGATACCTGGTAGTCTATTACCCTCACTTACTGGTACACCCGGATTATCAAGGCAAGGGTATCGGCAGAATGATCGTAGCCAAACTCCAAGACACCTATACAGGCTTTCATCAACAAATGCTTACCGCTGATGGCAAAGCCATTCGATTTTATGAAAAATGTGGCTTCACAAGAGCAGGAAACACAGAGCCAATGTGGATTTACCAAGGCAAGGAACATTCTTAAACCTTTCGAGAAATCACAAAAAAGAATAGCTGGAAATAGCATATCAGTTTTTTTTAAAAAAAAATCACCCCTGTTAACTCACTGGCTATCAAATAGCCTGACCTCTATTTCCCCGTTCAAAAAGCTTACAAAGGAAATTGAGTATTGCATTTTAGTTAAAAATTTCTACTTTTGTACCAGCAAAACGCTAATGACAGTGCGGGGTGGAGCAGTTGGTAGCTCGTCGGGCTCATAACCCGAAGGTCGCAGGTTCGAGTCCTGCCTCCGCTACAAAGTAAGCCGGTCAGAGAAATCTGACCGGCTTTTTTATTTTAAGAAAACTCCCCCCGCCTTTTGGGAAATATTCTTATTCTATATTCGGAATTTGACCTGATGTATTAATTTAGAGGCGTCTAATCCAAAAGACTCATTTCCAATAGATATGAAAACCTTTGATTTCAAAAATGACGTGGTCTTGGAAAATGCAAGGGTACAACTCCGGCCTTTACGTATGAGCGACCATGAGGTATTATTGCCGATAGCTATAGAACACCGGGACCTGCTTCAATTTTCACCTTCTCAAATCAATTCACCGAAAAAATTAACCTATTACCTGGAACAAGCATTAAATGCTAAAAAAGCAGGTGTGCGCTACCCCTTCATTATTTTTGATAAGCAACAACAACAGTATGCAGGCAGTACCAGCTTTGGTCATATTTCCAATTACGATCAACGTTTGGAAATTGGTTGGACTTGGATAGGCAAAGGCTTTCAGGGCAGTGGGTTGAACAAAGAATGCAAGTTTTTACTATTACGTTATGCTTTTGAACAACTGGAATTCCAACGGGTAGAGTTTAAAACCGATAGCAGAAACCTGCAATCCCGAAAAGCCATAGAAAAAATTGGCGGCAAATACGAAGGCGAATTAAGAAGCCATACACTGATGAGTGACGGCTACCGGAGAAACACGGTGTATTATAGTATACTTTCGAATGAATGGGAAGGATTAAAAAGCAGCATTTTCCATGCTCAGGCAGAATACAAATAAACCCGTTTTATTTATTTCAAAATGGAAAAAGTCATCATTGAGAAGAGCGGAATAACTTTTCCGGAAGGATATTATTTCAAGCAAAGCCCTGTAAATCAACAGGGTAAAATACCTTCCAGCAGCATTTCCGAGATCAATCTGCATACCTTTCCCCCTTCGTTGGTCAGAGAAGAAAGAGAAGTTATTTTCATACCCTCAAAATATAAAAATCAATTACAGGAGTTCGGGGAAAGCCATCAAATCCCTATCAGCCACCGCTTTGATATATGGGAAGCTTTGTGCAGGCCCTATCTTGACTGTGAAATGTTTCCGGGGGAGGAGGAACAGCTTCTAAAAAACCTTGAAGAAGCTGGTATTCCGGAACAAGAAATCCGGCAGATCCGGTCGAAAATCAACAAGACCATGTCCAAAAATATGTATGCCTGGGAATGGACCTATTTGGGATTATTTGATTTTTTGAATTGGAAAGACCGCTTGGACAGTGAAAAATACTGGTGGTCGATGCACATCGCCTTAAGAAATATACAAACTTCGCCAAGCAAATAATAGCTAACTTCTTCTTCAACTATTTTGCAAAGAATACATTTTGTCCGGTATCAAAGCTTTGTTGGCAGGCGACAGAGTAAAAGCAAACAAGCTTCCTTTTTCTCTTTTTTCATCCAGCCAAATGCGCTCTCCGTGTAGTTCTATAAACTCCCTGCAGAGCATTAACCCCAAGCCTATTCCTTTCTCTTTCTGCGGATTGCTTTTAGGCTTTACAGACAAGCTAAACAAACTGGCTTTCACTTCTTCGGGCACACCTGGCCCTTGGTCTTCTACCCAGACAGTGACTTTTCCCCCTTGCTCCCGGGCTCCCACAGTCACTTCTCCTTTCCACTCTGAAAACTTAATCGCATTGCTCAACAAGTTGCGAAACACAATTTTTAGAATATCCTCATCGGCCATCACTTGAATGGGGTCCGGAATATGAATATTCACTGTGATTTCCTTGGCTTCTGCTTTTTGTAATAACAACACAAAGTTATGATTGACGAAATTGCCCAAATCAATTGACTTGGGCGAGAGTACCACGCCCTCCATTTGGCTTTTCGCCCAGTACAACAAGTTATCTAACAGTTCGGAAGTGAGCCGTACCCGTTCTTTTAACTCTTTAGACAGCAATTGCAACTCATTTTTGTTGAGTTTGTTTGATTCAAGCAAATGGAATGTCACCAACAAGGCATTCAAAGGGCTTCTGAAATCGTGAGAAATAATCGAGAAAATTTTATTTTTCAATTGGTTGAGGTCTCCCAATTGCGCATTTTTCAGGCTGATTTGTTCGTTTTTTTCCAACAGGTGTGTATTGTATTCTTCAATTTTCTTTTTCTGTGTTGCGATTTCGCGGATTCGAAGAGCCACTTCTCTTTCCAGTTTAAGTTTGTGTTTCATCAAAATCCTTACCCTTGCCCGGTAAATACCGTAGAGCACTACTGCCACACTAACCGTCAACAGTGCAATAAACCACCAAGCTTTCCAAAACGGAGCAGAGACATGAATTTTAATAGAGATCCCCTCCATATTCCAGACGCCATCGTTGTTGGCTGCTTTTAGTCTAAATACATACTCGCCAGGCGGCAAATTGGTATAGGTAGCCTTCCTTTCATTTTTCACATAAGTCCAATCCGTATCCAAACCCTCCAGCATATAGGCATACTGATTTTCTGCAGGTGAAAGCAGGTTCAGCGCTACATATTCTATGGAGATCGTAGATTGTTCATGACACAAATAAATTTCCTCGGCTGTTGAGATATGCTCAGTCAGCACCTTTTTTCGCTCGATAAAGGAAACAGACTCGTTGAAAATTTTTAACCCGGTAAAGCTTAATTGCGGAGGCGCTTGATTTTTCAACAAACTGTCCGGATGGAAATAGACAAAGCCCCGGTCGCTTCCGAATAGCAAATGATGATCGGAAGTCCGGAAGGAAGCATGCCTGTTAAAATCATTGCCCTTATGCCCGACATCCATTACATAATTTTCCACCAACTCTTTTTTTACGGGATCAAAAGCCGAGAGACCTTGTTTTGTACCCAGCCAAAGCAGGCCGTTATGATCTTGTTGGATACTTTGCACTTCTACAGACAGCAAACCTTGCTCTTCTCCGTAAAATTCAAAGCTTCCCTGCTCTTCATTCAACAATTGCAGGCCTTTGTCAGTCCCGACCCATAGTTGAAGGTCTTTATCTTCAAAAACACAATTGAGCGTATAACTTCGCAAACCGTTTTTCTGAAATTCTTCGTAAAAATAATGTGTAAACGACTGAGTATGCACATCGTACATAGACAAGCAAAAGTCGGCAATCCAAATCCGGTTATAACTATCCGAAACCATGTCATATATTGTAGGAGATGCAATACCCAGGCTATCTTTGGATATAGGAAACGCTTGAAATTGATGAGTATCGGGATCAAATACCCCCAAACCTTTTTTAAAGGTGCCGGTCCAGATTCTACCCCGATGGTCCATCAAGCCCACACTTAGAAAATTGTCAAACAAGCTGGTACTGTCCTGCGGGTCATTTTTAAAACATTGAAATTTCTCCGTATCCGGGTCGAAATAAATCAACCCTCCCCCATAACTAGCCAACCAAAGTTTGCCCTTTTTATCTTCCATAATGGACAAAATCACATTGGTACAAAAATCACCCTGTTCGTCCGGGTGATTCATATAGTTTTTGAAACTTCCTGTAGAGGGATCAAACAAATTTAAGCCTCCTCCATCAGTACCAACCCAAAGGCGCTTTTGTCGGTCTTCATAAAAACAAGTGACCTGATCATTACTCAAGCTAGTTGGATGGAAAGGGTAATTTTCATAATAACAAAACCGGTTCAATTGCGGGTCAATATAACTGACTCCCCCCTTATGGGTTCCGATCCAAAGAATGCCCTGCCGGTCTTCATATACTACCCGTTGAGCCGTGGAAGATATACTGGTAGGGTCTTCCTCCTTATATGCATAACCCATCCATCTATCCGCTCCCGGTTGATACAGGTACAAGCCACCGGAAGTACAAAACCAAAAATCCCCTTTACTGTCTTGAAAAATATCCTCAATTGCATTTCCATTCGGTTCACTCAGTACCCCCAAAGGAATCCGCTTTCTTTCCACCTTTCGAGTATCCGGGTGTACATTGGTATAGCCTTCCTGTGAGCCTAGCCAAAGTTGCCCTTGCCGGTCTTTGATCAAAGAGGTGATATAATCACTGGCAAAAGGTTGCTCGGGATCACGATACGGAAAATAGTCCAGTAATTGTTTGCGATCCGGATGATAAAGACAGAGCCCCCGTTTCGCTGCTACCCAGAGTGTTCCATCTGTATTTTCCAACAAAGCAAAGACCTGCCCGAAGGCCTTACCATCTACGCTCAAATGTCTCTGGTACAGCTCCGTTTGGGGGTCAAATTCGACAAGCCCCCCTTCCGAGTTGTTTATGCCCATCCAAATGCGATTGTCCTTGCTAATCAGCAATTCCGTACACCCCTCGTCTATTCCTTGAAAAGAGAAGGTTTGAAAAGACTCTGTTTGCGGTAAATATTTGCTAAGTCCACCACCATTAGCTATCCATATCTGCTGCAAAGTATCTTGTTTAATATCCCATACATGATCCGTAAAGAGGCTGGTAGAATCCTGTGGGTCATGTGTAAAGCTGGTAAAAGAGTAGCCATCGTAGCGGTAGAGTCCTCCCCCTGCGGTCCCTACCCAAAGAAACCCTTGTTGGTCCCTTAGAAAGGCCCGTACTGTCTTTGTCAACAGCCCTTCGTGTGTACCGATTTTTTTAAATCGCATTGTATGTTGAGCACTCACCAAGGGGCTAAACAACAAAAAACAAACAAGCATCAAGAATATTCGCCTGATACTCTCCAAGCAATCCATAATTAACAATTACAATTAAAAAACTGAAGTAGGCCTTCAAGACCTTTCATCTCCTCATAATAGCTTACCTCCTTTTCATTATGTTAATTCACCTCACACAACTGAGTACTTTTACTCTTCAGCCAGTCACTAATTTTAATCAAATAAAGAACTCTGCTTTCGATGAGTAAGATTTACTTAAAAAAAGAAGTTTTTGTAAGCTAAAAAGATCTGTCAGTTTGGTTATTCATCGCATATTTGCCAAGCGTTCCAGCCATTCGAAAAGAGATTGATGACTTGTACAAACACCTGAACACAAGGTTAGCAAAAAATTTCTCCATTCACCGGCTCGCCTCTTAAGGCCTTTGTAAGTTTTCCAAATCACTTTGTTATAACCCAGCAAGTTATGACACTCCCTCCAAAGGACTTACTAAAAACAAATACCGGCTTAACAATTTCCAGACTTGATCAGAAAATTTCTTAACTTAGAGAAATTGTTCGAATACCTTAATAGAACCCTTGAAAACAGCAACTTATACGGCTACCCAAGCCGCAGACTGAACCATCCCCCTACCTTCTTTATCCTGTTTACACTTAACACCGGACCTAATCATCTTACACTGACTAGCTTTTTCACATCATCAAAATCTCCTATGAAAATGGACAAAGTGTTTAAGTCTCCCCAGGCTCCTTCTACGGTAGTCAATGCGGACAAAATCTTTCAAGTCGCCACCGGATTTTTCGCTTCCAAAACCCTCTTAACAGCCACCAACTTAGGACTATTTGCACTCTTGGCCAAAGGTCCTTTACCTGCCCGGGAAATCCAGGAAAAACTGGGACTTCATTCAAGGGGGCTTTTCGATTTTTTGGATGCGTTAACCTCCTTAGGCTTTTTGGAACGTAGCGGTTTGAAAGAAACGGCTATTTATCAAAATGCCCCCGATGTGGATACCTTTCTGAACCCCAACAACCCCCATCAATACATGGGAAATGTTTTAGAGATGGTCAACAATCGCCTCTATCCTTTTTGGAATTACCTGGAAGATGCATTAAAAAGCGGAAAGCCTCAAAATGAATATAGAGAAACAGGCAAGCCGATCTTCGAAGCGCTCGTATCATCTCCTGAAAAACTTCGAAAGTTCATTTCGGCCATGCGAGGAGCTCAATTGGGAAACTTTCATTCCTTTGTAGAAAAATTTGACTTTTCACGTTATAAAACCCTTTGCGATGTAGGAGGCGCCAGTGGAGTCTTGGCTATGCTTGTGGCTACTAAACACCCGCATATGAAATGTACCACCTGGGACATTCCGGAAGTCAGTCAACTTGCCCGGGAGTACCTCCGGGAAATGAAAATGAAAAACAAAGTAGCGGTAAAAGAAGGAGACTTTTTTACCGATTCCTTCCCCAATGCCGATATCATCGTCATGGGAAATATTCTTCATGATTGGGATCTGGATCAGAAAAAAGCGTTGATTCGCAAAGCATTCAATGCCCTGCCCAAAGGAGGGGCTTTTGTCGTCATTGAGAACATCCTAGACAACGAACGCAAAGAAAACACCTTTGGCCTGCTGATGTCCTTGAATATGCTGATCGAGTGCGAGGGCGGTTTTGATTTTACCGAAGCGGAATTTAAAGAATGGACGAGGGAAGCGGGTTTCCGGTATACGGATTTATTACCTTTGGGAGGTCCCTCCTCCGCAGCGATTGCCTATAAATTGGATGAATGATCTTGTACTATCTGAAAATTTTCCAATACCTCTCCTATAAGCAAAAGTCCAAATGCCCCTTTTCCGGAAATTCCGGGGAGGGGCATTCTTTCCAACAATCAACACAAACACTCACTCGCACTCAAAACAATAGCTTTTTTATTGCCAATACATAGGTATTTTACAGTCAATTTATTATTATCACAATACCTTAATAGCATTGTAATTATTTACTATTCATCACGAAAATATTCTCTAAATTCACATTTCAAATCAATAAACTTCATGAAGATCCCAAACCATTTTTTAATTTCGCTCACCACTTTAGGATTAAGTGGCGGAATTATCAGCTGTAACAGTATACACAAAGAACAGACAATGCAAGCACCAAAAGCGGAGAAAGAAGCCAAACAACTCACTTTACATGGCGACACCCGGACAGATGATTACTACTGGATGCGTTTAACGGACGAGCAAAAAAATGCCGAAACACCGGATGCACATACCCAGAAGGTGATTGACTACCTGGATGCCGAAAATGAGTACACTCAAAAACAACTAAGCCATACCGAGGCCCTTCAGGACACCCTCTATCAGGAAATCGTAGGAAGAATCAAGCAAACCGATGAATCCGTACCCTACTTTGAAAACGGCTATTGGTACTATACCCGGTACGAAGAGGGAAAGGAGTACCCTATCTATTGCCGTAAACTCAAAACCTTGGAAGCCGAAGAGGAAGTACTGCTCAATGTCAATGAAATGGCAGTGGGCAAAAACTACTACAGTGTTAGCGGCCTGGAAGTGAGCCCGGATAATAAATTACTGGCATTTGGCGTAGACACCCTGAGCCGGAGGATTTATACCATCAGATTTAAAAACCTGGAAACCGGTGAGGTGCTGAGTGATGAAATTCCCGGAACGACTGCAGGCGGGGCTTGGGCCAACGACAACGCCCATTATTTTTACACGGCCAAAAACGAAACAACCCTCTTACCGGAAAAAATTCTCCGGCACCGCTTAGGCGAAGCCGCCTCAGATGATGCAATTGTATACAAAGAAGAAGATCCTTCCTATTACATCGGAGTATATAAATCCAAATCCGACAAATACGTCATCATTTGGAATAGTAGCACCTTATCCAGCGATTTTCATATTCTGAATGCGGATCATCCGGAGGATGATTTTCAACAATTCACTCCCCGGGAAGAGGTTCATGAATATCAAATCGAGCATTTTGAAGATAAATTTTACATCGTATCTAACTGGGAAGCAAAAAACTTCCGTTTGATGGAAACTGCTGAAAAGGCTACGGAGAAGTCCCAATGGAAAGAAGTCATTGCTCACCGGGAGGATGTACTGTTAGAAGGCATTGAAATCTTTAAAAACCATATGGTGGTGGACGAGCGCAAAAACGGCTTGACCCAATTGCGGATTATCCATCAAAAGACAGGAGAAGAACACTACCTGGACTTTGGAGAACCTGCTTACACTGCCTATGTTTCTACCAACCCGGAATTTGCTACCGAGCAACTGCGCTTTGGCTATTCTTCACTCACTACTCCTAACTCTATCTATGATTACAATATGAACTCGAAAGAGAAAGTATTGAAAAAGCGTAGTGAGGTAATAGGCGGACATAACCCGGAAGAGTATACCACCGAAAGACTTTACGCAACAGCTCGTGACGGCAAAAAAGTACCGATCTCCCTTGTGTATAAGAAAGGCTTTGAAAAAAACGGACAAGCACCCTTGCTTTTGTATGCCTATGGTTCTTACGGAAGCACCATGGATGCTTATTTCAGTTCAGCGCGCCTGAGCTTGCTGGACAGGGGCTTTGCCTTTGCCATTGCACATATCCGGGGAGGACAAGCGCTGGGAAGAGAATGGTACGAAGAGGGTAAAATGCTGAAAAAGAAAAATACATTTTACGATTATATCGACTGTAGCAAATTCCTGATTGAACAACAGTACTCCAACCCTGAAAAGCTCTTTGCTATGGGCGGCAGTGCCGGAGGATTACTAATGGGTGCGGTGGTCAATATGGCTCCTGAATTGTACCGGGGAGTAGTGGCAGCTGTTCCGTTTGTGGATGTCATCACGACTATGTCAGACCCTTCCATTCCCTTGACCACTAATGAGTATGACGAATGGGGCAACCCGGAAGACAAGGAGTACTATGAGTACATGAAAACCTACTCTCCGTATGACAACGTAAGCAAACAAGCTTATCCTAATATGCTTGTCACTACCGGTTTGTTCGATTCGCAGGTGCAATATTGGGAACCTGCCAAATGGGTAGCGAAACTCCGGGAATATAAAACCGATCACAACCTATTGTTGATGCATACCAATATGGAAGCCGGGCATAGCGGAGCTTCCGGCCGGTTCAAGCGTTACAAAGAGATGGCTTTAGAATATGCTTTCATGTTGGATTTGGCAGGCATTAAGCAATAGATTAATTCAATAAAAAGAGGCAAGTAACCAGTGATTACTCGCCTCTTTTTATTGATCCCGGTAAAATACTCCATCATACGCACTTCCCATATAGGCCCCCCAAGGCAGTTTGGCGGGCATGGGGTATTCGGTGGCAATACGGTTAATTTGCAAGCCGTCAAAAGTGTAGGTACTTTCCGTATTGGTAGCATGGCAATAAATTATATCCATAAAACCATCCTGATCCAAATCCCCCAGCCAAGGGGTGGAAGAAATATTGCTTCCGTCAAAAACAGGGCCTACTTGTACTAATTCCCGGTTTGAAAAATTGATAAAGACCAATACGTTGTAAAAGTATGTCCGGAGGTTTTGTTCATCCACCGATTTGATATTGACACTTAAAAAAGCCTCATCCCTTCCGTCTTTAGTAATATCAGCTGCTACGGGAGTGCTGGTTTGGTAAAAACCCAATGAATCGACAAATTCAAGCTTTCCAGTTTGGCCATTTACCATAAACTGTTTGCACCACTCCAACTTCGGCCAGGCCCCTTGTGCGTAAGAGACAAAAAAATCAGGAATTGAATCTTTGGTAAAATACCCGGTTGCAATAGAGCTATACGCCTCCGTATTAGGCATATGTACCGACCATAAAGCCTGGTAGGTTTTGCCGTCAAATGCCAACAAACGACCGTCTACCGAATTGGCCAGAATATCCGGCACTTGGTCTTGGTTAATATCCACCCAAACCGGAGGTGCAATATACCCTTTGGCCGGGCTGCTGTCTAACAACTTCGCTTCGGACAGATCCCCTTTCAGTATTTGCGAAAGCAAGCCTACATATAGATTACCGCCAACGGTTTCGCCTCCTGTGCCAAATATCACTTTATAATCGCCTTCCCGGTTTGCAGGAGTAATGGCCACTGACATATAGGTCTCTTTTCCATCCGGCATTTCCGCCTGAGCCAACAAACGCCCATCCTTCCCACTCAATACCAGCAAATACCCCGGCGGACGATCCGGATCGTAAGCTGCTGCCATCACATCTCCGCCATTGGAGATCAACACCTCTTCCAAGCCGTCCTGATTTTGATCGGGTATCCATTGAGGATTGTAAAAATTATACCATTTGTGTGATGATGTTTTTGAAGTATTTTCAGGAGAAAACTGCCAAAGCAACTCCCCTGTTTTCCCATGAATGGCTTTCAACTCTGCAGAACGTCCCCCAATCAATATATCAGGAATGCCATCTCCGTTTAAGTCTTTTAATGCCGCCGAACCAAATATCTGGTCTTTGGCGCTTACCTGCCAAAGTAACTTTCCGTGCCGTCCGTCCAAAGCAATCATTGCAGAATCACAGGCTTGAAACTCTTTTCTACCTGCTCCCAAGATAATATCCCCTACCCCATCTTGATTCAAATCCGCCACTCGTGGAGAAGAAAAAGTTCCGATTCCGGGCAATTGGACTGACCAGGACTTCTGGCCTTGTAGTGTCAGGGGCATTACTCCCAAAGCCAAACACCACAGATACAATGGAAGAATTTTCATAATGATCAACAAGGCTTATAGTATGAATACAATTCTCATATGCCGATCATTCCCAGAATATTACAGACTTGTCTACATCTGATCTTCTATCAACGGATGGGCAGGTTTTTATCAAGGCGAATTTTATTTGATAAAAACGCTCAGCTTCCTTCAGGCTCAATGCAAATGCCTACTCTCCCCGCCCCAGAAGTTTTCGTAAAAAAGTCCCCCGTGAATGGGTTTTCTTCTCTGCCATCTCAGGTAAATTCAAAATTCCGGTAATTTCCCCTTCTTGTACCGTAAAGATTGTTTGCGAGATAGTATTGTTGCGTTCTTGTGCTTCAAATATAGCCGTGACTTTTCTTTTAAATTTCCGGATCACCCTTTCCGGAGCTTGGGCATTTATCAAGAATAAACTTTCTTTTGCCGGTATCGCTACCGCAATTTGCTTGGCTTGTAAGCGGTTTTGCAGTTCTTTCATACATCCTTTTTCCAAGATTTTTTCTGCGGCAAATGGCCCCGACCCTTCCAGCATTTTATACTCTTCCACCACTAACTCTTCCACCGATACATCCTCTGAAGGAAGGTTTTGCAGGCTTTGGTTCCGAAGTTCCTCCAAGGTAATGTCCTCTTCCACTTCAATGCCATCCAGTTCAAAACCATCTTCTTTTTGATAACCATACACAATGACAGGAATGTCGGGATGCCCGGGGCGGAGAATCAAGGGTTCACAAATAAATTTCTGTCTTTTAGGCCAGTGGTGTGGCACCAAAAAAGGTAAAACAGGTCCGTCTTTTCTATGTTTTTCAGGATCCGGGAGATCTAAAGAGACAGATTCGCCAAACTCCAATCCCATTTGCGTAGCGGAAAAGCAATACGCCTTGCTTCCGATATTGACATAGCCCGGAGTCACCAGGCGGTGATTCATAAAGCCCTCTAATTCATCGGGCGTCAAATATACCCCATACGTTTTCAACACGATACGCAAATCCACTTCCTGCGGATAGCTCTCACTTAAAGTTTTTAATACAATGGCTTGTAATTCTTCCTGATCCATCGGCTAGTAGAGTTATGCTCTTTGCAATTTGTTGTTCCAGCTAAAATAACTATTTTTTTGTTTTTCCGGCACGGATAGAAAAAGAGGATTTACAAATCCATTTCAGTTGCAAATGTCGCTTACAAAGCATTTACAATTCCTTTTTCTTCAATACATTTGGAACAAACAAATACAGGAATAAAATGGATACGACCAACCAAGAATTTCAACAGCTGTGGGCAATTTACAAAGAGGCTTTTCCCTCCAATGAGAGACGCAGTCTTCAACATCAAAAAAAACTATTAGGAGAAACGGCCTACCATTTTGAACCTGTCAAACACCAAGGAAATACTTGCGGATTGATCGGTTATTGGAAATTTGAAGATTTTTGGTTCATTGAGCATTTTGCCTTGAGCACCTCCGAAAGGGGCAGAGGTACCGGTTCGCAATACCTAAAGGCTTTTTTGGAAAAATGTCCTGTCACGGTGATTTTGGAAGTGGAGCTACCGGATACCCCATTAGCCGAAAAACGGATTGTCTTTTACGAAAGACTGGGCTTCCGGCTCAATACATTTGATTATTTCCAACCTTCTTACCAATCCGGAGGTCCTGACTTACCACTGAAAGTCATGAGTTTTCCGGATTTGATTAATGCTGAAATGGCTTTCTCCTTGCATGCGCGGGTGTACCATACCGAACCTTCCCGATAAAGATTAAAAACAGGGGGAGGTAGCTTTATTAAAAAAAGCAAGCTGGTTGACAGCGTAATACGTCCCTCTTGCCCATCTTCTGTTTATTTTGCCAATACTATTTTCTTCACCAATTGCCCCTGTTGCGTATTGAGATGGAGCAAATACATTCCTTTGGGCAGGGTGCTAAGGGACAACTCCAAACGCTTTTGCCGAGAATAACTTTGCCTTTGTATTATCCGCCCGGAAAGGTCTACCAATGCCATTTCATTGATGCCTATTTCACTGTGAATGTAAATGACATCCCGGGCCGGATTAGGATACACATTTACTTGCTGCTGTAAAGGCTCGTCATCAATTCCCGTAATTCGATCGCTGTCAAATACCGGACGGATCATCATGCTACCCGGCAGTTCTTCGGCATCATTCTGCACCCATTGCGAACTGACATTGTAAAAGATATTCTTTCCGAAAAGGGAATTTTTATCATAACCGATGGTCAAGGCATTTTCTTCCAATTGCTCTACTCCTATATAAATCGTATCGCTCAGCAATACCGGAGTACTCAAAGGAATTCTCCGGTACTGGTTCAAGCTATCCGAGTAGGTAAAGGGAACAGCCTGTCGCAATACCAGTTTGCTATTTGTATTATTCTCAAAATCAATATGGTCATACACCAATAAATTCACTGTTTGTCCGGCCAAATTCTCCCCCAGTTTCGCAAAATATATATCGATATCTGTCAACTCAGCCGGTTCGTTAAGAACAAAACGCGCCACAATTTTCCCAAAACGTTGGTTGACTCCCATTCCTAATTCGGCAGTACCGTCATCAAAGGCATAAAAATTATGCAAATTCGTCACCCCACGTACCGTATCGTTCCGGATCGTAGGGATCAACTCATTGCTTTCGTTAGTGATAATGGTAAAGGTATACCTCAACTTCAAGGAATCTTTCCCCACGTTCAAACCGGAAAGATCATTTAAGCTGACCAGTTTCATTCGCTCCCTTTTTTCAATGAGGCTCGTTCCCGAGAAGTTGGAGTTTTCGCCGATGGTACCGGTGACCAAGTCAGCCACGACATCCCCTGAGTATTCATCAACAACCTGACAGTCGTGAGAGATGACATTAAAGGTATCCGAAAGGTTTTGCACTGCGGTAAAAATACTATCGGCTACTTCAAAATCACGGAACTGCGCCAACGGCATGGAACGGTAATTCTTAAGCAAAGAAGTAGGCTGCTCTCCCACGGCTACATCCAACCGTTTATTGGGGTCGTCTATGCTTTCATTGGAAAACAAAATATAATCCAACAACCAGTTATCAAAGCTACCGGAAAGCCGGCCACTGTTCACAAACTCGAATTGAAAATGATCATGAAAAAAGGCCGGATTGGAAATCGGTACTTTTTCCAGTTGGAATGCCTCTCCGGTGGTTTCTCCTCCACTTACCGACCATACCTCTTGCCAGTTTCCATCCGCATCTTTTAGTCGTAAAACCAACTTATCATCGTCTTCCGGAGTATCTCCCAGGCCCTCTTCCTGCCAATAAAAACTAATAAAGAAATTATCAGAAGGCGAACTTGCAGAAAGGTCGAAGGAATGCGAGCGCAAATGATCGGCCTCTCCTTGCGCCTGAGGATTGGAAAAGTCGTAAGGGTTTCCGTAAATATCAGCCCCGTCAAATACAATTGCCTTTACGCTTGGCGGCCGAATGCCTAGAGTATTGCTGAGGTGGGTCCCTCCGCCTTCCTCCCATAGCAAGGCATCCGGTTCTCCCTTACTCCAAGAAAAATCATCGAAAAAAGGCAGGGTAAGAACTACCGGGCCTTCATTCATCAAGCGGGCAGAATTGAAGGCGGCTTTTTGCTTGCTTGGCGGGGCTTTTCTGGGAAGGGGACTCAGAGTGATTTGAGCGGATAACGTATGAGCGACAAAAAAGGTAAGTATAAGTACGCCCAAGGGCAAAAAGCGGTCGTATTTCATAAGATCTAGCCGGATTTGTTTGTGGGGATACGAATCACAGCGCTTTACTTGGCAATATGTATCCTCCTGAAAGTTTAATTTTATAAGTCAATAATAAACATTTAGCAGATCAAAAGCACAAGAGCAATCTAAGAATTTTTCAGTAGAGAAGGTTAAATGGAAAGCGAGTTGATAATGAATTTAAGGGAAACCTCCGCTCTTACAAAAAATCCCCCTTCCTGTGAGTTTACAAGAAGGGGGACCCTAAATTCCGGCAAGATTGTCGTCATCAACCGTAATTACTCTTCATTCTCTTGCGCCTGGGCTTTAATTTTATCTTCGTCCGGAAAATACCCTGATACCCACAAATCTACGGTACTCCCTACCCGGATGCGCAAACGCTCATTGGCCTCAGGACTCTGACGGATAATGGTTCCTTCTACCGCATCTTCCGTTTCTTCATACTCCACATTGCCCAATACCAAGCCCATTCCGGCCAGCAATTGCTCGGCTTCGTCCAGAGGCATTCCCTTCAAATCAGGGATCGACATTTCACTGCGTCCCAAGCCATTTCTCACCAGCAAATCCACTTTCGCTCCTTTAGGCACACTTATCCCTTCTTTGATTTCCTCCTTTTTATACTCTTTCCCCCGGAAACGCACAGCCTCAATGGTATTGGTAAATGGAGCATCCACATATTCTATTTTACCCACTTCCAGTCCATAACTTTTCAAAAGGATCTGAGCATTTTTCATAGAACCGTCCACAATATCCGGAATGCGAATGATCGGAGGTGAAGTCGGATTGACCGTAAGGTAAATTTTACGGTTCAGTTTTACTTTGGCATCCGGTAAAGGATTTTGCTTTAGGACAGTCATCGGAGGAAATTCCGAGGTGAAATTAGACGCACTGGAATCGTAAATTTCATACCGCAATTCCTTTTCCATTAATACCCTTTCGACCTCATCCAGTTGCAAACCACTCAAGTTTGGCACTGTGATCGTCTCACCATGATCTGTAGCTGCCGGCAGATATACATAATAAAACAAAGTAATCCCCCCAAAGCCCAATCCTAGTACCAAGACTATATTGAGCACCAAGGCTACAGGTGTATTTTGTTTAAAGAAATTCAACATAAGATTAATTCGCTCTATATTTGGTTTTTATTAAAATCAAGCAAAAATAAACAATACCTGGTAAGATTACCTCCCTCTTTTTTCCTGGCGCAATTTTACAAGCGTTGTTTTCCGTATTCCAGGATATTGTCAATGAACTCGTATGGTTTGTATCCGTGAATGGCGCATTGATGGAAAATACAGGTGGCCGGGGTCATGCCAGGCAAAGAGTTCACTTCAATCACATAAGTTTCCACCCGGTCTGCATAAATCTTCACAAAGGCATCAACCCTGCAATAACCTTCCACTTGAAGAATACGGGCTACCTTTTCCAAGGTACCTCGAACCGCTTTTGAGATTTCGGCATTCCTTTCCGCATTTCCGATAGCAAAGCGTGCCGGGGTAATGTTCTGTCCTTCACCGGCAAGGAATTTTTCTTCCAATGACAAAATTCCCTTGCTGGCCAAGGCTTCCGAAGGTTCAAAAACTTCGTATTCAACCCCTCCTTCACCATATTGGGTCAGCATTCCTCCGGTAATTTCCAGAAAATGCTCCGCATCCGTTTTGGTGATCATCTCTTCAATCAAGAAACATTTTTTTTGTGGAAACTCTTCCTTAGGCTGAAGATTCAGGACACGTAAGTCCTCCTGATTGAGTTCCTCTTCTTCCCGGAAAATACTCCTGGCAAAAGCTTCCAGCGTGGCTCTGTCATCAATTTTTTTCACGGCAGAACTGCATCCATCGTCAGCCGGTTTGGCAATCAAAGGATAAGGAAATTCTTTCTCGATATAACCGACCGTCTTTTCCTGATCAGTCAACCAATCCTCTTTTTCCAACAAGTAATGTTTCGCCACCTTTATACCATGAGATCGAAGAATCTCATTGGTTTTGTATTTATCAATGGTAATTTGCGAACTTTCCACTCCCGAACCGTTATAAGGAATTTTCAATCGATCCAGGTGCTTTTGTACTGCTCCGTCCTCCCCCGGCCGGCCATGCAATGCAATAAATGCCTCACCTACTTCCTCCGCTAACTGTTCGTAGTTTAATTTTCTAGGTTGGAAATCTACGACTCCGGCATATTTGGACGTCAAGTTTTTCGCTTCGGCAATGGTTTCGTCCAAAACAGGATGCTTCTCGGTTTCCAGGGCTTCCGTGATTTTATGCCGGATATCATCAGCATTGTCTTTCAACAAGATATTTACCGGAATCACATACAGCTCGTGTTGTTTATCCGAGCCGGTTAGAAATATTGGCACAGGTTCATATTTTTCAGAGGAAGCCAGTTTTTCATAAATATTCCGACCGCTTTCCACCGAGATATGCCTTTCGGAAGAATAGCCCCCCATGATCACGGCCACCTTGGTTTTTTCCGCCATATGCGCTTGTAAAGAGGCAATTTCGCCATCTAAACCCTCCAACAAATTTCTCAAATGTTGATTTCGCTTACCTGTTTGTAGGCGTTTAGCCAGCGAGGTACGGATAATAAACGTTAAAAACTGAGAGGGGTTCAAGCCGATTTCAGCCGCTTGATGAAAGAAAAAGGAAGAAGGCATCATTCCCGAAGTAGTGTTCGGATCGTTCAAAAAGACTTCTCCTTCCTCTGTGATAAACCCGTCAATCCGGGCATATACATCGAAGTGCAATTTCTGATAGAGCTCACAACAAGCCTTTTGAATTTTCCGGATACTTGGCAAATCCAAGTCAATCGGCGTACGCTTCCGGCTCATTCCCGGTAAGTACTTGGAGCGATAGTCGAAGAGGTCTTGTACCTTGATCACTTCCGTAGGAGGCAATGGCAAAGGCTGTCCGTTTTCGTCTTCTACCACAATACAAGAAAACTCCCGTCCTTTGATAAAGGCCTCAAACAGGACAAACTCCTCTTCGTCCCAAGCTTGCAAATGAATATTTTCAGCGCTCTGTGCAAAATGAGCATCCAATTTCCGAAGTAATTCTTCCGGATGGTATACGATTTCTTTTTCGCCTTTTCCGGCTACTTGATAGAATACGGGCAAGCCAATTCCCGAACGGATATCCACCAACCCGGCAATAAACTGCAATTTGTCCTGAGGAGAATATTGTGACCAGGCCGCCTCATCCAATTCTTCCATAAAGAAGGCCCTGTTTACCTGCCGCTCAAAGGTTTCTTGGTCTTCGGTGTTAATCACCGCCACCCCAATGGAACTTCCCTGATGCGGGGCTTTTACCACAAAGGGAAAACCTAACTGCTTCTGTAAAGAATGAAATAACGCGCTGTGATCTTGGCTCAGCCAATCAGATTTGGAGAGTTTGGTGGTGGCCGGGCTGTTTAAGCCCAGGTCTTTGAACATTTGCTTTTGAACGGACTTGTCTATGCCGATGGCAGAGGGTAAAATTCCCGAACCTGAGTAAGGCAATCCGTACCATTCCAACAAGCCCTGAATGTTTCCGTCTTCGCCGTAAGGTCCATGCAAAGCCAAAAAGGCAAAATCAAACAAGTCTCTAAACTCTTCGGGTTGCACCTTACGGCCTACTTCCGAAATAATTTCCTCCTGTTGTTCGCATGTCAGTTCCCCCAAAGATTCCAGATAGATTTGGAAACCGTTGGCAGAAGCCGGAACTTTATTGATGGGTGGGTAAAAATCCCGGATCGTTCCTTTATAAATATATTGCCAGTCCAGCAGGATGAAATTCCCTTTGCTGTCTACAAAAATCGGAATAGGTTCGAAAAGGCTTTTGTTCAAATTGTCATACACGGTCCGTCCCCCGGCAAATGATACTTCACGTTCTCTTGACTGACCCCCAAAAAATACTCCTACTCTCATCTATCAATTAGTTTATCGTATAACAGCAGCCCCTTGACCGAAGGCTGTATTTTGTTAGTATTTTCTCAAATATTATCCCTCATGTTCGTCTATGAGAGGCTAAGGTATAATATGTAAATTTTCTTCACGATAGCAAAGAACGGAAAGGATTCTTTGCAATTCAAAAATAACCGCTCAATTTCAAGTGGAAATCAATTAATTATTCCAGGTAATCGGGACATTTCCTTCATTACTCAGCTTGTAGAAAGCCCACCTACCTCATCTCTACAAAAGAAAACTATATTCGGGAAAAGCTGTTTCAAAATCCTTCATTTTTCTCCGCGCTTTTATTCAAAAGGGGAGTTGGCAAAAAGCTTTCCCTTTTTATCTTCGCAATATTACCACCAAAATAAATAGAAAACTTAAAAATAAGGAAATATGAAGATCAGAGTAGGTCAGGGATACGATGTACACAAGCTGGAAGCGGGGAAAGATTTTTGGTTAGGAGGTATTAAAATCCCCCATACACACGGTGCGGTGGGGCATTCGGATGCAGACGTACTCATCCATGTGATTTGCGATGCACTATTGGGTGCGGCCAACTTGCGGGATATCGGCTATCATTTTTCAGATAAGGACCCTCAATACAAAGGAATTGACAGTAAAATTCTTTTAAAAGAGGTTTGTCAGTTGATTGCAGACAAAGGATACCGGATTGGCAATGTGGACAGCACCATATGCCTCCAACTACCTAAAGTCAACCCTCATATTCCTACAATGAAAACCTGCCTGGCCCAAGTAATGGGCATAGAGGAAGAGGACCTTTCCATCAAGGCCACCACAACGGAAAAATTAGGGTTTGTAGGCCGGGAAGAAGGAGTATCCGCCTATGCCGTTGTTTTAATTTATAAATAAAAAAAGCAAGAGTTTTCAATTCATCGAAGAATGCCTGCTCTTCCCTTCCGGCCATTCGGAGGGAGGAGTAGGTCCGGTGACCTTTCTCGTCCAACACGACCCACCACTCATATCAAAACAATGCTACCTCAATCCGGGTTATTCTGAAAACTTCTTTCTTTTGAACCATAAGTTCTTCTTGTTCTTTTTTATCAAAGCCAGATTATAACTGAGAAATAAAGTGTATCTTTATCATAAGGAGGATTTAAGAATTGCTGATTTATGAGCGTATTTCCGTCTGACTTAGCCTTGCAACGACTTCAGAAAAAGAAGCATACCTGGAATGCCGAGCTCAGCCAATTTGAGTATTTGCTAAAACAAATCACCAAAGGGCTTGCGCATATAGGCAAAAAGCATCCCCAACTGCCAATGGTTAGCAGGTTAGAACATAAAGTCCACCTCTTGCAGAAACATATCCGGAAAGTCCGTTCGCAAATTATCCAATTTGATTATTATATCCATCAAAACCACAAAAAGCTCAGTGAAACGGGCTCTCAACATTACCTTCCGGAAAATGAAGAGCGCATTTCTCACAACATTCTGTACCTGGAATTGGAACTGGATGACCTGAAAGAGCATTTTTTTGAGCTGGAGACCGAATACAGTCACTAGTATGCCTTCTTGATGCCAGGAGCTTAAAGTTTCAATTTTGCTTTTAAGACCTGTTCTTCCAAATCCATTTTCACCTGAAAGCCTAATTTTTCACAGACCGTTTTCATTCCTCTGTTTTCCGGGAGAATATCCGCTACAATTTCCTTCAACTGTTCTTTTTTGCCGATTTCAATCAGGCGTTTTAACAATTCAGCCCCTAAGCCTTTTCCTTGATAGTAATCACTAATGATGATGGCAAACTCGGCTTTCTCTTCCGTTCTGTACTTAGTCAGCCGCCCTACCCCAATTAAGCGGTCGTGTCCCTTTTCATCTTTTTCCAAAGTCACCAGAGCCATTTCCCGGTCGTAATCAATAAAACATATACGGGCCAAACGTTCATGGGAAATCCGGGTATTGTAACTCAAATTGTAAAAATACCGCATATACACACTCTCATCCGAAAGGGTTTTGTGGAAAGCAATCACCAGGTTTTCATCTTCGGGCAAAATCGGGCGGACGGTCACCTCTTCCCCATTACTCATCTCCCAGGTACCTTGGTATTCATCGGGATAAGGGCGGATTGCCAGCGGAGGCAGTTTTGACAAATCGGTGTCCGGAGCGTGCAGGGCCACAAATGCATCCAGAACCATCAAGTCGTTATTGGCTACCGCAATGGGGTTGATATCGATCTCACTGATTTCCGGATTTTCCAATACAATCCGGCTGAACCGCACTAAAATCTGTTGCAACCGCTCATGGATTTCCTCACTGATTTTGTGCATTTTATAAGCATTGCGGTATATGCGGGTTTGCTCCATCAGGCGTTTTGCCAAGGTGGTATTTAAAGGAGGTAAGGCCAAAGCCGTATCTTTATAGACTTCCACATTTTCACCGCCATTGCCAAATAATAACACCGGGCCGAATTGCTCATCGATAGTTGCCCCGATAATCAGTTCCAGCAAAAGAGGCGTCACCATTTTCTGCACCGAAACGCCTCCGAATGCCCTTTCCCCAAACCGTTCCACAATGCGGGATTCAATCCGTTGGTAGGCATCCCGCAAAGCGGCTTCACTATGTAAGTTAAAAACAATTCCTCCTACTTGATTTTTATGCGCTATCTCTACGGAATTCACTTTTAACACTACCGGATAGCCTATTTTTTCGGCAATCACCGCCGCTTGGTCAACCGACCGGGCTAATGCACCTTGTACAATAGGTAAATCATAAGCTTCCAATAATGCCTTGGACTCTATTTCCGTAAGGTACGCCCGGTTTTCATTTCTGGCATTTTGAATGATGGCCAATACTTTTTCGCGGGCTTCATCGGCATCGTACTCGGTATGCAAATCGGGCGTTTCATAAATCCCTTTGATATTATATGCATATTTCCACATATAATTAAAAATCTTGGCGGCAGTATCCGGATAAGGTATCGGGGAAATCCCGGCCTTCATAAGTTCTCCAATGGTTTCCCTATTAGGCTCCGCTCCCATGATGGTGAGCAAAAAAGGCTTGCTTCTTTGTCGCTTTACCTCCATCAACCTTTTTACGATACCCTCAGGATCATTCACAGCTTGTGGCGTCACTAACACCAACACCCCATCGTTTTCAGGAATTTTAAAAAGCTCCTCTACGGCCGTATGATAAACCTCCTGATCTGCATCATTTTGTAAATCCAGCGGATTACTAGGCTTTATCCTCTTTTCTTTTAGTTGCCCGGATAGCTTGGGAGACAACTGCTCCGGCAATTCCGCTAGCTTCCCTCCTCCCAATAGTAAATTATCCGTAGCTAAAATAGCGGGCCCTCCTGCATTGGTAACAATCATCAGGCGATTGTGCTTGGGGGTAGGTTGTTTGTGCAATACCGAAGCCATTAAAAATAATTCTTCCAGGCGGTCCACCCGTAAGACACCCGTTCTTCGAAAAGCGGCTTCAAAGATGGCATCCTTTCCTGTGAGCGAACCGGTATGGGATGCCGCCGATTGCGCGGCTTCTAAGGTTTTACCGGCTTTAATCACAATAATCGGTTTGGTATAAGAAACCTCCCGGCAGGCCGATAGAAAACTACGGGCATCCGTGATAAATTCCAGATACAATAAGATCGCTGAAGTATGCGGGTCATCTCCCAAAAACAAGATCAAGTCCGCTAAATTGACATCGATCATGGCCCCTGGGGAGATAAAGTAGCTAAAGCCAATATTGCGTTGATTGCCCCAATCCAAAATTGCATCGCAAATAGCCCCACTCTGACTGACAAAGGCCACTTTTCCTTTTTGTGCCATAGAACGGGCAATAGAGGCATTTAAGCCCAGGTATGGATTGATGACCCCGATACAGTTAGGTCCTACAATCCGAATTTGGTATTTGCGGGCATAATGCACGATTTTCTTCTCCAACTCGGCACCTTCCATCGTGCCCGTCTCCCGGAAACCGGCCGAAATAATGATGACACTTTTAATCCCTTTCACTCCACAATCTTTGATAACCGCCGGCACAGAACACGCGGGCACAGCCACCAAGGCCAAATCGATAGGCTCTTTTATCTGCTTGACCGAAGAATATGCTTTGTTATTAAAGATGGAAGAATGCCGCAAACTTACCGGAAAGATTTTCCCATGAAAGTCATGAGCCATCAGGTTTTGGATCAGTCGTTTACCGATACTTCCATTGCGCTCCGAAGCTCCGATTACAGCAATATTTTGAGGGTAAAAAAGTGATTTCATGGTGTTGGGTTTATTGGCTTTATGGGGATTAATTTACAGACAAAAAGGGGAAACTGGAAAGCAGGACCCAAAAAATGACCGGGAAATAAAATCTCCAGGCCATTCGAAATTTAACAAAACTTAGATAAAATATAGGTAAAGGATTAAGAGCATGTTTAAATTTTATCCTTTGAGTCAACAACAAGTTTTAAACTTGCTCTAAAAAGCGTATATGGCTGCTAACAATAGTTGCGAAGCTGATTTTGTCGCCATTTCATCACTGTCTAAAAACAAATCTTTATCACCGCTGTCAATCCGGAATTCAGGAATGAAAGTCAATGGGCCTGATTTTAAGTTAGCCGAAAAAGTGAATGCTTTCACACTTTTGGCAGCCCCCAGATAACCCGTTTTTTCCGTAGAGAAATGCTCTCCTCTAACCCCCAAAGCCACTGCATCCGAAATTGCGTAGCTCAAGTACAAGGCACCTCCAAAAAAGTTAGGTTGGGTACTATTTTCGGTCTCCAAATCAGGCTCATAATCCACATTTTCCCAAGAGGCCACATTTAGCCCCAATGTCAAATCACCTAAGGAATAGGTGGTCGTAAGGTCGAATTCCCGGTTGATACTTCCGGTCACAAAGTTTAAATACATATCCCAACCTTCTACCGGGACTAAATAAAGCTGAGCACCAAAATCTTTACTTTCAAATACCGAGTTATCAAATACATTCCATTGGTTGAATACGCCCACCATTAGCGCTACCCGGTCGGAAAAGGCATAATCGAGCTTGATTCCCGCATTTTGAAACGGCCCGTAACTAAACAAATACGAGGTGGAATAATGGAAATTTCCGGTAGGTGAAATCACTTCGTACCCCAAAAAGGTACCCATATACCCTGCCGTAACAGAGAGTTTTTCGGTAAGTGCATAGCTGATGTACAAGTTTTGCAGATTAAAGGCCAAATCCGTTTCATCATCCACGGAATAGGAGGGCAAAGACTGGGCGGCACGGGGCCCAAAAGACACCTCCCCTACCAAAGTCACCTTGTTGATAGTTTTGGACAAGCTCAAATCTAACATTCCTATGGAAAAAGAATTCTGTTCGTTGGCAAAACTGGTGGGGATGTTTGGGTTGCCTGAAAAGTCATATTTGTAATAAATGTCGGCCGAGCCGGAAAATTCGAACCCTGAAGAGTCGCTAAAAATTTGAGCGTGTGCACTGAATGTAGTGATTAGCAATGACATGGTAATGAGTAAAAGTTTTCTTTGCATAGCGATTTTGAGTTAGATAATAAATAATATGGACTAAATATGATTTGAATGCGATTCCAAAAAAATCCACGGAAGTACCGTACCGTATGACTGATCCGGCTTGGGCAATAGAAAACAAACTATCTGTTGAGTACACAGAAGAAAAAATACGATGATGGATCTCTGATGGGTGTTATTTAGTCCGGTTCTTCAGGACTTATTATCTGAGAATATAGATGGGTAGCTATTCAGTTAGTGCCTGTTAATCGAAAGCAATTCTATTAAATTAAATCAATAATATCAACACAATAGCATTAATTTTACCCTTAAATTTAAATTAATATGCAAATCAATTATTTCTTACATATTAAATAATCTTAAAAATCATAAATAAACAACAATTAATCTAAATATAGTTTAAATAAAATCCCAAAACACTCAATTATTCAAAACAAGGGTATGGGAAGGGTTCTTATAGAATTGCCTTTACATTTCAGCAAACATGAAAACAGAGAAACTTTCTAATATGGCAAATGAGAGAAGTATTAGATTGGAAATTTGATGACTTAGGTTCAGTATACCCGGCGGACTTGAGAAAATTTGGACATACTTAAAAAAATCTCGTAACCTATATGTTCAT
The DNA here is from genome assembly GCF_039710355.1 of Rapidithrix thailandica. Lineage (NCBI taxonomy): Bacteria > Pseudomonadati > Bacteroidota > Cytophagia > Cytophagales > Flammeovirgaceae > Rapidithrix > Rapidithrix thailandica. The sequence continues at coordinate 256,690 of NZ_JBDKWZ010000008.1, read as the reverse complement.
TCCCTTATTCGATAAGGGAAATCAAAAAGCACACAGTACCCTTTGACAACGCATTGTCAAAATTACTTCTGCACACCTCAAAGTAAACTTCTATTTAAAATCGAAAAAGAACTGAAAACGGAATGCGGGAAATACCGGAGGGTAATTCGGGCGGTGAATTTCATCCGGTGTAGTGGGATCTATTACTGTCTCGTCATGCAATTTCACCATTAAGCCAATATCCAAGTTTACCCCAAAAGGTCCGTTGGCATAAAAGCTTTTTCCAATTGAACCTGTCAAATAATAAAGATTTGTACTGGTAGCATTCCGGTTGTCCGTCACATAGGAGAGTTTTTGCGAAAAGTAATAAAGTGGCAAACTGGTATTCGAGCCTTTGCGCCCGAAATGATAGAGATGCTCCAAAGTAACAGTAGACTGCTTTCTGGAAGTATTGGTCAATAAGACTCCACCGTAGCTCATCCCTATTTGACTGTTTTGACTCAGGCGGTATTTCATCCCAAGGTGCAACAAATCCAAATAACCCAAACCCAAATCTACCTCCAGACTTTTATCCTTCGTAAAGCTTTGCCCTTGTACAATGAGCGGAAGGAAAAGGAATATGGTAAGCCAGCAGTATAAATATCTCATAATACTCAATGTATCAAGTAAGCAGGGATGTAATTAAGTGAGGTTGAATAACATATCGCTTTCGGTTGGTTTTACATGATTTCAACCCGGACTATTTGGACGGTAAGTTACTAAACAGATCCCAAAAAATAAGCAGCTACCCTTAGGTAGACACAGGAATATTTATTGAAACAAGCATTCTAAAGTTTAAATTCCTCAAATCCATTACCTTTGCTTTTTATAGAATCGAAACCTAGACCGATAATTTACTAAAGCTTTGGAACAACTTTCAGCCGATATGATTAAAGTGCCGATGTTGCTTAGAAACACCCTCCTTTTATATGTATTTTTTTATGTCAGTGCTTGTTCTATTGACTATACCGATACTCCTCAACGGTCTGAAGGGTCAGAAAGGATTGACTCGCTATTGAACCGCCAATCCTCTCCTTGTCCGGTCATCTTTGATACCGACATGGGTCCCGATTATGAAGATGCCGGAGCTTTGGCTTTATTACATACCTATGCAGACAGTGGCTATGTTAAGATCTTGGCGACCATGACCTCCAACCGGTCTCCCTATGCAGCACAAGTCGTCCAAATCATCAACACCTATTACCGAGGAAGCCGCCTTCCTGTCGGGAAGCCCGGCCAAGAAGCTCCGGTTAAGGGAGCTTGGCAGAAATGGCCCGAGTTTGCCATAAAGCAATACGCAAGGCTTTTACCACCCAATCACAACTATGAGAAGGCCGTAAACCTTTATCGCAAACAGCTTGCTGCACAACCCGATAAAAGTGTACGGATTATCTCTACCGGATTTTTCAGCAACTTGGACAAGTTATTAACTTCGGCCCCGGATTCCATTTCGCCACTTACCGGAAAAGAGTTAGTCAAGCAAAAGGTACAATTCCTGGCGGCTTCAGCCGGTTGGTTGCCTATGGGAAAAGATTTTAACATCGTTATGGACACTAAGGCCAGTACGCATGTGCTGGAAGAATGGCCTACTCCGTTGATCTTTTGCACCTTTGAGATCGGCAGCTCCGTAAAGACAGGGAAGACTTTTCAAAAACTTACCCCCAATAATCCGGCTGCCGGTATTTACCAATACTGTATGGGCTATGAAGGTGTGGATAATGACGGCCGTATGAGCAATGATATGATTACCGTAATGCTTGCCAGCAGGGGCTATCAACCGTATTTTTTATTACAAGCTGGTACCATGAAATTAGACGAACGTCAAAACACCTATTGGGAAAGCGATATTACAGGAAACCACTTCCGGCTTTTTTATAAAAGAAACAATACCCGTTTACAACATGATTTGGAAAAAGCCCTGCAACACCAACCCGCCAAATTGGATTAATCCCAGGAAACAGCATTTTTTGTATACTCATAATTTGGGACTTATATAAAATTTTCTTTACTTGCCGCAAGATTTCCAAACCCCCTTCTCTGGGTTATTTAATACATAAATTACTTAGAATCCATAACCATTAGCAATCAACCAACGCGCTTACACGGATAGAGAAATTAACTACCAACATACTGTAAAGACCTGTTTGCTTCTTAACAAGGTTAATTGTTGCCCCGTGAAAAATTCAACTTTTCGCACACGCTCTATTACAAGCGTGCGGTCTTTTATTCACTTTGATCACAAGCATTTTTTACTCTTTACAAAGTAAAAAAGCTGAGTAAAACTGTATCAGCTTCAAATTCCTTAGTAATATTGTCAAAAATTTTAATTTGAATAATTCATGATTGTCTTTCCCAATGCTAAGATTAATCTGGGTTTAAATATTGTGGAAAAAAGACCGGATGGTTACCATAATATTGAGTCCTGTTTTTACCCGGTGGGCTGGTCGGATGTTTTAGAAGTCATCCCTTCAGACACCCTTAAATTCACTACTTCCGGTATCCCGATCCCAGGCTCAAAAGAGGGAAATTTGTGCCTGAAGGCATTCGAGTTAATCAGCAAGGATTTTCATTTGTCCCCTGTGAGAGTTCATTTGCATAAGGTGATCCCCATTGGCGCAGGATTGGGAGGTGGCTCTTCTGACGGAGCCTGGATGATCAAGGTACTGAACAGTTTATTTGACTTAGGACTTAGTGTGGATGGCATGCACTATTATGCACAAAAACTAGGAGCTGATTGTCCGTTTTTTATTGAAAACAAACCGGTAATGACCCGTGGCATCGGCAATGTGTTTGAACCGGTGCAATGTAGCTTAAAAGGCTTGTATATGTTGCTTATCTACCCTGACATAGCCATCTCCACTGCAGAAGCCTACCAAGGAGTTCAACCTAAAACACCGGAACATCCTTTGCTTTCACTTTTGGAAGGCGAACGGCAAATATGGAAAGACAAAGTACACAACCAATTCGAAACGCATTTATTTAAAAAATACCCTCTTTTACCCCAAATCAAAAATACCCTCTACGAACACGGGGCGATTTATGCCAGCATGACGGGCTCCGGCTCTTGTGTATATGGTATTTTCGAAAAAGAAACTTCGATTGATTGGGACCCTGCCTATAAAGTATTTGCGGAAAGAATCAAATATTAAAAAAGAAAACACCCCGGAAGGACTTATCTAATACGAACCTCTTTCCGGGGTGTTTTTATATATTTAGCACTACGGCTTATCAATTTATATTATAGCATACTATTAATTAAGTTTTCAATTGTAATTCCTTCCGCTTCCGCTTTAAAATTCCGCACCAACCGGTGCCTTAATATTGGAATGGCCACTTGTTGCACATCTTCAATATCAGGAGAATATTTTCCATTCAACAAAGCATTGCATTTGGACGCCAACACCAAAAACTGAGAAGCCCTGGGGCCTGCCCCCCACTCCAAGTACTCATTGGCTTCGTGCGAGGCCAATTCATTTCCCGGACGCGTTTTATTCACCAAACGAACGGCATATTCTATAACATTGTCTGCCACAGGCACTTTCCGTATCAATTGTTGAAAAGCGATAATTTCCTGCGCATCCAATACATGCTCGGTGATGGGCTTATGATCACTGGTAGTGTTTTTTACAATTTCCACTTCCGAGTGATACGAAGGATAATCCAATTTGATATTGAACATAAACCGGTCTAATTGTGCTTCGGGCAATGGGTAGGTTCCTTCCTGCTCGATAGGGTTTTGAGTGGCCAACACGAAGAAAGGACGTTCCAGTTTGAAATGTTTTCCGGAGACGGTCACCGAATACTCCTGCATGGACTCCAAGAGGGCAGCCTGTGTTTTGGGCGGAGTCCGGTTGATCTCATCCGCCAAGATGATATTGGCAAAGATAGGACCTTTGATAAATTGAAAATTCCGGTCTTTGTCCATAGTTTCCGCTCCTAAAATATCCGAAGGCATTAAATCCGGAGTAAATTGTATTCTACTAAAGTCCAAATGCAAAGCAGAAGAAATTGTTTGAATCAACAAGGTTTTGGCCAGCCCCGGCACTCCTACCAATAGGCAATGCCCCTGACAAAAAATTGCAGTAATTACTAAGCGGACTACTTCATCTTGCCCCACTATGACTTTGGATATTTCCTTGGTTAATTGTTCGTATTTGGCATGCAATGCATCCGCGGCTGCCTTATCAGAGTGAAATTGTGTTGACATGATAGTTTCTGGATCGATATGATTGACACAAAAAATTCTTTGGAAATGATTGAATACCCTTATTCAATGAATTAGTTACAGCAATATACTTACTTTTATAGAATAATCCATAGGCAGGGTAAAACACATCGTCATTATAAAAAATAAAAGAGAAGGAAATCTATTCAGATACAATTCCTTCTCTTTTGATTTTCTTTTGGTTAAATAGTATTATACACGCTCCTTCAACTGTCAGAGTTCTTGCATGATTTTACACGCTGCATAATCACTATCGATATCGATGAACACATCTTTTTTGGCATTTTTAATCCATTCTCTTAAGATTTCTCCTTTTTTACTGTTCAGTGTAGCGATATACAGCTTTTGATAATCGTCTTTCAGGTTTGCATAATGCGGATCTTTACTGGCTTTGTAATAAATGATCCGGACCGCTGATTTACCATCTTGTGTTCTGAATTTGATGGGCTCTGAAATCGAACCGATCTTCATGGTATCAATCGCAAAAAAGATAACAGGATCCAATCCTTCCGTAGATACATAAGAAGAATTCGTTGTTGGGTCTTTGAAGAAGCCGGCATTGGAGCGAGTCATTTGATCATCCGAATGATCTTTTACCGCCAGCTCAAAACTCATAGAGTCCGCCTGTATCAAAGTCCGGATACTGTCCAGGTAAGTAACCGCACCGCCGATATCCTCTGTATTGGATTTAGGCCGGACCAAAATATGCCTTGCACGATAACGGTTTCCTCTCCGCTCCAACAGTTGGATCATGTGGTAGCCAAACTCCGATTCTACAGGGTTGGAAATTTCATTGGGATCGAGACTTAATGCTGCCGCTTCAAACTCCGAAACCATCTTTCCACGACCGGTCCAGCCCAAGTCACCACCTTTGGCCGCAGAACCGTAATCTTCCGAATTCTTTCTGGCCATTTCTTCAAAAGTTTCCTCTCCGCTTTCGATTTTGGCTTTGATGTCCAATAATTTATTTTTGGCTTTCTCTTTTTCCGACTTACTCACCTCCGGGTTCTTTACAATTTGCCCCACTTGTACTTCTTGTGACAAGAAAGGAATGCTATCTTTCGGAATGTCGTTAAAGTACTTTTTTACCTGGGCAGGGGTAACGGTCACATCCTGCATAATTTCCGATTGCATCCGTTGTACCACCAAGCGTTCATGTACCTGGTCTCTTAATTCCTCTTTGATTTCGGCAAGACTTTTACCCAAAGTGCGCTCCAGCTTCGCTTCATCTCCCGCTTGGTTGATAAAATAATCCATCCGCTGGTTCAATTCCTGGTTTACCTCTTTCTCATCCACAATGACCGAATCAATCTCTGCTTTGGCTACCAGGATTTTGTTCATAATCAGTTGTTCCAAAATTTGGCATTTCGCATCGTCTCCCAAGTCTTCTCCGTTGGCAGCCATTTGGATATATGCATTCTCTACTTCGGATTTCAGAATTATATAATTGTCAACTTTTGCAACAATTTTATCGACTACTTCACCTTGTCCTTGGGCCATACCATTAGCCTGAAACAACAGCACCGCCCCCAGTACGGTGATCCACCCTCGTATAAGTTTAGTTATAAATTTCATATTCATTTTTCCTTCTTGCTTCATTGAATATTTTATTTTCAAATTCTCTTGTAAGAGCCAATTTTCGTTTGTTCATTAAAATATCACGAATTTGCATGTCAACATATTCCAAAGGCGAGGTCTGATCCGCAATTTTTGAATCGTTAATCCTGAAATAATACACATACGCAGAATCCGAAGCCTCTAAAAACCGCTGTTTTCTCAGCACCTGTACCTTATTGGAAATTTGATCGGGAAAGGGAGTATTGGCAATCATTTCGTCAAAATTGATCCAAACACTATCATTCAAGTGAAAGATAGAAGCGTAACTATACGCATAAGAATTCAATTTCTCCCTTTGCTTGTCCGTATCCCATTTTTGCAGCCATTTTTTCACCTGTTTGGTTTTAGGAGCTTCTTTGGGAACCTTTAAAAACACTCCTTTGACAATATTTTGTTTGAGTTCGAAATTGTCCAGGTTCTCTTCGTAATACGTTTTCACTTGTTCGTCCGTAATCAACGTATCCAAATTCTCCTCTACATACTTCTTCTCAAAAGCATAAATAATTAACTGAAACCGGTACTCTTGTACCCTGCGCTCAATTTCTGCCTCGTCAATGGCTAAGTTTTTCTCGGCATGTTTCAACATTAGTTGCTTTTTGATCCATGTATCGATATACCGTTCGACTATATTGACGCTGTCTTCCGGACGGCTTCGTTCGGGAAGCAAGCCTTTCAAATCTTTTTCAAACAAATATTTATTGTCTACCCGTGCTACGGGATTTTGACCTTCCGTATTTTGACTAATCAGGCTGTTGATATTATCACAACTGGTAAAGCCCAATATCAAGAGAACCCATAATACCCTGTTCATATCAAGTTGATTTTTTGCTTTGGCAAAGTTACACAACAATTCGAACTCTGAATAATACGAAGACCGTTCAAGTTGTGATTCTCTTTGTCATCTACAAAACATTCTTCAATCCTTCATGCAGAAAAGCCCTGAATATGCTTTTCAAAAAGACCTCGAAAGTAATTAAAAATAATGGCTTACACCAAAGTAAACGATTACAATTTGCAGCGGTACACTGCTACCATTGGCAAGTATTCACTCAATAGATACTCTATTGATAATGGAAGAAAAGGAGAATGGGTTGTCTGTCCCTTCCAAATTAGGCAGAAAAAAACCCTGGTAGCACCATTTGTGCACCAGGGTTTTACATGTTTATTCGAAAATCACGTATAATATCCTTATACTATAGGATTCAAGAACGAGTATGAGCCGTTCGTAAAATTTTTATTTCCGTACGCCTGTTCAATTCCCTTCCATCCTTTTCGTCATCGTTGCTGGCCAAAGGCATTTTCGAACCGTACCCTTTGGCGTGTAGTCGACTAGTCGCCACACCTTGTTTTACTAAATATTCCTTCACGTTTTCAGCCCTGGCTTGTGACAACCAATTGTTCACTTGAGAAGGCCCTGTACTATCCGTATGTCCGCGAATTTCAATTTCCAGCTCAGGATTATCCTGTAATACCTTCAACAATTTCTGTAAGGTAGGTAAGGACTGTTCGGTAACCTGAAAACTATTCACCGAATAATAAATATTTTTCAGGACAAACTCTCTTCCTTCACTCACCTCTTTCAATCGTATATTCACTTGGTACTGAGACGAGTTTTCAGTATTTTTTTGAGCATTATTTTCAAAATCTATGATGTCATTGTACTTGAAATTATTGGCAGTCACATCGATGGTATACTTCTTCCCATCCTGAATGGGCGCTTCTAACTTGTACTCCTCATTACCTTCAATAGTGGTATTGGCAATAATTCTTCCTGTTTCCAACTCTCTTACACTGATGGTAGCTTCTTCAAAAGGAGTTTCTTCATCCGAATTAACCGCACCGTATAAAACCACATTCTGAGCTATGACATTGGTACTTTCTTCCTCTTCCGTTGCCGTTGAAGTTTCCTTAGCTAAAAGTGGGGTAACTGCTGATGGCGACACAAAGAAATCTTGCTTCACCTGCTGCCCTGTTACTTCTACGGCTGCTACGTCTACCACCTTTTTTTCACCCCCCACATGCAACGGTTCGCCCCCTCTACTTAAGGACACCTGATAGTTATTTCCTGAAGGAACACTAATCGAATAGGCACCCTTAGGATCTGTGGTTGTCTTATATTTTTTGGCATTCACCGTATTTTCAAAAGTGACATCCACCTCCGGTACCTGGACTTTCGTATTGTCCTGCTGTGCCAATACTTGCCCGTTTAGTTGTACATTTTGCTTAAAAAACAAGCGATAAATATCCATTCCACCTTTTCCCTCACTCCTGTTCGAACTGATAAAACCAAAATTTCCCTTCGCACTCAACACAAAATAAATATCATCTTTGGCGGTATTAATCGGAGCTCCCAAATTGACCGGTTCACTCCAGGAGTTTGTTTGCGGATCAAACTCCGAACGGAACACATCATACCCTCCCAAACTGCTATGTCCGATAGAACTAAAATACATGAATTTACCATCCGGGCTTAAATAAGGAGCATTTTCATCTTTGGGAGTATTAATAGGCAAACCCAAATTGACCGGTTTGCCAAAGGTACCATCTTCGTTTTTGTCGGCTTTGAAAATATCCAGGTCATCATTCTCGGTGCCATTGTTCGAAACAAAATAAATCGTATTGCCATCAGGAGTAATGTAACCATGTGCTTCAAACCCTTTGCTATTGATATGGGGAGAAATAGAATAAGGTTTCCCCCACCCGGAGTCCGTTTTGTCCATCACTTGCAAATCGCCCCCGTTTTCATCGGTATAAATTAACAACTTCCGGTCTTGGTCAAATAGTTGGATAGAGGCAAGGTTCGATTTCTTTCCAAGCTTCCCTAAAGAAGAGGCTTTACTTACCACTTCTTTACCGTCCTGTAAACTTACCTGATAAATATTTTCAAAGTAATTCCCATTGGCTCCCGTACTTTCCTCACTGCCCTGAAACCGGGACGTAAACAGTAAAGAGTTACCATTATCGCTCAGAATAGGGCTATGCTCGGTAAATTCGGTGTTTATCCCCTCACTCATTTTATGCACATGATAATCGGCAATCACATTTTGAAGTGTACGCCCATGGGCAAGGTTATCAATCAAGGAGGCTAAAAACTCTTTGGAGGGATCTTTCTTTTTGAGCGTGCTTAGATAACGGGTATAATGCTTTTCTGCTTTTTCAAACTCCGCTTGGTAATGATAAGCCTGCCCTAACCAATAGTCGAGCTTAGGGTTTATCTTAGGTTTCAGCTCATATACCTTTTCCAAATACCTTAAACCTTGCTCAATTGAAAAATAACTTACTTCACAAACCCCCGCGTAATACAAGGCCTCTGCGTGTTCCGGTTGTTCGTTCAGCACGTTTTTAAAATACGGCAAAGCCTCTCTGTAATTTTCTTTCTTGAGCAGTTTAAGCCCTTCTTTGAGGTGATGAGAAGGGCTTTGTGCATATAGTAAGTTGATAGACAAACAGATAGTTAATGCACTAAGGATTTTACGCGCACTCATATGCAATATTCTAGTATAGTTAATTCATTTATCAATTTGGATGGTAAACGTGTGCAGTATTATAGAATTATTACATAGGAGAGAAACTCTACAAAAATTACTACTTTTTGTTTGTAAAATTACACTTCATCAACAATACGCCATGAAATGGCTCTAAGTTAGAACAAATGAATTTGAAAATGGCTTTCCAGAATTCCTACAAATTGACGTTTTTTGCTATCTGAACCTTTTTTTAAGTATAAAAAAGAATTCTGTCCACTGAACATAGGTACGATTAAAAAATGAGTATTATGACTATGCTGTATCCATTAAAGTTTCGAACGATTTACAAAGACAAAATTTGGGGCGGGAATAAAATCAATACCATCCTGGAAAAGGATTTTTCTCCTTTGCCTAATTGTGGGGAAACTTGGGAAATTTCCGGAGTACAAGGCAATGTGTCTGTTGTAAAAGACGGAGCCCTTAGCGGAAAAACCTTAACGGAATTGATCGAAAGCTACCAAGGGAAATTGGTTGGGGAAACGATTTATCAAAAATTCGGTTCGGAATTTCCCTTATTGGTAAAATTCATTGACGCCAACGATGATTTGTCTATTCAGGTACATCCTGACGATGCACTGGCTAAAAAACGCCACAATTCTTTTGGGAAAACGGAAATGTGGTACATTTTCCAAGCGGACGAAGGGTCTAAATTAATCTCCGGATTCAAAAAGCAAGTGGATAAAGAGGAGTATTTAAAGCATTTAAACGGAAAAACGCTCAATGATATCCTCAATCAGGAAGAAGTACAAGCGGACGATGTATTCTTCTTACCGGCCGGCCGGGTTCACACTATTGGCAAGGGCTTGTTATTAGCCGAAATCCAACAAACCTCCGATGTGACCTACCGGATTTACGACTTTGACCGGAAAGATGCAGAAGGCAACACCCGTGAATTGCATACGGAGGAAGCACTGGATGCTATCGACTTTGAGGTGTACCCTGAGTATAAAACACAATATGAGAAAAAGAAAAATGAAGTAGTCAACCTGGTTACTTGCCCTTACTTTACGACCAACCGTTTGCATTTTGATCAAGAAGTAGAGCGCGATTATGCTTCCTTGGATTCGTTTGTCATTTATGTATGTATGGAAGGTGGCTTTACTTTAAATTTTGAGGACGGTGAAATCGAGGTAGGAAAAGGTGAATCTATCCTTTTACCGGCTTCATTGAAAAAGGTAAAATTAACTCCTAAAGGAGCATTCAAGATTATGGAATCGTATATACAATAGGTATTGGATCTATTGAACGATGACAAAATTCCCCCTCAATGGAAATACAGTAAATTGTTTCCATTGAGGGTTTTTAGTTGATTTCACTCCCTCTCTCTATTAAGCTTATTTCAGCTAACCCTTATTTCTTCTTGGCTTTCACTCACTCATTCGCCATTTCATGTATTCACAATTGTAAAAACGGCTTCTCTTGATTTTTCTTCCTAGTCGTTGTCCTGTCGCCATTACTACACTGGACTGATGACGGTATTAAGGTTTATTTGCGGAAAATCTTTACTTTTGTGACATTCTATTGGACTTATTGAAATTTTTAAACCACCATGTCTGAATATAATCACAAGGAAATAGAACCTAAATGGCAGGAGAACTGGCAAAACCAGAATATCTATCAAGTAAAATTAGACCCCAATAAACCCAAATACTATGTACTGGACATGTTTCCGTACCCTTCCGGGGCCGGACTGCATGTAGGTCATCCTTTAGGTTATATTGCTTCAGACATTGTTTCCCGGTATAAGCGTCTGAAGGGATTTAATGTATTGCACCCAATGGGCTTTGACTCGTTCGGTTTGCCGGCAGAGCAATATGCCATCGAAACCGGGCAACACCCTGCAATTACTACCGAAAACAATATCGCTACTTTTAAAAAGCAGCTCAATAAAATTGGTTTTTCTTTCGATTGGAGCCGAGAGGTAAGAACTTCCGACCCTAATTATTATAAATGGACCCAATGGATTTTTGGGCAACTTTTCAATGCATGGTACAACCAAGACAGCGATAAGGCAGAATCCATTGATTCCTTAATTGCCCGGTTTGAAAAAGAAGGCAACAGCAATATTTCTGCGGCCTGCGATGAAGACACGCCTTCATTTTCTTCGGAAGAATGGAACAACTTTACCGAAGAACAAAAAGCCGAAATGTTGTTAAAATACCGTTTGACACATCCTTCGGAAGCAGTGGTCAATTGGTGTCCGGCTTTAGGTACCGTACTGGCAAACGATGAAGTGAAAGACGGCTTTTCCGAAAGGGGTGGGCATCCGGTAGAGCGTAAGAAGATGAAGCAATGGATGATGCGAATTACCGCGTATGCCGACCGTTTGATCTCTAACCTCGACTCCTTAGAATGGTCCGAATCACTGAAGGAAATGCAGCGAAACTGGATCGGAAAATCCCAAGGTTGTGAGCTGAATTTTAAAGTGGTAGATTCTGATATTGAACTTACGGCTTTTACTACCCGTGCCGATACTATTTTTGGGGTGACCTATATCGTTATTGCTCCGGAACACGAATTGGTAACACAATTGACGACTCCGGAACAAAAAGAAACTATAGAGGCCTATGTACAAACTGCCGTGAACCGCTCGGAAAGAGAGCGAATGAGCGAGGTAAAAAATGTATCAGGTGCTTTTACCGGCTCATATGCAATCAATCCTTTCTCGGGAGAAAAAGTGCCGATCTGGATTGCTGACTACGTGTTGGCAGGCTACGGAACCGGTGTAGTGATGGCCGTGCCTTCTTCCGATGACCGGGATTTCCGCTTTGCCAATTATTTCGGTTTACCCATCATCAGAGTGATTGAAGGAACCGAAGAATTGGAAAACCCTTGTGAAATAAAACATGGCAAAATGATCAACTCCGGCTTCTTGAACGGCATGGACTCCGTAGCGGCCATAGCAGCCATCAGTGCCAAAGCAGAAGAGCAGGGAATCGGAAAAGTCAAAGTCAATTATAAAATCCGGGATGCGGTATTCAGCCGCCAACGTTACTGGGGAGAACCGGTACCGGTATATTTTAAAGAAGGAATCCCTCACTTGCTTGAAAATGAGGAGTTGCCTTTGGAATTGCCCGCAGTAAATGAATACAAACCTACGGAAACCGGAGAGCCGCCTTTGGGCCGAGCCACGGATTGGAAATACCAAGGACAATACCCTTACGAGTTAACCACTATGCCGGGTTGGGCCGGATCAAGTTGGTACTTCCTCCGTTATATGGATGCCAATAATGAAGAGGAATTTGTGAGCCAGGAAGCGGTAAAATACTGGAACTCCGTAGACCTGTATATCGGAGGGACCGAGCACGCCACCGGGCACTTATTATACAGCCGCTTTTGGAATAACTTCTTGTTTGACATGGGATTGATTCACCATAAAGAACCTTTCCAAAAGTTGGTCAACCAAGGGATGATTCAAGGACGCTCTAATTTTGTTTACAAAGTTAAAAATGAAAATAAATTCGTCTCATTAGGATTGAAAGATCAATATGAGGTATCCACACTACATGTAGATGTCAATATTGTAGAAAACGATGTATTGGATATTGAGGCGTTTAAAAAGTGGAGGCCGGAATATACGGAGGCTGAATTTGTCTTGGAAGATGACAAATACCTCTGTGGATATGTGGTGGAAAAAATGTCTAAGTCTAAATACAATGTGGTCAACCCTGATGACATGATCGCAAAGTACGGAGCAGATACGCTGCGTATGTACGAAATGTTCTTAGGCCCTTTGGAACACGACAAGCCTTGGAATACCCACGGAATTGACGGAGTAGCTAAATTCTTGCGAAAACTCTGGAGACTTTTCCATGATAACGAAGGAAGCTTGGTTGTCACGGAAAACGAACCTGCCAAAGAGGCCTTGAAAGTACTTCATAAAACCATCAAAAAGGTGGAAGAAGACATTGAGAACTTATCCTTCAATACTTCTGTGAGTGCCTTTATGGTCTGTGTCAATGAGTTAGCCAGTATGAAGTGTAATAACCAAAAAGTGCTGAAAGATTTACTGGTCATTTTATCCCCTTATGCCCCTCATATTTCCGAAGAGCTTTGGAGTAAATTAGGGCAGTCGGGAAGCGTTTTGGATGCCAACTTCCCGGCTTGGGACGAAACTTACCTGAAAGAGGATGCTCACGAATATCCTATTTCGATTAACGGTAAAATGAGAGTTAAAATGACCTTTGCACTGGACATGTCTCCCAAGGATATCGAAGCGGAAGTATTGGCCAATGAAACCGTTCAAAAGTGGCTGCAAGGCAAAACACCTAAAAAGGTCATCGTAGTGCCCAAGAGAATTGTAAACGTGGTCATTTAAGGCCTGACCTTTTGAAGAGTTTGAGCAAATCATCTGTTCAGAAACATGATTTATAATTTGTTTTGATAAGAATATACAAAAAATCTCTTCCGGTCCTTGTACATGATTGGAAGAGATTTTTACTTTACTAAGTATTCCTGTTTTTTTGCATTTAAACCGAAAGCTTTTCATTGACAGTTCGACTTCTTTGAGCATGAAGTGGTTTACATTTATAGCTTTTGACCGAACATGGAATCAAGACCGGCTCATCAAGGCACTTTTTAAAGAGAATAGCCAAAGCTATTGTTGAAAACAGTAAGACAGAGAAGGTGTTTTTGAAACATTTTCCAGGAAAAAGAAAAAGGTTAATTCACTGCCATCATAAAATTCACTATTTGATAAAGGGAGGCTCGAAAATTCGATTGTTTGCGAACCTGTAATCCCCGACATAGGAATCTTTCAATACAAAAAATAAATAGCAAACATACTCTTAGTACACTTCACTCAAACAACAATCTTTTTAACAAAAGGACCAATACAGAATGGGACATCTCGGAAAAATATATGTCATTGCTTCACTTCTTCTTTTCACGCATGTTACCTGGGCGCAAAATACCTACAAAGCCAAGGGGAAAGCCGCTTTTTATGCGGACCGGCTCCACGGACGTCCTACGGCCAGCGGGGAGCCTTATGACAAAAATGCCTTTACGGCCGCACATAAGACCTTACCTTTTGGCAGTATCCTTTCAGTCAAAAATCTAAACAATGGCAAACAGGTACAGGTAAAGGTCAATGACCGGGGGCCTCACACTCCCGGGCGCATTATTGATATTTCCAAGGCAGCCGCCATTGCTTTGGGAATGATTGACCAAGGCATTGCAGATGTAGAAATTACGTTAGTAGATCCCAATGCCAACCCGGCCTATTTGCAACCGGCCGTAGAAGCTCCGGCAGAGCAAAATAATTATGCCCAACCGGCAAGCGAAGCTCCAAACACTGTCAATTATTCTCAACCGGCCGTAGAGGCCCCGGCAAACAACCCTTATACTCAGCCGGCTGTGGAACAACCTGTAGTCACTTCACCCAATCCGGTAACCGTGACTACAGTAGCACCCCAAAACCAGCAACCCGTATCTCAAAATACAGTACTCGCTTCAGTGGGTGATCAACAATACGGCTTGGCTTCTTATTATCCGGATAACCGGAATGGGGTGATGACCGAAGCCGGAAATGCCTATGATATGAACCAATTACTGGCTTCGCATGCTACCGCACCCATTAACAGTTTGGTCCGGGTGGAAGATAAGGCGACAGGCAACACGGTAGTGGTTCATATAGTAGACCGGCCGGATACCAAATACATTATTAAAGAAGGAACGGTTATACTACTTTCCAAAGCCGCTGCTGAAAAAATCGGAATGGCCGGAAAATTATCCATTCAAGCCAATTTGGAAATTGTCGCTTTGGATTGGCAAAAACCTCAAGCCCAAACACTACAGGTTCAGGCAAAAGCAGCGCCTACTGCTTTCAAAGCCGCTGAAGAGTTCCCGGAAGCTACAATTTTGATTGAAACTCAAGAAGAAAAAGTAGAAGAACCAAACATTCCGGAACAAGTGGAAGCAGCCTCCGTCAGCACTCCGGTGATTGTTTATCCGGAAATGTCCGTAGAGGAACTCACCCAGGTGTTCTTACCGCCACATACCTATACCTTGGAAGGACAAAAGGTAAAGCCGGTAGGTTATGGTGTACAAGTCCATGTATTTTCCAATATCAAATCTGCCTTTCAAAAAGCATTGCACTATCAGCAAATCCAATTTAACCATGTTTACTTACAAGCGGGTTGGCAAAACAAACAAAAAGTGTACAGGATATTGTTGGGTAGTTTTCACAGTGAAGAAGAGGCAAAACCTCTGTTGCAGTTTATACAACAATCAGGTATAAAAGCCTTTGTGAAAAAGCATTATGATCTGAGCAAGTAAGAGCAGGTTTCAATTTCATTGAAACAAAAACAAATTTCAAACATACTCTAAGGATAAAAAACAAGGCGGAAAATAGTTGCTATTTTTCCGCCTTGTTTTTTTTATTCTGATGCTTATCTATCGCTTACTTTGAGAATCATCTGACCGGATGTATTGAATTACGGAAGGATCACAATCGCAATCCAACCCGTAATTATCCCGGTGTTTGTAAAGAAACTTAAACTCCGTTCTCCGGTTAAAGTCATTTTTACAACCGTCATAAGTCGTCTCTGTATCTACCGGATACTCATAGGTATATTGGCATTTTTTCATCCGGATTTTCAACAATTCCAACTCCTCTTCCGAACTTCCTATTTGGGTAAATAATTTCACAATATAATCTACCGCAGCTTGGTTTCTTCTACCTGATAAAGCCAGGTTATCGTAATTTCCATCCAGAGGGCAGCGATCCGTATGGGAGCTCATTTTCAAATCCAGATGGGGATAAATCTCCATCACTTTCGCTACTTTGGTAAGTTCGTCTTCGGGTTTCACCAGTTTTTGTACGAAAGCCGGTAGGTTAGGAAATTTTTGAGGATCGGGTGCGGCAAAATTGTACCGGATGTTCCGGATTACCGTCACTTCTCCCTGGCCTATGTTCGCCTCGTCCAATAAGTTTACCAGTTGGGTCCGTTTGGCCGGGTTTTCCATTCCGGAGATGTCTATCACTTCATCCAGGTTTGCTAAGAACATCTTATCCGGCTGTTCCGTATTGATAAAATAATTTAAAGCTCCTTTTTGTACCAGTTCATACAAGGTGTTGCTTTTCAAAGGGGTCTCCGTCAACTCGTATACGTCTTTATTGAATGAGATCAAACACTGCTGTTCACTTTTTACATTTGCCAACACAATCATATCGGCAACAGCTCTTGGTTCCAGACAGATTTTCACCCGGTAAATTCCATCGGCAGGTACTTGATCCAAACTAAACGTCTCCATTGATGACCATTTCGGACGGTATCCCGGTGCACTGGCCATAAACGAATAATCTCCTCCTAAGGCAAACTTATGGAACCACACCACTCCGTCTTCCGCGGTTTTACTACCGAGCAATTCAGCTTGATCGCCTTTGTGAAAAGCCACCTCTGCTCCCGGAAGCGGAGCTCCTCCGTTTTCACTATCGCAAACTGTCACTTGAATTTTAACAATTTTAAACTGGTAAATATCATCGTCCCCTGAACGGTCGGAAGAGAAATACCCTTTCACCCCGTCTTTATCCAGGATCAACCCAAAGTCATCCTTACTGGAATTAATGGAATTGTTTTCTCCGGATAATGAAGTATCTCCCAGATTAACCGGATTTGTATATTCATTTCCCACAATCAGGGATTGATAAATATCCAAGCCCCCAAACCCTCCGGGCCTGTTTGACGCAAAAAACAAGGACTGATTTCCCAGCCTGTCGGTATGGATATACGGGAATACTTCGTTTCCTTCGGTATTCACCTTTTCACCCAAATTCACCGGTTCGGTCCAACGCTTTGCTTGTCCGTCATAATCACTGTAATACAAATCCGAACCTCCAAACCCTCCGGGATAGTCCGCAGCAAAAAACAAGCGTTTTCCATTGGCTGTAAGCGCAGGGTGTCCTTTAGAATAGCGTAAATTGTTGTACACCGAGTCGTTTGACAAAAAATGAATAGGATTCACTTCCCATGTATTATCTCCCGATTGATTTGCCGAGAATAGTTGAATCCGGTTAATATTGATATTGGATAGCCTTGGGTTATTTTGCTTGAATAGCTTTCTTTCGTCAAAAGTATTCCCGGTAAAAATCATTTTCCGGCCATGATCTAGAAAGGCTACCGGCCCCTCATTATAAGTCACATTCCGGTCTTTATTGATCAACTTCCGAATGCCTTGCCCCTGTCCCGCACTGTCCAATTTTACAATGTATAAATCCAAGGGAGATCGTTCCTCACCGTTAATGCTACTCACTTTGGAGCCGTCAATATCCCTTTCGGAAACAAACACAAGGCTATCTTTATAGAAAGCAGGGCTAAAATCCGATACCGAAGAATTAATCGGCAAGCTGTCAATGTAATAAGTAGTTTGGGAAATCAACAAATTCTCATTTTGCATTTCGATCAGTTTTTGCAGTTTGGAATAGTGTTGAAACCACTTTTTGGACTCGTGATATTTACCCCGGATATTTAACATTGCCTGTGCCAAGTGCAAATAATCCGAAGGTTTGACAATTCGCTGATAGCTGTACGCTTCAGGCAGGTCCGGGGCCGCCACTCCACTGTATTCCCAACATTCAATATGGCGGTCGTCCAGAGCGACTTTATTTAAGATCGAATCATTTGCCAGATAGCTTTCCAACTCCTCTTCACTGATCACTTTACTATACCACTCGATGGCTTTCAGATCCTTGCGGATAGCAAAATACGAGCGGGCAACCTGTAAATCATACCCTTGCTTTTCTTTGGAACGGCTCCGTAGGGTGGCATACATTTGCATGGCCACTTCAAACTTGCGCTCGTCACAATACAGACTGTCAGCTACTTGCTTTAATCGCTGCCGGTCTTTGTAAATTTTTTTATACCATTTATACGCTGCCCCATAGTTGTAAATCTCCACATAACAGCCGGCCAATTTCATCAATACTTCCTGGGAAGCCTCTTCATTTTTACTTTTTTTGTAAATCTTCTTATAAAGGCGGGCAGCAGGCCGATACGCTTCCTGATAATACAACTCATCGGCTTTGCTTAACAACTCGGAATTTTGTTGCGCCTGACCGGGATTGCTCCAACTGACCAGGACAAAAAAGAAAAGTAAAGTATATATACGTTTCATGGGCTTTTGCTAGTTCAAAGGAATGAATTTAAATACCTGTGCAATAGAGAGAAACAGTTTAAAAATACCTGGGGGTTAAAACGATTTTCTTACTTAAATCGAAGCGATAGTTGAGCATGATTTCATGCGAACCATTTTGCACGGTACGCAAATCAGTCGTTGTCGCAAAATCATAAGAATACCCCAACCGAAAGGCCGGAGTGGCTTGTAATTCCAACAAAGCGGCAAATGAATCTAAGGAGCGATACGACAAGCCGATACCCAATATCTCTTTTAAATATACACTGGCATTGATATCCATTTGTACCGGTGCTCCTTCCACTACCTTCAGCAAAGCATGGGGTTTTAATTTCACCGAAGGACTCAGGTCAAAAACATACCCACTGTACACTACATAATGCCTTTCCATATCCGAAACGGAGACCGCATCATCAGCCGTTTCGATGGTTTGGTTGATCAAGTGCGGCACGGAAATCCCCAGAAAAAAACGATCGGAATAGTAATACACTCCCGCCCCAAAATCGGGCAAGGTTTTGCTCACATCGCCATTGGTATATACATCATCCGTTTTGTCTTTGGGATTAAGTTTTGAAAAATTATCCCGGTAAAAGCGCATCCCTGCTTGCAAGCCAAAAGACAGTTTACCCAAACCCATAGGTACTTTATAGGCAAAAGCCGCCGAAATAGAATTGGTAGTGGTAATACCGATTTCGTCTCGGGTAAAGGAAATACCCGCAGCTGTATTCAATTTCAAGGGCATATGCGCGGTAAATGTCTGGGTATTGGGCGCACCCTCCAACCCTGTCCATTGTTTACGCGCCAAAGCAGTAATACTGATAGTTTCATGACTACCCGCATAGCCCGGGTTAATGGCCATGCCGTTGAACATATATTGTGTAAACATGGGCTCCTGTTGTGCGAAAGCCGGACTTCCCACCAACATTGCGATAAACATCAGCCCTGTATACATTTTGATCATTTGATTTCTCATAGGATATCGCTGTTATATAAACAGTTAATAATCATTTTCGAGATTACTCGGACGAATCCAAGCATTGAAAGAATATGCAGGAAGAAGATTGTCTGTCCCCTTCCTGCACTTCGAATATTAGCGAGCTACTTTAATAGTTCCGTTGTACTTGCCTTGCCCCCCTCCCAGTTCGAGTATGTAAAAATAGGTTCCGTCCGGCACTAGTTCTTCTCCTGGAGCAATGCCCCCGTTCCGGTTGACTTGCCCTCTCCAAACCACAGATTCGTTGTTGTATCCATTCACTTCATAGATCAAATTGCCCCAACGGTTGAATATCTGTACTTTGTTATTCGGAAAGCGCTCGATACCATCGATGACCCAAGAATCATTTTTCGTATCATCGTTAGGGGTAATCAGGTCGTAAATAATCAATGGCACTTCCTCCACCTGAATCTCCACTTCAACATTTTCACAATCACAGGTATTGCATACTTGGTATATAAAGCGGTCGGTTCCTTCAAAGCCCCTTTTTGGTGTATAAATAAACTGACCATTTTCTAAAATTTCCACGCTTCCGTTAGCAGGTGCCTCTATAGGTTCGGTCTGGTAGGTCAATGACTCCGGATTTTCATCATTCTCGGATAGGTCTCCGGATATTGGAGTCAGCCAGTCAGTAGTATAGAAGTCCGGTTTTGCTACCGGTTTGGAGCCGGTTTCTACGATAAAGGTTACGGTCGCATCCTGACATCCTTCCTCACAACCGTCCCAACAAGCAGTATAAACCAATTGATCGGTTCCTCCATATCCTTCCTCAGGAACGTAAGTGAAGGTACCATCCTGATTGTCGATGAATTGCCCATGGACAGGCTCTTCTTTGACTGTGAGTACCAAAGTACCTGTTGCTCCTTCCGGCAAATCATTGTTTAAAGGATTAATGCCTTCTAACGGAGCTCCACAAGCTGCAGTGTATTCATCATCCAGTGCAGTAAATTCTTCCTCACATGGCTCTCCAGTATCATCTTTACAAGTAATGGTCACAGTTGCGGTAGAGCAACTTACTTCACAACCTTCAATATTGACACATACTTCATACGTAAAGCTGTCGAAACCTTCAAAAGAAGTGCCTGGAATATAGATAAATTTCTTATGGGCATTAAAAGTCAAGGTGCCGAAATTGGGTCCCTGATCGGGTAGAATACGGATGGAAAGCTCCCCTTCCGGAATTTCATCATTGGCCATTACATCCAATTCCATTTCAAAAGGTAAGACACAACCTGTATGTTGGAAGTAATCGTCCGTTGCTGTTACTTCTTCACAGGGTTCGGTTCCATCATCATTACAACGCAACACTACCGTAGCCTGCGCACAAGTTTCCTCACACCCGTCTCTCTCTACACAAACCTCATAGGTAAAAGAATCTTCATCAGTAAAGCCATTGTCTGCTTCATAACGGAAGGTACCGTCTCCATGGAGTACCAATCCGCCGAAATCAGGCCCCTTAACGACACGGATGCTTACCTCTCCCAAAGGAATGACATCGTTGTCAAACACATTGCCTTCAAAGATGGCCGGCATTACACAATTTTGGCTTTCAAAAAGATCATCTTCCGTTTGAACTTCCGGACAAGGCTCCCCTCCCCCGTCATCACAACGCAAGGTTACCGTAGCCGTGGAACAAGATGTGACACAACCGTCCCGGACAACACATACTTCGTAAGTAAAGGAATCTTCACCACCAAAGGTTGGGTTTGCTTCATAGCGGAAAGTGCCTGTTGTTTCATCCAAAGCAACTGTTCCGTTCGCAGGTGCTTGCTGAATCGTAATACTGATTTGTCCTAAAGGAATAGCATCATTGGTAAGAATATTTCCTTCAATGACAAATGGTAAGCTGCAACCTTCCTGCTCAAATAAATCGTCTTCTGCTATTGCTTCCTGATCACAAGGTTCGCCACCACCATCGTCACAACGCAATGTTACGGTCGCCACTGAGCAACTGATATCACAACCTTCTTTTTCAACACAGACTTTATACGTAAATTGATCCGTACCGCTAAAAGTAGTATTTGCCACGTATTTAAACTCTCCGGTTTCCTCGTTGAATGTCAACACTCCAAAGTCCACTTCGTCCAGCACTTCCAATGTCACAGTACCTTCGGGCACTTCATCGTTCTCTGTCACATTACCTTCGAGAATCAACGGAAGCGAACAATTTTCACTGCTATAGTCATCGTCTTGGGCCTTTACAGGAGGACAAGAGCCATCCCCGTCTCCGCAAGTCAGCACCACCGAAGCTTCCGAACACTTCACTTCACAGATGCCATTATCCATGCATACCCGGTAAGTGAAGCGGTCTTCTCCTTCAAAATTGACAGACGATGTGTAGTTAAAATTTCCCTCCTGATCAATCGTCACCCTTCCTTTTTTAGGATACTCTACAATTTCCACTTTATAAATTACACCAGGAGTAAGGTCATCGTTTTCAAACATATTTCCGGTAAAATCCGCCAAGGTTCCGCATTGTGTTACCTCATACGCATCGTCTTTGGCTTCGACCACTACCTCGTCACACTGTTGCTCACATTTGATGATCACCCATGCCACGTCCGATTTGGCTTCTGTCAAACATTTGGGATCGTCAAGAATCTGATACTGAATGGTATCAACTACCGGGCGAATATCCTTGTCTTTTAATGTATAAGTAATTTCTCCGGTACTGCTGTTGACTTCCACTTCTCCAAAACGAGGTTCTTGTAATAGGGGCAGAGAGATAAAAATGGGGTCGTTATTTACATCGGCATCGTTGTCCAATACATTGAAGGAAATGCTATTACCTTCACAAAACTCAATGACATCATCGTTCGCTTCCGGAGCCGAATTCACAGCATGGTAATAGGAAGCAGGAGTAATTTCTACTACTCGGGTTTCGGAAGGCTTGACCAATGCCGTAGCCACTTGCCGGCTACCTACATAATTCGGGTATTTCACCTCTACCAAGTATTCCACATCCGGCCCCAAAGGCAAGCCAAAGTGAAGACGTTGTGGGTCTTGTGTTCCATGTCCTGTTCCTCCGTTCACTTCTTTGAGCGGTGTGACATATTCTCCCTCACAGGTTTTCAAACGAACCGTTGCTCCCACTGCATAACGCTTCGGATGTGCACCCGGATTTCCGGAAATTCCCCGTTCTTCCCAAACATCTACCATTACATAATTCTCTCCGTATTCACTTTGGTGGAGATCATTCACCCATAATTGGTTTTTGCCTCCGTCAATATTCAGATACAGATCCAAGTCACCGTCCTGGTCAAAATCTACAAAAACACATCCTTCGGCATCCCCTTGAATATTGATCCCCCGGTTGTCTTTCACAAACGTCATTGCCTGTCCTGCATTTGGCCCTTGCACCGGATCATTCAATTGATTGATATAGAGAAAACTACTCCCTTGATCATCTGCCAAAAACAGGTCAATATCTCCATCGTTATCTACATCGCCACCTGCCAGAGCATCAATCTGATTTCCAATATTAACAGGTATTCCGGTGGATTCTCCCAAAGGGGTAAAGCTTCCATTTTGATTTTCAAAAATCTGGGTTTTGTCACTGGCTGTCCAAACCAAGTCAAAATCACCGTCATTGTCAAAGTCATAAAAAGCCGCTGACCCTTTGTTCAGGTTGTCGGTTTCTCCAATTTCCACTCCCTTAATAAAGTGTCCGGGGTTATTCGGATCGTTTTGCATCAAGTCTATCGCTCCTTTTTTCCGGGTGATAAAATCAATCAACCCGTCATCGTTGTAATCGGCCACTGCGGCATAATCCCCATCAATTGCCTGGTCAATCAAACCGATAACGGCAGGATTGACATGGACAAAGTTACCTGTAGCAAAACCTTGATTTTCATATATTTCCACACCCCAGTTGTGATTTTCGATCAACAAGTCCAGGTCCCCGTCATTGTCATAATCCAACACACCGATACCTTCCGTGTTCATTCCATTGGGAATTCCGTTCGGAGGATTGGTATCTTGTGTATTGGAAGTATATAACACAAAATTCGGCTTTTGGTCCGTCCCTATTCCAAAAGAATACGCCGGACTGCCGTCTTTCCCTGTATTAAAATACACCTCAAGCCGCTGGTTGGAGTTGCGGATAAAATCTTTATACCCATCGTGGTTAAAATCGGCGATTACCAAACTGCGTTCCATCACGGAGACACCAGGTAAATTGCCTGCAACACAACCTTTACAATGTGTAGCCGTAACATCCGTAAATTGCCAATCAGGTGCTCCGGTAGAAAAATACACCCGTGTACGATGAGAGGCATCGTCTTGAAAAGTATTGACGATTAAATCCAAGTTTCCATCGTTGTTCAAGTCTCCGAAAGAAAACCCACCTTCTTTTTTACCATCCAAATCTACTCCCTGAGTTGCGGCCTTCTCGGTAAAAGAGTGCTGGGCTGCCAAAAAGGTACTTTTTAGTAATAAAACAAGGATCACTATCCTGATGAATGCAGTATTCTTGCTCATATATATTTCAAGGTTTATTACTTTGAAACTATTTAATAGCTTTCACTGGGCGTTGATTACACTTATAGTTAGTTGTTAATTGATTGTATTCATTAAAAAAATGAAGAGGTGCTAGTGATGCCCGTAAATGCTTAATTGAAAAATTAAAAGATGTTGTAAAATTGGATGATTTTTCTGGTATAAGGCAAATCACTTCACTTATATTAACATTAAATAAAAAAATCATTTACTTTTAATTTATTACAAAAATGACTTTTCACACTATTACATACAGTTATAAAATTACAAATAACTATAAACCAATAGTTTACAAACAAATCCCCTTTGAGTAAAGTCATTAAATTACAAGTTAAAACCTTATCAAATATTTAATAATTACTATTTTTTATATATTTAACACAAAAAAATTACACTAACACAATACCTCAAAAAAGAAGAAGCCCATTGTAAGATTCCCCCCTCTATTCAAATCAAAATTTCATAATATTGCAGTCTGTAAGACAACAAAGTTTTCACTACCTGAACTTGTTTAGTACATTCATCAACTAACAGAGAAATAAAACACTGACCTCATGATCCAATTCAATTATACAGGGATACTCCTTTTTTGCTTTGTATGCTTCACCGCTTGTAATAAGCAGCAGGAAAAAGCCAATACTTCCACAGAAGAAATCATCATAGATCCGAATAGTGCCTCCGACTACCTGGTCACCATCCAAACCAGTAAAGGCAGCATGAAAGTCATCCTGTTTGACGAAACCCCAAAGCACAAAGCCAATTTCTTAAAATTGGCGCAGGAAGGCTTTTACGATGATTTACTTTTTCACAGGGTAATCGAAAGCTTTATGATTCAGGGAGGTGACCCCGAATCCAAAGAAGCAGAAACCGGAGAGCGACTGGGCAGAGGCAACCCCGGATACACGGTTCCTGCAGAGTTTCATTCGATGTTATTTCATGAGAAAGGCGCCTTATCTGCCGCCCGTTTAGGCGATGCTCAAAACCCCGAAAAGGAATCTAACGGCAGTCAGTTCTTTATTGTGCAAGGAAAAAAGTTCAATGAAGAAGAGCTCAAAACCGCAAGAGTCGACTTCAACAATTTATATAAATACTTCATCCAATTGATCGACCGGGACCAATTTTATGACCTTAAAAACTCTTACTTGGAACTTCAGCTTCAAAACGATCAAAAAGCCCTTGAAGAAATGATCTTGAACTTGAAGGATACAATTGAGAATATTTATAAAATTGAACTGGACAAACCACTCTCAGAAAAAGAAATTTCTTTATATACGCAAAAAGGAGGATTTCCCAGTCTGGACCAGGAGTACACGGTGTTTGGAAAAGTAGTGGAAGGCCTTGAGATAATTGATCAAATAGCAACCCTTCCTACCGATGACTACAACCGGCCCAAGGAAGATATACGTTTTAAAGTCAGTTTTGAAAAAGTACCCAGAAAAGAGATTATTCAAAAATACGGAGAGGTATATACGAAATAGATATATACTTTAAAATAAGCCAAGGCCTTGTTTATTGGAATAAACAAGGCCTTGGCTTATTTCTCTCAGTTTATATTAATTAAAATCCTGATTTTGTTTCAATTTATCAATTGCGCCTTGCAACGTTTGTTTGTTCAGTTCATCAGGGGCTTTTTCGTAAGCCATTTGAGCGTGTTTTAAGGCTTTTTTGTACTGTCCCAAAGCGGAATACCCTCGGGCCAAACCCATATTCACCGGCCAAGTATCAGGATGCCGTTTCGCATTAAGTTCAAATACTGCCAAGGCTTTATCACCTTTGCCTTCATTGAGAAGCTGTCTTCCATACTGATGGATTTGAAAAACCGTAGCAGTAGGGTGACTAATGGCTTTATTCATAACGATTTCAGCTTCTTGCTCTTTACCTAATTTGCTCAAAAGCTGAGATTTCACATTGTAATTCGCAAAATTTTCTTGTCCGAAGTAAGGAGCATTAATGGCATTGTCAATCCAGCTCAAGCCCTCTTTCAAATTAATATCGTGTTGCAGGCAAAAATTAGCCGCCTGATTCCAGGCCATCCAGTTAAACCCTGAAGACGAACGCAATTCATCCCGTATCTGACCAAGGTATAGTTCATTAATATTAGGAACATTCACCTCAAACGGCACCATTTTGTTTTCCCATTTTAATGCGGCCACACAGTGGTCCAATCCACGGTCCACGAATTCATATGTAAGCCATTCGGAAAATTCTACTTCTTTAGGTTTTACAGTTACCCGTAGGGCGTCTTCTTCGGGATTGTAAAAATAACTCCCCCAAGAGCTATGATTTTTAGAAAAGATCAATGTCCACTCTTCTTCACCAGGCGCCATAAACAGTGCGTACTTACCTGCTTTCAGCGGTTTTCCTTCAATCTCCACGTCATGAGAAAAATACACTGTGGTATTTTCATTCGCCCCGGCTCTCCAAGGGGAAGGATTTTCCTCACTACTCATCCCAAACCCCAGGTTTGCAAAACCATAGGGCACCAGTTGCCCCCATATCTTCCCTGTACGGTCCTCTCCATTAGAAGCCGTCACATCCGGGCTGTTATAGGTAATGTTCATTTTCACCAAGCCCATCCATTGCGTCACACTGGCCTTTTGGTTCTCCCCACTAGGTGGCAGAGTAATACTTTGCGCATAGGAGGCTGCATAGAAGAGAAAAGCACAAATGGAAATACTTATAAACTTACACATAGTTGTTCGTTTCATGGTTTTCTTTTTTTGAGTAAAAATTGAAACTCTCTACTAGTTAGCAATTTTTAACAAGAAAATAAACCCTCTCACAAACTACCATTCAAGATTCCCCGAATATTACTATTTGTTGACTTTTTCCAAAATCAATATTCAAACAAACTACAATAAGGAAGGGTCTTTACCAGAAGCAATGAATCCTAAACCAGCTAGCTGATACCAAATATTTCTCGCAAATCAAAACCTCCACTTTCAACAAATATAAATTCGTAGAAAACTTTTTAAAATACTATTTACTATCAAAAAAAATGAGAAAAAAAGAGACAACTCCCGGAGTTTTTGATACCAAACAGGCGGGAGTTGTAATTCACTAAGGTTTTATTGAATTTGATTGAGAATCCGACCCTCGCTCCTAACCGAACTTTACGTCGGGTTCAACCGGCTTTTCTTTACTTATTAATCCTGGCCATCGTTTGAGTAAAATTATCCAATGCATCCAGTTCCACATGATCCATAATCACAACTTTATACCATTGCTTCTGCTCTGAGTGGGAATCCGGAACAAGGCCAAATTCGTGAGCAATCTCATCCGGCACTTGTTCTGACAAAATCGTAACAATGTTCATATAAGGATCCCGGTAATAAGTTATCCCCAACTCATCCAGTTTTTCACAAAGCCATGAAGTACGGTACAAGAGTTTATTGATTTTCTCCAGCCAGCCGAAGGGGCCATAGGTCATCAATATCATCCAAACAGAAACCGCATTCGCTCCGGAACGACTACCACAAAGAGTAATATCCAAACCCGATACATACTGCGCCTCCTGAGTATACACATAATGTATATAATCTTTCCTGATCAGGAAAATACCCGTACCATATGGCGCCTGAGCCATTTTATGGGCATCCATCGTAAAAGAAGTAATATGCTTGTTTTGAAAGCTCAAAGGATTATTCGGGTTGCTTACCGGATAAATAAACCCACCGAAAGCTCCGTCTACGTGTATTTTGTAAGACAATCCTGCCGCTTCCAGCGCTTCCACATATATGTCCAGGTTATCCACCGAGCCAAACATGGTGGTTGCCATATTCGCCACAACAATCATATATTTTACTCCATTAGCTTTCGCTCCTTCCAAGAGAGACTGTAACGCTTGCTTGTTTAGTTGACGGGTAGCAAAATCCACTTCTGCCTGATACCACTTAATATTCAATAAATTAGCCCCTTTAGGAACGGAATAATGCGAGTCTTCCGAAGACAAGATACCAATCTCAGAAATCTTAGCCCCGTACTCTTTCATGAAAAAATTCCGGTAAATCCAGGCGGCCTGAATATTCGCCTCGGTTCCTCCGGTAGCCACATATCCGTCCTGAGCTCCCGGCTCTCCTTTTAAGAGATCCTCTGCACAAAGTTTGATCAACTCTTTTTCGATCTCTTGGGTTCCGGCAAAAAATGCTTCCGAATCGCCTAAGGTATGGCAACCGATATGGTTGGGGTTTTCGATCAAGGTTTTCAGAAAGGGTGCGTCCTTTAAAAAGGAAGCGTTGTCATAAAACACATTAGTGTCTAAGTAAGAAGCCGGCACACCGATTCCACCTTGTGTACGGAAATTCACGTTTTTATCCAAGGCTCCGAACACCCGGTCACAAATTTGTTTATGCGTTAATTTTCTCCAATATTTCATGTGTTTATTTAATTTGTATTGAGTTCAACATGGATGATCAAATTCCAATACGGGAGTACTGAATGCAACCCACCGTATTTGTATATTTTCCAAACCCTACAAAGGTAAATAAGCAGAGGATAAATCCGGTAATAAGAAAGGCTAACCCCAAACGGGATTAGCCTTAAATAATGTATATAGTAATAAGTAATTCACTGTGTTGGCACTTCCCTCTCTGTTCTTCACCTTCATTCCATCCAGCTATGCGGGAATACTATGCAATAGTAGCAAAGCAAGCACAATCCTGCAAGAGGATTGCAAGATTTTTATTTACCTATGCAATCAAATTTCTTACCAGAAAACAAGCCAAACAAGTCTATTTCGCCTAAAATTTCTATTTCCACAGGAAATAAGTCCATTTTTATTCAAAAGCATTCATTCGGAAATCGCAACAGAAACCATCAAAAACGCATAGCTTTTCAGGAATTCAGGCAGGATGGGATGGTAGCAAGCAAAGAGCAATAAAAAAAGCCAGCTTCCGGTACCGGAAGCTGGCTTTTTTAGTAATTCATTCTGTTTAAATAATGCAAACATTATTTAACATCCCAGAAAATCTTAGTAGTAGTCAAATCTTTTTCTGCTACTTTCTGATAATTCTCCGCATTATAGAGTCTTTCCGTACTTGGATATAAAAAACGAGCGGGTGGCAATGAAGCTTCAGGAGTACTTACATCCTCAATAAAAGTTAATTCAGGATGTTTTGTTCTTCTCAATTCTGCCCAACTTTGATTGGGTTGCAAGAAGGCAAAATGTAACCACTTTTGTGTCCATATCTTCGCAAGCTTTTCTTCTGACGTACCCGCATAAGCTACGGCAGGCGAAGTTAAGAAGGCATCCATCTCTCCGTCGGTAGGGAGTTCTATCGGATCTTTCTCTACATTGCTAGTGCTATTTAAGTAATAATAAAAACTCACAGACCTTTCCAACCCTTCTTTAAAAGCTGTTTCAGCATCTGCCGAACTTCCCCAACGTTCAAACGCTTCAGCTTTCAAGAAAGAAACTTCTGCGGCAGTCATGACAACACCCGGCAAGCGGTTATTTTGGACAAAAGTAGCCGAATCTAAAATCGCATGTTTTCTTGTTTTAATGATTTTCTCTTGTTCTGAAGATGGAATCGCCAAAGACATACTATAATAATCATCATTAGGAGTTCCGCTTTCATCCACCCCCTTATCATAAAATACTGGAATACGAGGATCACTCGCAGGCTTCATCAAGCCATCTAACATATACTCTGTAGCAATATGATTACTTCCTTCATACAACGCTTTCTGAAGACTCTCGGTATACGTATCTAAAGGATGAAGTAAAACATTTTGCTCTTCCCCGAGCAATGGGTATTCTGCTTGGTTATTTAATATTTCCAAGGCCTTTGCTTTAGCCATGTTTTCGTCCACAAAAGAAACCCTCATTAACAGACGTAACAATAACGAGTTTGTATAACGCCTCCATAAATCGATATCTCCTCCAAGAAGTATATCTTGCTTACTAAAAGATGACTGCACTTCAGGGTCAAGAGAAGCATTTTCAAAGTAATCCGATACACTCTCCAAACCTTTAATAATATCAGAGTAGATAGTCGCAGCATCATCAAACTTTGGAGGAGTGATATCCGTATCTGTCGCATTCAATCTACCTGCTTCATAAAATGGAATATCCCCCCATAAATCAACCATTTGAGCTGTCTGATCATATAAAGCTACTTTTGCAGCTTGTCTGTATACTTCCCATAATTGTTGTTCATCCTCAGACATATCTGCAAACATCTTCTCTATTTCGCGAAAATGCGCAATCAACCCGGCACCACTAGGAGTATAAAAGTCATTCCAGTGAGTATCAGTATAAGACTGTTTTTGCTGATACAATTTTAAGCCATTTACATAGCTTGCGGATTGCGTATAAATAGTCTGATGTGATAAAAAAACAGTACGGTATACCCAATACTCCGATCTTACCCGCTTATTATCCAACATTTTTGTAAAGAAAGCCCCAACTGAGGTCTTATCCGTTTTTTCAGGATTAAGGTATTTATCCTCAAGTTTACTTTCACATGCACCGAAGACCATAGCTATGATCACAGCACATAATACTTTTACTTGAATATTTTTCATTATGCTATAATATTTTTATCTCTTACAATATGAAGCTTAGAAACTTGCTCGCAAGGAAAATCCATAACTACGGTTAGCCGCAGTAGAACCTTCATCAATACCCTGACTAGACCAGTGTGAACCCACAGGAGCTTCAGGGTCAAGGTTATCCAAAGTTCTATAAATATAGAAGAGGTTTCTACCAATTAAAGAAACACTTAGCCGTTGCAGTTTAATTTTTTGAACAAAATCTTTTGGAAGGTGATAAGTCAACGCAACTTCTCGCAACTTCACAAAACTATTGTCATAAACGGCACCGTCTTCGTACCAACCTGATGACCAACCATAAGAATTCATATAGTATGCAGGCGCATCAACCACCGTAGTATTTTTCTTCCCATCAGCGGTCACTCCATTCAGGACCATCCCATTATGGTACACTCTACTTCCATCGGGCGCTGCTTCATTGTGGTTTGATAACAATACTTTTTTATTCCCATTATTGGCATCAATATAATAAGGTAATCCACCATTGGCTTCATCCCTAAAAGCTAGTGTATTCTCATACATACCAGCATTTTTACCATATAACAAAGGAGTTGACACAATCTGCCCTCCAAGACGATAGTCAATCATCATATCCAGGGAAAAGCCTTTGTAACTTACCGTATTGGCAAACCCACCGATAACCTTAGGTTGCACATTACCTGCTTTCACATAAGACTGTTGGTCAATGACATATAAGCCATTCTCACCTATGATATAGTTTCCATCTTCATCTGTAGCCCGGGGATGAACATAAATATTCCCTAACAAATCGCCTTCATCAGCTTTTACCTGTACAGCACCTCCATCAAGATCTCTAGCGACTAGCTCAGGAATACCTTCAGCAAGTTTATGTACTTTTGTTCTATTGATAGCAAAATTAAACCGTGCATCCCATCTTACAGTCCCCATTACTGGAGTAGAATTTATTGCCACCTCAATACCTTTTGATCTTAGTTCACCTACGTTATACAATCTTGAAGTCGCACCTGTACTTGGAGCTAAATTCGCTTGAAGCAGTTGATCTTCAACTCGGCTAAAATAGTAAGTCACATCAAGTCCTAAGCGGCTATTTAACATACTTAACTCAAGACCAAATTCTGTTTCGAACTTTTGTTCTGGAGAAATATCCTCATTTCCATAGTTTGTATCCGCAGATAAACTTGGCACAGAACCGTTGGTACTTGTTTGCAATACACTTTGTGAATAAGCAATATTCGCTAAGTACCTTTGAGGAGAGTTACCTACGATACCATATGAAGCTCTAAGTTTACCATAATCCATAAATGTGGGCATGGTGAAGGCTTCAGTAAAGACAAAACCAGCATTAACCGATGGGTAGAAATAGCTATTATTTTTAGCTGGTAAAGAAGAAGAGTATTCTTGTCTTACAGTACCTTCGATGAATAAATAATCTCTAAAACTAAAATTAGCGATCCCAAGGTAAGCGTATTTAATCAATTCACCCCGGTTTACTTTAGCATCCAAAGTTGCATTAAAGGAGTTATTTATACTAAACCAATTTTCAAGCACTAAACCAGATCTAGTACCTGTAGATTGGTCCAAATATTTTTCATGTCTACCTTGTAAGCCTCCACTTACTGAAGCTTTTATATCAGAATTAATTTCTTTTGAATAGGTTAACAATGCATCCCCATAAACAATTGAATACCGCCCTTCAGCCATATTATAACTTCCTGTACTTGATGTAGGTTGGTTAAAAGCAGATGAATATTCATTATACTCTTTCTTTTCAATCGAAGTACTGGTAAAATCATTTCCAATACGCCCTCTGAGTTTCAAATTACTATTAATATCATAGTTAATTGTCATACTGGAAATTAAACGATTTTGAAGCTCATCCTCTGAGTTTTTAAAATTTCTCCACATATAATCCATCAGAGAGCCTGCACGGATATTATGTTTCAAAGCTTCTTCCGGATTTCTCACATTTAAGTTGTAGGGAACATATTTATACCCTTCAGAAGTTTGGTATTTATCCAGATACACCGACATATCATCTGCTCTACTGAAAAAACCGTCATAGTTACCTACAACTCTATTAATCAATTCCGGACGATTGTGAATTTCAGTATTTATGTAACTCGCTACTAGATCAACACTTAATTTTTTATTTAACTTCAGTGTACTATTTAAGTTAAATATATTCTTTTGCTGATTACTATTCCGTTGAATGGCTTTATAATCGGTACGAGTATAAGACAACCTGAAAGCTCCTTTCTCAGACTGATTTGAAATTGCTGCATTTAAGGTAGAGCTATGCCCTTTTTCAAACAATTCTTTAAAATTATCCGGTTGAGCTGAATAACTCCTCATAGAGCCATCCCACCATTCTACCGTTTGCCCGTCCATTTTAGGACCAAATTGGCCATAAGCTCTGTAGTTCGGTCTTTTTGCATCATTCACTCCATCACCATTACTATCATAATGAATCCAGCCATCTTCATCCGCACCTACAAGAAAGTTCGTTTCTCTATCATACCCAGGACCATATACATTTTGATATTTTGGAGTAAACGCAACCTCTTCAATAGTATGAGTATAATTTACATCCACTCCAAGACCTTTCTGTTTTGTTCCCTTTTTGGTGGTAATTACAATTACACCATTAGCCGCTTCAGAACCATACAAAGCGGTAGCACTAGCCCCCTTCAATACTGTAAGAGACTCAATATCTTCCGGATTGATATCCAAAAGTCCATTTCCTCTAATTTTTTGATCGTTCCAATATCCTCCATTATTAATTCCGCCTGATCCTGACTGCCCTGAATTCCTAATCTGCACTCCATCAACTACATATAGAGGCTGGGTATTGTAGTTCAGAGAATTCACCCCCCTAATCTGTACGTTTACCGCACTGGTAGCCCCACCTGGTGCCGTAGAGATTTTAACACCAGCAGCTTTACCATACAAGGCAGAACCAAAGTTTGTACTTCCTGTGGTTACTAAATCTTTGGCACTAACAGAGGTCACGGCATACCCCAGGGATTTCTCCTCTCGTTGAATACCTAATGCAGTTACAACTACCTCATTCAGTTCCGTTTGCTCATACTCTAATGCTACATCTATTTGAGACTGTGAACCTACTGCTACTTCTTGCGCTTTAAATCCTACATAAGAAAAAACCAAGATCGCATCACTTTCAGGTATGGAAAGGGAATAATTACCATCCACATCCGAAACCGTTCCTTTAGTCGTTCCCTTGACTAAAATACTTACACCCGGCAACGGACCATTGTCCTCCGCGCCTGTCACCGTACCGGTTACAGTGCGGCTTTGTGCCCATGCGCTGGAAAATACCGCACATAAGCACCCAAAAACAAGTAAAAATCTGCTCATACGTTTGTTAAAAATTAAGTAATGGTTTAGATAAAAGGCAATAACTATCCATGCATACCAATACACTTGGAATGAAGAAGTTATCAGGCATAAAATTGTAAGGAGTTAATTAAAAGAGCGTCAGTTGTAAGCTAATTCAAGTTACACTAAAGTGTTTTTTGTTCAATCTTAAACTTTGTATCAGTTAAATGTTAATTGGTCAACAACTCTTTTTGTTGGCACAATGCTACTAAAACAAGCAGATTCTTGCAATACTTTTGCGTTTTTTTTAATTAAACATGCACGAAATATTAAATAAACATTATGTTTTATGGCTTTTTTCTTAAAAAATCAAGAATTATTACAACAACACAGAAAAATACCGTCATTTTTTAGTAAAACCCGCATTAATATATGCTGGTTTAACTTCCAAACACGGGTTTCAACCCATGCAAATACCGATAAAAACGAATCAAAACCTTCATCTATCAACAGCAAAACGTGCACAGTAACCTTCTGATAATGACACAAAAAAGCCCTCATAAAGCATGAGAGCTAAGTAGAAATTATGCCAATCAATTGATAAAATATACAGCTTATATAAAAAGAGGAGAAGCGAGAGAAGTTATTCAACAAAATTCACAGTGACATCCCATATCCCTGGTTGGGAAATTTCAAACTCTACTCTTTGACCTTGAAACTTCAGGTATCCCCGGTAAGGAAACTTTACCCCCTGTACTTTTGCATAAGTACTAAAGGAAATCACCTGACCATGATAGCCACTGATATCCTCCAGCTCTACCGAAGGCCGGCTTACCATGGTATTTTTTTTATTCAAATAGACACGAATCTCTTCTTTTTCTCCGGATTTCCGGGAAAACTGCACACTTGTGACTTTTGAAGGCTTATAATGTACTTGGTAAGGATATTTATTTTTACCTATATATTCATCTCCGCTCCAATAGCCAACAAGCACACTATCAGAGGCATTCTTGAGCTTAAACACCAACTTTCCCTCTCCATCTTTTTCTCCTTTTTTCCATTCTCCTTCAAAAATATTTCCATTATTCCAAGTATAAACTCCTGCTCCATGCGGCAACCCTTTTTTAAATTCTCCTTCATAAACATCCACTCCTGTTGCTTTGCCTTTTCCATGGGCTAATTGCTTTTTGCACTCTCCCTCGTAGCGCTGAGCAATGGGCTCCAGTAATACTTTGCAGGAATTTTGTGCTTTTACAGCAGAACATGCAAAGAGAAACATGCATAATCCAAATAATTGTATTCGAAATTTCATTGTAACAAGATTTTATGAATTGTTATAGTCGGTACGTTGATTTGTTTCATAAGTCATTTTGTGAACCTACACATACTCAACAGGCCTTTTAATTATAAAAAATCAAAGAGCTCCAAAAGAGCTCTTCGATCTGAGCAGATTTCTACTTGTCAAGTAGAATAGTAATTTTCAATCTTTTTTAATTTACATCCCACCAAACCGGCACGGAAGGCTCATCTCCTCCGATTGAATTAGCATAACTAGACCAATTTTCATTGTTGTTGTCTTTTTCGTCTTGAGGAAACGGAAAGCGCATGGTAGAAACAAAGCGCTCGCCTCCCTCTCCTAGTTCTTCAGCAGGTGTCGCATCGGTTCTTCTTTTCAAGCTCCAAGCATCCCAAGGTTGAAACATATAATTCAACCATCTTTGGGTGTAGATTAAGTCTAAGGCATTGGCATCCGCCCACATAACTTTGGGGTGATTTAAAAACGCGTCCATTTCAGTGGCATCGGGCATGGAAGGAGGTGCATAAGTCGGGTTGCCCGTCCCAAAGGTTTGCCAGTTTTCTATATTGTCCGCTACGTTAAACCAATAGTTCATGGAAGCTTTGATCCCCGCTTCATAGGCTTTTTTTGCCTCACTCATTCCTCCACTGACAATATTCCGGGCATAGATTTCGGCTTTTACAAAGTAGATATCCGATGCCAACGTCAGGATTTCCGGAAAATATTCACTGTCTTCTACCAACCAAAAATTAACTGCGGTAAAATTATGTCCCCGGTCAAAATAGTCACTTCTTCTGCGAGTATGATACGGATTATTTCCGGTTTCCAAGTCCTCCCGTATATTTCCATATGCCTGCGGAAGAGGGATCCATTCATCGTCTTGATTGGGTTCAAACCAAATTTTGGTACGGGGATCAAATATTCCACTACCGTCCACATCATCCGTATCGGACAACTTATGCCATATATTTGTTCCCATTCTCAGTGAACCGTGTTCTCGCCAAGACCAGCTGTTTTTGTCCGGCCATCCGACAGACTGTAAGGTCAACACAACATCTTCCCCTTCTTCCAATACAGGCAAGCCACCATCCATTACCTCCTTTATATGAGTACTGGCTGTTGCATTGTCTTTTTCATACATGCGTAAGGCATATTTTAAACGCATTGAATTTGCCCACTTTTTCCACTTTGTAAAATCATTGCCAAACAGTGTTTCCTGGGAGCCATATGCTTCGACATTCTCATCGATGTTTTCCACAGCCCATTTCAAATCGTCCAATAAGCTTTTATAAATGCTTTCCTGCGAATCATATACCGGTCTATAATTGGGGGCATTTCTGTCAAAACCCATTCCCGCCTTAAAATAGGGAAAGCCTCCAAAATGATCCGCCATGACAAAAGAGCGATAAGCAGCCGTAATTTTCAACAGCGCTAACCGGTTGTTTTTCACTGCATCTTCAAGATTTGACTCTTCCAGCAAGCTTTCTATCTCACGAACATTTTTCAACATATCAAAATACGTCCCCCAAATAGAGGTTACCCCCCGGGCATAGGCATTCCGGGAAAACGCATCGGCTTCAAAAGTCTGGGTTAACAGTTGAGAAGCAATGAAGGAAAAGTCATGATGTAAATAATAGCGTTCATCTCCTGTCACTTCCAATTTTGACAATACTCCGTTAAACAACACCCCGGGCGAAGTGAGGGTTGGATTTTTAGGGTCGCGGTTCAGCTCCTCAAACCCATCCGTACATGAAGCTGAAACCAGAAGGACAACTCCAAGCAGCATTTTATATATGTATGAACTAAATTTCATCATAGTATTATCTTTAAATTCCAAAATGTGATAAGCTTAGAAACTTACTTTAACATTAAACCCATAGGAACGTTGAGCAGGCATGGCTCCCCATTCGAAAGCACCCGCTGCATTTCCGGAACTGTTGGTTCCTTGGGGGTTGATATTATCAGGAGCGGTATCGTACAAATACCCTAAGTTTCTTCCAAATACTCCTACCGTCAGGCCTTGAATGAATTTTGTTTTGCTCAAAAGTTCAGGAGAGAAGTTGTAGTACAAGCTCAACTCGCGGAAGCTCACCCATGAGTTTTCATAAATACCGGGATGTGTTAAGTTTGGCCCCCAACCTCCATAATCTAAATACTTGTACACCGAATTCACCACTTTATCATTTGCCGTCCCATCGGCATACACTCCCGGTTTAATGACCCCGACATTGTACGTTTCTCCTTCATACTCCAGGGGCAAGCCCCCTCCAAGGCGTTCGGTAAGTGTTTCCGGGCTTTGTCCGAAGGTAACACCGGTCACATAAGAACCGAAATAGGTATCGCCTCCCATTTTGACATCAAAATGAGCATTTAATGTGAAGTTTTTAAAGGTCAGTGTGTTTGTCAAACCACCGGTCCAATCCGGTGACGCATTCCCCACCGTTACTCTCTGATCCGTCAGTTCGTACCAAGTACCGGAGTCATTAATGATCGGTTGTCCGGTTTCTTCATGATAGAGATGGTCCCAACCGACAATGGTACCGAATTGCTCTCCTTCTTTCACGACAACGGCAGGGCCCCATACGCCCCAAATATTTCCCAGTTCAATAGACGTTGCATCTCCGGAAAGAGCTTTCACAAAGTTGCGGTTACGATTCATGTTGAAAGTCAAGTCCCAAGAAAAATTTTGGGTTCTCACAGGCACCACATTTACCAATAATTCCCATCCTCTATTTTCGATTTCCCCGGTATTGATCCTTAAGTAATTGGCTCCGCTAGACTTGGGCAAAGGAGAATCGACAATCTGTTGTTGGGCTAAGATGTAGTAATATGCAAAATCAATATTCACCCGGTTATCAAACAGGTTTAAGTTCGTACCAAACTCATAGGAATTTACGCGTTGAGGTTCCAAGCTTTTAGGAGGTACGGTGTTAGGCAACGAAGAGGTAGGTTGTCCATTCCAATTCCCGGGGCTATACGTCAGATACACATTGTAAGGGTTCGTATCATGTGCTGTAGCAGAGAAAGCCGCTCTTAAAAGGGCTTTGTTTAGCCAAGGCAAACCTATGTCAAACGCTTCCGTAGGGATGAAAGTAGCAGATGCCGAAGGGTAAAAGTAGGAGTTATTGTCCAAAGGCAATGCCGAAGACCAATCGTTCCTTCCGGTCACTTGTAAATTTAACCATCCTTTATAACTCAGATCCACATACCCCCATACCGACTGTACTTCTTTATCGTAAAAGCTTTCGTCCGGCACTTGATTCGTATTGGGATCTCCTTTATAATTCCGGAAAGTATAAGTGAAAGGAATTGCCACATTGCCTCCTCCTTTGTTTCGGGCACCAAACCCATAGCGATGTTCTTTATAATAGGTTCCTCCCAAGGTCATTGAAGCTGTCAGGTTTGGCAAAAGATCATTCTTTTTGGCAGTAATAAAGGCTTCGTGGTTTTGGATACTGGTTTTACCCAAATTCCTTGAATAGTACAGATTTTGCAATCCGGTGTCTGTCCAAGGACTTTCTTTATGTACATTGTCCGTATTGGAATTATCAATCCCGACTCTGGCAGTGGCTTCCAACCAGTCCGTTAACTCTCCTGTTAAAGTAATAGAACCCAATAATCTTTTTCTATTGTGATTATCGTTGTGTTCATAAATTCTCCACCAGAAATCCCCCGTTCTTCCCCTACCGCCTCCGGAAGGAACCGCATCGAAGTTTTTAAATCCATCGGCCGTTTTGTAATTATTCTTTTCAATATCCACCCGGTAGCTTCTTCCCCAGTTGTAGGATACGTTTTTACCAATAGAATTTTCATTGTCCCCCATCATCGGAGAGTTATGCCTGTCATAATCCATATATGACACCGAAACATCCGTCCGGATCCGGTCGGAAACCTTCAGAGAGGAACCCAAATTGATGGTTGTTTGTTGGGCATCACTATTAGGCACCACCGATTGATGATCCATTCTGGTGAGCGAAACCCTGACCGAACCCTTATCCCCTCCTCCGGAGAAAGAGATGTTATGCGTAGTGGTATGTCCTTCGTTAAAAAACTCTTTGATATTATCGGGTTGTGCTTCAAAAGGATAGACGTTGCCATCCCACCACAACACTGGAGTACCATCCATTTTAGGCCCCCAACTTGAACCGGAACCGTAAAAACTTACCGTAGGAAGGATTTTCTGCCCTTCGTCATTTTCCGGCAATTGCGGGTTAGGATTAAGACTCGCTCCCCCCTCTCCAAACACATTCTGCACATCACGATAGCGGTAGGTTGAAATGGCCCGGTGATTTACGTTATAAGTGATGCCAACTCCCGGTTGCTTTTTCCCTTTCTTGGTGGTGATCAAAATCACCCCATTACTCCCTCTTGATCCGTACAATGCTGCCGCTGTAGGCCCTTTCAACACTGTAAGGTCTTCAATGTCCCAGGCATTGATATTATTAATTCCTGACCCCCAATCCTTCCCACTTCCGATCGAACTCATTCCTCCGTCATTATCGATAGGTACGCCATCTACGATAATCAAAGGCTGGTTACTACCGTTAAAATAGTTATTTCCTCTGATGGTAATCCGGGTAGTTCCCCCTTCTACCCCATTGGCCGATCCTACGTTTACTCCGGCCATTTTTCCGGACAACACATCCAACACATTGGGTGCAGAAGCTTTTACCACATCTTCCCCTTTAATACTTTCCTGCGCAAAGCCAATCGCATCTTTCTCTTTTTGAGTCCCTAAGGCAGTAATTACCACCTCTTTTAACTCTGTTTTATCAAAGTCCATTTTTATATCTACCTGACTTTGATTTCCTACTTGTACTTCCCGGGATTTGAAACCTACATACGAAAACAAAAGTATTGCCTCGGAGCCCGGCACCCCTAACACATACTCACCATTTACGTTCGTAACGGTTCCTTTGGAAGTCCCTTTAATGACAATACTCACCCCTGGCAATGGCTCACCATCTTCCGAACTGGTAACTTTCCCCCGGATAGAGCGTTCTTGAGCCCAAGCCCCAGCAGCAAAGGTGCATAGAAATAAATAAACTAGTAAAAACTTGTTCATCGCTTTTTGTTTAGGTTAAACACACAAAATTGACCTCGAAAAACCCATACTATGCGTTGTTATCATGACAATCCACTTCCACCCTTGTTTGCAGTAATAAACAAGACAATGCCCTTGACAAGGTTTTTTATTACCGACAAAGTAAAAATCAGACAATAGTGACCTGCTTTGCTTTTAGTAGGTAATAGAATGGCAAAAGGATGTTAAGAGAAATGCCAACCTATAACTATTAAGCAATCAAATCCACGACTTGACTTACTTTCAAGCAAGAAATACTACACGGCAGTAGGTAAATAATAAAGAAAGTCGGGTGCACTGAGACAACCTGTTGAAATTAGATTATCATCAGTAAAAGAGGATTGTAAAATAACTCGTTCATAGGCTTTCAAGATTTAGTTTTAGAGTTTTTGATGTTAAGAGTTACTTGTATGCAGATGTTAAGAGAATGAGTGAATCAGAAGAGATTTATTCACTGCATGAATTAGTTAGTTGTTTTTGAATTAACACAATTTTGGAGTAGATATTCATTTCATGTTTACTATTTGATGTAATGTTAAGAGAGTATTATAAATGCAAACTAACAAAACCCGCAATTTCTTGCAAGGAATATGCTGTTTTTTTACAAAAAAAATACAAATTCAGGTTTTACAACAGAATATAAAATATTTAATTAATTGATTTTCAAATAATTACAAACAAAATTCAAACTAAAAAAAATTACAAATACTAAAATTTGCAATTCAAAGCAATCAATTAAAACATGCAACAGGGCAAGTATAAGTTATCAAATGTTTACAAGCAGGTAGATTGCGTTGTTCAATATAAAGATAAAACAGCAGATAAAGTCATAATACATTCAGGTTTCACTTGAGTGAAGAGACAAACAAGCACCTTTCTGCAAACAAACTTGCAAACAGTTGATACCACTCTTTTTCAACTATTTACACAACACATCCGAGTAGTAAACAAATGAACAATGACAGTCAAGATGAAATTAAAGAAAGGTAGACTCAGAAGTGGTTTATACTTATCATTTTTGACCGAAAATGGTATCAAAACCGGCCCAGGAAGGCACTTTTTGAAGAGAATAGCCAAAGCTATTGTTGAAAAAAGTAACACAGAGGAGGCGTGTTTGAAACATTTTTTAGCAAAAAGAAAAAGGTTAATTCACTTCTTTCTAAAAAAACGAACAAACAAATAAAATACACCTAAAACGGCCAACCTGTTGAGCTCAAACAGCTTTTCATGTCATTAAAGCCGCTTTTTGTAGCAGAGGCAGGTACACTTCAAAGGTAGTCCCTTCATTGACATGGCTGTGAACCTCTATCTTTCCCCCTAAGGCATCTACCTGATTTTTCACTAAAAACAACCCCAAACCTTTCCCTTCTACATGAAGGTGAAAGCGTTGGTACATTTGAAAGAGTTTGTCTTTGAATAAATTCAGATCAATGCCTAAACCCGAATCACTCACGGACAAACAAATAGACTTTCCTTTCTTTTTACACGCTATTTCAATTTTTTGAGGGCGTTGATCGGACCGGTATTTTATTGCATTGGATAACAAACTGTAGATAATATTGTAGATATATCCAGGGATGGAATGTATGACTCGTACTTCCTGAAAGTTCAAATGTATTTCGATACCGGCCTTACGAATAGGCTCGTCCAAGGCATTTACCGCTGAACGAGCCACTTGTTGTAAATCCACTGCTTTTACGATATCAAAACCTTTGCGTACTTCTAATACCTTGTTTAAATCTTTAATCACTGCATCTAAGTTTTTTGCCGAAGACCGTAAGTGACTGGTTATTTCCGCAATTTCCTTCTGTTCAATGTTATTATTCTGATACAAATTGATCAAGCCTAAAATTTGTGCTACCGGGGCTCGTAAATTATGCGAAATGATAAATCCGAATTCCTCCAGGTCGCGATTATTTTGAATCAGACGCTTGATGAGCATTTCGCGTTCTTCTTCATATTTTTTCCTGTCTGATATCGGAAATTGCACAGACAAGAATTGATAGATAGATCCCTTATCATCTGTAATGGGATTGATAGTGGTATCCAACCAATAGATCTTTCCTGATTTGGTGGTATTCCGGATTTCGCCCCGCCAAGGTTTTCCCGAACGAACGGTATTCCATATGGTATTCCAATCACCGTCAGAAAAACAAGTGGCATTTACCTCTTGATACTTTTTTCCAATCAGTTCATTTTTAGGGTACCCTGAGGCATTACAGAAAGCAGGATTGACTTCGATGACGCTGCCTTGCCGGTCTGTCACCGACACCAAGGCGCTGTTCTTTAAGGCCTTCTTAAAATTGGCTAGCTCCCAATAACTTTTCAAAAGAGCTTTTTCTGCTACTCTTCTGTAGGAAATATCTTGCCCAATGTACACTTTCATGGACTTATTCAGCCAAACACAGGTCCAACAAGTAGTTAATTGGCTATTATTTTTGGTTTTGACTTGAAAGTCTCTCCACTCCGAGCCGAGCTGTTCACTTTCTGCGGACATGGGAAAAGCACCGTCCGAGGCGTATAAAAAATCATTAAGAAAATCATCCTCTGAAGTAAAGTGTTTAAGCGACCAGCCTGAAAGCAACTCAAACGTTTTGTTCACCATCGTTATTTTCCCTTGGTGATTTGCTATTAAAACCATCACCGGCAAGCTGTCAAAGAATTGCTCATACTCTACCG
Organism: Rapidithrix thailandica; assembly: GCF_039710355.1. Taxonomy (NCBI): domain Bacteria; kingdom Pseudomonadati; phylum Bacteroidota; class Cytophagia; order Cytophagales; family Flammeovirgaceae; genus Rapidithrix; species Rapidithrix thailandica. Next base: position 213,751 of record NZ_JBDKWZ010000008.1, on the reverse strand, counting down.
CTTGTGCTTTTACTGTCTTAAAAAAATAACTAATAATCAGGTACAGTACGACTGAAGACAATAAGGCGAAGAACGCTCCTTTTACATTTTGAATCAACATTGTTGTACCGGCATCTTCCCAGGGAAAGATCCTTAAAACCAGATAGTCTGATAAAATAACCCAACCGATCCCAAACAATGCATAGAGTGCGGCAATCCACAAGGCCGGATTTTTTATCTTTTTATGCAATCTTCTTATCATACAAAAACCCGATATTTAGTAATTCGCGGAGCGAATGTTAGTCATTAGATAATCGTTTTGGCAAAAGAGCAAAAGCCCTTCACAAGGTTAGTTTATGTCAATATGATAAGTGTAACCGGAAAAGAGGATTTTTTTTGAGATACGTTCTGCCTCACAAACGGCCGGATGTTTTCTACTTAAAAGTTACAAAATAATTAGGAGATTGAGAAGCTCCGATTTCTTACAAACCATCTGTACCGTAAAATATTCATCCGGCCCTTGAGCGGCTGACAGATGATTAGTATGATGGAGATCTACAAAATAAACCTTGACCATTCCTTTAGGGTTACATTCGTTTTTGGTGTATAATTTTTAATACTTTTGCTGATAAACTCAGCCCGGTATGCCACTAATTCATAAACAAATTAACAAACAAGCATTGCGTATTTTTTGTTGGCAATTAGCCTTACTTTATAGCTTATTTTCAAAAGTTTATGCACAAAATCCAAGTCCTAAACGAGAATTCCGGGGAGTTTGGGTCAGCACGGTTGCCAACCTCGATTGGCCTTCTCAAAAAGGACTCAGTGCCCGGCAACAGCAAAATGAGTTTATTGAAATTCTGGATCATCTCAAAAAATGCGGGATCAATACGGTCATCGTACAGGTGCGTCCGGCGGCCAACACGTTATACCCCAGCAATAGTGAACCATGGTCGGAATGGATTACAAACGACCCGGAGCGGGGACCCAACTATGATCCGGTAGAATTTATGATCTATGAATGCCGACGAAGGGGAATGGAGTTTCATGCTTGGTTTAACCCTTTCAGAGCCATGTATTATACACAATCGAGGGAAGAATTACCTGAAAACCATCTTGCCCACCTTAAACCGGAATGGATTGTTACGTACGGAAGTACACTCTACTTAAACCCAGGCATTCCGGAAGTTCGTCAATACGTCATAGAGCAAATTACGGAAGTCGTCCGTAAGTACAATGTTGATGCCGTACATTTGGATGACTATTTTTACCCTTATCCCATCCCCGGAAGGCCTTTTGAAGACAAACATACCTTTTCTGAATTTGCCTCAAATACGGAAAATCTACACAATTGGCGCAGGGCAAATATTGACCAGTTTGTACAGGCCTTACATGAAGCAATCCAACAAGAGAAAAAACATGTAAAACTGGGAATCAGCCCTTTTGGAGTATGGCGCAACAAAGAAGAAGACCCCCAATTCGGCTCGGCCACCGAAGCGAATGTGACCGCTTTTGATGCCAATTATGCCGATGTGCGCAAATGGCTGCAAAAACACTGGGTTGACTATGTGATCCCTCAAATCTATTGGTCACAACAATTTCCGGAGGCTCCCTTTGGCGTACTGGCACGGTGGTGGGCCCAAAACCACTTCAACCGGCATGTGTATACCGGACATGCTGCCTATAAAATACAGAACAATGCGGACAGCACTTGGAACAACCCGGAAGAACTCCCTGCTCAAATCCGCTTAACCCGCACTCTACATCAATCCATTCAAGGCAACGCGTTGTTTAGTTGTAAATCCGTATTGCACAATACAGGTCACCTCTCTGACTCTTTACAGGAACACCTCTTTCAATACCCGGCTTTAATCCCCACAATGCCTTGGAAGGACAATACCCCTCCCCTGGCCCCTAAAAAACTTAAAACCAGAAAAAAACAAAACGGGATAAAACTCAAATGGCATAAACCTGCCCCAGCCGAAGACGGTGAGCGACCTTACCGGTATATTATCTATAAGTTTAAAGAAAAGGAAGTGATTAATATCAACCACCCCCGGCATATCTTAGCAGTCCTTCCCGGATGCCAACGTTGGTTTCTCGATCAACAAGGGCAGGACACGGACAGGTATGTAGTAACCGCGCTGGATCGAATGAACAATGAAAGCCGGCTTTTTGAAGTCAGTTTGGCTAATCATCACTCTTCTGATTAACAGATTATAATAACCGGCAATACCAAAGCCAAGGAGAGTACTTGCTTTGGATAAACAGAAATGGACAATGCCCCTTTATCCACCTCTTTTACATATTGATTGGCTCAAAAAAGCGCACTTTCTCTTTAGTCATTCAAAATGCCCTTACATTTCTTTCAATTGTTAACAGATAAAAGATTCCTCCACCAAAAACTACGCAAACAGCACTAAATCAAGCACCTGATAGCTTTTTTACACATTAAAAAAATTAATTAAAAGACTTTCATTTTTCAATCCAGAACTTATATTTGCAATGCTTATTTAGATTAAGTTTAAATAAAATATACATGAATACATCAAATTATCATGTGGTCAGTCAGCGATTGTTAGAGATGCTCCACATAGACAGTGCAGAACAAGAAATTGTATGCAAAAAGAAGAACTGTTGCAAAAAGTACAAAAAGGGCAAAAATCACTGCAAAAGTTGCCCTAAACGATAACATACCCCAAAAACATTATTCCCGGGCGGTTCAACAACGAACCGCTTTTTTATACCCTTATCTTCTTTCACACTGTTATTTTATTCCTTCATAAAATAAGCTTTTCCCCATTCCTTCTTTTCTGATTGCGTCCATAACTCAGGAAAGAAAATGATTTTTTGAAAACGAGGAGGCAAGTATTTTTGCCAGTTAGTCCCCCCTGTCGCTGAAATCACCTCCGGATCTCTTTGCAAGTAGCGGGCAGCCGATTTGTAATGCGACAAGGGCCATTGTACATTCATCAGTTCGTCCATCGTCCGCAAAGCTTCCACTGCTTCTACCTCTTCAGCACCGCTTTTCACTGATTTTAAAAACAAAGACCACAAGTTCTTTGTCTGCATCTCATGTATCAGTTGTATCAATGGCTCTTTATACTTCTCTTCAAACTTTATCAATGTCAGTGTTTTCTTTCCGGATTTCAGTTCAGATGCACCTTGCTGCCAATACAAATAGGAGAAGGTCTCTTCTATGGGAAGGTTTGACAAGTGGGTTTCAGAGAATTCCTTTGACAGCAAATTCCGCAAAGGAGTGGCCCGGAATTCTATCATCCGGTATTGAACAGATTGAAACCCGCTAGCAGGCAGCAAGGTCATTCGAAACTTTAAGAACTGCTCTTTTTCCATACCCTCCACCATAATTTCAAAAGAATTGACCAGGTGCTTCAGGTAACGATTGATCCGCTTAATTTTCCCGACAAATATTTTTCCTTCCAAAGAAGGGGATTCTGAACATTGTTGTATTTCCCATAAAATCAGCTTGAAGTACAGTTCTGTGATTTGATGATACATAATAAAAATTTGTTCATCGGGAAAGTCCGTTTTGGGGTTTTGCAGACTCAACAGCGTATCCAAATGAATATAATCCCAATAGGTCAAAAAGTTTGCATAAAGCAAACCATCCAGGTAAGAAGACATGTCCTGCCCCATCACATCGTATTTGCTTCTTAGTTTCCGGAGCTGTTCTTCAATCTTGGCATCGATATTTTTACGTTTTTCATTTTCCATCACTTTATCATTTAATTAGGTTATGCCGGCCGGATAATAACTCCTCTTTGCAAGCCCAATACTTCCAAAGACGATAGGAATACAATTGGAATTTGCAAAGCCGGATTAGGTATAATGTACTTCTGTTTTTCTGTCTTTTTTTAAGCATTTTAAGTTTATTCTAGCTTGTTGCCCGATTTAAAAATGTTTTCTTTAATTTTCCTTAGAAGCTCTTTAAGTTTTGTGTTTGGAAATTTTTGCAGGGGTTATCCTAACTGGCGGATTTCATTTTTCCGTTGGATTGGCACTTTTGGTATTGCCGGAAAAAAACAGTATCCCGTTTTCAAAACTTTGCAAGCCCCATTGACCAAGATTCAAACAACGCTTAAAAAGAATTCTTTAAGAAGTAAAATATAAGCCACTTAGTCAAAAAAAAAAACGATTAAAAAAGGAAGTATAAAAGCTTCTAAAAGTAATCTGTAAAACCTTATCCCTAATAGGGAATACAAGCCTTCAACTTTATGAAAATCAAACAACACCTTCTTTTTTTTGCTTTGCTATTTTTAAGCCCTAGCCTTTTATATAGCCAACAACCGGAGTGGGCCCTTAACCAGGCGGAATATTTTCAACAAAAATCCTTATTGACACAAAACTTTGTGTATGAGCCGGGCATCAAAACGGTGATGTTATACCCCCGGCTCTCCGGCACTCCCAAAGACATATTGCAAGCTCCGGTAGTACCTGTGTACCAATCGGATCGCCTGGTATTGGAGTTTGATGAGTTTGGAGATGATGCCGACTATTACAGAGCAAAAATCCTACACTGCAACCACGACTGGAGCATTTCCAACCAACAGGCTATTGAATACCTGACGGAATACAATGAATTTAGCCTGGATGACTTTGCCTTCTCGATCAATGCCAAGGTACCTTATGTGCACTTTCGGTTTCAGCTGCCCAAAGTCAAGCTTTCGGGAAATTACCTCTTGGTCATTTACCGGGAAGGAGATGAAAGCGACCTGATTATCACCCGGCGATTTATGGTGTTTGAAGAACAAGTATCGGTATCGGGAAGCGTACAGGAAGGATTGGGAAATGAGGGATTCAGAAGGAAACAAAAAGTAGATATACTGGTCAACTACAAAGACTTTCAGCTTATCAACCCCAAGGAGAATATCAAACTTACAATCCGGCAAAACTACCGATGGGACAATGCAATCTACAACTTACCTCCCTTGTATGTAAAAGAATTTCAAAAGCAATTGGATTTTCAGTATTTTAATGATGAAAACACCTTTGACGGAGGAAATGAATTCCGGGTTTTTGATTTTCGAAGTTTTACCAATACGGGAATCAATATCCAAAAAGTCGACCAAATCGGCAATGCCAACCGGGTCTATTTACACGAAGACAAATCGCTGGAAGGCCGGGTGTACAATCAACGTCAGCACATGGAAGAATTTAACGGTGCCTATTATATTGACCACTACGAAAGTCGAGACGGGGCCCGCGAAAGCGACTATGCCGAAGTCCACTTTAACCTGGCGCTTCCCAATCCGTTGGAAAACGAAGTCTATATATTCGGAGGGTTCTCAGACTGGCAACTACGCAAGGAATACCAAATGCTATACAATGATGAAAAAGCAGCCTATGAAGGTAAAATCTTGCTCAAACAAGGGGTGTATAATTACTTTTATACCATCTATAACCCCAGCACCCAACAAAAAAATGACCTGTTGATAGAAGGCAATCACTCTCAAACCCGGAATGAATACGATGTGTTGGTCTATTACCGTCCTTTGCAAGCAAAAGGTGACCGACTCATTGGCTATTTACGGATAAAAACCCCATAGGAATCTGTTAGGCCTATAGGAGTTAAATGTATTGAAGCGGTGGATCATTATATACTTATTATCAGTAAGCGAAATCTATCTTCCAATATAAGTCCTCTACTTAAACTTTGAAAACCATGAAATTTTTAGCATTAGGAGATTCTTATACGATTGGGGAAGGCGTATCCCGCGAAGCCTGTTGGCCGGTTCAATTAACGGAAACGCTGAAACAATCCGGATTTGCTTTTGAAAAGCCAACCATTGTCGCCTGTACGGGTTGGAGCACTGATGACCTGCTGGATGCCGTCACGGATTCCCTGGCCGAAAACCATCAATACGATCTTGTGTCTTTACAAATTGGGGTCAATAACCAATACAGAGGCTATGCCCTCAGCGAATTTGCATCAGCCATGGATGATTTATTCGAAGAAGCAGTATCCCTCGCCACCCACAACGAAAAGAGTGTATTTGCTCTTTCGATTCCCGATTACAGTGTAACTCCGTTTGCGCAGGATAAAAACCCTCCGGAGATTGCCGAAGAGATTGAACATTTTAACGGTGTCATCCAAAGGAAAGCTGAAAAGAAAGGTATCCTTTTTCTCGACATCACCCCTTTGTCCAGACAAGCCGGCCAGGACCTTACTTTTCTTACCAAAGACCAATTACACCTATCGGGTGCGATGTACACGCAATGGATCCGTTTGATCAAGGACGATATTGTCAAATTATTAAAATTTTGAATCCATAGGGAAAAACACATTCAACATTGTAGAAAAACAAAATAGTTTCTAATTTACCCATAGAAGCGGTTTAAACTTATAGTTTTTGACCAAAAATGGAATCAAAATCGGCTCATCAAGGCACTTTTTGAAAAGAACAGCCAAAGCTATTGTTGAAAAAAGTAATATAGAGGAGGCGTTTTTGAAACATTTTTCAGGAAAAAGAAAAAGGTTAATTCACTTCATAGAGATCTTGTTTACAATTTGATAAACCACAACACTAACCCGAGTAGCCGTCTCCCAAAAACGAAATTGCGCTTGATTTGTAACTGGTTCATTTAAGTAAGATTTACTTTTTATGATTGGACAAAATCAAGCCCTTGCAGGGTTCGCCTACCTAACTTCCAAAATATTCATGACAAAATTCAGTATATCCGGATCATCAGCTTTACACCCCTCAAAAAAGCTAAAACGAAAGATCACCAAAAGAGAAATCAGTAAATCTATCCTGGTGGAAGTAGCGTGGGAAGTATGTAATCAGATGGGTGGTATTTATACGGTTATCCGTTCAAAAATTCCCTCGATGGTGGAATATTGGGGAGAACATTACTGCCTGTTGGGGCCTTATGTGCACAGCAATGTAAGTGCGGAGTTTGAGCCTATTTCGCATAGCAGGTCCCCTATAGGCCGGGCGGTGGAAAAAATGCGGGAGATGGGCTACGAAGTACATTACGGCCATTGGTTGGTTTCCGGGCGCCCACAAACGGTTCTTTTCAACCCTTTCAATGTTTATGATAAATTAGGGGAGATCAAATATGAACTTTGGGAGCATCACGATATTTCTACTCCCGGAGGAGATGAGATGTTGGACCAAACCATTGCGTTCGGGCATCAAGTGGAAGTTTTCCTCCAATTGTTAACCGAGGAGGCCAATAGTAAAAAAGTAGTCGGACACTTTCACGAATGGATGGCAGGTATTCCCATTCCTCAAATCCGCCGGAAAAGCATTCCGGTTTCTACGGTTTTTACCACCCATGCCACCTTACTGGGCCGGTATTTGGCCATGAATGACCCCTTATTTTATGAATACCTTCCCTTTTATGACTGGCAAAAAGAAGCGACACATTTCAACATCGAACCTATGGTCAAAATTGAACGGGCTGCCGCTCACGGTTCGCATGTTTTCACCACGGTCAGCGAACTAACAGCCAATGAATGTGAGCATTTGCTGGGACGAAAGCCGGATGAAATATTGCCTAATGGCCTGAACATCGAGCGCTTTGAAGCTTTGCACGAATTTCAAAATCTGCACCTGGAATACAAAGAAAGGATCCACCAAGCCGTAATGGGGCATTTCTTTCAGAGCTATTCCTTCGACCTGAACAATACCTTATACTTCTTTACCTCAGGCCGCTTTGAGTATAAAAACAAAGGGTATGACTTAACCTTAGAGGCTTTGGCCCGCTTAAACTGGTGGCTCAAACAAGACAAGTCCCCGGTTACCATTGTCATGTTTATCATTACCAAAAGGCCTTTTCATAGCATCAACCCTATGGTTCTGCATTCAAAGGCCATCATGGAAGAAGTCCGGCAATGTTGCGATGAAATTCAACATCAGGTAGGCGAGAAATTATTTTATGCCGCTGCGGCCAGTCTGGATCATCGCTTACCTAACTTGAGTGAGTTTGTGGATGATTATATGCGCTTGCGATTGCGCAGAACTTTACAATCCTGGAAATCGGACAGCCTTCCCCCCATCGTAACACACAACTTGGTCAACGATGCGGAAGATGAAGTACTCAACTTTCTGCGCAATGCCAACTTGATCAACTACCCGGACGACCGGGTGAAGTTTATTTACCACCCCGATTTCATTTCTCCAACCAATCCTTTGTTCGGAATGGAATACCATCAGTTTGTCCGGGGATGCCATATGGGGATATTCCCCAGTTACTACGAGCCATGGGGCTATACGCCTTTGGAGTGTATCGCCAGCGGTGTCCCTTCGGTCACCAGTGACTTGTCAGGTTTTGGTGATTATGCTCTCAAATCCATGAAAGACCCGGAAGAAAACGGCATTTCCGTTACCAAACGCAGGCATGGAAATTTTGATAAATCGGCAAATGAATTGGCCACTTTTCTCTACAACTATGTGCAGCTGAACCGGAGGGAACGCATTGCCTTCAGAAATCAAGTGGAGAGTAACTCTGTTCTTTTTGACTGGCAATACTTGGCTTCTCATTATGACAAAGCCCATAAAAGGGCCATTGTTGCCGATCTTTAACAAAAAAGGTGTATGTGTATAAAAAACGGTAATCTTCAAAAGTAAGATTACCGTTTTTTATACAAATTAAGAAGCCTTATTCTTTGCTTTTTCCTTCGTCTTTCATCGCTTCCAATGCATCCAAGTCAATCTCATCCACCACCTCTTTCAGCTCGTCCATTTCAACGCCTTTCCCTTTGATTTCTACGATAAATCTTTTTGCTACCAATAGCGACAATTCCCCTCTTTTATCATTGTAGTCGAACTTTTCAAATGCTTTGTGCCCTTGAATTTTGGTTGTTTTTTCATATTCGTTTTCCGTTTCACGGTCAATATCCGCCATGATCCACCCGGCGGCCAATACACTCATCCCAGCCCCCATAGAACCCATATCCATGATGGTGACCTCCACCGATTTTGAATAGTCTTCTGTTTCGTACCCGGCTTCTACGTTAGACATCTTAAAGCCCATCGTTCCGGTTTTTTCCCCTTCAGTGCTCGTTCGCTCAATTCCGACAGCAGTTTGAGGCAACAATTCTTTCAATTTTCTAAAATCCACAGGCTCTACCGTCACCCCTTCTTCCATATTCTTTTCCATCTCTTCAGCAGCTTTCTCCATTTCTTTCAATGCTGAGGCGTAATCTCCCAAGCCAACTTCATTTTCTTCTTGGGCAGATTCCGATGATTTTGAAGATTCGTCTCCACCTCCACAAGCCAATAAGGCAAAAGAGAACAAGAGGGAGAGAATCATTGATTTTGGTGCAATCATAATGAATATGTGTGTTTTTATTAAAGAATAAAGTTGTTTTAAACTGAAGACAGAAAGTATACACACCACCCTTGAATTTCATTCACTTATTTTCCGATGTTTGAGCTGCCCTTTCAAGGTGTTTTCATTTATACAAATCCCCAATACTTCTTAAAAAGATATTTTATTAAAATAGAATACGTTCCTTTTTCCTTTAAGTTCACCTTCTTCTTTATTTTTAATGCGTTGGATACCCCATGCCACAAAATAATTCCCAAACCAATAGTCCAAACGGTCTTCAAAACTGCGTTTGATTTTATCCGCTTTGTGTCCGGTAGCCATTTCGGACTCGGACACTTCCTCTACCAGATCATTCCCTTTGATAAATTTTGAGCGAAGTTCACCTTTAAAACTATAGGAGAGCTTAATATAATCATTCCTTACTCCGGCTCTTACCACAGGTCTTAAATATCGATAACGTACCCGGTCCAGCTCAAAACTATTGTCCCAGGTCAAATTCCCCTTTTGATCAAAACCTGCAGCCATGGCATGCGTAAATTCATAGCCATCAAACACTCGCACATACGTGTATACCCGGCTGCCATAGTACCAATCATACACCCGTTCTGTCCGGTAGACGGGGTAATAAGCCTCGGCAATCATGATATTTTGCTCTTTTTTCTGGATTAGTTCATGTACATTAAGCCGGTATTGCAAGTTCAGGTCTTTTCCCTTTTCTTTTTTCTTTTTGAGTTTTTTTTCGATGCGTCCTTGTTTTCCTTCGGACATATAATTCAAAAAATTATTCAGAGAGGCAAAGTTGTGAAACTTTACATAAGCCAGCTCCTGCCCGTTGTGTTCTGCGATAAACAAACCATCGGAATACTCCGAATTGCGGTTAGAATAAGTTCCGATTACCAACATTTTCCCATACTTCGTCAATGTGATGTGCCCATTCAACAGGTTTTTGTCAGTACTATGCCTCAAGGGAATTTCAAAGGCGGTTTCCCCTTTCGGGTAATATGCTTTTGCCACCATGTGATTCTTACCTCCCTTCCAGTTATTGATGGTCATATTGATAATTTGGTTCACCGTATCCTTGGCTAAGGAAGGCACTTCGGATTTTTTGGTGAACGAGTTTTGCAAAAGATTGACTACCGGCCGCTTCTGTTTATTCAACTGACAATGTAAGATCATAGGGGTACGTTTCGCATTTCCCAAGATGAATGCCCAGCCCTTAATCACTTTAAAGTCCACGTATTCCATATTTTTAAATGAAAAGAGTTCAAATTCATGGACCTCTCTACGCAAAGGGTCCACTTCTACGATGGAATACTCTCCTCTGGAATATTTTTGAAAATACAAATACACTTTATCGTCTTCCACATCGAAGCCCTGGAAATCCAGTTTACCATTTTTAATGGTTAAAGGTGCGGCCCACAATTCTACCATAGAAGTATCGTAATGTGTAATGGTCCAATTTTGTCCATTGCCAAATAAACTACCTTCATCTTGTACGAATAGCAACAAACCCTTTTCTTCCAGTGTAATGATGTGGTATTCGTCATTGGCATTATTGAGAGGAACCTCAACGCGGTCAATGTTCACCTGAGCATGTGCAAACCCAACCAGCAACAAACAGAAAAAGATGCAAAAATATCTCATAATGATTTAGCTTGATCTAATCAGTTGAATATAAAATACTTCTCAAAGATATACAAAGAAGAGCCTTAAGAAAGGTGAATGGTTGGGAAGCTTGTTATAAGGGGAAGTGCATTTTAGAGGTACAATGGTCAATTTCAATCAGAACCTTTTCTTTCTACCCACAAAAAAAGCCTCTTCTTTCGAAGAGGCTTGGTAAGCGTTTGAGAGGAAATTAGTTGGCGTCCCAGAATAATTTCGTGGAAACTTTGTCACCTCCGATTTTTTCACCGGCACTGTGATAGTTTTGACCGTTTAATTGTCCTTCATTCAAAGGATAAGTGAAACGTACCGGAATATCTTCGAAATCCATACCGGCAGGAGTATTCATCAGATCCATATCTAATCTTCTCCAGGTAGTCCACCCTTCAAAACCTTGGTTATACAGAGCGAGCCACATTTGTGTACCAATCTTTTGCTTCCAATCGCCCGGAGCTGTGGTATATGCTATATGATCCAATGCCAGGTAATCGTTCACTCCTTCTACATCCCATTGGTCGAAAGAGGCTTTGATACCGGTATTGTAATATTCTTCAGCGGACATTGTGGTGTTATACCCTCCTCTTTCCGCAGCTTCCGCTAACAAGAATTGCGTTTCGGCATAATTGATTATGGTACCCTTTAATTCAGGAACATAATACACATCTCCAATATGAGAATACACTTTATATGAGTTTGCACTTCCATAGACACCTCCTACATACAATCTAGGATTTTTTCCTGCATCCGAAGCGGGCATCACAAATGGCGTTTCTTTATATTCCAAATAATCATTTCCGTCCGCATCTTCATACAAAACAAAACGTCCTACGCCATCTTCAATCAAAGAATCTTGTTTCACTTCGTTTTCTTCACGGAATTTGAAACTGATAGGATTTGCCGCGTAGGTCATCATACGAGGATCCTGCAAATCGTTCAACAGGTCTACCAACGTGTTGGAAACGATGAAGTCAGCTCTACCGCTCAACACCAAGTCCTCATACAATGGGTTTGTGTTTGGAGCTACAGAGAAGTAAGTAATGGATGCATTGTCCGCATTGCTTTCGAAAATTCCGGCAGCCAATGCTTCATTCACCCATTTTTGAGATTTAGCAGCATCTACATCGGCCAAGCGCATACCCAAACGCATTTTAAGCGTAGCAGCGAACTTTGCCCAGTTTTCCAAAGAGCCTTCGTATACTGGGTCTTGAGTGTTTGCAAAACCTTCAGCGTCAAAATCGATACTTGCAACGGCCTCGTCAAGCATTACCACGATGTTATCATAGGTGGCGGCTGCATCATCGTATTTAGGCGTAACATTTTCCGTATCAAAAGTTTCTTCAAAAGGAATATCTCCGAAGGTGTCCACTAATACAGAGTATACATACGCACTCATGATATCCAACAATGCAATCTGGTTTTTCAATACTTCTTCAGGAATAGAAGATGTTCCGCTTTCCATCTCAGCAACCACTAACCTCCGGCCTTCTACCAAATCAGACAAGGCATCCCGGTAGCCATTTTGCCAAACGGTAGCGGGAATGGTTCTTCCTACCAAGTTGTATTGACTTTCATCGGGGTAGGTGGTTTGCGCCCAATATTGAGCAAATAAACGCCATACATTCTCATTCACGTTAGTATTTACCATCATGTCAAAGGCCTCCCGGACCCCTTGAGCATATAGAGTAGAAGCTGGAACTTCTAAAGGGTTTTTGGTGGGCTTATTCAGCTTTTCCATCCGGTCATCGCATGCTACTAACCCCAAAGCAGCGAAAGCTAATATTAATATTTTTTTCATGTGTGATCTCGTTTTTGATTAGAGTTCAATATCCAATTTGAATCCCATAGAACGTACGGTAGGATAAGCTCCGGAAATATACCCTTGAGCATTTCCGGCACCCAAACCAGACTCAGGATCAGCATAAGGCAAGTTTTTGTCAATGATCCATAAGTTTCTTCCTACCAAGGATAAATCTACTCTTTGAGCAAAAGATTTGATCCAGGTTTTAGGCAAGGTATAGGTCAATGAAAGCTCTCTTAATTTCACATAAGAAGCATCATAAACCGTCATTTGACCAGGGTTAAATTTATCATCCCCCCAGTAGAAAGCCCCACCATATGTAGTTGCAGAGGCATACGTAGTGTTAGGTTCACCATTTGCAGTAACCCCTGGGAACAAGATTCCTCCACCGTCTTCTACCGGACTTCTTATAGGATTACCTTTGTCATTCAAGCCTACGGTATTCGCTAACACACCTGTACCTTGTCCATAATGCATGTCCAATGAATATACATCCCCACCTCTTTGAATATCAATCAAAAAGCCTAATGTCAAACCTTTATAAGAGAATGAGTTGTTAATACCTCCTAGCCAATCCGGGTTAGGATCTCCAATGATTTGATCTGCTACAGAAACATAATACCCATCATCGTTCACCACTTTTTGTCCATTCAAATACTGAAAACCAGTACCTTTTAAGATACCAAACGGTTGTCCTACCGTAGCATTCAAGGTTACACCACCTTGGTAGTCACCCAACACAAAGTTGTTCACGCCTTCTGCCAAAGAAATCACCTCACTTTGGTTTTTGGTCCAGTTAATCGTAGTATTCCAAGTAAAACCCGAGTTTGTACGGATGATATCACCACCCAATACTAATTCAATACCTCTGTTTTCTACTTCACCACCATTTACTACTTTGGCAGAATAGCCTGTTGCATCACTAACTTTTACTTCCATAATTTGGTCCGTAGCGTTAGTTTTGTAGAAAGAAACATCGAAATTCACCCGATTATCAAAAGCAGCCATCGCCAAGCCAGCCTCAATACTCTTAATTCTTTCCGGCTTTAATTCAGGATTGTTTTTGGTATTATTTCTACTGTACAACACCGTATTACCAAAGTTGTCAAATCTTTTGTAAGCATCTGAAGTCCTGTTGGCATCCGTGTCATTACCTACTTCACCATAACTTAAACGCACTTTACCAAAGTCCATCCAGTTTGTGTTAATTACTTCAGAAAACACAAAACTCAATGCACCTGACCAGTAGTTATAAGTGTTGTTGTTTACCGGAAGAGAAGAAGAAATATCTACACGATCTGTCAAATCCAAATACAACATTTGCTTATAACCCAAGTTCACGTTGGCAAAATAACCGTATACTTCTTTTTCAGTAGCATCTTCTACAGGGAAAGGATTTGGGTTTGTAGAATTACTTAAGGCCCATACATTTCTCGCCATAAGCCCTCCGTTAGAAGAAGAACGTACCGTCTCAAACGTATTTCTACGGATATTCGAACCTAAGAGAGCTGACAATGACAAATCATCGGAAAGCTGCTTGCTAGCAGTCAACAACAGGTCATAGTTGTACTCGCTTACTGTTCTCTCTTCTCTTTGATAACCTGAACCTTCGTCATTTCTGTTAATACCAAAAGCTGTAGGCACACTACCGATTTGTCTTCTTTCTTCTCTTACTTCATCATACTTGTCAATAGACGCACGACCTGTTAAGCTCAGCCAGTCATTGATGGTATAGTTCAAGCTCACCCGGCTAATGATCCGGCTACGGGTATCTGTATTGTAGTTCTCGTAACGCGTCCAATAAGGGTTGTCCCAAAAGATAGGCGTTTCAGGGTTACTATAGTTCTTAGGGTTCCAATTGTAGTTTTTGCCCGTCTTCTTATAAATATCTTCCAAGGCTTTCACATCCGCATTCACTTGCCACCAAGAGCGGAATTGGGTCATCAAGTTATCGCTATACCCGGTAGAAAAACGGCCTTTCACATCATTGAAGTTGTATTGAAAAGACACATCCGCTTTCAACTTTTCGTTGATTTTTGTTCCACCTGTAAATTTCACCGTATGTTTTTTCATTCTACTGTTCGGTAGAATGTCTTTCATATCGTAGTTGGTATAACTCACCCGGAATGTTGACTTATCATCACCTCCGTACAAAGAGATACTATTATTCAAAGTACGTTGGGTCTCGAAAAACTCCACCGGAGAATTTTTCGCTGCGAGATAAGGATATTTTTTTCCGAAGTTGTCTGATTCCGGCACAAAAGAGTCCCAGTGATATACATTCAAATTAGGATCGAATCGGCCACCATACGAAGCATCTTCCGTTAAAGGCACGATCAAGTCAGGTGTACCGTCTCCGTCAATATCATCCTCTTCAAAATATCCACTTCTTGTAGGGCCATAAGAAGGCCCGTATCCGGCACCGTATTGATCTTGGTACTCAGCAAAGGTTTTTTTGTCGATTTTACCAACGGTTACCCCCGTTGACAAAGAGATACCGATACCTTTGCGGCTAGTACCTTTCTTCGTAGTAATCAAAACGACCCCGTTAGACGCTCTGGAACCATACAAAGCCGTGGCGGCAGCACCTTTCAAGATGTTGATTGACTCTACATCGTCCGGATTGATATCCGAAGCAGCGTTACCATAGTCATATCCATAACCACCTGCTTGTTGAGCAGTTGAGTTACCGGTGCGGTTATCAATGGGTACACCATCTACCACAAATAAAGGTTGATTTCCCCCCTGTAATAGAGTTATTTCCCCGGATTACAATGTTGGTAGAGCCTCCCATTGTATTGTTGGTACGGACCTGTACCCCGGCCGCTTTCCCTGAAAGGGAGTTCACAATATTGGACTCTTTCACTTTCGAAACACTCTCGGAGGTCAACTCTTGGGTAGAATACCCTAATGATGCTTTTTCACGGGAAATGTTCATGGCTGTTACCACTACTACGGAAAGCTCTTGAGCAGCCGCTTCCAGAATAACATTAGCAGAAGTTCGTTCCCCGATTTCAACTTCTTGAGTAGTAAAACCAATAAAAGAGAATTGAAGGATTTTGCCATCCTGGGGTACACTAATGGAGTATTTACCATTGATGTCCGTAATAGCTCCTACGTTTGTGTTTTTTACAAGGATGTTTACACCAGGTAACGG
Source organism: Rapidithrix thailandica (assembly GCF_039710355.1). Lineage (NCBI taxonomy): Bacteria > Pseudomonadati > Bacteroidota > Cytophagia > Cytophagales > Flammeovirgaceae > Rapidithrix > Rapidithrix thailandica. The sequence goes on along the minus strand of NZ_JBDKWZ010000008.1, from coordinate 197,858 downwards.
AGAGCCATCTTCGGCTGAAGTAACGATACCTGTTACCGTTTTTTCTTGGGCATAAAGATTATGCACCAAAAACAAGCCGCATATCCATGCGACCAGTCGTAGTTTTCTCAACATAGATGCTTTTTTTTTAATTAGTAAAACTTGGTTAGTAATTCATTCCAGCCACCCGAAAGTAAAAGGAATCAATTGCCATCTTGATGTAAGTTATCATCAAAAATCACCCTAAATGTGGTAATGAATTTTGAATCCTGCAAAAAAAACTACGATTTTTTCAAAAAAATAACATTTTAAAAATATTAATAATTTGATAATCAATAATTTAACTAAAAAATAGAAAATACCCCATTTTGGATGATACAATAGGCATTTGGAAGGATAATAGATTTTTTAAAAGAAGAGAAAATGAGTAAAGGGCCGATTTTTTAAAAAAAAACGAAATAATATCCCCCATTTTGAGGGATTAAAATTTAATTAGTTAAATATAAACACCCTCAAAAAAGTTAAATAATAGGAAAAGCTTTAGATGCGTTTTGACATCAAGGTTTCCAAAAGTACAAATTATCCAGTGTTGATTAGGGTAACGGCCACAGTCTTAAAAGAAGAACAAGAAAGTGTTAGGGTAGTATAAGGGAGGGTAAAAGAAGATTAAGATGGGTAATCTGTCGTTTTTTCAACGAACTCCAAAATATTAACTTACCTATAAAAATTCAACAAACGACCAACATCCCTTCAATCAATTACAAGGAGAGAAGTCATATCAGGGCTACTTATTTGATTCTAAACTTTATAAAGACCAGCATTCTAACAAATAAACATATACTTGGCTTGATACAGAAGTGGTTTAAACGCATAGTTTTTGACCGAACATGGAATCAAAATCAACTCATCAAGGCACTTTTTGAAAAGAATAACTTTAGCTATTGTTGAAAAAAGTAACACCGAGGAGGCGTTTTTGAAACATTTTTCAGGAAAAAGAAAAAGGTTAATTCACTTCAGTATTAAACAATAAATTACCAAAGGGTAAGACTTTGTTAGTTTGCACATTTATTTTATAAATACAAAAGGCCTGGCTTACATAAGCCAGGCCTTTTGATATCAAAATAGTTGAATTATATAATTAGTAATCTTTATTTTGAGCAATTTGTGGATTTGCGTCAATTTCTGCTTGAGGAATCGGTAATACTAACTTAGAAGAACCATAAGGAATACCTCCATCATCATAACGTTGACGAGGATCAACCTTAGGAATATCCCGTTGTGTTCTCATAAGATCATAAAAGCGAAAGCCTTCCATCGCAAGCTCCTTTCTTCTCTCTAACAAGACATTATCTTCGTTAGCCACGGCATATGGAGTAGCACCCATTGCCACAGGAATTACGTTTAACGCATTCAAAGCTTCAGGGTCATTCAATCTCATGAGCGCTTCAGCATAATTCAACAACACTTCAGCATAAGTAAATACTTTCACATTTGTACTAAATGCAATGTGTTTTAAGGACCTATGTACCCCATCTGATTTAGAATAAATAGTCTTTCTAGCATCCCCTGCTTCGAATTGCTCATACAGATCAGTGGTAATTTCAACATCTCCATAGTTGGTATTTCCCAATATTTGATACAAACCATTAATATCTGCATTATCCGTATCATTCATACCAATCTCAAAAATCGCATTACTTGTTTCATCTTTTACCCAATTAGAAGCATAACCAGCAGAACTAATTAAGCTGTACGCATTGGCATTAATCACATTTAGGGCAGCCTCCTTGGCTTTTTCCCAATTTTCTGTATATAGAAAATATCTCGAAGCCAAAGCTTCAACCATCATACTTCCAGGAACTGTTGAAGTATTTGGATCTAATTCAGGGTCCACTAATTTCCTGGCCTCTTCTATATCTGCTCCAATTTGCTCCCAAACCTCCTGTACAGGGCTTCTAACCGGAGTGAAATTCTCCAAAAATTTAGTCACAATAGGAACTCCTTCGGTACCCCCGGTATACTGTTGCCCATACAAAGTTAAAAGGTTCATATGCATCAGTGCTCGCAAAGCATAAGCTTGTCCTTTTACATATTTAACCTCCGGTGTATCCTTATCCTCCGTTTCACTATTAATAATAATATTGGCAGATGCAATTACCTCATAGCCTTTTGTCCAAACATCTAAAGCCCTCGCTCCATTTGAAGTATAAACAAATTGATTATCAGTAACAAACCGCCCAGATTTACCATTTGACAAAGCATTATCAGAGCGAATATCACCTAAAATGATTAAATCTCTACCATACAACTCAGGCTCACTCATTCTGGTTAATGCTCCGTATAACAATGCATTTAAATCATTAATACTACTAACTTGATCCGTTGATTTGGAAGAAGATAACTCAGGCTCAAAAAACTCTTCTGTACAGGATGCAAACAGAACCCCTGTTAACATCATGAAAATTGCAAATATATTTTTATATCTCATAATCCAATATTTCTAATTTTTAAATATTAAAAATTAACTGACAGTCCTATCGAATAGGATTTCAAAGGAGGTCCCATAAGTTCCAATAATCCACTTGCCTTCACTTCCGGATCAAACTCCAACCTATCATCTTTAACCTTTGTCCAAATATTTGTTCCCTTCAAATAAACACTCAAATTGGTAAGACCAATACTAGAAACTAAAGTATTAGGTAAGTTATATCCTAAAGTAAGGTCTTTCAGTCTCCAGAATGTACCATCATAAAGCCTTCTGGTAGATGTGGAATTAGAACGAGAGTCGTTATAAAAAACATTTTTTGGGTTTGGCGCAATATCCCCTGGTTCTTGCCAACGATCGTACTGACTGGCATACCCAGTAGACACATGATAAGTAAATTGACCATCTGACATGGTATAACCTGCCCAAGAATCATATACTTTATTACCTGTGGAATAATATAAGTTTGCACTCAGCCATATTCCTTTGTAGTCAATTCTGGTATTTACTCCTCCATAAAAAGTAGGAGTTGCTGATCCATGAAATGTTCTCTCTGCCTTAGTGTAATCATTTGTAGTTTCTCTATTCTTATCACTTACATACCATAATGCATCACCTGTTTCAGGATCTACACCCGCCCATTCTTGCATATACCAAGAATAAACAGGCTGTCCGACTGTTACTTTTCGGGTACCTGTTGTTATCCCAATTTCAGTTCCTGTATTATCAACCGGCAGTTCTTTCACCTCATTTTCTACATCTGTAAAATTAAAACCGATATTCCAGTTAAAATCCTCTGTTTTAATAATATCCGCACTGACTGACAACTCAAATCCTCTATTTACCATCTCTCCTACATTCAATGGTTGGTTTTCAAAACCAGAAGTTCTGGATACAGGTACCTCTAACAATAAATCATAATTTCTTCTATGAAAGTACTCTGCAGTGATATTAACCCGATCAAAAAGTTCTAAATCTAAGCCTAAGTTAAGGTAGGCACTACTCTCCCAAGTTAAAAGAGGATTACCTATCTGTGTAGGCTCAGCGGCAGGGTTCCCATAATATGACCCTGAATAAGAAAGTAATTGCTGATAAGAATTATTAACAATTCCCGCATTACCATTTACCCCATAAGAAGCTCGTAGTTTACCCAAACTCAACCAGTTTGATTCTTTAAATAAAGATTCCTCTGAAAAAGCCCATGATCCACTAACTGCCCAGAAATTACCGTAGCGATGGTCTTTACTAAACCTAGAGTTTCCTTCTCGTCTATAGGTCAAGTCAATAAAATATCTATTTTGAAATGCATAATTAACAATACCTAATATCGATGCAATCCCCCAATCAGAGCGAAAACCAGACACAAAATCAGGAGTAGCTACAATATCCGGTAATACCAAACCATCCGTAGCCATACCATACCCCCCAGCCCCAGTAGTAAAGTATTTATTTTTCTGGAGTTCATGTACAAGGCTCACATCAAAAGCATGTACTTCATTAAGCTTAAAAGCATAATTCAAGCGGTTTTTCCAAAGAATATTGGTATTTCTGGAATTATACACATAAGACTCTCCTTGTTGCTGAGCACCGTCTCCATAGTTAGGGTTATAATAGTATAACTCTTCGTTCCAAACCACATCCAAGCCTACATTTGAAATAAACCTTAAATTATCAACAATATCAAACTCTAAAGCGGTGTTGTTGAAGATGCGTGTTTGCTTCTTATTTGCAATGTTATTTTCTTGACTGTACAATGGGTGAAAAGTACCTGTAGACAGGTTCAAATTATACGATCCATCCGCATTGTAGGCAGGATCGATTGGTAATGTAAAAAATATCGCTGCCTCGGGATTTCCATAATACGCAGAGCCTTCTAATTGCCCGTTTTGATCAGCTACAGATGCCAAAGTAGAAGTTTTTAGCATCAACTTATCTGTAAGCCTTGAGTTCAAATCTACTTTACCACTCAATCGCTCATAATCTACCCCCACAACAACCCCATCTTGGTCGAAGTAGCCCATTGACACATAATAGTTAGTATTTTCATTCCCTCCCCTGGCAGAAAGGTTATACGACTGTTGCATTGCATCATCATTCGACACTACATCAGTCCAATCCGTATTGGTTTTTCCATCCCAACCATTGTCAATATTTGCTCTTGCCTCCTCAATACTAGCTGCAAACCCAGCATTCACTGCTGCCTCATAAAACAACTCATCCCACTGAGAGGCACTAAGTAAACTTGGCCCATCTATAGCTCTGGATACCACCCCAACTTGGGCACTTGCTGTAAACGTAGCCTTACCAGATTTCCCTTTTTTAGTCGTTACGATGATCACACCATTAGCACCCCTTGCCCCATAAAGTGCCGTAGCAGCTGCATCCTTCAATACATTGATAGATTCTATATCATTAGGGTTCAGAGATGAAAGAACACTCAAAGAACCTGTACTAGTACTTCTGTCAAGTTCGCCTGATATTACAGGGATACCATCAATAACTATCAAAGGATCATTATCCGCCGTAATGGAACTCACCCCCCTGATCCTGATATCCTGCACGGCCCCAGGAGTACCTGAACTGGCAGAAAGTTGTACACCGGCAACATTACCTTGTAGCACCTGATCCACTGTAGCTACAGGCGTATTTTCAATTTTTTCTCCTCCCAAGGAAGATACTGAGCCCGTATAAGAGATCTTAGACCTTTCGCCATACCCGGTAATAACAACCTCTGTAAGTTCCGTAAGACCAGCAGTCAGTTGTACATTAACAGTAGAATTACTTCCAATTTCTACTTCTTGAGTAGCAAAACCTATAAATGAAAACACCAGAGTAGTAGCTTCTGAAGGCACAGATATTTTGTATTCACCTTTAATATCAGAGATAGCACCAACACTTGTGCCTTTTACCATGATATTCACTCCTGGTAACGGGGAACCGTCCTCTGCGGCCGTCACTTTACCATTAATCGTTTTGTCTTGGGCATAGACAGTATGCACCAAGCACATGCTGCACAAAAGTGCAACAAGTCGTAGTTTTCTCAACATAGATGCTAAAATTTAAAGTTAAACTTACTTATTTATTAGCTACCGCCAATGTAGGGATATGATTTAAAGCACGCTCTCTTCCCACTTAAAAATAATCACCCTTTATTAACATACCATACATACGGCAATTGCTAATAACTTCATATTTTATAAGTTAGTCATTTTCAGAGACAAGCTCTCAGTAGGTAGTTGTAGATTAATTCTGAACTGTATTATACAATCTCTATTAAGTAAATTAGGATATATAAAAATATCCCCCAAAACGCTTTACTTAATAGTAAGGTAAATTTATAAAAAAATATTACAGAAATACAATAATAAATGTATAATTCTTCATACTTTCTTAACATAAAATGGGGATAATTTTGACTAGCTTCTTTGTATGAGGTAGTGTATTAACTCAGTGAAAACGATAAATATAGCTGATTGCAATACAAAAAACCGGTACTTTTATCAAGCTATTTGGCTTGATAAAAGTACCGGTTTGGGTTTGCCAGAATAGGTTTTGAAGATAAATGCCGGGCTATATAAACTTATTTTTCAGGGCTTTTTCGATGGCATCGGCTTTGGAATTCACCTGTAACTTGAAGTAAATATTCTTGATATGGGACTTTACAGTCTCTTTATGGATGGATAACTGACTGGCAATGATGGTATAGCTTTTTCCTTTTGCCAATAATTCCAAAACTTCGGTTTCCCGGGAGGTCAGCGGTGAACTGTGATTGCGTTGAAAGGAGCTTACCACCATGCGTGCAATGTTACGACTCATGGGCGCGCCTCCTCGTTTTACTTCTTCTATGGCTTCTAACAATTCGGCATATCCTGTATCTTTGGTGATATAGCCGGAGGCTCCGGCACACAATGCATCAAAGACCATCTCGCTTTGTTCATGAACCGTGATGACCACAATAGTGATGTCAGGATTGAGTTGCTTGATTTTTTGAATGCCTTGAATCCCATTGATTCCGGGCAACTCCAAATCAGTTAAAACAATATCCGGCTGGTCTTTTCCCAGGTTTTTAATAGCATCTTCACAACAGATATAGGCATTGACCACTTCATATCCTTGTATGTTGTTGATCAGTAAAGTAAATCCATCTTTTACAACTTCATTATCTTCAATGATTACTATTTTGGTGGTGTTAGTTATCATAATTCAACACTAGTTTTTTTTGTTAAAAGAATTGCAATAATACGGATCTTTTCCAAAGAATACCGGTATTCAAGAAATTATGTACGGTGGTTGATAGTAAGAGGTTATTAGCTGGTGATCAGTGGTCTTTTTGTTGGGTTTTATACTGCCAATCAGTGGAATAACTTGTAGACAGGTACGCTACTAAGTTAGTAAAAATTAAAGCCTAGCATTCTAAAAACTTTCCAATGGACTGGAGGCGATGTTTTCACTAAGGTAATCTTTTAATAATTCTATATTGGTAAAATCCAACGAATGGGTATGGATAGAACCATTGGTCAGTATTGCCAAACTGATATATTGAGGGTTGATAGCAGTCAACGCTTCCTGATCCACTCTTGAAAGGACAATCCGCACGGGTTTGTCAAATGATTGCAACAAAGCCATGTCCCGCACCCGGGATTTATTATCGGCAATTAGGATAAATTCGTCCGCTTCTTCAAATTGTTTCTTGGCAAATAGCAAAGCTTCTATATCGTTTTCCTGTAAGTCTCCCCCATCCCCGTTTTTCTTCACCTCTTTCATCGTAGCCAGCACCCTGTCAGGCCGGGTACTTTCCGCCACATACAAGCCTCCGGTATTGCCAATGAGTTTTTCATCGGTAGTTTTCAAATCCCCGTCATTAAAAAATACATATCCGGCAATCCGATGATGTGCATTTTCCTTTACTTGCCATTTCAACACTTGAAGTGTATAAGGGTACATACTGCCGGTCCAATCACTCACAATCACTACATTTTTCCAGGATTTGGCATTGCGTTCAAAAATATCCAAGGTGGATGAATCGGTGCCTATATCCATTCCCAGATTCGTTTTCATGAGCTTTTGTAAAAGCTTGTCCAGGTAATCCCTGCGTTTTTGCTCTCTGGCTTCCAAATCGTCAGGATGCAGTTTCAACTGAGCCGGTCCTTTTGTAGTCACTACTTCCCAAACTTTTGGCTTTTCAAAATGAATTACCAAACCATGAAAATAGCGCTCGGCTTCTTCTTGTGTGGCACATCCGGTTTGTTTAAACACATTCCAGGTAACGGTGGAATCTGAAAATAAATCTTGGCGAAGATTGAGTAAATCGGCGAGCCTGGATTGATTCAGTTGATCGAAATTCTTTCCTTTAGGGAAATCCGTATAGACAAGGTCAATGGCATACACTTTTCCATTTTGGATTTTAGCCAATTCCTCCGGAGTAAGAATGGCTGATTTGGCAAAGTGCATCCAGAGGTGTACCCGTTTTTCATGTTGGGAATTGACAAGGTACTTTACCACTTGGTGTTCCGGTGCATTTTCAAAAACCCGCACTACCTCGTCTTCCGGTTGGGCGGAAACGATGGAAGTGATTCCAAGAAAGAATGTACAAATAAGTACCCAGATGCCTTTCATGAATATTGGAATTGTAAATGCTTGCTTAAGCGGTTTTTACTCTTATTTATTGTATAACTACAACGAAAAAATTATACCATACTGTCTACCGGCTTCTTTAGTCTTGAAATTTTACAATCGTTGTCAGTAATAATACAATAATCAACCTTTCCGTTTTCTTAAAACACTATTAGTAGAGAAAGCTCCCTAAAGGACTGTTTACTTTCTTCTTCATCGATTCCTGCAAACTGTTCCCTGACGATATTATATTTGCAAGTGACATTATCAACCAAGAATTAAAGATCAAAGCTGCTTTTGAAATGAATTTAGACCAACTAAGAGAGAGAATTGATGAAATTGATGCTAAACTTCTGGAGTTGTTGAACCAACGAATGGAAGTAGTACATGAAGTGGGTGCCTTAAAACGCACAAGCAAAACGGTCATCTACCGTCCGGAAAGAGAAAAATTTATCATTGACCGCTTGTATAAGCTGAACAAAGGTGGACTGACCCGCGCAGCCATTGAAGCTATTTTTCTGGAAATATTTTCGGTGAGCCGTCATTTTGAGTTGCCTGAGCGTGTTGCCTATTTGGGGCCTGAGGGCAGCTTTACGCACCAGGCTGCCGAAAGCCGTTTTGGTGCTGTGAGTGAATATGTGGCATTGAATAATATCAAGCAAATTTTTGATAGTGTAGAAACCGAACGCGTTCGGTTTGGAGTCGTTCCTATTGAAAATAACCAGGAGGGATCGGTCGCTGAAACCATTGACCAGCTTTGTGAAAGAGATATAAAAATCGTAGCGGAAGTCCCTATGTCTATTCATTTCACCTTATCCGGATTGGAAGACCGCCTGGAAAAGATCCATACGATTTATTCCAAAGACATCGCTTTCCGGCAGTGTAAAAACTTTTTGGAAAATTACTTTGGCGACCGGGTCAACCTGGTAGAAGTAGCCTCTACTTCCAAAGCGGCAAAACTGGCCAGCGAAGAAGAAGGAGCAGCCGCTATCTGTTCACATATCGCAGCCAAACTCTACAACCTACCGGTGCTTTTCGAGAACATCGAAGACAGCAAAAGCAACCGGACCCGTTTTTTTATCATCAGTAAAAACATTGTCAACCAAAAAAGTGATAATGACAAAACTACCATCCTGGCAAAAATCAAGGACGAACCGGGGGGCTTGGTCGAATTTCTCAACGATTTTAAACGTGAGAAAATCAACCTTTGTAAACTGGAAAGCCGTCCGGCCAGAATTAAAGCCAGCTTCAAATACTTCTTCCTGATTGATTTTGAAGGCCATTATACTGATCTTAATGCCCAAAGAATTTTTGAAAAATACGGGGAGCGTATCACCTTTCTGGGCAGTTATGTACGCATGGTTTAGAAGACAAACGGATCGTATCGAGAGGCCCATTTCCGAATGACTGAAAAAACTGAAATATGAGACACTTTTTTTACCTGATACTTATACTGCTGGTGAGTTGGGGAATGCAAGCCTGTGACACGTCTAAAAAGCAGGTACAAAATACTAAAAAGCAAAAAACAGAAAAGAAAAAGAAAAACGCCTTTGTAACCTTAAACCAGCAAAATGCGGAGGTTTTTTTACGGGAATATGCCAAAGAGCACCCAGAAACCAAGGCGATTATTAAAACCTCCATGGGCAACATTAAAGTCAAGTTGTATGAAGATACACCCTTACACCGGGCTAACTTTATCCGCTTGGCTAAAATGAAATTTTATGACAATACCCTCTTTTACCGGATCATCAAAGGCTTTATGATTCAGGGGGGAGGGTCAGATGATTTATCTCGTGGACCGCTCACCAGAAAAGTTGGTAAATACAAAATTCCGGCAGAAATCAATACTGAAAAGTACTTTCATAAACGAGGAGCGCTAGCCATGTCCAGGGATTATAAGAATAACCCGGAAAAACTCTCGGCCAGTTTTGACTTCTACCTGGTACAAGGCACCCGGTTAAATCCTCAAGAATTACTGGGCTTACAACAGGAAAATAATATCCGGTTTAGCACATCTCAGACACAAGCATACACGACCTTGGGCGGTGCAGCGCACTTAGACGAAGAGCATACCGTGTTTGGCGAAGTCATCGAAGGACTGGAAGTTATCGATAAGATTGCGGCTGTAAAAGTGGGGGAAGGAGACTGGCCGTTGGAAAATGTCATTATCCAAGAGGTAAGAGTACTCAGTGAATAAGGTTCAAAAGCTTTTTGAACCGAACTGATCAAAGCCCAAAAAATCCCGTCCGGCAGGATCCTTCCGGACGGGATTTTTCTTACTGAACTTTTTCCAACACCAGGGCGGTACGGTTCGTCAAGTACAAACTTAATTGGCCCGATTTATCAGTGGAGTAAATCATAGAGGCATCGACTCGGCCATGGCCTCCGTATTGCTTATCATCGGAATTAAACACAATACGATACCCTCCCGAAAGGTCTTTCGGCAAAGTGAATTGGTAATTTTCTATACTATTGATGGGGTGGAAATTGAATAGAAAAATCAAATGGTCTCTTTTGAAAATAATCACTTTATTCACTTCATCCATATTCAAGGAATCTTCTTGAACAGCCGACAACACATGATGGTTTTTAACCATTGCAATCATATCTTTATCAAACTCTTGCAAAAACTGATATTTTAGCATTGCATTGTCTACCAAAGACCATTGTCTACGGGCGTGTTTAAAACTCCAATTATTTCCTTCCCTGGGAAAGTCCACCCATTCGGGATGCCCGAATTCGTTCCCCATAAAATTCAAGTATCCTTCCCCCCCTAAAGCAATGGTAAACAAACGGATCATTTTATGAAGCGCTATACCTCTATCGATAATCAAATGTTCATCGTCTTTCTGCATATGCCAATACATCCATTTATCCATCAGCCAAAAGGCAATGGTTTTATCCCCTACCAACGCTTGATCGTGCGATTCGCAATAGGCAATGGTCTTTTCATTATGCCTCCGGTTGGTCATTACACTCCAAAAGTCCCAAATATTCCAATCTTCATCCCTTTGCTCCTTGAGTACTTTGATCCAAAAATCAGGAATTCCCATGGCCAGGCGGTAATCAAAACCAACTCCCCCCTCCTCTACCGGACGGCATAATCCTGGCATTCCGCTCACATCCTCGGCAATGGAAATGGCTCCCGGTTTTATTTCATGCGCCAGATTATTCGCCAAACTTAAATAGGTCACCGCTTCCCGGTCTACTTTATCATTGTAATAATCGTCATAACTATTGAAAGCAATATTGCCATGATGCTCGTATAGCATGGAGGTGACCCCGTCAAAACGGAAGCCGTCAAAATGAAATTCCTCCAACCAATACCGAACATTGGATAACAAGAACTGCATCACTTCCCATTTCCCATAGTTGAACAACTTGGAGTCCCAACCTGAATGATAGCCTTTACCCCCCGCATGAAAATACTGATAGTCAGAACCATCAAATTCGTTAAGCCCTTCATGAATATTTTTCACCGCATGAGAATGCACCAAATCCATTACCACGGCAATGCCCATTTGATGGGCGGTTTTGATCAAATCTTTTAACTCTTCCGGAGTACCAAAACGGGAACAAGGGGCAAAAAAGTTGGAGACATGATACCCGAAAGAGCCATAATACGGATGCTCTTGAACCGCCATCATCTGAATGGTATTATATCCCAATTTTTTAATTCTGGGAAGTACCAAATTTTTAAATTCGGTATAGGTTCCGACCCCCTCCCTTTCGGTGGCCATTCCGACATGACATTCGTAAATAACCGGTTCTTTGATATCCCGGATTTTAAAATCCTCATTTCCCCACTCAAATGGCCGGTCCGGAGCCCAATGTTGTCCACAGAAATCTTTGGAATCTTCATCCTGAACAACCCTGCGGATATATGCGGGAATCCGTTCTTGTTGTCCATGGACGGAATGTACCAATACTTTGAGTTTGCTTGCGTGTACAAACAGCGTCTGATACTGCTTGTCAGGCAGAAATATTTCCCAAACACCCTGCGAATCACGGCTCAGTGGGTGGGAAGAGCGGTTCCACATATTAAAATCCCCGATCAAAAACAGCTGATGTGCCTGAGGGGCCCACTCCCGGTAATGCCAGCCTTGCTTCTCAGTATCATAGGTAAAACCTAAATAATGATGGGCCGAGGCAAATTCTTTCAAACTGCCAAAGGTCTTGTTTAGCTGCTGCAGCAGTTCTTGATACCGCTGGTAACGAGCTTCGATTTCCCCTTCATGAGGTTCAAGCCAAGGGTCATCTTGAATGAGTTGAAGTCGGTTTTTAGACATAGAGTAAGCGTATAGGTTTTTAAGATTTGATTTTAGGGGTTTGGTGTTGAGTCCGGATTATCCTTGGTTGTGTATTTTAGAAAAAAGTTTTGTTTTTCCCGTAACGTTCTCTGGTAATTTTCCTTCCGTTCCCTGCGAATAGCCCTTCCCCGTCCTGCTTCTTCTAAGTTAAAAATTTCTGAACAGCAAACCAGTACCCCAGTCGAATTTCCAGGCAATACTATAGAATTCGGGGGAATGAGTTATCTTTGCGGCATGAAATCTATAGTAGCACCTTCAATACTGGCTGCGGACTTTAATAACCTGCAGCGTGATATAGAAATGGTGAATGAGAGCGAGGCGGATCTTATTCACTTTGATGTAATGGACGGGACTTTTGTACCCAACATTTCATTTGGCATCCCGGTGTTGGAAGCGGTCAATAAAATCGCAAAAAAACCGATTGATGTTCACTTGATGATCGTCAATCCGGAACAACATCTGGAAGCTTTCAAAAATGCCGGAGCGGATTACATTTCGGTGCATTACGAAACTTGCCCTCACTTGCACCGTACGGTTTACCAAATCAAAGAGTTAGGTTGTAAGGCAGGGGTAGTTCTCAACCCCCACACTCCCGTATCGTTGCTCGAAGGCGTGATTACCGATGTGGATTTTGTTTTGCTCATGTCTGTCAATCCCGGTTTCGGAGGACAAAAATTCATCCCTCACACCTATCAAAAAGTGAAGGACTTGAAAAAAATGATCCGGGAAAGCGGTTCGAAAGCCTTAATTGAAATTGACGGAGGCGTGGATGCTTCGAATGCGAAGGCCTTGGTAGAGGCCGGAGCAGATATGTTGGTCGCGGGAAGTTATGTATTCAAACACCCACAACCCAAAGAAGCCATTTCTTCCATCAAACATTTGTCTTAAAACAACATCATAACCTAAAAGAGAAGCCGGAGGACATGAAAACGTCCTCCGGCTTTTTATCTATTTACAAACACCCCAGCCTATTCCAATAAGGCTTTCATCTCATTTCCCAAGCCCGCATCAAAGGGATGCGCACCGGTAAGGAGCAAGGAATGCTAATTCGAACAGAAGCTTTCCGTAAATTAATCGGCATTGCTGCCAATATCTCCTTGAGCAACAATCGTACTTAATTGGCTTGCACTTAAATGCACGTTGATATAGCCGTTATAAGTAATTAATTGGTCATAGGTAATATCCGTTGCATCGTCTTTTTCTGTAACCAAGGTAATACTTTTCCCCGTATCGCCATTCACATTGGTCAGTGAGACAGCAATCGGTCCTGTGGTAGCCGCATCATTGTCATGAATATGCATAGGATGAGAAGCTCCACCTGAAGTTCCGGTGAGTTCAACAGTAATGATGGTATAACCATCGTTCCGCTTGGCAAAAGTAGCCGTACCGCTCACCCCGGAGCCTCCGACTTCTAGCAAATCATACGTTTCGGTACTTCCTTCCAGACGGTTGCCTTCCAAAATATCCCCTTGGGCGACAATCGTACCTAAATCCATATCGCTCAGGTGCACATTTACATAGCCATTGTAAACAACTACTTCCTCATAGGTAACCGGGTCACCGGCATCGGTTTCCCGGATGGTCGTTTTACTTAATCCGGTATCACCGTCAATGGCATTCAAAGAAATTACAATACCGCCTCCTTCCGCTGCAGAATTCATATGTATATGTGCGGGATGTGAGCCTCCGGGAGGGGTATTTTGCAATTCAATGGTAAGCAGGGTCAAGCCGTTTTTGCGTTTGGCAAAGGTAGCCGTACCGCTAATATCCGCTACATCTTTTTCATCCAAATCAATTTCCAGTGTTTCCCCGGTAAGTTCATTGCCTCCTATATCCCCTTGAGCAATCAAGATATCCAAATCAGAGGCACTTAAATGCACATTCACATAACCGTCAAAGTTAATCAGTTCATTATAGTTAATTGCCGTACCGTTATCCATCTCATTGACCTCGGTAACGCTACTGCCGGTCGCCCCGTCTACATTGGTCAATGAAATGGCGATTGTTCCACTTTCTGCTGCCGAATTGAAATGGATATGTGAAGGATGCGAGCCTCCGGAAGTCGTATTATTAAGGTTAATGGTCACCCGAATGTTTCCGTTATCCAACTCTTCAAACTTCACCGTCCCGGTAATTCCCGGGTTCGATACCGCCCCTAGTTGATAGGTTTCGCTATTTCCTGTAGGCTGAGGGGTACCGGGTCCGTCATCGTCATCATCATCGCAACTGATACACATCATTAAAGTAAAACTTAATACCACAGCTAACCAATGGTTTAAGGTCCGGATTTTTTTCATTTTTCTCATAACAAAAACAGTTTTTTCAATTAAAAAAAGAATGTTCAATGGAGATGTTTGGGGCAATCGCGGAATGTCAGGAAAACAAAGTAGGATTTACTCAGTATGTACTCCTAAAAGGAAAGGAGTACCCAGTTATAACCTTCCTTGAGACTTGCCCGTGAGGTTAAAAGGGAAATGCAATTATTAGCAAAAAATAAAGGGATGGGTAGTTTGTGAATATGCTGTGTTATGAAAAATGAAATTACGGATTTATTCGAAAAATATAAAGGATTAGGGCAGTTCTTTCTGTTCTGAAATTACAAATGAACTTTATAACACAATCTTACTCGAATCATTCGCATTTTATATACCTTTACAAGTAAATCATCATTACCCATGATACGGAATAAAAAATCTGCCTTTTGTAAAAAAGAGCTAGCATTAGCAAATTTTGCCAAAGCTATTTCCCACCCGGCCCGCATTGCTATTTTACAAACCTTAGCGGAAAAGAAATCCTGTATTTGCGGTGAAATCGTGGAGGCGCTCCCGTTAGCCCAATCCACCGTTTCCCAACACCTCAAAGAGTTGAAAAATGCCGGTCTCATCAAAGGAACTATTCAAGGCCCTCGCTCCTGTTATTGTATCGATTGGGAAGCTTTTAATGAGGCCCAATACGGTTTGGACACGTTTCTTCAGAGATTGAACACCTTACAATCCCAAAAAGAGGAATCTTGTTGTTAAAAAAAGATCATTCTATTTTGCCTAAAAAGTATTAGTTGCCTTGGGCACTTTTCCGTTTTTTCCCAATTCTGTTCATCCCTTCTACTTTTTCAATGTATGCTAATGCCTGTGGGACTTTACAAGCAGTCTCTCCCATATTCACGTGTACCGCTCCTATTTTTCCCGCTGTCTTTTTGGCCATTTCGGTCAATCCGGACACATAACAGCCCAGAGCAATTACAAAATTATTCATCGTATACCTCACCCGGTTAGGGGCCTGATGGATGTCTTTTTCCACACGCTGCAAAAGCTGTTTCAGAACGGAGAGATTCAAGGTCTCATCCTCTTTTACAGATACAATGCCCGACAAGGTAGCCCAACCGGCCGCAACCACCTGTTCTTTGTCTGCTTTTATCCACTTCAAGGCCAATTCATATCCCCAAGGACTATCTGCTGTTACATTTGCCACGGTATGTTCACTCAACATGTACCAATAAGCCTTATCTACCCAACGTTGCAATTGTTCTTTGCTCATCAGTGAAGGGTCAGCAATCAACCCTGCCAGGTACATAGCATCCGAATTTCCGGTGTTGTATAATTCTTCGGCTAACTGAGAATTCTTTTTCAGTTTCTTTTGCAATTTTCGCAAATCCGCTACTTTCACACCGTAAAAAGGCTCCCGGGCTCCATGCTTTCTAAATACCTTTTTAGTCTGTTCGCTTCCGTATAGGGCAAGCTCTTGGAGGACTTCTTGAGTTGTCATGGTTCGTTGATCTTTTTGCTTAAGATAAGAGTTACCCGAAAAAAGAACAACTTACGCCAGGAAACAGAGGGCGATGACTAGTGAAAAGATGTTTCTTTGTGAAGGAAAAGGCGAATGAGTAAACGGAAAGAAAAATCTGCTTACTCATTTGCCAAACCGGTACTGCGAATCAGGCTAAATGGCAGTTATTATTGTTTTTCTTCAATCCCTAAATCACTCCAACGGTAATAATGAAACACACCACCTTCAGACATAGCCACAAACAACCCTCCTTTGAAGGTTTCATTCAGGGTCAGGCTGGTTACCTCGCTGCCATCACTCTCTTGGGTTGAGACTTTTACTTTTTTCAACAATGGATGATCGTGTGGATTTTGTAAAGTTCCTTCTCTGGGAAATACTTGAAAACTATTGTCCTGTTGATCGGAAACCAGAATATATCCCTTCCCTTCAGCTTGGGTATAAATGGAAATTCCTTCATGGTCATCGGCAAAACCTTCCCTTGCAAAAAGCGCCAATTCCTCATTTCCTTGTTCCGGATCGGCATAGTACTTTCTCACACCGTATCCCTCGTCCGAATAATATACATACCCCAATTCACCGTCCACCGCAATAGCTTCGATTTCCTTTCCGCCTTCAAATGCTCCGAACTTCCTCACCAACTCCCCTGTCACATTACCGTCCGGGTTGGCATAAAGCCGGTACTGCCATAGGTAAGAACCACTAAGTCCTTCTTTTCTGCTGACAATGGCAAACACTGCCCCGTCTGTTGGGCGCTGATACAAAGCCACTCCCATGGGTTTTCGCAGTGAATCTCCTTCAAAAACCGGAATCCCCCCATTATCAATAGAGTCCATGGCTGGTAAGGCGAATACCCTTAGCGCATTTTTCCCTCTTTCCGTCACTACGGCAATGTCCAAAGAAGTGTCTCCTCCGAGGTTAACCCCTTGTGCCACATCCACATTATTTACCCGGGTCAAACCCACTACTGATTTTTCCGCAATCAACTTACCCTCCAGGTCATATACCAAAACAGCCCCGCTATTAGGGGTATCATTGCCTTTATCCGTTCCGATAATCAAACTTTTCGAAGGGTCTTCAGGATGGATCCAAAAGGCAGGATCATCCGTGTCAGTTGCTCCTTTTTCTGTAATCAACACCGGTTCCACCGCAGTGTTTTTTTCTATTGGTTTTTCGCTTTGTTCATTCGTATTTTCTTTTTTGGAAAAACAAGCACAAAGGCTTGTCCCCAAACAAGTCATCAGGATAAATTGCTTAGTATTCATAAATATTTAGTTTTTACACTTTATAAATTATTGATATGACTACGGCCCGTAGCCTCTTTTTTTCCTACCAAGTAAAACCTTCGTTTCGTTCGGAAAGAATACCTCGAGGCCCTTGTACACTCGATATAAAAATTTCTCCACATCAAAGTGCAACCTCCACGCAACTTACCCCTTTACTCCCTTTTTGCATGGAGCAAAAAGGGAGTTGGAGATAAGTACGTACTTAACTGAGAAGTGAATGTTTGAAAGTCGGTTATGTTTATGTATTGTATCCTAGGGGGATTCGTATACAAGGAAAAATTTTCAAAACACAATTAGGTGATTACTTACTCTTAAACAAGTCAAACTTCACTCCTATGTTCATGCGCATATTGTAAAATTCTTCCTGCATAGTGCGGTTATTCACCCCTTGATAATAGCGCAAGGGCTGATTGGTAATGTTCAACACTTCGGCAAAAATGCGCCAGTTAGGCGTCAAGGCATAGGAAGCATTGAAATCCAGGAAGGTTTGTTTATCATAATAACGGTCATCAAAAGAAGAGCCACCCAATTCATCGATGTAATCACTGGCATAATTTAATGACAAGCGCATCACCCATTTTTTATTTTCAAAAGACAGGGAGCCGTTAAACATATGTTTGGCAGTACCGGGCAATGATAATTTACTCTCTTCCCGGCCCTGGATTCCGGAGGTTTTAGAATGCGTATTGGTATAATTCAGATAAATCCCCAATCCCCGTAATGCTCCCGGAAGGAAGTTTAACTGGCGTTGGACGCCCACTTCAAACCCGTAAACATCCACCGACTCTCCGTTGAGAAAGGTGGTATAGTCTACGTTACCGTATTTCGGATGATCAAAATTGTTCATTACCCTTTCGTATACAAAGTCATCAATTTTCTTATAAAAACCTCCGACAGAAACCAATCCAATAGATTGGAAATAATTTTCAGCCATCAAATCCAAATTGGTAGATACGGAAGGTTTCAGGTTGGGATTTCCCTCCACCAATTCTTCATCTTCCGGATTGTATCCTTGGTAGGGCACCAAACGGTAGTAATCCGGCCGGGCTAAAGTTTTGGTAATCGCTGCACGGATCACCGTATTCTCAGAGGCATTGAATTTCAGATGCAAATAAGGCAATACGTTGGTGTAATTGTCTTCCCCCTTGGTCGTACCCACTTTTTCCGACTCTTCGTCAAACGAAAATCCTTTATAATTCAGATCCGTATGCTCCACCCGCAAGCCGGCCAAGACATAAAACTTTTTACCCAGCTGATAATCAGCCATTAAGTACCCGGCATAGATGGATTCTTCCGCCTGGTAGTTTCCATCTATATATTCACCCGGTTTGTCTTCTTTTTCAAAAACCGAAGTATTTCCCAAATCCAACCCACCTAAAAAGCCTTTGTCCACAAAATACCCGGCATTGTATT
This sequence comes from Rapidithrix thailandica, assembly GCF_039710355.1. Lineage (NCBI taxonomy): Bacteria > Pseudomonadati > Bacteroidota > Cytophagia > Cytophagales > Flammeovirgaceae > Rapidithrix > Rapidithrix thailandica. The sequence goes on along the minus strand of NZ_JBDKWZ010000008.1, from coordinate 178,992 downwards.
GATCCCCTACAAGAAAATCGCCTTTGGTCTGGTCTTGATGGGGTACATCATTCAACAACTCACCGAATGTTCCTTCATCCAAAGGGCTGTATTCAAAAAAGTTATTGTCTCTATACTTCTCTTTGGAGCGGTATTTCCCACCAAATTTTACAATTCCTCCTTTTCCCAAAGGCAATCGCAAATCCAAACGGGCATTCAAATCTTCCTCTTCCGTATACCCGTACTGCTCGCTGATTTCATTGATTTCCAAGCTTTGCCATTGGTTTTCTTGTAAGGGAGTAACCAACGGTTTTTTGGGATTGCGTAAATCCATACGCACCGGAAGCCCACCGGAACGGTAACTGATATAGCGCTCGTGAGGTCTTTCTTCAGAGGCTTTGGCATAGTTCAACGCCCAATCTACCTTCAAAATTCCAAACAAATGGTCTCCTCTCAAACTGATATTGGCAATGCGTTGATCTTCCAGACGGCTATTGTTGATCCGGTCATTGCCGCTTCCCCCTTTGGTTTGGCGCCCTATCCGTCCAAGCGTTTCGTATAACCCCGGCTCAATTACCGAAAAGTCACCCTCTTCATACGCTTCGTCCAGTTTTCCCACACGAAAGCGATAGCGGTTTTCCCAGTCATCGCGCCAATTGTACATTCCCGAAAGGTAAAGGGTATGGTTCGGTGAAAATCTATAGTCCAGATTCAACGACATACTTCTCCGCACCCTTTTCACAAAATAGGTTCTCACATCGTACTCTTCAATGATGGCTCCGTGTTCCTCCGTATCCATCCAGGCGGCTTCCATGTTGTCCGAACCAAAATCATGATGATTATATGAAGCGCTCAAAATAGCTCCCAATTTATTGTTGAAAAAGCGGTTACCCAGCACTAATCCACCGGTCCAAATCGGCTTCTCACTAAAAAAACTATACCCGGAACCCAGGGTTCCCGACACGCGGAAGCCTTCCGGAGCTGAGCGCGTCACTAAATTGACCGAACCTCCGATGGCATCGGCATCCATATCGGGAGTCAAAGCTTTGTTGACTTCAATCGTCTGCACCATATCCGCCGGAATCAAATCCAATTGTACTTTCCGGTTGTCGCCTTCGGCAGAAGGCACCCTTTCGCCATTCAAGGTTACAGAGTTTAACTGTGGGGCCAACCCCCGGATGATAAAATCACGGGCTTCCCCTTGATCATTTTGCACGGTAATCCCTGGAATTCTTTTCATGGCATCCCCGATATTGGCATCCGGAAAACGACCGATTTGATCCGCCGAAACGACATTGGTAATATTGGGATTATTCTTTTGCTGGTTCAATGCTTTTGCCTGACCTTTCAAGCGATCTCCCAGGACCAACACTTCCTCCCCCACCATAACGTTAGGCGCAAGTGAAATTGTAAGATCCACCGTATTTCCGGTTTCAATCGTGATATTTTCCGTACCGGATTCGTAACCGATATAGGTAATTTGCAATTGGTATTTTCCCGAAGGAACATTCAATAAAATAAATTTTCCATTCTCATCGGCAATGGTTGCATTCTGTTCCAACTCTACAATTTTGATATGGGCTCCCGGTAAGCTCAAGCCGTTTTCATCCACAACCCGTCCTCGTACGATACCCTGCCCTTCTTCTTCAATACTTTCATCTTTTATGGTTGAAGGCTCTTTGCCCGGTTTTACCAGGATGGTATTGTCAATTTGTTTAAAATTCACCCTGACGGCTTTTGCAATCTCCGTAAGTACATATTTTACGGATTGTTCTTCTACCCGAAGCGATACCCGTTTGCCTACCGGAACCAAATTGCTGTTGTACACAAACTTCAGTCCGGTCCGTTCATCAATTTCCTCAAAAGCCTTTTGTAACGTAGCATTTTGTAGAGAAAGACTGATGAAAATCTTTTCGATATTTTTGGCTTTATCCAATCCTTCAGCCATGGCTTGCCCAATACAAGCATAACTAAGTACAAGAAAGCTTAGAAGTAATGTTCGTTTCATATGGAATTGAAGATTTATTGTTTCAACAAATAAGTTGCTATTCAAATGGTTGACAGTAAATAATCGAATGGTAATCCTTATTCATTTTCAAGACATTCCCGGGAAAGTCACTATCATGATTCGTAAAAAAACTGACGGCTATAAGCATCCCTCTCCGCTCAGTACCACTGAGTCCTGATGCATTTCAAACCGAAGACCGTTCGTATAACTAATAGCTTCTAAAACATGCTGTAAGGAGCGATTATGAAACTCTCCGGATAAACTACAAGCCTTAAGGGATTCGGATTGCAACTCGAAGGTCACCCCGTACCAGCGTTCCAGTTGTTTACACACTTCCGGCAGAGCGGTATTCATAAAGCGAAGTGTTCCTTCCTTCCAGGCACATACCGAAGCCAACTCAAAGGGCTGTACTTGAAACTGTTGGTTTGCTTTGGCAAATACAGCTTGCCGATGGGGTAAAAGCTGCACTTTTTCCCCTTGCACAGCTTCTGTACCTTCCGTGTAAACCTCCACTTTACCGGTAGCTACCGATACTTTTACTTCCGAATCTTCCGGGTAAGCCGCTACATTGAAAGAAGTACCCAAAACGCGTGTCACCAGGTTTCCGGTTCGGATGATAAAGGGTTGGGTAGTGTCCCTGGCGACTTCAAAAAAGGCCTCCCCTTGCAAAAAAACTTCTCTGCTCTTGCCTGTAAAGACTTTGGGAAAACGCAAACGGCTTCCGGCATTCAAATGCACTAGCGTGCCATCGGCCAATTGAATGATTTGACGACTTCCTTCCGGTGAATATTTTTCTACCAATGTTACGAAGGCAGCGGTCTCTTGTATACGATTCCACCAAGTAAGGCTTATGGCCAATCCCAACAGCAGAGCAACCACAGCCGCCACTTTTGTCCAGGCCCAGCGTTTGGAAGTATTCCGGTGTACCTGAAACCCCCGTTGAGGATTTTTATCCAACCTACTTTGCAGGTAGGCTTTCCCGGCAAGTACATCCACCGGAGTTTCGTCTGTAGAATGTCCTACATTCCAGATTTTTTTCAATTGTTCAAACTCACCCGGATGGGTAACAATCCATTGTTCTACTTTTTTTGTTTCCTCTTCTGAAGTTTCCTTTGCCAGGTATTTGGCTAATATGTTCCAATCCGGTTGCCCCATTGCTTTTACGTTGGTGTTTCAATTGGGGAGTTGCTATTTGGGGAAGGCTTTCGAATAAGAGAATATGAAAGGTATATGAACAGTAAGTTTATTATCGGATAGCAATATGAAGTACAGATGAACAAACCGGCAAAAAAACAAACCTTCCAGGTTTTGAAAACCTGGAAGGTTTAAAATTTCACATGTTCTCAAGGTACTTATCATTATCCCACTTGTAAATGAGCATACCAAAGATTGCATAAAAAAAGCCAGGTATATGGACATACCCGGCTTTGGTAAAGTAATGTATTTAGAGTCTACTCATTATTGCAGTCTTTATTATCACAAACAAACTTAAAGACCCCGGAGTAAGCCCCTTTTAAGGTTTTTCCGGATGCTAATTCCAACTCAAATTCAATTATGTATTCGTATTCTGATTGGCCTTTTGAAACTTTTACCGTACCGCCAATTGCCTTATCTCCAGCCTCATCAGATTTAAAATTGTCGGATTCAGAATAGTCAACATCAAAGAAGAAAGACTTATTTTTAATCGTTTCTTTTGTTGCTTTTTCTTTATTTAAGTAGGTAAAAGTACCTGGTTTAAATCCCTCACTACCATTAGAAAACAGCTCAAAATAGACTCTGTAAGTATTGGATTCACTTTGCCAATAATCCTCATAAGGACCTGGCTCACCATTAGTAAGTACAAAATAATAGTTATAATGGTTACTTGACTCATTATCAGACCCTATAGGGTCAAAGCTACCAAAATCAACCAAAATACCATAATCGATTGTCAGCGTTTCATCCCCTATTTGAAACTCATTTTTGATTTTCGGTTCCGGATCATCATCCTTAGAACAAGAAGAAAAAATCAGCGCTAAAAATAAAAATTTAGCAAAAAGCGAAAGGGTTAACGTTTTTTTCATAAAAAAATTAATAAAGTGTGCTTTATACTTAAAACCGTATAAATAGGTAATTCTTTTCCTTGTGGTTTCATACCTTCCGTAGGCTTAAGTACTCTGTTACAAACTGTACAATGTTATTGTACTCCAATAAAACATGTACTTTAGATTCACCGAACACATTTGATGATAAGGCAAAAACAATCAACCTAAAAGGCTTTACAAATCAAGTATTTAAACATTAAAATCCCTTTAATAAGGAAAAGCTATTAAGAACTTTTCTATATTACTATGGAAGTAAGTAAACATAGGTAAACTGAGATTTTGTAATTCTAAGATCGTAGAAACCCTACTCGTCGGTTACCACACCCTCCTTCAACACTTGCTGGGAAAGGATTTTCAATGCCATACCCATTTGATTTTCTACGGTTTTCATGGAGACCTCCATAATTTCGGCTATTTCCCGGTAGGTAAGTTGATCGAGCTTATGCAGTTTAAAAATAGTTTGACAACTGGCAGGCAATGCTTCTATCGCCTGAAAAACGTTTTGGCTAAACTCCTTATAGAGCAAGTGCCCTTCGGGAGTGGGGCTATCGGCCAACAGATCTTGTGTCAGTTCTTCGGTGGTTATGAAATGAGGTTGCTGCCTTCGCAAAGATTGAGCAATCTGATTGCGGACAGCCTTAAACAGATAGGCTTTGATACTGGAATGAATGACTAATTGGGCCCGTCTTTCCCAAAGAGCAATAAAGACATCGGCCACTAATTCTTCTACTTGAGGGGGGTTGGGATGCTGGCGAAACCCAAACCGGCACAAAAGCGGATAGTACTCCTCAAAAAGTTGCTCCAAGGCTTTAAAGTTACCCGCCTTCAACTCTTCAATGACCCTTATATCGTCTTTTGTTTGGATAGGTGTCCGCAATGATCCGTGTACTTTGGTAAGTATATGCCAAAAGTTGTTTATTTCTGCCTTATGCTCAAAGGAAGCGAGTTATCATTGCTTTAATTTATGTTTACCAAACTGTGAAAGAAGAAAATAACACAAAAGAAAAACAGATATAAACTACTCGTATTCAAGCCTTACAGCTTTTCCCTTCGTCTTTTGGTTTTGGCAATCTGCTCCTTCGTCACTAAATTTATTGAATCACTAATCAACTATTAAACAACACGGCATTATGAGTGATTTTGAAAAATCAATGCAATTGCGCTGGTCAGATATTGACTCCAACTTTCATGTTCGCCATTCGGTATATTACGACTTGGGCGCTATGATCCGGACGGACTTTCTCAATTCTCATGGACTTACCATGAAGGCCATGAAAGAGGAACACTTCGGCCCGGTACTTTTCCGGGAAGAATGTGTTTTTCGCAGGGAATTGTTGTACGGTGAAGAACCTACCATCAATATCAAAATAGCTAAGTTACGAAAAGACTATTCGCGATACAGCCTCGTCCATGAAATCAAGAAAAAGGACGGCACTTTGTGCGCTTTACTGACCGTGGACGGAGCCTGGATGGACACTCATCTACGAAAATTGACGATCCCTCCACAAATAGGCAAACATATGATTGATGCCATGGAAAAAACCGAAAATTTCGTTTGGGAAGAAGTTCCTGAAAAGGCGTAGTTCAATGCAAAGGTTTTCGTTGTCAGGGATTTGTTTTTTCTTTCTCTTATTGTCCAATCGCTCACAACGAAAGCCTAACTTCTGTCTAATCCAAGCAGGTAAATTCTTCAGTCGTAATCGCTTTTCCAAAGTGATGCACTACCTCCTTTAAGAAATACGCTTGTTGTATTTCATTAAAAGCCGCACAGGCATCGGAAAGTACTACGGCTGTATAGGCTTTGTCATGTGCTTCCCGGAACGTAGACTCTACACATACATGTGTGGCATAGCCTGCGATATATAAAGTTTCGATCTGTTGGGTTCTTAAATATATATCCAGATTGGAGCCGGCAAAACCACTGGCCCCGGTCCTACCCGACACCACAAACTCGTTTTCCAAGGGTTGAAAAGGCTCATAAAAGGCACTACCAAACGCATTTTCGGGAAAAGTCCCTACTTGAGGAATGGCTTTTCGCAAACCTGCTTTCCCATTGGCCAACTCCGGATATCCTTTTTTAAACCGCAAACCTACATACACCACCGGCATCCTTACCTTCCGGGCAAAGCCCAATGCCTTTTCGATACCTATCACCGATCGCTCAAAAAGAGAGCGGTCTTGGATGAACGCCTGAAGCTTTCCTTCCGGGGCCAACCACTCATTTTGAGTTTCAATTAAAACCAATGCAGCGTTTTTCATGACAAAAATTTACCTTTATTTTAAATAATCACCCTAAATTGTAAATAATCTACAATTGCAAAACAAAAGCATCAAATGTATTTTTGCAACAATAATTGTAAATAATTTACATTTGCATACTCATGGAAAAACCGGAGAAAAAAGAACTGGCCTTTGATTATGATTTTTTAAATAAGTTGATCGTAGGTATCGGCGAAGTAGCCAAAATCACAGGAGTCCCCACCCGTCAGATCCGCTATTGGGAAGAAAAGGGCATCCTTCATTCCCTCACAGAAGAGGTGGGAAAAAACAGACGCTATGATTATCAAAACATCAAGAAAATTTTGTTGATCAAAGAGTTGATGGACGAAGGCTTTACCTTGGAAGCTGCCGTACGCAAAGTAGAAACAAGGATGAAGGTGCTAAATGAAATGTTGGAAAAGTTGAATTTAGATAGCTCTCCGGAGGATTCACAAGAAGACAGATAAGGCATACCAAAAGGAGCTATATGTATGGAAAAAGTTATTTGTCCTACTCCCTTGCTTATCTTTCCAAACCCTTTACAAACCCCTGTCCAATGACTATTTTCATGGTATGGAAGGAAAGAAACAGCAGCAACTTTTTCAAAGGGCCTGGTGGTTGGCCTTGATTTCTATTCTGTACAACATCTTGGAAGGGGGGATTTCTACTTATTTCGGTATAGACGATGAAACCCTGGCCCTATTTGGCTTTGGTATGGACAGCTTTGTAGAAGTCATTTCCGGCCTGGGTATTGCTCATTTGTATTGGCGGCTCCGGAAACATAACATTGCACAAAGAGACCGGTTCGAAGTAACGGCACTGAAAGTTACCGGAACGGCATTCTATCTACTAACCGTCAGTTTGGTGCTGGGCGCCTCTTTTCAACTTTGGCAACAAAAGCACCCTGTCACCACGCTCTCCGGCATTATCATCGCTATACTTTCAATTCTGACCATGTACTTTCTCTATCAACACAAACTTTCCGTAGGCCGGAAACTTAACTCGGCCCCCATCATTGCCGATGCCAAATGTACCCTTACTTGTTTCCGTTTATCCTTGGTTTTGCTCATTTCCAGCCTCTTATATGAATGGTTACATTTACCTTATATCGATGCTGCGGGAAGCCTGGTCATTGCCTGGTTTGCTTATAAAGAGGGCAAAGAAGCTTTCCAAAAAGCCCGCACAGGGGCTTTATCCTGTGGTTGCAAGGATTGATTCCGATCAGTTGCTACAAAAGCCATTTGATCTATTAAAAGAACCGGGGTTGCATACTGGCAGCTGTATTTTTTCCACAAAACAGCCTCGGTCGCTTGGCAAAAAACGCAGACAAACCAAAGGCTAGCACTTCTCTTTACAGCCCAAAGACTAAAATACATATATGCTCATATCACGTCAAAAGGGGTAAATACTGCGCAATTTGCAGGGAAAAAGTACATTTCCGGGAAGTAAATCTGCTAATAATTTCTTAAATTATACCTTTGTAGGTCGTCACATTCTGCATTCTGCGATAGATTAACAACTCACATAGGATGGATATAAAACTACAGGATTACTTTCGCGCTACAGATGAACACAACACATTGGTACTAAACGACCTGATTTATGCAGAATATCGCTCTTACTTAGGCCCCACACAGCATAAACTTTGGTCGGAAGATCATTTTATGGTTTTCGTGATTCAAGGCATCAAAAAAATCATCACTACCGACCAACAATACACCATCCAGCCCGGCGAGGGTTTGTTCCTGAAAAAAGGCTCTTTTGTGATGTCTGAAATTCCCGATCAGGACGATTGTTATAAAAGCTTGCTGCTCTTCACTTCGGACCAATACCTCTGCGACTTTTTCAAAGAACTTCAACACCTGTTTCCGTCCGATCCTCAAAACCAAATTATTCACACCAGTGTCCCTTTTACAGTGGATCATCAATTACAGAGTTTGTTACAAGCCATTTCGGACATCAGCACACAAGCCCATTCCAGCAAAGAAAAAGAAATTGCCAAATTGCGGGTCAAAGAATTGTTGATCCATATATTGGACGTAAAGAGCAACCATACCCTCCGGGAATGTTTGCAGGCACTCACCATCAAAAACAATGAGGTGCAATTAAAAGAGGTGATGGAAAGCAATTTCACCGCCAATATTGCTTTAAAAGACTTTGCGCAGTTAGCCGGAATGAGTCTTTCCAAATTCAAAAGACACTTTGAATCCTTTTATCAAACCTCACCGGGCAAGTGGCTTTTGCACAAAAGGCTTCAACACGCACAACGCTTGCTCAATAGTACGGATATGAATATATCCGAAATCGCCTTTCACTGTGGCTTTCAAAACCTTTCCCACTTTTCAAAAGTCTTTAAACAACATACCGGATTTAGTCCTACGGAATTTCAAAAAGAAGATTTACTATAAATACATGTCAAAACAGTTTTTTGTTTTCTAAACTTCCTTCCCTCCTTTTTTCATCCGGTCCATGCCTAAACCTGTGAGCTCCAAAACAAAAAAAATGGACCAATGAACAAACTCCTTCTACAAAATTCCACTTAATTTTAATAGGTATAAAATCCAATTAGCCAATCTTTAAATCGATACTTATGAAACAAACGGCCAATTACCTGGAAAGCATTCGCCAACTTTTTCGCTATTACAAATCCCTTGCAGACAAAGCCATACAACAAATCCACGATGAAGATATACACTGGCAACCCGAAGGTTTGCCCAACAGTATAGCCATTGTGGTGAAACATATGTCGGGCAACATGTTGTCGCGTTGGACGGATTTTTTAACTTCGGATGGAGAAAAAAGCTGGCGCAACAGAGACGCGGAATTTGAAGCGGACTTCAACAATAAATCTGCCATGTCGGACTATTGGGAAAAAGGCTGGAAATGCCTGTTTGATGCCATTGATCCGTTGAGCGATGAAGACCTGCAAAAAATTGTTTACATCCGCAACGAAGGCCACACTGTACTGGAGGCTATCAACCGGCAACTGAGTCATTACTCGTACCATACCGGACAAATCGTATTCTTGGCAAAAATGATTTGTAAAGAAAACTGGCTGTCGTTGTCCATCCCTAAAGGAGACTCCCAGTCGTTTAACCGGGAAAAATTTAGCCGGGAAAAACAACGCAAGCATTTTGTATAAACCCATTAAATAGGATTGAAGAATGTAAGACTCGTTCTGATCTAGCTTCATTATTCGGAAAAGGAGCTTTACATTCTTTTTTCTTAAACCTTTTCAGGTAATAAAAATCCCAAAATTATTCATATGCAAAGGTATTTTTCGCTAACTTCAAAATGCGTAACTTGTCTATGAAGCAGTTGGAATTTTGTTTTTGGAAATTATGACATCCGAAGTATAGAGATGCTTCATAAGGTCAAAAGAGAAGATTCAATGAGCTTCCACAAAATTTCAACAAACACTCGCCATGGAAAATACCTATACAATGCACAATGCCTACCTGATACCTCTGCTTCAGGAAGCGGAGAGGTTGCCCCAACAATTTCTGGACACCTTCGGTGAACTGTCCGTTTCTCAACTCAACTGGAAGCCGCAAAACACAATATGGAGTATCGGAGAAAATATGAATCATCTCATCACTTGCAATGAGCAGTATTTTCAGAAATTCGAACAATTATTAAGTGGAAAAGCAACAACACCCTTGTTGGGTAAATTTGCATTTTGGAGAAAGTACTGTGGAAATTTGGTGTTCAATGCGGTATTAGAAGTACCTAAACGGAAATCCAAAACCTTTCACATTTTCGAACCTCCGCACTTACCGGTCACGCATTCTATCTTTGGCGATTTTGACCACCATCAAAAATTATTGTTACAACATATCCGCCAACTTGATCAAGTTGACCATAATCGTACGTACCTGAGCTCCCCGGCGTCCAAAAGTATTGTTTTCAGTTTGAAAGATGCTATCAGGATTTTGTTAGAACATGAAAAAAGGCACTTCCGGCAAGCAAAAAACCTGATGAAACAGACGGATTTTCCACAAGTCTGAATCAAAGCTATTTGTGTACTGTCAGGCCGGTGACACTCGGGGACTCATATTGCTTTTTGTATTTTTTGTAATGGTAAGATTACTTGCTATTCAGTTTTACCAATGCCTTTTCGTAAATCATTACGAGTACAAAATACAAGAGAAAAGCCACCAACGGAACCGTCAAGGACCAAACCAATACAGCCCCTAATACAGCACCGCCCAATTGCTGTCCGGCTACTAACCAGCCTTTGTCAAACAATGCCAGCACTTGCTCTATGGAAAATAAGGCTAAAGGCACATCCATAAAGTTAGCCCCCGCTTGTAAAAAGGGCAGAAACAACATCAACTGCAAAGGGTACATGGCATAATTTACCACCTGAATGGCCACCATGTTTAGCCTCAAGAGAAATGCAAGCCCTGCGCAGATCATCGTAGTCACACCCAACACCGGCATAACACCCATGCCCATTCCGATCACCGTTGCCAAAGCCAGTTTTTGAGGAGATACTCCTTGCTTAAGCAAATGAAGAAGCGGATCAATAACTTTTGTCTTAAAAATTCGAAACATACATGGCTCAGTAACAGGTACTCGCTATATCATTGAAAAAAGGACCCGCCTCACACGCAAAAATCAGCTGATTTAAGCCCTAAATGAATTTCACAACTACAAATCAAAAACAAATACTTTGAAAAAGACGTATTTCCTTGTCCAATTTTAACCGGGGTTTGTCTTATCATTAATTATTTTACTAGTAACTTTGGCAAAATTTTCTCAAAATCCAAAGGACTTGGTTTTTATGACTGGTAAGAATAAAAACCAGAGCAATAAACACCAAGATACATCTGATTTTTACCGGTCAACTTGGCAATAAAGTTCATGGTATACAAAGGTTTGACAGATGCTAAGCACAATGATTCTTGTCCTGTTGATTGACCTTTTTGAACGAAAGAAGAACAAAAATAACCTTCTGGAAACCAGAGACCACAAACCAATATCACAAACTTGTCATGAGACAAAGAATAAAAGCATTTTTTACGTACGCCCTGTTTTGGTATGGATTTTTTATGCTTAGCCGTCTGGGCTTTATGGCTTACCAATGGCAATTCAGTAAAGAACTCAATTTGGAAGAATGGCTGCTTTCCTGTTTACATGGAAGCCGGCTGGACTTTTCAATGGTGGGCTATTTTTTATTACTTCCCGGTTTACTCTTACTGCTGACCTCCTATACCGGAGGGAAATGGCCCGCCAGGATTATTTCCGTATACACCTGTTTACTCATACCCATTATCAGTCTTTTGACCATCGTGGATATGGAATTATACAGTGCATGGGGATTTCGTTTGGATACCACGCCACTCAAATATGAACCGGAGGCATGGGTAGGTCCTTCCGATACCTGGACCACAATCAAACTCTTGTTGATTGGGGCCGCTTTGATTGGTGGAAGTTTATGGGTGTACTTCCAAAAAGTGCGCCCTGTATTCCAGGCAATCAAAACTGACAATTGGAAAAGCTCACTGGCTTTTTTATTACTTACTGCGGCTATGATTTTGCCTATCCGCGGAAGTTTGGGAATGAATCCTATCAATTCAGGATTTGTCTATTACCATCCCAATAAGTTGTTTGCCAATCATGCCGCAGTCAACATGGCCTGGAATTTAATGTATGCCCTGACCCATATGAATAAGTTGTCTTTACCTAAAGACTATTTTGATCAGGAAAAAAGCCAAGAGCTTTTTGGTCAGATTTATCAGGAAAAAGGCAAAACCGTAAAACTTCTTAAAAACCAAAGGCCCAATATAATTTTTATAGGGCTGGAAAGCTTTACTGCACGGCTAATCGAAGTATTGGGAGGAGAAAAAGGAATCACGCCCACACTTAATCAATTAGCGAAAGAAGGTGTTTTGTTTGATAACTTTTACTCCAATGCCGACCGTACCGAAAAGGGGATTGTCGCTTCATTGAGTAGTTATCCGTCCCACCCAACTTCGGCAGTAATCAAATACCCGACTAAAACGTTGCACTTACCCTTTTTGAACAAAGATTTAAAAAAGGCCGGTTACAATACGGCTTTGGTTTTTGGGCATAATATGAATTATGTAAACTTCCGCTCTTACTTTAAAAATGCGGGCTTTGATGTGATGGTAGATATGGAAGATTTTGATCCTTCCACCTACAATTCGGAGTGGGGTGTAGACGACCATTATGCCTTTGAACGCCTCTCTGAAGAAATTGAAAATTTGCAGGAGCCTTTCTTTACCGCTACTTGGACGGTAAGTAGTCATGAACCGTTTAAAGTCCCGATGGAAACGGTAATAGAAGGGAGTGATGTGACCAGTAAATTTTTGAATTCGGCTTACTATACCGACAAAAGTTTGGGCGAATTTATCGAGCGTTGCAAAAAGCAACCTTGGTGGGACAATACATTGGTCGTGATTACAGCAGACCATTCGGTGGCCTTCGCCATTCCGGGAACATTTAACAGTACTGACAAAGGTCGCTTCCGCATTCCATTGATCATGGCCGGAGGTGCCTTGGCTGTACACGACACCCTTATTCATACCTATGCTTCCCAAAATGACATTGCTTCTACGATTTTGGGCCAACTGGACTTGCCTCATGAGCATTATAAATTCGGTAGAAATGTGCTTACGGATCAGCCTAATTCTTATGCCTTTTATACCTTTATCAATGGCTTTGGCATTCTGAGTGATAGTTTTCACATCGTTTATGACAACGTAGGCAAACAATATATTAAAAAGGAAGGAAAGGTGAGCCAAAAAGCTATGGATACAGGAAAAGCACATTTACAAATGCTCTTTACGGATATGGATGATTTGGATAAGCCCTCTTTACATGCCGAACATCAGCCTGAAAAATAAACCCCTCATAAAAAACGGAGCGTAGATGAAAAAGTCATCTACGCTCCGTTTTTTAGCATGCTTATAATTTATTTCAAATCTCCTTTCCGCTCTTGTCCCGCCAAGTACTCCTCGTAGTTTTCAGAAGTGATAATGTCCAAAGGTAATAAGACTTCTTTCGGAATATCTTTCTTATAAATCAGATCTTCAAACAAATAAGAGACCCCTAAGTATGCCTGACGGTAGGGGTTCTGATGAATAAGATAATCAATTTCCCCCTTTTTCAAATGTTCAATATTCTTTTCCAACAAATCATATCCCACAATGACCAATTGCTTTTTAATTTTTGTAAAACTCTGAAGCACGCGGTAAGCTTTCGAAGAAGTTACAAATACCCCACTTAAATCTTCGTGTTGATGAAGGTATTTTGCCAGTTCTTCTTTCATAGACCCATTGCCCAACACCAAGGTTTGTACCCATTCTTCTGCGCCCAACACCTTAAAGTATTCTCTAAACCCCGCTTCTTTCTCCTGCAAGTGCCTGGATGCACTCACATCTTCCTCCACATGCAAGACTAATAGCTTCTTCAATGCAACCCGGTTCATATGCAACAGGTGCGCGGCTAACCGACCGCTTTTATGCAGGTTCTGACCGATAAAGCTCAAAGGACTGGCTTCCTCAATATGTGTGTTAAATGTAATATAAGGAATCTTCTGCCGGTCACATTCTTTAAAAAACTCCAGCGACTCTTTAAAAAAGAAAGGTGCCACCAAAAAACCATCGGGTTGGGTACTCAAGGCTTCCCGGGCCATTTCTTTGAATGAGCCTTTGTCAGAAGGATCGAATAAGTGCTCTTGAATAGACAGGTTAAATTGTCGTAAATCTTTCGCGGCATGTTGGGTTCCCAGGTACGGTTGATACCAATACGTATCTTTCCGGTAATCCGGAATCAAAACACTAAAACGGCAAACCCTGTTTTTCTTTAATGTACGGGCAACCAAATTGGGTTGGTAGTCAATTTCTTCCAACACTTTTTTCACTTTCTGTTCGGCTTTTTCCGATACATTGCCCCGGTTATGCAAAACGCGATCCACAGTACCAATGGATACACCGGACAACCGCGCAATGTCTTTGATAGTATAATTTTTATTATTCATCAATCCTGGTTTTGAGACTGGTTTTAATAAGTAAGTTCATTTTTACAAACCTATACCTGTTATTCAATGGAGGTGTTGCATCCTTTCATTGACCATATGGTAATTCATATAAAGAATTACTTCTACAAAGATAACAGTATTCCGTTAGACTAGGTATACAGACTCTTTGCCATTCCATAAATCCAGCTGTGGCCTTTCCCCAATCTGTTTCTCATCATACCTCCACCCCGTTTTTGCAAGCGTCCTTCCACTCTCCGCTTCCAAAATTTCAAGCCTTTGGCCAACACAAAGCTAACTTACGAAATTCAACAAAAATCCGCAAGTACATGTGTACGACTACAAAAAATCTGTGTACGTACACATTTTTCTTACAAATCCTTGTGATTTAAAAAAAATTCAGGTATGTTTGATTTTAAATTGTAATGAGTACAACAAAACAAATAGGATACTCTCGACTTTGGAAAGCCTTTGGCTTACATAATGGGGAGCAATTACAACTAACTATTTTTTATCCATTTGTTGTGTAATAGAACAGGGTTGCCGAAGTAAGAATTAAATATTTGCAATTTATGCTGAGTGAAGCGCGAGCGATATTCGATCATTTTCAGATCGATGGAGACATAAAACAGGCTGTACCCTTTGGGAACGGTCATATTAATGATACTCTCCGGTTAATCAACCAAGATCCGGGAAAAGACGATTATTTATTACAAAAAATCAATCATCATATATTTAAACAGGTACCCGAACTGATGGAAAACATCCAGCGGGTCACTGAACACTTACAACAAAAACTGAAAACTATTCCCGGATGCGACCCTAAACGGGAAGTGTTGACCTTAATTCCCACTAAAACAGGAGGCATCTATTATCAAGATGCGAAAGGAGACTATTGGAGGGTGTTTCTCTTTATTCCGAATCACCGCTCTTATGACATTGTAGAAACTCCGGAACAAGCGTATGAAGGAGGCAAGACCTTCGGCAAATTTCAAGCTTTACTGGCTGATTTGCCTGGTGGCCCTTTGCACGAAACCATTCCGAACTTTCACAATATGGTCACCCGTTTGGAAACGTTTTTCCGCACCTTAAAAAAGGACCCTGTCAACAGGGCTCAATCTGTGGCGGAGGAGATCGAATTTGTTGAAGACCGGGTCAAAGAAATGTGTCTGTTGCAAGAATTGAGGGAAAAAGGCGAGTTGCCAGAACGCATCACTCATAACGACACGAAATTTAATAATGTGCTCTTGGATGAAAATGACAAGGGTTTGTGTGTGATCGACTTGGATACCGTAATGCCGGGCTTGGTACATTTTGACTTTGGGGATGCCATCCGGACTTCGGCCAACACCGGTGCGGAAGATGAAGCGGACCTGTCAAAGGTTGAAATGAACATTACCATGTTTGAAGCATATGCACAGGGCTTTTTAGAACAAACCCAGTCAGCTTTAACGCCCAAAGAAATAGAATTACTTCCCTACTCGGCCAAGTTTATGCCCTTTATAATGGGTTTACGCTTTTTGACGGATTATTTGGATGGGGATAATTATTATAAAATCAAATTCCCGGAACACAACTTGCAAAGAGCCAGAGCGCAATTTAAGCTCACGTACAGTGCCGAGCGACAAATGGAAGATATGAAAAATATTATATTCAAACTGCACTGACACAGTATGTAAAGAATCTATGTTCAATTTCATTTTTATATTTATATTTCTCGGTAAACCTTCTTCCATTTTGGTTGAAGGTTTATTTTTTTAAGCAAATTGCCTTTCACTTGCTTCCTCCAAAAGGACATTCACTCAGATTATGAATCTTTGCTTCCCTTCTATACTTTTGTCTTGAAACCCTTGTCTAAATTTCTAATTAAATCTCATCTCATGAGCAGTCTCAAGATTCCATATATTACTTTTGATCCGCAAAACGAATCGTTAAACACCCTGTCCGAGCGTCTGGATACTACTCCTGCCCATGCTCTCAAGGAATCGTCCTGGAAAGAGCGCTTTCCTTACCATCCCGAGGTGCAATTCCACATCGCCTACAATGAAGCGGGAATTTTTCTGAAATACCAGGTCAGCGAAGAAAGTACCCGGGCCAAATACGCCCAACTCAACGAAGCCGTCTATACGGATAGTTGTGTTGAATTTTTTATCAGTTTGAACAATACCCAATATTATAATTTCGAATTCAACTGTATCGGGACACCCCTAGTCGGTTACGGCATTCCCGGAGACCGGGAGCGCTTGAGTCATAAACAGATTTTTAACATACGGACACTTTCCAGCCTGGGGGACCAACCTTTTGAAGAAAAAAGCCTTGCTACTCCCTGGACCCTCACCATCTTCATTCCTACGGATGCCTTTCTCTACGATCCGGATTTACAATTAGAAGGACTTTCATGCACCGCTAATTTTTACAAATGCGGAGATGAGTTAGCAAAGCCTCATTATATCTCCTGGAGTCCTATCGAGTATCACAAACCTAACTTCCATTTGCCTCAATTTTTTGGCAAAATCGCGTTTGAAAAACGACCATAAGACTTCCTTTTAACACGAACAAGTAATCACGAAAAAGTTGCCAATTGCTTGTTCGGTTCATTTGCATTCAGAGCATGTTTAAAATTCGTTTTTGATAAATTTAAACATGCTCTCATTCCCTCAGGCTTTTCCAAGTCTTTCCTTCCTTTCTGTTTAATTATCTTTTTAAAATTTATTACTTTTCACGTAGTGCTTAAAAAGCCTGCACTATTTTTTTCTATCATCATTTTTTAAAAAACCAATCATGAATATCCAGGAAACAATTCAAAACCTTAAGGAACTCCACTCGGGAAACCCTTGGCACGGAACCGCCATCCTACCTATTCTTCAAGGGGTAGCCTATGACAAAGTCAACCGTAAAACCGCCCATCAATCTAACTCTATCGGTCAGATTCTGGAACATATGTTATCCTGGAGGAGCTTTATCCAACGGAAATTAGAAGGGGATAAACCCTTTGATATCCAAGTCAATAGCAGAGCCGACTGGAATAAAGACAAAACGTATACCCAGGAAGAATGGCAAACTTTAATCGATGAGTTTGAAAAGAGCCATCAAACCCTTTGTAAAATAATTGCTTCGCTTGACAAGGATTTTCTTTTGAAAACCGTACCCGGACGAAATTACGATTATACATTTTTACTCAATGGACTATCTCAACACGATCTCTATCATATTGGTCAGATAGCCCTGTTGAACAGCCTTTTATAGCAATTCAATGCAAAAAACGGTCATCGTAACCGACAGGAAGCCTGTATATAAAAAACCTGCATTACTTCCGGGTTTCCCATCTTTTTCAGAGATTTGTTTACCGAAAAAAATACCCAACAAGTTCAATTCAACTTCTCAAAAAAGGAAATCTATGCTAAATAAAATTAACCCTACAAAAACTGCTGCCTGGCAAAACCTGGCAACACATTTTCAGAATATGCAGGCAGTACAGATGAAAGAATTATTTGCTCAAGATCCGCAACGTTTTGCCCGTTTCTCGGTGAAGTTCGAAGATATTTTAGTGGATTATTCTAAAAATATCATTACTGACGAAACCTTGAAATTATTGGTTGAACTCGCCAAAGAGGTGAAACTGCCGGAAGCCATCGAACAAATGTTTGGCGGTGAAAAAATCAATGAAACGGAAGGAAGAGCAGTGCTGCATGTTGCTTTACGCAATCAATCCAACACCCCTGTACTTGTGGATGGAGAAGATGTGATGCCGAAAGTCAATGCCGTACTTTCCCAAATGGAGATGTTTTCTGATAAAGTTATTTCAGGGAGCTGGAAAGGCTACACAGGCAAAGCCATCAAAGATATTGTCAACATTGGCATCGGAGGCTCAGACCTGGGACCATTAATGGTATCCGAAGCCTTAAAAGCCTATAAAAAAGAGCATATCAATGTCCACTTCGTATCCAATGTGGACGGAACGCATATCGCCGAAACACTGAACAAAGTGGATCCGGAAACCACTTTGTTTATCATCGCGTCCAAAACGTTTACCACACAGGAAACGATGACCAATGCCCATTCGGCCAAGCAATGGTTTTTGAAAGCAGCCCGGGAAGAAGCTCATGTAGCCAAGCATTTTGTGGCACTTTCTACCAACCGTGAAAAAGTGATAGCCTTTGGCATTGACGAGGAAAATATGTTTGAATTCTGGGACTGGGTAGGCGGCCGTTATTCCTTGTGTTCAGCCATCGGATTATCCATTGCTTGTGCCATAGGTTTTGAAAATTTCAAAGAGCTTTTGACAGGCGCACATGCCATGGACAAACACTTTCGGGAAAGCAATCTGGAAGGAAACGTTCCGGTGTTATTGGCTTTGATCGGTTTATGGTACAATAACTTCTTTGAAGCCGAGTCAGAGGCCATTCTTCCGTACGACCAATATATGCATCGCTTTGCAGCCTATTTCCAACAGGGGAATATGGAGAGCAATGGCAAGTACATCGACCGCAACGGAGAAGAGGTAAACTACCAGACCGGACCAATCATCTGGGGAGAACCCGGTACCAACGGACAGCACGCCTTTTACCAATTGATCCACCAGGGAACCAAGTTGATTCCCTGCGACTTTCTGGCTCCGGCCGTGAGTCAGAACCCATTGAGCGACCACCATCCTAAATTGCTGTCCAACTTCTTTGCTCAGACGGAAGCTTTGATGAAGGGAAAAACCTATGAGGAAGCCCTTGCGGAATTACAAAACTCCGGGCAAAGTGAAGAAGAAATCACCCGGCTGGCAAAGTATAAAGAGTTTAAAGGCAACCGGCCTACCAACTCTATTTTGTTCAAGCAACTGACTCCACATACTTTGGGCAGCCTGATCGCCATGTACGAACATAAAATCTTTGTTCAAGGGGTGATCTGGAATATTTTCAGTTTCGACCAATGGGGTGTGGAACTCGGCAAACAACTGGCCAATAAAATTTTACCGGAATTGGAAAACGATACGCCTGTCACTTCGCACGACAGTTCTACCAACGGTTTAATCAATGCCTATAAGGCAATGAGGTAATTCTCTGAAAGGTAGACCGGTAATCCGCTGAATTTTCATGAATTTAGCTATCTTTGTAAAGAATTAGCGCAGAGGTTCGTCTTTGCGCTAATTCTTTTTTTAACTACTCAAAACTTCAAGCATTACGCCTCTCACCCTTCAGAATGCTTCTCTCTATGCCATCGGGTTGCTTTGTCGTCATACCCTGGCAATACGTTCAATGTAAAACTCTTCTTTTTTTAACATTATGGCTTGGTTATTTTTAATTTTGGCAGGCATTTTTGAAGTGGGCTTTACCACTTGCCTGAAGTTTTCGAACAATTTCAGCAATTTAAAATGGTCCGTAGGCTTTTTTGCCTGTGCCGTTATTAGCTTCTATTTGTTGAACCGCTCACTGCAATCCATTCCGCTCGGCACAGCCTATGCTGTCTGGACAGGCATCGGAGCAGTAGGCACGGTATTGACCGGAATCTTTTTATTTAAAGAACCTTCGGATCTATGGCGGGTCTTTTTCATATTCTTGCTGATCGGTTCTATCATCGGGTTAAAATTAGTTTCAAAGCAATAACCGTAAAACGGTAGAACAGATAGCCATTCGGAAACCTCTTAAAAGCCGTAAAAACTCTTCAAGGGTTTCTTTGGTAGTCCTTTGATCACTTCTTAGTTTTAGCTTTTTAAAAACCGATACACACTTTAACCAATGGAAAACACCGGCATCTATTCGTATTTGGTCCAACCTTATCAGGTGGATTTTCAGCAAAAAATCAATTTTACGACCTTGGGGAATTACCTGATTCAAAGTGCGGGGATTCATGCGGAGGAACGCGGCTTTGGCTTGCAACAATTATTGGAAAATAAAAAAGCCTGGTTTCTGACCCGCTTGGCCATTGATATAGAACAGTATCCTTTGCAGTTTGAAAAAATATGGATCGAAACGTGGGTAAGCGAAGTAGGTGATCGCTTTACCACCCGTAATTTCAACATTCTAAACCGCAATAAGGAAGTAATAGGCGGTGCCAGCTCCTCTTGGGCCATGATTGACCTGACCACACGTAGACCCGCCTCACTCAGCAACCTGATAGGCAATGACTATGTGGATGGCAACCTGGCCTGCCGGGTGATGCAGCCCGAAAAAGTTCCTTCCGTGTCCAAAGATTTGGCGCCCACCGAACAATTAACCGTTAAATACAGCGACCTGGACACCAACAGCCATGTGAATAGTATGCGCTATATGCAATGGATGTTAGATTTGTTTCCGTTGGAGTTATATCAGGAACGGCATATCGGTCGCTTTGAAATCAACTATGCGGCCGAAACGCATTACAGTGATAATGTTGCGCTTTACAAAGAAGAAGTACAACCAAGTGAAGAATTTATCATCGAACTAAAAAAAGAACCGGCCAAAACCGTATGCCGGGGGAAAGTTACCTTCAGATAAATACACCTTTGAAGCTTCTTTCATCAATCAAACTCACCTCCCGGAATCGTACAACTTTGCGAGGTGAGTTTGCTGTATCCTGGAATAGAAATATGCAAAACTGCCTGAAGGTTTATAATTTTATGAAAAATTATTCAAACAGGTAAATCTAAAAATTAAGACTTGAAAAAGGTACTGATCATCAGTTATTATTGGCCTCCTTGTGGAGGAATCGGGGTATTGCGTTGTTTGAAAATTGCGAAGTACCTCAGGCAGTTTGGCTGGGAGCCCGTCATTTTCACTGCTGAAAATGCCCATTATCCCAGCTATGATGAAACGAACTTCAAGGATATTCCGGAAGGGGTGACCGTATTGAAGCAGCCTATTTTTGAGCCTTACCGTTATTACAAAGCCTTTACCGGGAAAGCCAAAGATGCCAATGTCAACGCGGCCTTGACCACCGACCCGGATAAAGGCAGTTTCAAACATAAACTGTCGGTGTTCATCCGCAGCAATTTTTTTATTCCCGATGCAAGGGCCTATTGGATCAAACCTTCGGTAAAATATTTAAAAAAATACCTGAAAGAAAACCCGGTAGATGCGCTCTTTTCAGACGGCCCTCCCCATTCCAACACCATGATTGCCTGCCAACTCAAAGAACAACTGGGCATTCCCTGGTTGGCAGACTTTCAAGACCCTTGGACTCAAGTCGATTATTTTCAGGAGCTAATCCTTACCCCTTGGGGGCGCAAAAAACATCATCGTTTGGAGCAACGGGCCTTTCGCAATGCGGATAAAATGACCATTGTCAGCAAACGCTGGAAAAAAGATTTGGAAAGTATCGGGGCAAAAAACGTTTCAGTGATTCCTTGGGGATTCGATGAAGAAGATTATCAAGACCTAACACCCAATCCTGATTCGATGTTTACACTTACTCATGCCGGTCTGTTAGGAGATGACCGCAACCCGGAGGCTTTGTTCGAAGCTTTTTCCATTTTAAACCAAGAGATCGAAGGGTTTCAAGAAAATAGCAGAATCCGGTTGATCGGTCAGGTAGATAAGTTGGTGGTAGCAGCAGCTGAAAAGCAGGGAGTCCGCCAACAATTGCAACTTATCGAACAGGTAGACCGAAAAACCGCTATTCAGTTTTGCGCGAATTCCCAAGTCTTGCTTTTATTGTTAAATAAAGCGGCTAATGCCTATGGTCGCATTCCGGGGAAATTGTTTGAATACTTGGCCGTAAACCGGCCTATTTTATGCCTCGGTCCTCAAGAAAGTGATGTGCACGATATCTTACAAAGCAGGCATGCCGGTGTACTGGAAGAATACCGCAACCCACAAGCGATTGCCCGGCGGGTAAAAGTTTTTTACGAAGAGTTTCAAACAACCGGAAAAGTCAGCAATACCACACAAGGGATTTCGCAATATTCCATCAAACACCTGACCGGGAAAATAGCCGGAATGTTAGAGGATATCAGAAAGTCCACAAGTACGGATCAACGACCGGTAAAGCCATAGTCCGGTTGCAAATTCCAACTCCTGATTGATATGAACACCCCGTTGATTAATGTACACACCCATCATCCGGAGGAAGCGGGCCTTTCCATCCGAAATATCATTTGGCCACAAGAAAGCATAACCCCTTCCTTTGAGTTCGTGAGCCTGGGCATTCACCCATGGTATATTCCAAAGGACTGGGAAATGCAATTGGACCGGATGAAGGAACATGTCCATAACCTACATGTCGTAGCCATTGGCGAAGCCGGCTTGGATAAAGTATGCCCCACTCCACTCCCCTTACAAATGGAAGTATTTAAGGCCCAGGTTCAGTTAGCCGAAACCACTCAAAAGCCGTTAATCATTCACTGTGTAAAAGCCTATCAGGAAATTCTTCAAATCAAACAGCAACAAACTCCTACAATGCCTTGGATCCTCCATGGATATAATAAGAAGCCGGAATTGGCAAGACAACTTATCCAAAAAGGCCTCTTGCTTAGTTTTGGAAAGGACCTGTTGTTCAAACCTTCCGTTCAGGAAAGTTTTCGGGTCTGCCCCGAAGGATCATATTTTTTAGAAACGGATGATCAGGACGGTCTCTTCCTCCAAGATTTGTATGAAAAAGCCGCTTTGCTCCGGAAAATTCCTATGGAAAAATTAGCTGAAAATATATATTTGCGCTTTTGTAAAATTTTCAAGCGATCCCTCTAGGATAAGAAGGCATTAACGGAATACATACAAGGGGTTATTTTGCCTTTGAGAATACCTTGGGGGGTTGATGATAAAAATTCCTGATTTTTAATTTCAAACTATAGTAAATATTACAATGACGAATTGGCTGGAGAGGACTGAGTTGCTCATAGGCCCAGAGGCAATCAATAGTCTTCAGGAGAAACACGTACTGGTAGTAGGTTTGGGAGGAGTTGGCAGCTTTGCCGCAGAGTTCTTGGCCAGGGCGGGAGTCGGAAAACTCACCATAGTAGATGGTGATGTGATCGACCCTACCAATATCAACCGGCAGTTGCCGGCCTTGCATAGCACCGTAGCACAAAGCAAAGCCCAACTGATGGAAGCCCGCATCCGGGATATCAATCCTGCAATACAACTGGAAGTGCTGGAAGAGTTTCTGGACCCGGAACGAACCTGGGAAGTGGTACAAGAAGAGATGGACTATGTATTAGATTGTATTGATAGTGTGTCACCTAAAATCAACCTGATTACGGCTTGTGTGCGAAAAAATGTCAAGGTGATTAGCAGTATGGGAGCCGGAGGGAAAACCGATCCTTCTCAAGTGAAAGTCACCGATATTTCACAAACCTATCATTGCAACTTGGCCCGGACCATTCGCAAACGCCTGAGAAAAGACAAAATCAACAAGGGAGTGAAAGCCATATTTTGTGCCCAGGCGTTAAAAAGAGACTCTTTAAAGCTTACTGATGGGAATAATTTCAAGAAGTCTTTTTATGGGACGATTTCCTATATGCCGGCCTTATTTGGTTTACATGCCGCCGCTACAGTAATCGAAGAACTTTCAGCATAAATCCAAACACCATTCCGGTTGATAAAAGACCGGAATGGTGTTTTATCAACCGGAATTATCGCCAAGCTTCGCCTTGGTCCTGATCCAGACTAAGCAATTGCAAATCCTGATCAATTACCCAATATTTCACGGGCAGATGTTCTAAATTATTCAAATGATTTTGTCCCTCAAAACCGATGAGCAGCAATTGATCTGACAAGAGAATCACTTTCACTACAAAATGGCTTTTCGGCTCGGAGATATACAATTCCTTATGGAGGTTACCATCCAGGTTTAATACGGTCAAATACACCCCGGATTCCTCATTTGAGTGATAAGCCCCTTGTACCTGGGTTTCCTTTCCGGAGGAGCTTTTCGGGTAATTCCCCACTAAACAATACTTATCTTGCCATTCAAAAAAAGCTTTTACATCTCCTTTTCCGGACAATTCCTTTTTCCATAGTAATTTCCCATTCGGGCCAATATTTTCTACATAAACTCCTGCACCCCTTCTATTCTGAGCCGGTAAAGAAGCCGTATAGACCAAAGAGGAGTCACGGAAGTTTTGTAAAATATGCGATGGGGTTATTTCCTCCGGTAGTTGCGTTTTACGTTTAACCTTACCGTTGGCATCTACTTGATACAATACTTGTGTAGAAACCCCATCCTTTTTTATTGGATATACCTGGATCACCGCAAAAACCTTATGATTTGTGACATTGATCGAAACTCCCCATTGTTCGGACTGCCGCTCAGGTAAATTCAAAAGCCATAACACTTTCCGCTCATTTACTTTTGCGATAAAGGCCTGTTTATGTTGGGTATTCTGAAAACCGGTAATGTACAGATTGTTAGCAGTATCCTTGGTTACTTTGGTGGTCACAAATGCATTGGGCTCAGCCACTGCATTGAGAGGTTGTTCGAACAAAGGCAATCTGGCATTTTCATAGGTTGCAAATTTAGCCCGGTATTTACGCTCTATATTCTGAAAAGCAAGTTGATCCTTAATCCGGATTTCACAATACCGCTGGCAAGTCGCCAAATACTTTCGCTCTTTAGTCAGAAACGTTTGCAAATTCCCTTGGGCATTGTATAAATGTACAAACAAGTTTTCGTGACGCAGAAAATCCAACGAATCAAAATTATTGGCCACTTTCTGCAATAAATAATCCGCTTCTTGTACACCTTTACCCAATAAATAATAATAGTGCAAGGTAGAATCCGGAGCATGTTTGTATTGAAAAAAACCATACTCTTTTACAAAATCTTGCAACAGTTCCGTTTTAGCATGTTTATAGGTAAAGAGATCCAGTAACACCGATTCCGGATCGTATTTCTCCAACATCTCCAAGGTATAAGCAGGAATTTCATAAGCACCCAACTCCAAGACAGAATCGATTTCTACCGCACTTAAGCGATAATTTAACGATATCTCTATACTTAGTACAGAATCTCTCAATACCGGAACCTCCTTTGCACGAACCGTTTCCAAGTGGCTCATCCACCCTTTCAAATCCCATAGGTTCACTTTGTATTGGGTAAAATCAGGCATTTTCACTTCCAGAGGCATATATTTTTCCAGAGGGAGTAAATGATAGGTTTGCTGGTAATACTCCTTGGAATATTTATTTCTGACTTTTAAAAAAGCGTCAAAGTCACTAACGTAGTGCGCAATATGTTGTTGAAGCCGCTCAGTAAGTTGCTTATACCTTACCCGGCTTAGAAGGCATATATCTTCCTGTTTGGGGAAGCGTTTGTGAAGTTGGTTGTAGCGCCTCAATGCCTCAGCGTAATGTTCGAGCCCACGGGCATAAGGTGCATACACCTCCGCAATTTGTAAGGCGTAAATTTCTAAATTCGCCCTTTTTTGAGTGAGCAATTCATTCATCTTTACCAGGCTCAGTTCCCGGCTTGCAGGAGGCAGAGAGTCCCATAAGGCTAAGAGGTAATGACTGTGTTTTTTCACACCGCTCTCCTCAAGCCATTGTTGCCCCAATTCATAGAACTGATGAGCACTGTCCAGCAAGGACCGGACCTTTGTATAGTGGGTGAGATATTCCTGCTTTTGCGCATATTGATGATACAAGTGCCCGATTTGCAAATAGGCGGATGCAGGAGCCGGTTGATGGGTGCTGACAAACCACAACATCGTATCTAACAATTGCCTTTCGGGCAATCGCTTCTCTACGACCAATGCGGCCAAATCCTTATATTTCTGTGCCCTTGCCTGTTGAATGCTGCACAAGCAAGTGAGACCAAGAATTATCCCAATTAACCCTTTCATAAAATTGAATACAATGACTTGTTTAGGTAAATTTAGTCAGGCCCCAGGAGAACCTAAGGCCGAAGGTATGATATACTTCACTACCCGGTCAACTTTTACACAAAAATATAATTAATCTACAAGGGATCAATGCACAAAATGGCAGAAGTCTTGAGGAAAGAGCCCCATTGAGGTACTGAAAACAAGCATTCTATAGGGGAATAATTTTGAAAAATAAGCGTAAAGTCGTATTTTCGCAGCTGCGAAGACAAGAGGCCTCGTAGTTCAATGGATAGAATAGGAGTTTCCTAAACTCTAGATCTAGGTTCGATTCCTAGCGAGGCCACTCAGCTCCTTTTTACAGGCGACCCTACTCAAACAAAAAACCTCCAAAATGTACTGTTTTGGAGGTTTTTTGTTAAATTCCCTTCCGTAAATTATTTAGTGATAGATAAAAATGTTGACACAATCTGTCACAATATTGTCACAAAAATTATTCACCCCTAATTCACTCCTTCTATGAATATCGACTTTTACCTGCGGAAGTACATTGACCGCAATGGCCTCTCCTCTATCAATGTAGATGTGTAAAGCATATTAATATTCGCATTCGCAAAAGTACCCTTATAAAGATCTCTCAAAAAAAATGGGATACTCGCAAAGGACTTGTGAAAGGAAATGGCGAAGAAGCCTTTGATATCAACACCCGCCTGCACAATATCCGGTTGGCCATTGGAAATGCCTGCTCCAAGTTACTTGCTAAAAACGAACCCATCAAAGAATCACAAATTCAATATATTGTGGAATCGGCTATCAAAGGAAAAGCCGTTCATGATGACCAATACCTAAGCGACTATTTTGAACCCTTTCTGGAATACAAAAAAGAACAGGTAACCGAAAGCACAATACGACAATACCGCAATACTTTCAAGTATCTCTCCTATTTCGAAAAATACTCAAGGCACCGTTATTTGTTTGATGAAATTGATTTTAATTTCCTGGATAAATTTCAATCCTACCTCAAAAGCTTAAAAAACACCAATGCCAACCGGAAGACTGATAAAGGCCTTTTAAAAGACTCCCTGTCAAAGCATTTGAAACACCTCAAAACCATCACAAGATGGGCATATGACCGAGGGATTCATACCAATGAGAAGTTTATGAAATTCAAAGCTTCTTACACTTCAAAAAATGAAATTGTCGTACTCACTGAAGACGAAATGGTACGATTGGAAAATATAGACCTCACAAACAAACCCATGTTGGATAAAGCAAGGGATTTATTCTTGTTTATGTTCCGCACCGGGCAACGGATATCGGATATTAACAACTTCGACCCGGACGATATAAAAAACAGAGTTTGGGAATTTGAAGCCCTCAAGGTAAGGAAAGAGAAAAAACGAATCCGGATAGAGTTTGAGGGATTCTTTGCACCGGCATATACCATTCTGCAAAAATACAATGGGCACTTGCCCAAGCTCGCCCTTCAAGTGTTAAACCGGTCTATTAAAGATGTAGGAAAAATGTGCAAATTTGATACAACGGTAAAAATCACCAGGCAAACGGATACAGGTGAAACCGTCACCATCAAAGGGAAAAAATGGGAATTTATGAGTGCTCATATGGCCCGTAGAACCTTTGTTTCCATCCTGATCAACAAAGGTGTTCCATTTACGAAAATCCAAAAGTTCACCGGGCACAGTGATTTGACCACCTTATTAAAATACGAACAGACCAGTATTGACGAGGCACAGGCCACCGTACAAGAAATACAACTATCTCCCAATTTGAAAGTGGTAAAAAAATCCAGTTAAGTAAAAAGCCCGGAAGGGTTCCGGGCTAACATAATCAATTCGTAGTCACCGTTACCCCCATGGCTGTAAGAGTGGCCACAGCGGCATCAGAAGCCGAAGTCCGGGGTGCATTGTCACCTCCAAGATGCAATACTTTTAAGCCTGTCCAGGTCTTTAATGCTAAGTCATTCAATAGTTCATCTACTTTAGGAGCATCCAAGCCAAATCCATCTGGCAAGAAGGTAAAGCGGTCCACCTCTGCCATTTGTAATCCCCCCGAATAATTTATTGCCTGATTAGTCCCTTTCAACTCAAAGGATTGCATTACCGCTTGCAAATCGCTCATGTCCCCGGTAATAGTATTTTGACCGTATATATCCATAAAACTTAGTGTGCTTGGCAAATTCGCCAAAATTCCGGTAATAGTATTTTGCCCGTATACTCTAATGAGTTCTAATCCTTCCTTTAAATATTGAATATCTCCGGATATATCGTTATCAATACTGACAAGCAATTGCTCAAGTGAGTTAGGAAGATTGTTGATACTTCCTGTAAGATTGGAAGGTGCCGCAAACACATTGATATGCACAAGCCCTTCGTGCAAATCGTCAATACTTCCGGTCAAGAAGGCATTTCCACCTATGATAAAGGTTACAAGAGAGCCCGGAAGGTCTGCCACCGTTCCGCTAAGTGTATTTGAACCTCTTATATCTATATAAGTAGGGGTTTGTGTAATGTCAGCAAAGCTCCCTGTAATCGTATTCGCGCCATGGCATACGAATGAATTAATACTGATCGGCAAGTCTTTGATATTGCCTGAAACGGTTGTATTACCTGTCACATAGAAGGTTTTTAGTTCGGGATTCAAGGTACTTATATCCCCACTCAAGGTATTGGTACCCTGCACATAAAAGAACCTTACACTATCAGGAATGCTAGCGACATCTCCCATTAAGGGGGTGTTACCATGAATCTGAAAAGTATGACACAAGGCGGGTATATTAGACACATTCCCTGTAATCGTACTATTTCCTTGTATAACAATGTAAATAAGACTCGCAGGGAAGTCTAATAAATCTCCGGTAATAGTGTTGATACCGGTCACTGAGATTACAACTAAGTTCGGAGTATTCAGAGTATTTAAATTTCCGGTAATCGTATTACTACCCTGGATTGTAAAATAAGTCATACCACTATGAAGATTAGCGATATTCCCAGTAATTGTGTTGAATCCGTAAATATCCAGGTTGGTTACATTTGTCGGAATGCTTGCAATATCTCCTGAAAGGGTGTTTGCCCCACCTACACTTAATCTGAAGATATTTAATCCGATATTGGCTATATCTCCCGTAATTGTATTATTACCTAATATAGACACATTAGTAGCACTAGACGGGATACTGGCAATGTCTCCCGTAAGCGTGTTCTCACCCCAAATGCTCAAAACAATGACATTCGGAGGTAAATTGGCAATATCTCCCATAATCGTATCATTTACGCCTCTTGCCAAGAAGGAAATTAACGAATCAGGCAAAACAGAAATATCCCCTGTAAGCGAAGAAAGAATCTTATCATGTGTTATAAAACTAATAAGACCAGACAAATTTTGCAGAGCCGAAATATTGTAACTCCATCTTCCTGAAATGTCTTTAAAAACAGAAAATACAGACAGTTGTTCCCCGTATATTTTTACAGCATACTCCCCCGCAATTAAGAAATTATGATTTATTGAATTTGTATTCTCTACTACACCATCACCATAATCTACCCAAGCCGTTGCCCCTGCCTTGGTAATATCCATTTGAATATTTTCATTAACTTCTTCCGTAGTCGCATGCAGGGTAAAATAGGTGAGCGTTTTGGCGCTTGCCTCTTCGGAAAAGCTGGAAACCTTTCCGGAGCGACCAATTGCCCGTATCTTATAGTAATAGACAGTGTCATCCGAAAGGTTACTATCCGTATAACTTACTGCTCCATACGCTGTAGTATGTATTAATGTATAGCCACTTCCAGCGCTGGAACTCCGGTAGATTTCATAGCCTTGATTGTTCGCCACATCTCCCCAAGTGATTTCAATCTCTTGAGGTGCTCCGGGGTTTACATTTAGCACAGGAGTAGCAAGCCGTTTTGCTAGTATTGTATGATGGTGTTGGATCATTTTATTTATAAGAAGACTGAAGCGTTTTCATTGAGTATATACTCCACGTCATTAGCCGTTGGATAGCCTGCATTATTCCAGCCTCCGAGGGTGAGATTTACCGCTTTCTCTATATAGATATCCGGCTGGTTGAGAATGTTTTTGGCCAATGTGGCTACTTCCGGATTGTTATCATTAAGATTCTTCATTGCCATTTTGATAAGGATTTGCTTTACAAATTCCGTAAAGCTTTCATCCTTTTTCAAATAGGCTTTTTGCTCAGAATTGAGAGGCTGAGCCGGGAAAGCTAATTCCAAATTAGATACTCCGGCAATATCGTTAATAGCGGCCGATATGGCCGTTTCAATTTCCGTATCGGTAGACTGGTTGGAAATTCCTTCCTGAGCAGATACGGACCAAACCAGTGCGACCAGGGTTGCACGGTCCTCACTCAATACTTTTAAGGCAGTGGTTTGACGTTTTTCAAAATAGCTTTTGGAGAAGAAACTATGCGCTTCTCCTACAATCTGCGTAGCGGCACGGTAAGCCGCTACACGGACTCTAATATTGAAATCCTGATCCCTTGCCAAAGTTGCTTTATCCAATAGACTCATATTTAATTTAGTTTAAAAGGTTTCCTACACTCCAATCGATTTTATTGCCTGTTGTGTTTACCTGCCCGTTGATCCGGAAAGCGCTGCCGGCAGGTCCACTGAGTAAGATTTCAGGCGTACTGTTCAGTGAAAGATCATCGTATCCAAAATGCGTCAAGCCCGCGCCTGCAAGTGTAAGCACCAGGTCTGCCGCATTGGTTTTGGTAATGCGTATGTCAATATTGCTTTTTGCCGACACATTCTGAAAGGTGATCGTTTGTGCAGTTTTGGTAGTACTGTATTCTGCCATAATCCGGTTGTGTTTTTGGCAATTAACCGTTATGCTTGCCGCATCCGTTACCGGTACCGTCAGCCCCTTGGCGAGGTCCTCTACAAACTTGCGGGGAACCCAAGCATACCAAGCCAAATCATCAAAATTCACTCCGGCCGGATTCGTCTTACTCGTTTCGCCAAATCCTCGGTATCCAGCACCCTCTTTTACATCCCGCTTGTCCCAAAACTCTATCCCATCTCGATAGAAGAGCATTTCAAAAGCAGAATCTTTTGCAATTCTTGTTCCCCGGTCACCATAAATAATAAGTGATGACAACCCATGTATCCCATCGTTTGCAGAAAGTAGTACTGTAGGGTTCACAATATTAGTAGGCTTATTCACCCATAATCTGGCGAATTGTGCGTTATGCTCTGTTTTAAAATCAAACCGGTCTCTTTTTATATAGGCAGTTAAAGTGCCTTTGCTCGCTTTATCCGGGTCTGAATCATTGTTAAAATCCAGACTCTTATTCTCCAAGCCAAGTATCCAAGCTGTACCTGATTCATTTATGAAGTTGATGGAATAAAGAAGGTCATTGAAACGCTGAGCAGCATCCGTCTTATTGGTTTTACCCTTTCCGGTATCGGATTCAAATACGCTTGCCCCAGGGAAGATATAAGGGTTGTTAGTAGACAGGTTAGCAGCAGTGTCTACCAAATAATTAACCGCCTCCAAATGTTTATCCCCTACTATGGTGATAATTCTCGTACCGTCTGGGGAATGAGCACTGTCTTTTACTTGATAATACCAGCCTCCTCCTTCTACTGTATTACTAAAGTCAATCGTTTTTGCTTTTAATCCATCTGGGGCTTTCTTCAGTTTACTGACTGCTTCCTGCACCGTAGCAAAAGTGTAAATTTGATTCAAACTAAGTTGCCGGATATATCTATACTCCTTCTCCGACACAGTTGTTTTCAACACGATAAACCCGTCATCCGTACTGGCTGTATCGGAAGCATCGTATTCAAAAAAAGCATCCTCCTCCTTTACATAATACTTTTGCTTGTCAGTAGGAGAAGCAAAACCACGCAAAGCGTCTTTAGTATCAAATTCTCCGGAGAGGATTTCTTTTTGTTTCTGAAGCTGTTCTTTGAACAGCTTCAACCGGGTTTGTTCACTTACCTTTTTGTTCTTGTTCGAAAGGTTCGCTTCGGAAGCATCCAGGATTTCCGTAAAGTCATCCAGGGCTAAGTTCACTTTTTCATTTAGCGCTGATATGGGCTTGCCGTTAACTGCCATTTTCTTCTAATAGTTTAGCTCCATTGAATTCTAAAAGTCGTACTTTCCCATCTTCCAACAGGCGGAAGTTCCCTCCTTCCCCAAAGGGGCTGCCGTCCACACTTTCCACTAGCTCCACACGCATGATGTCCTGCACCAGGTCGTATTGCCAATGATTGATAATGAACTGCCTACCGGGGTTAAAGACCACATCTTCCAGGTAGTCGAAAAGTTGCAAGAGGGAACTTTCAACCTCCCCGTTCAGCAACTGCCAACTCCGGAAATGCTCCGAAATCATATTGTCAGCCAGGATATCCAGTAGCTTTTGAGCTTCTGATACACCTCTTCGGAACCATAAGTTGGTATTGTTGCCATCCGGAAGCAACAAGGCACTTTTATACAAAGTCTTTTTCCCGGGATGGTCCGGAGCATCCCCGTGCAATACCTCAATATCCCCGGGCACATACTCACTCGGGTAGCCTTCATTTTTCAGAAAATAGGATTGCGTTTTATACGCTTTCAAGGCGTTGGGAAAAAAATGCAAACTGGCTTCGGCTATTTGCAATTCCCGAATAGTGTAATCACTGGTAATGGGTTGGTAGAAAATTAACTGTATGGTTTCATCTTGGGCCGGGAGGAGTAAAAAGGTTTTCTCTACGGTAGTGAAGCTGTCAAAATTGTTGGTTTCAATGGTCAATACCTCCCGTACCTCTCTGAAATACCCGTTTGCCCCGGCATAATAATTTCCATATTTTATTTCATAGGGCACGCTTACGTTCACCCCGTCCCGGGGAAAACTGTAAGTGATTAATTTGAATTTGAACTTTACAACAATCCGGCTATTCTTGGCCGAAGGGTTGGTATTCAAACGTAAAGGACGGCTTTTGATAGAACCGGCCGCATTCAAATCCTCCACAAAGTTTTGAATTCCTACGGCCCGCTTTTCATCTTCATCCGGCAGGCCTCGTTTTTGGATTTCCGTATTGGAGATCCAGTTGTTGAGTTGCGAATCATTCTCCCAAGCGGCATCAGTAAAGTCCCCGTCCAATATCAGGCTATCACTGGTTTTTAAATCCTGTACAACTTTGATACTTTTAAAGGCCTCCCGCATTTCCAATACAGGCGTGTTTTGTACCAATAATATACGTTTGACAGGCTCTGAAAGAGTCCCGGTAAAAGCCCTTCCCGGGTTTCTTGTGAAGGTGAAATGATCGGAGCCATCCAGTTTGTATTTATGAACCGTATAGGAGCCGGACATCTTTTTGATATTTAAAAAGTGCCAACTTCCATTCCACTGAAACAACCTGCAGCCGAATGAAGCCGCCACCTTTTCCAACACTTCGTAGCAGTTCATTCCTTGGTAGGCTTCCGTATTCACATAGGTTTGTTGTAAGACACTTCCGTTTTCGTCCTGGTTTTTTTCATAAACATTGATTGCCTCCTCTATATACATATCCTGAGAGTCCGGCATTTTGTCAAAGCAAATCTTCAACACCTCCAATAAGGGTTTATCTCCCTTTACCTGGCTACCGTCCACGTTCAGAAAATCCAGTTTTTTCAACTGTGCCAAGCCGTCTGTGCTTTGGATGCTGGCATGGTACGGAGGATTGGCATAGGCTTCCGAATACACGGCCGGGACTACATACCCCGTGTATAACAAGACATCGCCGTACACATTAACCGTGTAACTGGTAACGGCTTCATTGGTAACTCCCTCTATAAAGGTCACCTGCTTCCGGTCAGTTGACACACTGGCAACCGTATAGGTACCCACATTCACCCCACTGCCGAAGCTTACTTTATCCCCGGTCTTTATATCGCCAATGGTCTTTTCTAAATTCGCGGTTCGGGTACCTGCATCAAAACTAACCCCCACTGTTTCATCAAATACTTTGTAGGCCTCTTTTTTGATCAAGTCTACTTTCCGGGTAAAATCTCCTCCCTCAAAGATTTCCAGAAATTCAAAGTGGGTTTCAGACAGTACGTTCACCGCCAGGGCGCAAGCTTTGATAGGTGTGTATTTATCATCCCCTTGCTTTTTAAAGGTATGTGAGGCATTGGTTAATTTAAGTTCATTGACACCGCCCGAATAATAGTTTTCCAAAATGCTTACCTTATACGAATAGCCGTGCCGGTCGGTAAATTCTGCCTTCCACTTTTCGCTATAGGTACGGGCCAATTCTATACGAAAGCTTGCCGAATCCTGACAGTTCTCATCATCCTTCACCTTTACCGTATACTCTCCTTCCGAAAGGCCTGTAAATACATTGGAACTCTGCCAAGTGTTACCATTATCCAAACTGTATACTATCGGTCCATGGGAGGATGTGGCTGTAATGGTAGCCGTGCCGTCTGCAGCACCCGGTAAGCTTTCTTTACTTACCTCAATGGGTTGTTGTATGGCGGCATCACAGACAATTCCGGTACAGGTTGGGCTTTCAAATTCCTCTCTTTTAATCGCATAGGGAAATTCCTGGCGGGCATTGAAGTACACAAGGTTATTGCCATCGCAAAATTGATAAGGCAAGGGCTCCTCTTGGTTGGGCCACATCTGATCCGTAGGGATAGGCGGTCCGGTAGTGGCAATGGCATCTCCCGGTTCATTCGGGTAAAGGGGTTTGTTAAAATGCACATTCACCTGAATAAACCCGAAATTAGGTTCCCACATCACTGTGACATACTCCGGACCTACTCCGCGAATGTTGAAGTAAAAATAATGATCTCCGTAAATATTGAACCGGACCAAGGGAGGCGGGTCAGGTATCTCTGGTTTGCCGGGCGGGTCTTTGGGGTCTGTCATATCGCAAAGAGTAATATTCAATATTTTATTCAAAAATAAGATATTTTCCTATTTTTTATTCATTTTTATGAATATATTCAATATTATATTTAATTACACACTTCACTTCGATAACTATGAAAACCACACAGACACTATCCAGACATCCCGACCTTAGCGCAGAGGAAATCATCAATGATTTGATTTCTATAGAAGATCCCAACCAGATGCGGGAAGACTTACACGAATTATTTATTGCTTTCTTTTTGCATTTTGACAGGCCAAGTCCGGATTTTAAGGACCGGGTATTCAACACCTATACGGCCTTGCGGAAAATGCTGAACCAATGTTCCGCCTATCAAGTCGAAAAGGAGGTGACCGGATGAATGCCTTACAAGTATTCCAGTATGAGGGTGACAACATCACTTTTCAGACTGAGAACGGAATCATGATTAACGCTACCCAGATGGCAAAGCCTTTTGGAAAGAGACCTATTGATTGGTTAAGATTACCATCAACAATGGAGTATATTACTACTTTAAGCACTGTGAGAAAATCTCACAGTGACCCTAATACTCTTGTAAAGCGTATGAATGGAGGTAAGAATCCAGGCACCTGGTTACACGAAGATGTGGCCTTGGAATTTGCCCGTTGGCTTTCTCCCGGCTTTGCCATCTGGTGCAATGACCGGATCAAAGAATTGCTTAAACACGGGATGACGGCCACTCCCCAAACTATCGAGAGTCTGTTAGACAATCCGGATATACTCATTTCTACTTTACAGAAGTTAAAGGAGGAAAGAAACGCCAAACTGGCTGCAGAGAAAAAAGTACAACAACTCCGTCCCAAAGCCGAGCTGATGGAAAAGGTATTGGATTCGGATAGGTTGATTGATATAGGCCAGGCTGCCAAGGTGTTGGGTTTGCCCTTTGGCCGCAATACCATGTTCAAGAAATTACGCGAGCGGGGTATCTTATTCAAGACCAAAAACGAACCCAAGCAAGAGTATATCCAACGAGGCTACTTTCTGTTAAAAGAGAAGTTTATCCAGCCCAATACCCGGGAGGGCTTTGTAGTGCTGAAAGTGCTGGTCACCCAAAAGGGTTTGGAGTTTTTGGGTAAGTTGTTTTCAGTAGTGGGTACTACCAAGAAGATTGGTTTTATATGAAAAGTGGTATGTTAAAACAAAAACCTCCCGGTAGTTGATCGGGAGTTTTTTTTTAACTCGTAAAATCATTAAACCGGTTGGCTTTGTCCAAGGTGACGACCAGGTCTTGCCCTTGAATCCGGAACTCGCCCGATACTTTTACATCTTGTGAGCCGCCCATATTGCTGAGGATATCCTGTGTTTTGCGGGCATTGTAGATCCGGCTGGGGCCGGTGACTTCCAGCTCCGGGCCGTTTTCTCCTACCAGCCGGAGACCTCCCAGGTGATCCCCACCCCCGGCAAATGCAGGAATGGCTTTTTCAAACAAAGCGGTAGCCGCTGCTCCCGCTGCAGCTGCAATGGGTATCGCAAAAGGACCGGCTATTCCCAGAGACTTGAAGGTATTACTGATCACTGCCGCCACTCCTTCGGCAA
Source organism: Rapidithrix thailandica (assembly GCF_039710355.1). Lineage (NCBI taxonomy): Bacteria > Pseudomonadati > Bacteroidota > Cytophagia > Cytophagales > Flammeovirgaceae > Rapidithrix > Rapidithrix thailandica. The sequence goes on along the minus strand of NZ_JBDKWZ010000008.1, from coordinate 142,499 downwards.
TAAAGGCTTTGATAATGCCCCGGATGGATTCTTTAATGCTTTGTGCTCCACTGGCTACGGCTTGTACTGCATTGCCCACACTGGCTGCCATACTCTCGCCAAACTTTTGCCATACCGGATTGACTTCCTCCATTTTCCCGGCCATTTCCCCGATCTGTTCCGTTACGGCGGCAAACTGCTCTTGCGTTTGGATCAGTCCGTTATCAATCAGGTTCCGGATACCTTGCTGCATCAAGGATTGCTTCTCTGCCGTGGCATTATAGCTTTCCCCTAATAGTTGAGCCTTGGTATTGATCAGGTCAAATTGCCCGGCCAAAGCGCCAAGCTCTTGCCCCAAGCCTCCGTCAGTTTCTTGTTTACCTAGGTTAAGACCTGGCAGTTGCGGTACATTGGTTTGTAAGGTTTGTAAGGAATTTCTTTTAACTCGGTCTGTATTGTAGCTTTTATACTTGGGAGCGAGGGGAATCGTCTTGTTATCGTCCTTCGTTTTGTCGTCCTCCTTTTTATCCTCGTCTTTTACCTTCTCATCTACCTTGTCAATGGCCTTTGCTACATCTTCAAAGCTTTTCGCTAATTCTTCATTGGATTGTTTTCCTTTTTCCCCCTTGCCTATCAAATCATCGATAAATTGTATAGACTTATCCTTTACAGAATCGATGGTCTCAATGATACCTTCAAAGCTGAACCCCTCTCCAAAAATTGATTTTAACCCAGGAATCTTACCGGAAAGGTTGTTTACCAGTGATTCTGCCATCATGACGACATCTTTTACAATCCCCGCCAAGGTGATGGGTATAATTTTAAAAGTACTGAGAAAAAAGCTTTTGATAGATATCCACATACCTTTCCAATTACCTGTAAACAGATTGGAAAAGATGTTGAAAACGTCCAACAGCCTACCGAATACGATCCCTGCTATTTCCCCCAACCGTGCGAATTTCTGTACAAAAATATCAACGATGTCATTTCCAAACTTGTCCCATACTTTTGAAAAGAAAGAGATGATGGTTTTAATGTTTTCAAATGCCGTTTTAATTCGCTCTTTCAGAGCTTCAAAAGTCTTGGAACCTGATCCCGTCGTAAAGTAGGCTTTAATTTTATCCCAATTGGCAATGATCAAAGCCACGGCTCCGGCAACTGCCGCTACGGCAATTCCTACAGGACCGGTGAGGGCCGCAAAGGCCGCTCCCAATCCGCCTATTCCTGAGGCAAGACCAATCACGGAAGAAAGGCTACTGGCAAAGGCACCTATGGCCAACACAATAGGCCCAATGGCTGCGGCAACCCCTCCCAGAATGGTTCCTAACTTTAAGATTGAGGGGTTAGCCTGGCTGAGTTGGCGCACTACTTCTGCAAACTTCTTTACTACCTTGGTGGCAAAGTCCAACAGGCCACTGTCTGCGATGGCGATTTGCAACCCTTCCCAGGCGGACTGAAACTCTTTGACCGCCCCGGCAAAGCCTTTCATACGGGTCTCGGCCAGCTCCTGGGCACTTACCTTTTCAATTTCCGAAGCCAAGTCGTTGAAAGCGTCCTTCCCTGTACGGGCCAGTTGGATACCGGTACGCATAGCATCTGCTCCAAAAAGGATACTGGCATTATTCAATCGTTGCTCTTCGGTGAGGCCTGAAAATGCCTTTTCCAGTTGCCCGGCAATTTCTCCCATGGGTTTCATTTTTCCCGTAGCCGTATCAAAGAATTCAAGGCCAAGCTCTTTCATCAGGTTTTTGGCTTGTTTGGTAGGTGCTCCGATCCGTTGCAGGAAAGTTTTTAGGGAAGTACCCGCATCCGAACCGGATTTAAAAGCTACGGAAGTAGCCGCTAATGCCGCATTCAAATCCAGGAACTCTACCCCCACGCCCCCGGCTACCCCTCCTACCTGGGCAATGGCTTCGCTATAGTCTTGAAAGCCAAACTTCGATTTGTTGGTAGCTCCTGCCACCAGGTTCACCGCATCGCTGGCACTAAGCGATTCGTCCTCGAACTGTTTCAATACATCGGTCAAAAGGTCGGCAGCCGGGGCCAACTCTCCCCCAACGGCTGCCGCCAGGTTCAGGGTAGCCTGTCCCAGCCCTCCCTCTAAAATATCGCCTGCGTTTTTCCCGTTGCGGGCCAGGGTTTCAAAAGCAGCAGAGGCTTCCGAAGCCGAAAACTGAGTAGTGGAACCCAAGAGTTTGGCTTCATCCCTTAGCCTCTGCAAGTCTTCTCCGGTAGCCTGGGAGATGGCCGCTACCCGGTTCATTCCGGCTTCAAAATCCCCGGCCGCTTTGAGGGTAGAAGCCGCAAAAGCAGCCAAAGGCGCCGTCACTCCTAGGGTAAGCCCCTGGCCTATCTTCTGCATATTACTTCCGAACTGGCTCAACTGGCGTTGGGCTTTGCTTATGTTCTTTTCAAACTGGGTAATGTCCATTCCCAGGAGAACAGACATATTGATAAGTCCTTGCGCAGGCATATTACTTTACTTTTCCTTCTTTTTTTAATCGTTCGTATAAGGCTTTTACTTTTTGTTGCCGTGAGTGGATGGCTTCTTGGTCACCGGGAAGGGTCAGGATGTCTTCCGGTTGATAAGGGCTTATTTTTTTCTTGGTATCCCGGTGGATGTTGACCATGTAGGTGATCATCAAACGGGTTTGTTGCCATTCGTTTTCCTGCTTTCGCTGCTCCTTCCGTCTGTATCCTTCGAGAGCATTGAAAAAATTACGGGGAGTCCAGTGTTTGAAATCCTTCAATGAAACACCCAACTCCCCAAGGGCTATACTTTCAAAATCATCGTATCTTAAGTAGCCTTTGGTGCTACCCTCCTCTGAGCCGGTTTTTTTTTGCCGTTTTCTTGAGGAGAGTTTGCATGAACTACCGTCATGATCCTTTCCATATCATTCAAAGAATACCAACTGGATACTTCCTCCAAGGAATAGTCAAACTCCTTTTTGGCGACAAAGGCACCGGCTTTTAACATTGCATAAACCAAGTGCCTGAAGGGTCCGAGCCTTCCCGTATTTTTGCTTATGGTACTCAAGTAATCAAGTACTCCTTGGTCTGTGGCTTCTTCAAAGAAGGCCATCGCATTCATATCGAATGCAACTGCTCTTTCTTCACCTCCTAATTCAATAGTTTTCATGTTTCACTGATTTAAGCTTTTGCAGCAATGGTCGGCTTTCCGACTAACTGTAGGGATGCGGAGTAAGTAGCGACTTCCTCTACAGGAGCAGTGGCCGAATAACTTGTGAGGTATGCATCACAAATAAATTCCGTATCCCCGGTTTGGTCTGTACCGTACCGGACTTTCAGGCGTTTGCTATTCTTCCAAATGTCCAGGTACTGGGTCCAGTTGATAGGATTGTTGTAAATGATCAGTCCCTCAATATCCATGGTTCCGGACTTCTTACCCGGTACGGCATCGTAGAAGTCACCGTCTTGCTTACAGGTTGCTTCCACCATGGCGGTTTCCAGGTTCAGGGTGGAATCGGTGGCACAGCCTACTTCCTGTTCATTTCCGGCCCCTAACGGATCATCATCGATGAACAGCTTTATATTCTTCCCAATAATTTTTCCTGTGGTTGGCATAGCTGGTTGAAAGTTTAGTGTTTATAAAATACTTTATAGCTCTGTGACTTACCGTAGAGCTTTGCTTGCTCACTGGCATTGTCTTTTTCTCCATTATAGGAGATGGATAATTCTTTGCCCTTTACCGTGCCGCTGTAATCGTCTATTACTTTCCGGACCCGTTGCCCTATTTGCTCGGTTTCACCATAGTTTTTGGAAAAGATCAATAAAGAAATATCCACCTCGTCCAGGTATTCCCCGTTTACTTTACAGCTTTTGGGTTGGGTGTTGGCGATGGAATAAGCAATCACCGGCATACCGGTACCCTGTGGAATCATTTGGGGAAACATACGCTTTCCGATGATCCCGGAGAGGGTGGCATCATTTACCAGTAATTCTCTGACGGCATCTCCGATCATTTGTACTTCTTGGCTACTTTTTGAAATTCGTTTCCAAACTCCTTGAACATGACTTGTTCCATTTGTCCTTTGGACTCCTGGTAAGCGGGCTGCATGAATGGTTGGGGCTTTACCGGAGCTACCTCTTTGGCAAATACCAATACTCCGTCCACTTCAAAAACCAGGTATTCCCCTTTTGTGGGCTTCCGCTTCTTCGTTCCAAATTCAATCAAATGAGCGTGAAACCCTTTGTGGCTTCCCCGGGTGCGGGGTCCTGCCCAAATCCCGGCTTTTAGGTTTTTCTTTCGCTCGCTGCTTTTGCTCACAAAGGTCCCGATGGACTTTCGCAAATTTCCCGTATCCCCTTTGGGGGCTTTGGACTTTGCCGAACGCACCAACGGCTTGGCCGCTTTACGCATCGTCCCTTCAATCACTTTTTTTGTCATGCGGTTGTCCATGTCTTTGAGCATCCGCTTGGCTTGTTCCCAGTTTTTTAGCTTAACTCCCATCCCAAAAACCCGAATCTTTTTTCTCTGTAATGATTTCCAATCCTTCCCGCCTTCCGATCTCCTTTACATCGAGGATGTTGTACAAGGCATTGCGGTATACAATCCTCATTTTTTCATCGGTAGTGGAAGTAAGCCCGGGCAAATACCGGATTTGAAAGATGTGTTCCGATACGGCCACTTGTTGATGGGCTTCAAAGCGTTCGTTGCCTTTTGTTTGTCTACTCTCAGCATTCACCGCCGCCCATACACTGGCCAGCACTTCCCAGGTTTTGATTTCCTGACCGTAGTCGTCCTGGGTCACCGTAAAGCGTTCCAGGGTGATTCTTCTATCGAGTTTTCCGGCTTGCATCAAAAGCGCATTTGACGGTAGGGCATGATTAGCAATTCACTGGCACGGGGCAACAAGTTAGCCGCCCGTTTGTCTTCCCGGTGGGCATAGCCCGCGCCAACAAACAGCTTAATGGCTTGCTTGATGGCCTCCGGTATATCGCTGGCATTCGCTCCGAATCCTGCCGTAAAGGTTACCTCTACCGCGTTCATGCGTTCATAGGTGGCAGGCCAGGAATCTACCGCCCGGAGCAAAGCCGGGCGGCTGTTCAGATCCTGGTCGATGGCTGAAGCTGGTAAGATGGTTTCTTGATTGTCTTCATCGAAATACTTGATTTCCACAAGACTCAATACCTTCCCCTTGGGCAGCTCGATCACCTCCGGAAAGGTATCGTAATACGCTTTCCAGGTGGTTTCGATCAAGCTGATTTCACAGTAGTTTTCTACCTGCTGTCTGCCCGTGGTGATCAAAGAGCCGATCAAGGCATCTTCTACCGTAAAGATGTCCTCTATACGGAGTTGTGCCTTGGCCTCTTCCAAACTAAGCGGTTCGCTTCCGGGTCCGCTGCCGATGACTACTGCTTTGGGGTACATTACTTTTTACTTGCTCTTGCGCTTTTACCTTCCTCTTGAAATTTTTCCAAATCCTCTTGGGATGCTTTTGCAGCGTGACGGGTTTCAATCCAGGTTTGCCCGTTGGCAAAAGACACATCCGCCACAGCGCCTTTTGCAAAAGGGCCGTCCACATGTGCGGTTTCTTTTAAGAATTTTACAATCATATCTCGTAGGGTTACGCTGGGTGATCCAAATATTTAATGGCCCCGACTCCCGCATCGATCAGACGGCTATCGTAACGGGCAAAAAGACCCATTCCGATTTGATCCGTTTCGATGTAGATGTGTTCGGAGCGCTTCAGGTAAGGGTTGCCCGCCTGACGCACCTTGAACTTATTGAAGTCGCCAAAGAGTACCGACTTGGTACTTGCCCCGATATCCGCCATATCGTCATTGATTTGATAAGGCTTTTTCAGAATGGTATCGGGTTCACCGTCCTTGAGTCCGGGCAACCAAATGTAGTCCCCCTCGTTGTTTTTCAATTTCTTGATGGCTTTCAGGGTGTTGTCATTGAACATAAACAACCCGTTCCTCCGGTAAGCCGAAGGTACCGCATGTAAGAGGTCAATCAACTCGTCCCCGGTAATGGTATTGTTGGCGGCAGCGGTGGTTCCGGCAGCAGCGGCCGTTACCACTCCTTGCGGTTGGTTGGTGCCGGTTCCCAAGGTCAAATACTGGTTCACAATCCGGGCGATCCGCTCTAAAAACAAATCGTTGATCAGGCCGGGAATATCAAAAAAGGAGTCGTCCAACAATTCCTGAGTAATCGGCAGAAAATCCGAAGTGAATTTGTAGGCCGACAATGCCTTATTGGTAAAAGTAATCGGAGTAGTGCCCTGTGATGCATCTCCTTTCTCTCCAATCATTCTCCCCTTATTGTCAATATCATTCACCTCCGGGTAGTTGATAGGGTTGCCGGTAGTGGTCTTGCGCAAACCGGCTACGGCCAGTACCCCGCCAAATTCCAAAAGGGCCTTTTCGATTTCCCCGGCAAAGCCCGTAGGGATGGTATAACCCCCTTCGCCCGGAGTGGTAGATTGTCTTTTTTCCTCAACCAATAGGGGTTGTAGTACGGAACGCTCCTCGTTATTCAGGCTTAAGACACCTCCGCACACATATTTGGCAAAGACATCCATTTGCCTTTTCTCTAACTTTTTTGGGTCTTGCTCCTCCCTTTTGGAACCGGGTACGGGCTCCTGTTTTTTTGCATTTTCCTTGTTGAGTTCATCAAGCCGCTCTTGCCGCTCAATGTCTTCGGTGAGTTTGACCACCTCGTTATCGATCTGGTCCCACTGCTGAGACTCTTCAGTGCTGAGGGACCGTTTTTCTTCGTTCGCCTTGTCGTTGATTTCATTCATTTTTACGACCAGCGAGGCGCGCTGTTCGCGCAGTTCTTTAAGTCTCGGCATAGCTGTTTGAAAGTTTAGTTTATTTGTAAAAGCCTTAATCTGCGTTGCCGGGCTTCGGCTTCTCTTTTATAAGCCTCCTCCGGATGTTGTTTTTGCTTTTTGAAAGCGTCCAATGAGCGAAGCGTCACTTCGGTTTGCTGATAAGCCGGAAACACTACCGGTCCCACATCCCGCACCACGGAAATCTTTTTAACATACCGGATGATACGCCCCTCTTTGTCCTCTTCCCAACGGTCGTCCGCTACCCGGAACATAAAGGAAGATCCGTAGATATCGCCCCGCTCGATCTCAATGATCAAATCATTGCCGGCAGAGTTGCCCGGGTTTTCAAACTCGTATCTGAAGCCCCGTTTGTCAAGGGACAAACTCAGGGTATTGGAACGTGTGCGGGCCAACAAGAAATTGACATTGTGGTTTTTCACACAGACCACATCCTCCATGTCCGCTTCGTCAAAAGCCCCGGGTTCGATGATTTCCCGGAAGCCGCCCAGAGGTTGGGAAAGTTCTTCAAACACGGCCGCGTATCCGGAGATCTTGGCCGGGCCATCGTCTCGCTTCTCCACTTGGATACTCTCCTGAAAAACCCTGGTTTCAAATTCTTTATTCTGGTTGCTCATGGCCCACGTTTTTAAGTTCTTGCATGTTTAACTGAATGGTGTATTTGTCCCCTCCCGGTATGTCCTGGTCGTAGTCCTCCAAGGCCGCTACCTGGTTGCGGTTCATCCAACCGTTTTGTACTGCGGAACTGTAGAACTCCGCCCGGGTTTTGGAATCCCCCCGTAGCAATACGCCCAAATTAAACTTGGGGTAATAGGTACTTTTTCCGGTACCCGGATCAAATGCCTTCTCGTCTTCGCGCAGGAGTTTTTCCTTAATCTCCTGTTCCCAGTTGGTGACATGGGGCAAAAGGGAATCTCCTACATATTCAATCGACTGGTGTTCGATGTTGGAAAAAGTGGCCCGGCTGAGGTCATAGATTTTATGCGGAGGCACTCCGTATATCTGACATACCTCGATGCCGCTGTACTGCCGGCTTTCCAAAAACTGCGCGTCTTTCAAAGGCATGGTGACCGGTACAAAGGTGGCCCCGTCTTCCAATACCGGAGTACTCCAGGATTTGTGCAACCCCCGGTATTTGTCCGTCCAACTCTTGGACAGCCGGTCCACTTGCTCGGTAGAATCCAGCTTTTTCCCTTCCGGCATTTTGATAAAACCGGAGAAGTTAGACCCTCTGCCATAGAAGCGCTCTGCCGTTTTCTTGGCCGCCATGCCTAAGCCCAGGGTTTCCCGGTGGTAGGTAATCATGGACATGCCCTCGATGCCGTTCATCGAAGGCCCTTTGAGATGAAACATATCATCGGCATGCAGTACATAGCTGGCAAGTTTCCCATCGGGCAATACCTCGTTCACATCGTAGTAGATTTCATCGTCTACCATTTTGATCTGTACATAATCCGGATTGGCGATCAGTTTCAACTGCGTAGGTTGGGCGGCCCCGTTGCGGATGATCCGCGCATAGCCATTCCCCTTGAGCAGCGCATGCCGGGTAAGGGTTTGGCGAAACACATAGGGGGTCATCCAACCATTAGGCTTGGACTTCATCAGGTAATGGGCCGGATGGTAGAAGGCGATTTTCTTGCCTTGCTTGCTCCGCTTGTACATATTGAAAGGCAGCTTGGCCAGGTCCTGCGAAAGCAAATTGATACAACGCCAGGCGGCCGCATAGGAAAGCGTAGCATCCGAGTTGACCCGTACCCCCGCATCTGTTTTACTCCCCCCGTCAAACCACTCCAACAGCTTTTTTTGCTCTTGGGTAAGCGATTGCGAGCGGGCACTGTAATCCGTAGCCCATACAAACTTGTCCCATACCCGTTGAAAAAAAGCCTTTTCCATTCAATAAAATGAATATATTCAAAATTTTGTTTGATATGGCTAATATAATAGTTTAAGTTGATATGAAAATATTTTTAATCAATAAATTCTATAATTAATGAAAAAGCAGAAGGAACAAGAAGAAATCACCAGTGTAGGGTTCTTAGGAGAGCAAATTCCGGTAGAAGTATATTGGAAGATTGTAGGGAAGAAGGGGTAAGCTTGGAATATTATTTTGTAGAAATTTGGAATATTTTTCCGGTGGTTGTGGAAAACCCCTCTCAGGTTTTATGGGACTTGAGAGGGGTTTTTAGGTGGAAGCTTTTTAGCCGTTCTATAAACGTTAGTTACGTTGTTAATAAACCTAAATATAGGTATAAGGTATTGTTTTTTTTTAAAATTAAACTATACATTTATTCCTACTTATTTATTCTGTATAAGAGCTTTTGCTAGTATGAAAGTATTTTAAACTCTGTATAAGCTATTTAAAATAGATTATTTTGTTTATAAACAAGTTTGGGTTATTAAATTATGTGGACACTTGATAAAATAAAGAAATATATAGAAGATGGGGTTGAGGAAAATATACACCTTGATTATAAGGGAGCAGGCTCTTTAGCTAAATCAACCGAAAAAAAGAAGGAAATCTCTAAAGATGTAAGCGCTTTTGCAAATTCTGATGGAGGAACTATCATATATGGAGTAAAAGAATTTGATGATTTGGATAAAAATCATATTCCTGAGAAAATTGACCCTATAAATGGAAAAGATTTTTCAAAAGAGAGGCTAGAACAAATTATAAATAGTACAATTTCTCCGACAATTCAAAACATTCGGATTACACCAATTCAAACTGGTGATAAGGAACACAATTTGGTCATCTATGTTGTTGAAATTCCCAAAAGCAACACTGCACACCAAATGAATGATAAACGATATTATAAAAGATATAATTTTCAATCAATCGCAATGGAAGATTGGGAGATTAAAGATATAATAAATCGTTTAGCCAGAACCCAGGTCAAACTTTCATTTGAGTATAATCCTTCTATAATAACCGAGCATACAAAAACAATCACAATAAGTATTTGGGTTCACAACATAGGTAGTAAAGTCATAAAATATTTAGACTGTATTGTATATGGAGACCCTTGTGCTGCTGAAAATATAAGTAAACCATTTTGTGACAATTTCTCGCCAGTTGATATACATTTTTCAAATCTTATTGTAAATAAAGTAACAATAGATAACAATACTTTCGAAACAAACTCTTATAGAGAGGTTATTCTTCCAAATATCAAATGTAAAATTGGTCATCTAGAAATTAAAAAAGAATTTGTAAAAGAAGACAATAAACTTACCTTTCAAATTTCCACAGAAGACAATGTAGAATACATTCCATTCAATGGAAAGGAAATATATTAACACCATTAAATTTCAAAAATGACAATCACTGATTCAAATTGAATGGTTTAAATTAAGGGCACTTAGTATAACAATGGGATAAGGCATAGAGTGAAAATGATTTAGTTCTAAGCAAATTATAAGTACACAACTTTAAAATGCCCTAAAATCCATATTCGAACCAATAACCCATTCTTTTTCTATAGAATAGTTATTATCCCCTATCACACACTCACTACCCCTCGGTCATTATAAGGATTGGAAAGAGGTGGGTGGAAGGTCATCCATTCGCCTAGGAACATGACGGCCGCTACGGGGCCGTCTACTTTTTTGCCGGATTTCTTTTTGTCGATCTTGATGTTTTCGGCCGGATCGGAAACAATTACGACATTGCTCCTCATCCAACGCATTACCCCATTCCCACAGTGCTCTATCATACCACCTACAATCTATTTAGTTTGCTACATTAAACATTTGATACTCAATAAACCTAGATGTAGAGATTAGGGCGATGGCTATTTTTTATAAAAAAAACATATATTAGTTTCTACCTATTAAATAGTACAACAAATAATTAACCAAAAGAATTGAAGTTATGACTACCACCATTTTGATAATTGTAAGTAGTATCCTAATAATCGGTATACTAATAGCAATTCTCGTTAGGAGCTTAAAAAAAAGTAAAGGTTTAAACGCCATTATTGCAGACTATCGAGAAAGATACCAGAATATTATTGACGTTGATGAGGAGATTAACAAACGTAAAAAAGAATTTACTCAAGAGGCAGAAAACTATCAAAAAGAAATCGCAGAACACAAACAAAAACTAAGCTCTTTAAAAGAAAAATATATAGCTGCGAATAAGGTCTTTGAAGATTTAACTTACCAAAATAATCTACTTAAGGACTCTTTAGAAATTACTGAATTCGGTGTTTATGAACCTCACTTTGATTTAGAAACATCTGCTGATTATAAGCAGAAAATGACTGAAAACAAAGAGAAACAAAAACAGCTTATTAAAGATGAGTCCGCTGCAGTATGTAACACTCCTTGGGCTGTTGGGGATAGTCGCAAAAAAGGAGAGATAATGATCAGAAAGGCGATAAAGTTAACTTTAAGGGCTTTTAATGGTGAGTGTGATTCTTTGATTTCAAAAGTTCGTTGGAATAATATTGAACAATATGAAAAAAGAATTCAAAAAACATTTGATGCGATTAACAAATTGAATTCATCACAAGACATTCACATCCAAGAAAAGTTTTTACAATTAAAAATTGATGAATTAAGATTAACACATGAATATGAATTAAAAAAATACGAAGAAAAAGAAGAGCAAAGGCGTATACGTGAACAAATGCGAGAGGAAGAAAAGGCCAGGCGTGATTTTGAAAAGGCCCGAAAAGATGCTGAAAAAGAAGAGAAGATGTTACAACAGGCTATGAAAAAAGCACAAGAAGAAATTTCTAAAGCGTCCGAGGAAGAGCGCGCCAAATATGAAGCCCAGCTTGCTGAATTGCAAAGCAAATTACAAGAAGCTGAAGAGAAAAATCAAAGGGCAATTTCAATGGCACAACAAACTAAGTCGGGCCATGTATATGTCATTTCTAATGTTGGTTCGTTTGGAAAAAATATTTATAAGATTGGAATGACAAGACGCTTAGAGCCTTTGGATAGAGTAAACGAACTAGGAGATGCATCGGTACCTTTTAAATTTGACGTACATGCAATGATTTATTCAGAAAATGCACCTGAACTAGAAAATGAATTACACAAAACATTTAACAAAAACAGACTAAACCAGGTAAATCTCCGAAGGGAGTATTTTGATGTTTCTCTTGACAAAATAGAAAAAGTAGTGAAAGAAAATCATGGCGAAATTGAATTTATCAAAGAAGCAGAGGCAAAAGAATTTAGAGAAAGTTTAATTATAAAACGAAAGTTAGAGGCTGATGAAGAACCCGTTTTAGTTAAAGAAACTTATCCTGATGCAAATGACCTGTTTGATGACGAATAAAAAGTACGACAATACAAACCCAACCTTTCCTTCTTCCAGAAAAGAGGGAAAGGTTTACCCGTCACACACTCACTACCCCTCGGTCATTATAAGGATTGGAAAGAGGTGGATGGAAGGTCATCCATTCGCCTAGGGACATGACGGCAGCTACGGCACCGTCTACTTTTTTGCCGGATTTCTTTTTGTCGATCTTGATGTTTTCGGCCGGGTCGGAAACAATCACGACATTGCCCATCATCCAACGCATTACCCCGTTCCCACAGTGCTCTATCATACCACCTACTATCATCTTTTCAAAGGTCTTGGTAGGCTGGCTCATCGTCTTGAAACCTTGCCGGAATTCAGAGGTCTCTACGCCTTCCTCTTGCAACTTGGCGACAATATTGGTGGCCTCCCAAGGGTCGTAGGCGATGGACTGTACATCGTAGGCTTTGGTAGAGTCCAGGATAAAGTCAATGATAAAATCGTCATCGCGGACGTTGCCGGGAGTTTCGATCAAATAGCCCTGCTCTACCCAACGGTTGTAGGGCGTCATCTTGTTTTCGATGGCTTGCTTAACGGTTTCCTCCGGAACAAAAAAGAACATAAGCAGAAAGCCGCTTTTGTTGTCTTCATTGGGAAAGAAAAGGGAGTAGGCGTTGATGTCTTGCACCTTGGCAAGGTCCAGCCCTCCGAAGCATTTACGGCCTTTGAGGTATTCCAATAAATCGTGCTGACTCCTGCGGGCTTTCCATTTCTCGTCACTGATCCAGGTTTCCCCGTCTGAAGTCCATATGCCCAGGTGCAGGCGCTTAAAGGTGTTTTCATAAGACTTCATCACCAGTGCCTTTTTGCACTCCTTTTCCATATAGCTTTGCTTGAGCGAAATCCCCAGGTTGGGATTGGCCATCACCCACTTTTCCGGGTCTTTCCAGTCGTCCGGATGGTCCAGGGTGAAGATCATACCAAACCAGGAATCGTCTTCAAAGCCTTCCTTTCTCTCCAATACGGCAATGGTGTAGTCGCGGTGATGGAAACAAATGCTATTGGTATCGCGGCCGGCCGTGGTGATTTCGAAAATTAAAGGCTGATCGCGGGCACCGGTGGCGGTAGAGATAATATCGACCACTCCGGCATCTTTGTGGGCGTGTAGCTCGTCAATGATGGCACAGTGCACGTTGAGCCCGTCCATGGTGTCGGAGTCGGCACCCAGGGGTTCAAACTTGCTATCCAGTTTGGGAATGGAAATATTGTTGGTAAGCACATTCGCCCGGCTTTTGAGGGCAGGGCTTTTCTGAATGTATTTCTTGGCATCGGTAAAGGAGAGTTTGGCCTGGTCTTTTTTGGTGGCCGCGCTGTATACCTCAGCGCCAAACTCCCCGTCTGCATAGAGCATGTACAAGGCGATGCCTGCCGCCAATCCGGTTTTTCCATTCTTCCGGGGGATTTCGATATAGGCGGTTTGGAACCTGCGCAGGTCCGTATCCTCATACACCCAGCCGAAGAGGTTCCATATGATAAAATGTTGAAAGGGGGAAAGCTCGAAGGGCTTCCCGGCAAAGCTGCCTTTCCAATGGCGGATGAATTGGAAAAAGTCGATGGCATGCCAAGCCGCGTCTTCATCGAACACAATGCCCCGCTCGTGGGCATGTTCCAGGTCTTCAAGGTAGCGCTCTACTGCGAGCTTGACGTATCGGTTTGCTTGGGTCTTCCCCGATTGTATATCCAGGGCGTATTGATGGGCTGGGCTTTCATACATTTTGTTCAGAGATCAGTGACAACTCCGCCTGAGCGGATCAGGGCGATTACTTTTTTCTTTTCCGTTTCATGTATTCCTCAAAAGGGTCTTCGGGCTCTTCCTCCTCAATGATGTTGAGCTTGGCCCGGTCGGTAGGATTGAGACCGAAGAGTTTGAAACGTTTCATGGCGTTTTCCTGGGCTTTGTTGGCCAGGGCCACCTCCGGGCGCTGGGCTTTGCATTTGACAAAGATCTCACCCGTGGCCGTAGTCCCCATGATGTCGTATACATAGCCTTCTTTTTTGAGTTCCTTTTCAAAGTCCAGGTATTTGCCGTATTCGTGGCAGGCCGTTTCCAGCTCGTTGATATCAAAGGTGGTCAGTATCTTTTTGTCTACCAGTAGTTGCGAAAGCTTCTTGTACAGCTTTTTGCCCGTGTTGTTCATCCAGGCGGGAGGCTTGGGGACCTCCGCCAACTTCTCGGGCTGTATGCTGTCCTTTTGCTTCCGGTCGGGCCGGTCGGTGCCTTGTAGTTCTTTTAGCTTGTCCGGTTTGCGTTCAAATTTCTTGTATGGGTCATCCATTGTTTGTCCAGGTTTACCAGTTCTTTCCAATCCATATTTTTATCCGCAATCACCCAAAGTTCCGTAGGGGCTACTTCGTCCCCGCCAAAGTAAGGGCCTACCCGATAGCCATACCAAGGGGTCTTTTGCTGTTTGGATACGGTGTGGTAATGCTTGCCTTGTACGTAAAAGTGGTAAGCCTCGCCATCGTCCACAATCTTCAGACGGTAAGGAAGCCCCCGGTGACATTCGAGAACATGCTTGTTGGCAACTTCCGGATAGATGGCTTGTTTGTCGCCATCGTGTACATAATAACCGATTTCCCAGGTACCCGACTCCGGCAGGTAGCGCCAACCGAAACGGGCGGAAAACTTCTGAGGGTTTAGGCCCCAAACGATGCCCGGAAATTTGTTCCAATCCTTTTGGTTGTGGTTGCCCAAATGGTATTCCGTCATCACGCCAAAGACTACCGTATATTCCACGGTGACGCTGCGTTTGCCAAAGCGGAGTACAGGGCCTCTGAAGCTGTAAGGCGGCCACTTGGGAAAGTGCTTGCCCGGTTTGATAATATACGTTTTCATGCTTGATGTCTTTCTTTTCCCGATTTGCGATTGTGACAGCCGGCACAGAGAGTTTCCAGGTTGTGCGGGTCCCAGAAGTCGCCCCCTTGCCGTACGGCTTGGATATGGTCAATGGCGTGGTCGCGGGGCTTTTCCCCTACGGCCGTAAGTACTCCCTTGCGCTTGCAAGCCTGGCAGAGGTAATTGTCCCGGATTAGGATTTGCCGGGCCAGTTTGCGCCAACGGCTTGTATGGTAAAATTTACTTTTTTCCTTTCTTCCCGCTTGTCTCCCGGTCTTTTGGGACCTGGCCCACCATCGTTCCCGTTTCTTTTTGATCAATCGCGGCATATATAGTTAAAATCTATTGAAAATAATTTTTCATAAAAATAGTTGATTTTTCTTTATTTTATTCATTATTTTTACTAAAACATTCAAAATATTGAATATAATCAATAAATTAAACTAATCGACAGCTATGGGAAAATTCTGGCAAACCATTAAACGGCCCTTGATCCGGTTCGCATTTCAGATTGTAGAGGAAGAGGTAGAGCAGAAAATTGCCGAAATCAAAGACGAATACATCAAGAAAGCGGCCGCGGGCAGTCTGGACCTTGCGGCGAATTATACCGGCTTACTGACGGACAACAATCCTAACGACAAAGAGCAGGTGAGTGAGTTCTTTAAACAGAATACGGACATGCACATCACCGTAGGAGCCGACTCCCTGCGAGCGGCCGCGGTGCAAATCCCCAAGGAAGAGATTCAAAAGAGGGCTTTGCAGGCCATCTCTCTTGCCGAAATGGTGTTAAAAGAGGCTTACTAAGCTTGAATTCATGTGATTTTGGTTAACAAACTGTAAAAAGCCCGGTACGCACGGGCTTTTTCACTTTATATAAAATGCTTAGAACCGTGTACCATACGATAAACAATTTCCTTGAATTCAAATTTACCCTGGCTTATATGTTTTTGCAGTCGCAGGCAACATTGACCAACCCGGACACCATCGGCTATTTGGTGGAGAAGGCCATTGCCATTGCGGTGTTGATCTGGATTGTGCACGATTTGAAAAAGTCTAAGAAGGAGACTTCGGAGGCAAACCTGAAGGAAGTACAGGAGCTACGGAAAGAACACCGGGAAGAAATGCAGGCCCAACGGGAGGGCTATGAAAAGTACGTTGAATACATGGCGAGGGTGCACAAGGAACAAATGGAAATGCTTAAAAATATATTGAAAGATGAAAGTAAGTAAACATTTCTACCTTCAGGAATTTTTGCCCAAACGGGAATACGAGCTGTTTGGCCCCCGGGCTTTGGAAATAGGCTTGATTTCCCGGACGGCTATTCAAATGGCCCAATTTGTACGGGAGTACTTTGCCCGGCCGGTACGGATCAACGATTGGCATGTAGGCGGCCGGTTTCAATACCGGGGCTTCCGGCCATGGGATTGTAACGTAGGCGCGAATTACAGTTTGCACCGCCTGGGACTGGCGGATGATTTGGACGTGCTCGGGCTAGAGGCGGAAGAGGTGCGGCAGGAGATCATTCAAAAGCCTGCGGTGTTTAAAGCTGCGGGAATCACCACCCTTGAGGCGAATGTCAATTGGCTGCATATAGATAGCCGGCCGGTAAATCAAGCCGAAATTTTGATTGTAAACGGATAGTACCATTTAGGAGTGAACGAATTATAAACCCCATTGGCCTTGCCTGTGGGGTTTATTTATCTAATGATATTTGTTAATAAAATTAATATTTGCTAATTTTTTGAGCAATTAAATTCAATTACCTACAATCCGTCACAAAAAAACTCCTAAATATATTCACTATCATGGGTAACATAAAGAAGGTCCTCAAGAAGGAGGTAGTATTACTAAAGGCAGAAAACCGGCTATTGAAAAAGCGTGTGGCCACCTTGGTTGAACTTCTAAGTTTGAAACAGGAAATTATCGTACAGCAGAAATCGGTAATAGAAAACCCCAGGGGGATTCCTTGAAGGGACAATCCCCACATTTTACGGGGATAATTGTTGGTCAATTTTTACTAAATGTATTAATATCTGCCTTTATTGGTTTTTTCAAATCGGACATAATAAAATCATACATAAAAATTGATTCAAGTCCAAAGTAGGTGCAGATCCTAGTTTCAATTTCATCTAAGTTCATGGACTTATTAAGAAACCCTATATTAATAAGCTCTTCAATATCAAACCTTGATTTGATAAATTCTTCTTTGGTCATTGACTTCTCTTAGTTAGAATTAATAGGACAAAATCTCACTTTTATTAATCATTCTGCCTCAAAAAAAGAGACGTTGAGGCCTTCTATTCTTTTTCTTGAGTTACAATTTTTTCAATTACTTCTATATGGGTTAAGCTTTTGAAAGCTAATAAGTTTAAATTATATGTGCAACACCTTGGCTATTATCCTCTTAAAAGAATATCTTTATTTCTATGTATTTTCTTGTATAAGAAAGTATAAGTTAATCAATTTTAACATGAATCAAAAAAGCTATCTACACTATGGAAACAGTAATCACACGGACAGCTTACAAACTCACCATTAAATTCCAAGATGGGTCGGATATCCCCAAACGGCTAAAAGAGAAAGATAGAAATACTAAATCAAATTTAGATTCCAAAGTAGAGCAAACTTTTCAAAGGCATGTACAAGCTTGGACAGATACTATTAACTCTATACTGAGACATGTTTCTAACAATGAACAAGCGTGGAGGTTCATAAGAATCAACCCGAAAGTAGACGACCTGACTATTGATTCAGTGACGCTTTGCAAGGATTTTCTCGCTTTTAATGACTTGCTTGTGCAAAGGCGAGATATAGATAACTGTTCAGCAGATGAGCTAGGCAAACTCTGTATGCTTTTTACTGCTTTCCAAAGAGAAATAGAGAATCATATAAAAAAAGAATCCATATGAGCTACTTTGCCATTGATGTTGAGACCGCAAATGCGGACTATTCGAGTATTTGCCAAATCGGGATAGTTTTTTTTCAAGATGGTCAACTAGTAGACAAATGGAGTACTTTAGTAAATCCAGAGGCTTACTTTGACCCTTGTAATACCTCTATCCATGGAATTACAGAAAAAGATGTAAGAGATGCACCGACATTCGATGCAATTCATAAATTAATTGCAAAGAAAATAACGGACAAAATCACCATTCACCACATGCCCTTTGACAAAATAGCCGTCACTCGAGCATGCTTAGAATATAACCTTGAAATACTACAACCCAAATGGCTTGATTCCGCCAAAATTGTCCGTAGAACATGGGAGCAATTTTCCTATAAAGGATATGGATTAGCTAACATTACAGCCTTTTTAGGAATAGAGTTCGGACACCATGATGCTCTTGAAGATGCAATCGCTGCTGCTAAAATAGTTCATCATGCTTGTGAGCAAACTCAATGCTCAGTGGAGGAATGGCTGACAAAGGTTGATCAACCAATCTTTATCTATCAAGGAGGTTCTTCTACCCTTAAGCTTGAGGGTAACCCGGAAGGTTCATTGTATGGGGAAAATTTGGTTTTCACAGGAGCATTAGCATTACCAAGAAAAGATGCTGCCAAAATCGCTGCCGATCTTGGTTGCAATGTTGGTAATTCCGTCAACAAAAAAACTTCTATACTTGTTGTCGGAACTCAAGATGAATCCAGACTTGTAGGTTATGAAAAAAGCTCCAAGCATCGTAAAGTGGAAGAGTTGATTCAAAAAGGAACCCCCATTAAAATTCTTTCCGAAAAGGATTTTATTGAAATGTGCAATCATGAGAATAAAACACTTCAACTTGAAATTTCAAAGCCTGATCACAATCCAAAAAAATCTATTGAAACAAAAAAATCTAATAAAAGGTCTGATATGACCTTGGAAATAAAATTTGATATGGATTTGACGGATGAACAAAGAACGGTATTAAACAAGGCAAACCAGAAATATCAAGAGCTATTGAATTCAATTAAAGACTGCTCCCATGAAGAAAAGAGGGTATTAGGCAAAGAATTCAAAGCAATCATTGAGAAGGTTCAAAGCCTTTATGATCACTTTGATATTGAATCATTCGAAGAGGATGATATTGATGTTATTGACACCATTGACACGGAAATTGGACAGCTTCAAGAAACTATCTATGATTTTATGAAAGACAAAATCACATTAGCTGAATTCTTTGAAACAACTGACAACAGTATAGATTTTATTGAATCTGATGTCGAAGATGGTTCGTTTCCGAAACCTGTTACAGATTACTGTAAAGCGACACTGGCTGAATTTAGAAGAATAAAAGAACGAATAATTACATATACCAACAATTAAAACATTGGCTAAGAAAACATACAAAATAAAATACCAGGAGGCCTAATACGCCTCCTTTCTGCTATAATCACTTCGTTTTCAACTGCTCTTCAAGAGTTTTCACCTTATCTTCAAATGTTTTTAGCCTTTCTTGTAAGATGTTGATCAACATATTTTGGTTTTTGATCACTTCATCTTTGTCATTCTCTAAGTTTTTTGAAAGTTGGTTGATATTATTAATATGTTGTTTTACAGAAGGTTTATCTCTATAAATATCTTTATGAACTATATCTTCAATTTCCACATTAAAATACTCGCAATATTTGAGTACTACAGTGAGGGATGGTATATTTTTGTCATTCTCATAGGCTGAAACTGCACCGCTACTAATTCCAAGTTCATCCCCCATCTCCTTAGTGCTAAACCTTTTGGTTTTTCTTAAATACTTGATGTTTGTGCTAAAATAATCCATATATCATTTATACTGATAATATTGTATATTAATTTGCTATTTATCATTATAATGATTATGTTTGTTTTATAATCAAATAACATCATTACAATGAAGAAAAAAATAGAAATCCCGAATCTCCGGAGAGGAGACCAGGCTGAAGCTTGCCGCCTATTGGGCATTAGCGAAACAATCATGTACTTAGTCTTAACAGGCGATCGAAAAGACTATAGGGGGATTATCCCGCTGCTTAAGAAAATGGCGGAAAAGAACCGGGAGGTGGCGGACTATGCGGAAGAACTGAAACGAAGGTAACCATAGGAGTTTTCATTTTTTTGAATTTTGGTTAATGAATTACGTAACAAAAGTAATAGAATATTGAATATATTCAACATTTTGATTAATTCAACAGCATTTTGCTTCAAATAGTTATAATTTTTTACTAAAAAAGTGAATCGCTATGACAACCTCAGAGCACCGGGAGCTTCAGGAAATGCTCTCTGAATTCACCAAGAACGCCAAAACCTTTACCGAACAGAAGAACTACGAGGCGCTATCGAAACGGGCTGACCTCATGTTGATGGAATCGGAATGCCATGACCGCACTAACTGGGACCGGCATGAATTTATGCGTGCCAATGCCAAGCAGAAACTGGGATGAAAAACAACCTTTTGGCGCTAGTCAAAACCCGCAACGCTTTACTTGAATACAAAAAACAACAGATGAGTAACAAAGCAAGAGAACCGTTTTACTACCTGGGCGCGGCCAAGAAAGGAAGGTATTCCTATCAGATCAATCTGAACCTGACCGTACTGGCGGAGGCCTTAAACGAACCGGAAGTGATGGAGCGGTTAAAGAAAATCAAATACAAAGGGGAAACACAGGAAATCCTTTCTCTGCGACTGGTGGAAATGAAGGAGGAGAAAAAGACGAACAGCAGAACGCACTATTTGAAAATTGACTTCTACGATCCTCCAAACTCTTAAACCATGAAAAACAAACAAACCGTACAAAGGAGGAAGACACTTGTTTGTGTAATAAGCCTCTTTGTATTGGCCCTTGCTATCGTGGTTTACGAATTCCGTTTTTTTATTGCCTGGCTGGATGGCCGGCACATTCATCATATCATTTTGGAAGCATTGGTGCTGAAACTTGCCTTTATCAGTGCTTTGGTGATTACACTACTACAATTCTTTGAATTAACTAAAAACTAAGAAGTATGGCAAAGAGATTTTTCGATACGGGTATGATCGAAGAGGATTGGTTTATAGAAGCCAGCATTGAAACCAAATGCTTGTACCAATATGCAATGAGTACCTGCGATCATGCCGGAATTTTCAACACCAGGAAGTTGAAGAAGTTTGTCTTTATTTACGGCTTGCAGCCGGAACTTTCGAAATTTATTGAAGAGTTAGCGGGACGGGTGCTTGAACTTGAGAACGGAAGTTTGTTGCTGACGGACTTTTTAAAATTGCAGTACAAGCAGTTAAAAGCCAATAACCGTATACACTTATCTGTTATCAAAGCCTTGTATGATAACAAAGTAAACATCCGGGATATTCAGCGCTTATTACCGATTGAAAAAGCATTGATTGAGCGGTTTACCCTGTCTAAAGATTTATCTCAACCTTATCTAACTCTTTCTACAGACTTACATAAGGGTAAAGAAACCCTTTCAATAGACTTTAATAAGTCTTTGCAAAGGGTTAAAGATAAGGATAAAGAAAAAGATAAGGATGTAGAGGAGAGGGTGCAGGGAGAGGAGACCCAAGACCAAGAACCCCAGCCGCAAAAAGCCAACTGGCATGTAGAGGGCAAACCCGTGGAATCCATCAAGGCTTACTTGGTGAACCACTACAACGCTCCCTTGAATGCCAAGCGAAGGGACTTGCCGCATCAACATTTTCTAGAAAGCTGCCTGGACAAGTTTGAAACCTTTGCCATTGGGGTGGACTTTCACGAGCCCAGGCATGTGTTCAACAGCTTCAACAAATTTCTCATGAATGAATTGAACCGCTATGAAAAGGATCGATCAAGAAATTACCCGGCAAAAAAGCAATCTGCTACAGGAGCGGTTGCAAAAAATGACTACAAGTACCGGTCCTACAACACCCTCGCTTTCAAGTCCGTCTCCTCAGCAAGAGGACTCGCCCGGTAGGGAGCCGCAAACCGTCGAAGCGCATTTCAAGGCGGTTTACGAGCAGTTCTTAGGCCGGACCTTGGAAGTAGACACCGAAGAACAAGAGCACGCCATACGGGCCACGGCAGGTTACTTTTTGGAAGTGCCGGAGTGGATACAACAATACGGGATTGACCCAGACAAGGGCTTGTACCTGGTCGGGCCGGTAGGATGCGGAAAGTCCAGCCTCTTAAAGTTTTTCAGGAAGTACTTTGCCGCGTTTCAGAAGTATTACCGGCTTCAGCGGAATAACAGTTTTGCCTATACGACACCTCATTGGTTGAACACTTGCTACGAAGAAACCGGCTTGAAAGGTTTGAAGGAGTTTACCAGCAAGAGCTATTACAAGCGGGGAGTCCAACAGGTGCCGAAGCACTACCTTTTTGACGAAATCGGGAACGAGGAAATTGCCCGGCATTTCAAAAACGAAACCTGGGTGATGCGCAATGTCATCATGGCCCGCTTTGACCAGATGACCCATTCCGGAATGTTGACCCACTTTACCACCAACATGTTTCCGGACGAGCTGCAAGCCAAGTATGCCAGCAGTGATGAAGTAAGTCATACGGGGGAGTTAATACCTTCCAGGAGCCGGATCGAAAGTCGGATCTACCGCATGTGCAATGTGATCTCTTTTGGAGATTGCAGGGATTTTTCAAGGGATAAAATTTAACAAATACATGGAAAGAACAGTCACAGAGAATAGCGAAAAGAAGATTCTTGAAGTCTTCAAATCATTTTTCGGCTCCATTGTCCGGGAAGTGGTACGGGATGAAATCTCCAAACAGAATTTCAAACAAGAAGAGAAAGAAGAAAAGGACGAGTTATTGACCATTGAACAGGCCTGTGAATTCTTGGACGTGTCCCGGACGACCATCGTACAATGGAGGAAAAAAGGGATTTTAACCTGGATTCGCAGAGGGAGGCGGGTGTATTTCAAAAAATCCGATTTGATGAACCATCAATTACCCCCCTACCCCCATAGGTCTCCCTAGTGACGGAATACACGCGTGTCTCCACAAGCGGTTAATAGCCGGAAGCCTGTAGAGATTTGACCCACCCCTCCCTTGATACACTAAACAGATGAAATACTTCAAAACAAAACTGCGGTATGTAGAGGCATATCAGTTCAATATGAATGATCCTTACAGTATTCCCGATCATTCAGTAGTACTGCATAGCGAGAGAGCGCTAGTTACCTACCACCAAGGGCAACGGCTGATCATGAGGGACACCGATTGGATTGTGTTCATCGCTGTACTCAACCAATTGAAAGCCTTTGTGATAAGCAATGAAGAATTCAAAGATTTATTTGAGGAAGCAATAAACTAAGATAATCATGGATAAACACCTATTTGAGGACGTGATACCCCAGGACCGGGAGAGATCACTACAGCAGTATTGTGATGACGTGGAAGAAATAAGTTTCACACGAGAATTCACAGCCGAAGAGATGGCAGAACTTTACGAGCTCTTATCTGATGAAGCAGTAAAGCTGAATGATTTGGAAAGCGTAAAAAAAGATCTGATGAAAGAGTATTCAGATAAAATCAAATCATTAAAGCTTGAGTTGAATAGCACCTTACAGAAGATCAAGCACAAGGCAGAAAATGTACATGAGAAAACCTACAAGATCATTGACCACCATGAGGGCCGGGTAGGTTTTTACGACAAGACAGGCCGTTTGGTTCACGAAAGGCGAATAAAGCCAGAAGAAAGACAAACTATTCTTAAACCCTATAAAGTATCATAACAATGGAAAACTCACAAATCATAGTACAACCCAACGAAAACGGGGAAGTAATTATTCGTAAAGGCGAGGCCGCGCCAGCCGTAGACAACAGACATATTCCAATTAAAATCAAAGCCAATATCCTGGCCCCATTTGAGTTTTGGAGCAAAAGAAATCATTTGTATTCGAAAGATAGAGTGCGGGTAGATTACTGTATACACACTCGCAATATCACACTTGTAGCCAATGAACATAGCCAATATTCAGATCTTATAAGTGGGTCACTTTCAATTAACCCTGATTTGGAAGGACTGGGGATAGGCCAAAAACAAATGTCTCCTAATGAAATGGCGAAATTTTTAAAGACCAAACGCCACCTTTTCCGTGATCAAGATGCACACAAAAACATCATTTCTGAATTATCCAACCTTAAGGCTAAGATTGAGGCTGAAATTGAAGCCTGTAGGGATGACAGGGGCAATAAGACTAATTCAATCAGAAAGCAAGTTTCAAGCAATGTTCCCATAGAGTTCGTTCTATGCATGCCCATTTTTGTGGGATTTGAAAAGAAGGAGTTTAAAGTAGAAGTCTGCCTTGATTCCACCGACTCTTCGGTTACCTGTTGGATGGAGAGTATTGAAATGATTGAAATTCTTGAGAAGGAAAAAAGGGATATCATCCTTGGACAGGTTGAGCAATTTAAACAAGAAGAAATTGCTTGTATTGAGCATTAAGAAAATGGCGCCCTTGTGCGCCTATCTCTATACAAATAGGAAAAAGTTTATTTCATCGTATTATATACTTGCTTTTCCTTTAAGAACTCAAATTTTTTCTCAAGACTTTCATAGCGTTCTAATATTTCTATACAATCCTCATCCATCAATAAATTTTGATTGCACCCACTAAAGTAGGTTGTATTAACTCCTCTTAGGTCTGTTTCTTTTTCTTTACGATTATTTAATCTAGATTTGAGTAAAAGTCTTAATCCAGAAGAGTTGCTATCACATCCATTAAACTTTGTTTCAGTTACGGTATCAACGAACTTAACATTTGAAAAGCCTGCCGCTCTAAAATCAGAGAACCAAAAAGATTTGTGTCAAATTTGACGTTTTTAAAGCCTGATCCTATAAAAAATGATTTAAGTATATTAGCTCTACTAAAGGTGCACTCTTCAAAATAACAGGCAAAAAAATTACTATTATATAATTCTATTCCCCTAAACTCAACATTTTTAAACTCAGAATTAAGAATAATTGGGGAAAATAAAGAAGTACTACACTTAATATTAATAAATTCAATATTTTGAAAATATGAAATATTAAAATAAGTTTCAAAGAATTCACATTCGTAAAACTTAATATTTGAAAGGTCGACACTCAAGAAGTTAGAACTACTAAAATTGGATTTTGTAAATGTTGAAGCATTAATACTTGGCAAAAAACAAAAAGAGAGATTAGCATTACTTATATTAACATTTTCCAGATTTGTACCATTTAAATTTGAATAACTTAAATCGGGACTAAGGTTAGAATAGGGGTAATTATCTACTTCATGATTTTGAAATAAATAATTTATAATTGTTTGATTTATTGTTCTATTAATGTCTTTCGGTTCTTTTTTCATATTAGATGTAGACCTAATATAGCTGCATAAAATATTGAAGACCACTTCAGCATACATCTCATGGTTTTCCAATGCAATTTGATGGAGTTCGGCAATTCCACCTAAAATAATGGGTTCTTTATCACTACCAAGGTGTTCTACTGCATTTTTAAAACGTTCATCAATTTGGGACTTCCGAGTAAGTTCTATTTGCTCACTTTGTTTTTCTAAGGCCTCACCTTGTATTTCAACTCCTCTTTCCATTGCCCTGGCTCTTCGAAAGGCAACATATAAACCATATAATACAGCAGTGCCTCCTAATACATTTAAAATCAGTTGTAATACTTTCCCATTTCGAGCATTATCTTTTGGATAAGCCCATAATGCAATTTGCTCAATACATATGAATGAAAAGATAAGTATTAATAATATTACCACTAGACTAATTATTAGGGGGTAATCGTTCCTTTTCAATTTTCTTTAAGGTTTATATTTTAAGCACTATATCTCATATTATAGGTTGACCAATAACATAAGATAAAGTATGTTCAAAATTTTTAAGTAAATTGATAAATATAAAAACCCTGGTAAACCAGAGCTTTTTTTGATACATCATAACATGTAATGTTATTCAGACACCTTTCTCAATGTAAAAGGTGCTTTTTCTCCTTCCTTATACAATTCAATATTGTCATATGAATCGTCAAATTTTCGTATAACTATTGGCCCTGCCCAGTCTTTTCCCTCAGGTTTTAAATATACCAATGAGTCGTTTTCAATTTTATACTTAAAACTTATAGTCTTTCCCATTGATCCAAGAGAATAAGAATATGTACACTTATTATTTTCAGAGAAAGAAACATCAGCATTTGCAGCAGATAACATTAACATTGCAAGACCACTTGCTAAGTTATTTTTCTCCTCATCCACAAAAATATCAGGATCAATAATTACTTTGTACTTACCTCTGAGTTTATCACTATCAAAAACATTTGAATTTGAAGTAATACCACAGCTAAATAACATTAAAGAAGCCAAAATTGATAAACTTGAATTTTTCATTTTCTTGTATTTTCTGAAAAATACAAGAAAATAAGTATAAAATATACAAAACACAAACCAAGGCTTGGTTTGTTGTTCAGTAAAGTATGAATTACCTATCCTTGTATTTATAATGACACATAATTCTCAGGGTTGACTTTATTAGATACCTATTATCTTCTGTAAATTTGAGCAACTGAAAACAACTCAATCTGCCACAATATTGTCACAAAAAATTCATAAAATCAACTAACTTACTGATTATCAATATACTGTTCGATTCCTAGCGAGGCCACTCAGCCCCTTTTTACAGGCGGCCCTACTCAAACAAAAAACCTCCAAAATGTACTGTTTTGGAGGTTTTTTGTGTTTCTGTTCTTTCAAGGTTATGTATGATTATTTTCAATAATACAGATAAGATTTTATCATATAAAAACTACCTATTCTGCCTCTTCAAGCAAACAAGTTGCCTTAGCCTCAAACTAAGGTCCTTTCCACAAAAGATGTATCCAATTAAAGCCTTAACACAAGTATTTATTTATAAAACACTATTTATAACATCGTATAAACAATAATCAATATACCATGTTATTAGTAAAACAGGTAACTTATATACAAATTTACAAATAAGCCTACCGTTCTTAATCCGTTTGACATACATCAACACTAAAATCTGAATATCAAAGACTTAACCTTAATACATTTTAATCATTCAAGTAGTTTAACTTCATCCCTCTACTATGAAAAGATTATATCTTCTATCTCTTTTATGTTACATAAGCTTTCAGGCATTTGCCACCGGAGAACCGTCTACTTATTTTAATATTTTCATTGCCCCCAATAATGACCCGGTACAGCGAAATGCAGCCTTAATCATTACAGCCATTTATGACAGTACATCTTTCGAAATTATCGATGATGACATGGATGGAGATAGTGATGATAGTTTTTCCGGCTTATTAATGGCCGGGCAATCTTATATCCTGTATATCAAAGACAATGGTATTAATGACGATGCCAAATACGCCTCTGGCGGAGTGTTAAAGCAAGACGGGGATTACTTTATCATCACTTCAGATAAGTTGGTATATGCCTCCCAATCCACCGATTCCGATTGGCAACACGATTGGGTCCCTGCTACGAATAAAACCTCCAAAGGAGAGCGGTTTATCGTATATGCCCCAAAAATT
This sequence comes from Rapidithrix thailandica, assembly GCF_039710355.1. Lineage (NCBI taxonomy): Bacteria > Pseudomonadati > Bacteroidota > Cytophagia > Cytophagales > Flammeovirgaceae > Rapidithrix > Rapidithrix thailandica. Next base: position 115,071 of record NZ_JBDKWZ010000008.1, on the reverse strand, counting down.
TCCAGTTCCAACCGCGACCTCAATGTATTTGCCTATGAGGATGAAACGACCGTGACAGTCCGTAAAATTTCCACAGGCACTACTTTGCAAACAGGTTATACAAATGTGGATATTAAAAGCCGGGAAACTATCATTCAACGTACAATGAATATTGGGCAAGACTTGATCAATTACTTTACCGACGGTCAAAATGTAATGGAGTCAGGACACACCTATTTGGTGGAAAGTAATAAACCGGTTACAGTACAATATGGGGCGCTTCATCATAATGCCCGCGATGGCGGAGGATATGTACCCAGCAGTACAGGAGGCTCTTCCGGTGAATTATTCTATTTCTCTGTGCCCTATCAAGCTGGCGGAGAACAAGAGATACGGATTGTTTCCATCGATGATGACAATGACGTCTATCTGGAGCGCTATTCAAATGGCAATTGGGTTGCTTTGAAAAACTGGACTTTGGACAGTTTAAACACAGCCGAATGGGTGGGCAAAAAAGAAGGTAATGTCACTTACCCAACGGTTTTTAAAGTCACTTGCACAGCGGGAAAAAAGGTTTTGGTTTTAGAGGCTAACTGGATGGAGACGGGTAGTCCCGGTACCTCCGATATGGCGACCATGGTTACTTCCATGAGTGGAAAAACCGCCGGAAAAGAATTTTTGGTTTACCTACCTCCCCCAGGTTGGGAAAACAATGTAATCAATCCATTTACCGGAAATAAATTTACCGCCGCTTCACATGCTTATTTGTTTGCCTTTAATAAAGATGTGACCGTAACCGTAAAGGATGCTTACACACAGGGACAATCACTCAACCGGACCTATCAAATTGAGAAAGGCAGGTATGCGGATTTCTTTTTAGAATTGGAAGAATGGAAGGCAATCTATAACGGAGATGGAAATCCTGATTCGGGGCCGGAACGGCCTTATGTAATCATTGAAGCGGATCAAAACATTTCTGTAATGGTTAGTAATTTTAATGACAACTGGATGAACTACTTCGGAAGCTCCTTGGAACAAAGTTTCTCCCAATCGTCTACTACACCAAGCAGTAAATTGATTCCGGGAGATACGGTTACGGTTCAAACAGTCATCAACAACGAATCGGATTATGACATTACAGAGGCAAATATCAAAGTATTGGTTCCCGACGGACTCACTCCCTTACAGTCCACCCTGACAAACCTTACTACCTTGGAAACGGACACTGCTACATTTACTCAAAACTCTACGACAGGTGAAAACACCGGGACTTTTGATGAGGTCACAAACCTTTCTTCCAATACCAATTATGAAGTGAGTACTTTGCTGATCACAAATATCCAATACTACGATGGGGAAATCGTATCAGATAATACCGTTTTATCGGTCGAAACAGTTACTTCCGGATCCGTAAACGATGTTTTTCAGTCCTCTTCTTCTGCAGTAGGCCTTAGTAACAATACCTCCAATACCAGTAATCTCTTGTTTGAGCATGTAGAAGATGAACTTTGGACAGGGACATTGACAGATAGCTGGACAGCCAATTGGGTAGACTATGATAATGACAATGACCTCGATCTTTTTGTCACGGATTACGATAAAAACACAGCCAACCTACTCTATGAAAATACCGGAAATGGAAATTTCAGCCGGATACAAAGTGGAAACCTTGTTTCAAAATCGATGTCGACCGTTGCGAGTTCCTGGGCCGATTATGATAATGACGGAGATTTGGATGTAGCCTTGGCCAATAACATCGGCTCTCAAAATGCTCTATATAAAAATGAAGGAGCAGGAGTGTTTACCAATGAAAATGCCTCTTTTACCAAGCAAGACGGATATCACCATGGTGTAAGTTGGATTGATATAAATAATGACGGTTTCTTAGATGTATACTTTTTGGATTTCCTTACGGTCAATTTCAATTTATTGTACCTCAATTCAGCCACGACATTTGATTTATCCCAAAACACCTTGTTGAGTAATGAAGCCAAACGCTCTATCGGTGCTATGTGGGCTGACTACGACAACGATGGATGGCAAGATGTATTCGTTCCCAATGGTAGTCCTGACGGAGAGGGACAAAACAATACGCTCTTTCATAATCTAGGCAATGGTAAATTTGAAAAAATCAGTACCGGAACTATTGTAAACGATGGAGCCAACTCGGTCGCTGCCACCTGGGGGGATTATGACAATGACGGGTACCTTGACCTTTTTGTAGCCAATGCTTCTGATCAACCCAATTATTTATATAAAAACAATGGGGACGGTTCTTTCTCTTTACAATCAATAGAACCCTTCCTTTCAGACCGGGGAAATTCTCATGGTTGTACTTGGTTTGATTATGATAATGATGCTGACTTAGACTTGCTTGTGATTAACAATAGCCATCAGCCTAACTTTTTGTATAGAAACAATGGAGATGGAAGTTTTACCTCTATCATTAATGAGATTATCGCTACGAATTTGGACAATGCAATGGGAGTCGCAGTTGCGGATATGGACAAAGACGGAGACTTGGACGCCTTTATTCCCACATTCGGCCACAAAGCCAACCATTTGTTTAAAAACAAAGGGAGCGGAAACAACTGGGTATCCATCAAATTAGTGGGAACTTCCATGAACAAATCTGCCATTGGAGCTAAAGTGAAAGTAAAGGCAAATATCAACGGAACACCCATATGGCAAACGCGTTTTATTGCCTCTCAAAATGGTCTTGGCGGACAAAACTCCTTGAACTTGCATTTAGGACTTGGAAATGCCACCAGCATAGACTCCGTAGAAGTAGAGTGGCACCCAGGTAAAAAACAATGGCTTACTCAACAATCGGTGAATCAGGAAATCACTATCGTCGAATCCTCCACCTCATCAGTATCCGGAATCGTATTTATTGATACCAATGCCAATTGTAATTACGATAATAATGAGGAAACCCTTTCGGGTATCAAAGTGATATCCGGTGATAAAGTGGTGTACTCGGATGCGGAAGGGCAATATACATTGAATCTTATTCCCGGTTCGCATACAATCCAGGTGGAAAGCGATAAATGGAGCAATGTCTGTAGCGATATTCAAGTGGACGTGATTCAATCCGGAACGGAGTACAACGAAAATTCCATAGCAGTACAAGCGCTTTCCAATCATTTTGACCGTTCGGTGACCTTGGGTTGTACGGCGATGAGAAAAGGATTTAAAAATACAATCACCATAGTCTATTCCAATAACGGGACAGTAGACGTTACAGAGGATACACTTTCCCTTACTTTTGATGAATTGGTGATCCCCGTATCCAGTTCCGTCCCATGGAGCGGTAAAACCGGCAACCGTTATTACTGGGTGCTTGATACTCTTCGAAAAGGAGAAACGCACACTATAGAAATCGTAGATTCCGTGAGTGTATCCGCACAAGTAGGAGATCCTATTACGCTGACAGCCAATTTTGCAAATCAAGGTGACTACAATACTGAAGACGACCAATTTACATTGAATGATTTCGTAGTCGGTGCTGTAGATCCCAATGATATACAAGCCTCCCCCGTAGGAATCGGAGAAAATCATGTCATTGATAATAACCAGGAGATCACCTACAAAATCCGCTTTCAGAATACCGGAAATTATTTTGCTCAGAATGTCATCATAGAAGATCAACTTCCTGAATCCTTGGATTTGAATACTTTCAAAATGATATCCAGCAGTCATGCATTTGAACTGAGTATAGAAGATAGAAAACTCATTTGGCTATTTAAAGATATTCATCTGCCCGATAGTGCTCAAGATGTACTAGGTAGCCAAGGCTTTATCACTTTCTCTATTCAGCCTTCTGAAAACAATGCATTTGGTACGGAAATTTTTAACAATGCGGCGATTACATTTGACTATGAAAAACCTCTTGTGACCAATACGGTCAAACATACCGTAATCAAAGGCAACCGTACTTTAAACAATCATGTAAAGATTTTCCCGAACCCTATGCAGGGATATACCACTCTATCACTGGTAGAAGGTCCTCAAGACATCAGTATCAATAAACGTATCAAAAAGATACTGATTATGAATAGTTCCGGTCAGGTCATTCTCGATAAAAACACAAATAACCATGTCATTGAACTATACAAAGGCCTACTAACACCAGGAATGTACTTTGTTGTATTGACCAATGCTCATGGGTATTCCTTTAAGGCAAAGTTAATTGTAGAGTAATAGTACTTAGCGATTTCAAATTCAGTTTTTCGTTAAGAAGCTCCCGAAAAGGAGCTTCTTTTTTTATTATCTCTGCTGATTGTCAACAAAATATTCCGAAACCAACTCCAAACTTATTCTTTCACCTTCGTAGTACTGAAATAGACCACACAAATACCCATAAAAGCAATGAATAAAAACGAAGTTCTTAAATTAGACACTTCGGCAATAAAGCCGATCAGGGGAGGCCCAATCAAGAAGCCCAAAAAACCCAAGGACGACACCGATGCCAACGCGATACCAGGAGACATGGTTTTGGACTTTCCTGCCGCACTAAACACCAAAGGAACAACAGAAGATACGCCAATGCCTACCAACAAAAAACCAATTGTGGCAGTAATAAAAGAAGGAAATATCACGGAAAGTAATAATCCCAGAGCTGTCAGCAATCCACTGAATTGTAAAATACGTCTCAAACCAAAACGCTGAGTGAGTCCATCCGCAACAAAACGGGTTCCCGCCATGGTAATCATAAATGCGGTATACCCTACCCCAATCAACGCCTTATCCACCTGTAGTACTTTTTTGAAATAGACCCCACTCCAATCAAACATAGCCCCTTCGCACATCATGGAACAAAAAGCGATAACCCCATAGATAAGTAAGGATTTGTCGGGCCAAGAAAATAAAGGTTTATCTCCGTCCGTATCTGTATCCCGGATTAACAAAAAACGAAAACTCACCAAGAGCAAAAGAATTGTCAAAATCCAAACAAGTATATAATGATGTGCCGGAATCACTTCTATACCAATCATCAAAGTACCTAATGCAGCTCCTCCAAAGCCTGCCAGGCTCCACATTCCATGAAAGGATGCCATAATGTTCTTTTGATAAACGGCCTCGACACCTACTGCTTGGGTATTTACCGCTATATTCAGCATATTTCCTAACATGCCAAAACCAAACAAAGCCACTGTCAACTGGGCCACACTCGCTGAATAACCGATCCCCACCAATATACTACCATATAGTAAAGAAGAAATCATCACGACCCATCGGCTTCCTGTTTTGGCCACCATCCAACCGGCAATGGGCAAAGCCACAAAGGCACCCACCGGCAAAGCAAATAAAACCCCACCTAAAGCAGCATCGGTAAGTTGGAGTTTCTGTTGAATACTTGGAATTCGGGCTGCCCAACTGGCAAAACACATTCCATAGAGAAAAAAAACAGCGCCTACAGCTATTCTATGATGCTTTATAGGTTTGGCAGTGCTCATTGACGTTATCAATTATTTAGTCAAAAAACTGTTTACAATTTCCACCTTAAAACACTGAATCATTGAACGGCAGCATATAAATATTCCGTTGCTTCCTCCCAATTATTCACCCGGGTATATCCTGTGATCGAAACGTTGTGACAAGCAGTAAACAAAAGCCCTTGGTTTTTAAAGTGCTTCAGGTTTTTTACATGATCATCAATCATAAAATCCGTATCAATCACCTGTTTGCTCCCACAAAAGACGATACTTTTCCAAGAAATAAAGGGCAGGTGTTCTTGTAACCATTCGTACTTTTCAGATAAAGACTGTGGAAACTCCATAGCCGCCGAAACAATGAATACTTCAAAATCTTCTGCCAATTGCCGGACAGCTTCAACAGCACCGGGCATTGTGGGAGCCTCTTTAAAAAAGCCCGGAGTACACAAAAATTCCCGTATGGCTTCCGGTTTAGGAAAAGCCGAACCTTCAGGCTTCCCTATCAACGCTGATTTATCCAACCTGATCCCAAAGCTTTTTTCGTACCAATGTATATAGTGGCCTTCTATATCCACAATGACATTGTCCATATCAATCGCAATAGATTTCTTCATCGTCTTCATGTTATAAATTGCAAATTTTATTGTTATATATTGCAATAATATGCCATAATTTGCAATATACAATCAACTTAAAACAATATTTTTGCAAAATACTCAAGCCTAACTCAGTTGTAACATATCTGAAACTTACACCCAAAACCAAGCTAATACATTAATTTGCAAGATATTACAAAACAACACTTTATCAACCATACACAATCAAGCGTATGTGATTTCATTTTTTTATATTTTTGTGAACAAACGATGAAAATATGTTAAAAGAAGAGCGGTTAAGAGCAATCTTAGAAAGGTTAAATCAGGATCAAAAAGTACTGTTAACTACCCTGAGTAAAGAGTTAAAAGTCTCCGAATATACCATACGAAGAGACATCAAAACCTTAGCTGAAAAGGGTTTGCTTAAAGCCGTAAGAGGTGGGGCCGTTCCTCATTCTCCTAATTCTTATTTATTTAAGGAGCGAATACACCAAGGTAGTGAAATCAAAAAAACAATTGCTGAAAAAGCCCTTGGACTACTTCAAGAAAATCAGGTAATCATTCTGGATGGAGGCACTACTACTCTCACCATTGCCAGTATGCTTCCCGATAATATGCACCTTACCGTTCTTACCAATAGCTTCCCGATAGTGAGCATTTTGGAAGGGCATGAAAATGTGGAAGTACTCTTTGCCGGAGGAAGGCTATCGAAAAAACCCTTTGTCACAACAGGGCACGATACCATTGATTTTTTTAGTAAGTTTCATGCGGACTTATGCTTTTTGGGAATTTGCAGTATCCACCCCACCTTGGGCGTTACCAGTCCGGATTACGAAGAAGGGGAAGTCAAAAGAAGTATGATTCATAACTCTCTGCAAGTAGTGGCACTTTCGTCTTTAGAAAAAATCCATACGGCCGAACCTTATTTAATTTGCCCGGTACAAGCCTTGGATACTATCATCACGGACTTTTCACCTGATCACCCTTCGTTAAGTGCATTAATTGAAGCGGGCATCAACGTACTTTAAGAACCTTTTTTGTCTCCTACACTCAGTCACTTTTCACCGAAGTGAAAGCTCTCAAATTTATTCACAGCATAAACTCATTCAAAAAAGTCTCCTTTGAATAGAAAATCAAAGGAGACTTTTATCGCTAGAGGAATCGAATTTTATTTTTTAATTTCTATGGTTACCCAATCGCTGTCAGGATCATTCCCGGATACATCCAGGCCGGCATATACTTTCCATTCATGTGTGGCATTACGCCCCCGGTAAGTACCGTTGATATTTGCCGGAACCTCCAAATCTACCGTCCACTCATATGATTGGTTAGCTTCTAAGGTTTCCGCACCCGCCACTTGAATTTCCGTACTATACGTCTCCACGGTATTGCTCACATCTTCCTGATAGCGCCTCAACTCCCCATCTTCTTCCCTGGCAATATCGATGTCCCGGGCTACCACCTCTTCTATCGCTTTCACTTTCAGGTATACATTTCTTACGGATAAGTCCGCATCTTTTACTTGGCAACTAATCGTTAGGCTGACTGGCTCGTTGCCATCACTGATTTGATTTGCAGGTGCTACATTCACTACGGCTCCCCCTCCGGTCACCATATTTTTTACTTGCTTTAATTTGTCAAAAAATCCCATAGTTCAGAAATGCACGGTTTAAGTTAAAAAAATAGATTAAAAAACATCTGGGAAACGCAAGTAAAAGTTGCCTATTGCCTTCAAAAACCAGCGCTTATTCTAAGCTTTTTTCAGATGAGTGGATAAAGCAAACATTTACAGAACATTGTATACACTTTATCCATTGTGATTTTTTTTACACTACTTTACTTCATAAATACAAAAATCCCTTCAAGGTTTCAACTGTTCATCTGAGCGATCTCAGACCAGCAACAGAGAACAAAACCTCAAAGGGAAATCCGATCAATAATCCAAAGTGGGTATTAACTTTCCGACAGCACTTGTTCTTCCTTGAAAGATTTTCTTGGTTTTAAATCCAGCTTTTGGAACATCAGTTTGTCCCGGTCTTCGGAAGGGTTCGGAGTAGTCAACAATTTGTCACCGGCAAAAATAGAATTTGCTCCGGCCATAAAACACAAAGCCTGTTCTTCATCGCTCATTTCTAAACGACCGGCAGAAAGGCGAATCATGGCTTTGGGCATTAGAATCCGGGCTGTCCCGATCATGCGTATCATTTCCCATACCGACACGCGTTCTTGCTCTTCCAAAGGCGTACCTTCCACCGCCACCAAGGCATTGACCGGTACCGATTCAGGGTGCTCCGGCAAAGTGGAAAGCGTATGCAACATCCCTACCCGGTCTTCCTCTTTTTCTCCTAACCCGATAATGCCTCCACAACAAACGGAGATATCCGCATTTCGAACGTTCTCAAGAGTTTTCAAGCGGTCATCGTATGTACGAGTCGAAATAATATTTTCGTAGTTTTCTTCGCTGGTATCCAGGTTATGATTATAGGCATATAGTCCGGCTTCTTTTAGCTTTTTCGCTTGGTCTTCCGAAAGCATTCCCAACGTACAACACACTTCCATGCCCAGGGTGTTTACGCCTTTTACCATTTCCAATACATTGTCAAAATCCCGGTTGTCCCGGACTTCTCTCCAGGCCGCCCCCATGCAAAACCGTGTACTACCGGCTTCTTTCGCTTGCAATGCCGACTTAATCACCTCTTCTACCGACAGTAATTTATGTACATTTACATCCGTACTATAACGAGCAGCTTGTGGACAATAAGCACAGTCTTCAGGGCAACCTCCTGTTTTTACGGATAGCAATGTACATACCTGTACTTCTTGCGGATCATGGTATTGGCGGTGTACGGTTGCTGCTTGATAAATTAACTCCAATACCGGAGTATTGTAAATGTTGTCTACCTCTTCCTTACTCCAGTCAGTTCTGATTCCTGTATTTTGCATAGTTGATTTTTCAGATTAATGAAGGCTGCAAAATAAAAAATAAAAATTTAACTGTCGGATATCTTTTACATAAATCTAACCAACAGCTTGCTCTACCGGAGCTTCCCACTTCATCAACCCATTCTACTCACACCTAAATTAATTATTTGAAAACCAATAATTTAAACACAAACCAATCATGTACCTTTATCGGATAAAAGCTTTTGCTTGATCTCCTTAAAACGCGTCCTTCCAATAGGCACCACCTCTTTGTTTTGAAACACTAAAAAGTATCGGCTTCCGGGCTTGGTCTGAATTTCAGCTGCCTTATTCATATTGACGATATAAGATTTATGAACTCTTTCGAAATTACCCGGAAGAATGAGCAGTAGGTTTTCCAAAGACTTGTCGTGTAGAAACTTGCGCTTATTTTCCAGATAGACTTCGGAGTAATTGTTAGCCCCTTGAATGTATAAAACTTCTTCCATGGGTAACATTTGTAATCGGCCATAGGCTTTTACCGAAAGGTATTTCGCCCGGTAATCTTGTTGAGATTTTTGCCCTGAAAACCGGTCCAATGCCTTCGCCAAGCGATCCTGGGTAAAAGGCTTAGCGATAAAGTCCAACACACCATACTCAAAAGCTTCAATGGCCCGGTCTTTATAAGCAGAGATCACAATGGTATGAAAAGAACCTGCCACCATTTCTTTCAGCAGGTCAAAACCATCCTGACCATTCAGGTTCAAGTCCAATAAGAGCAAATCAATAGGATGGCTGTGAATATACTCTTGCGCTTGTAAAAGCTTCTCCAAAGCCACCACTTGGACTTGTTGTTCACCCAACAGTTCTTTCACTTGGTTTTCGATAAAACGCCTGATTCGCGGCTCGTCTTCGACAATGAGGATTTTCATAGATTTGACAATTTCCAGTGGTAACTAAACTTAATGAATTGCCTCACAGGCGATCTGCTATTTCGTTATCAAAAGCTTAATGATAAAGCGTAATTTCCGTTTTCCAACCCAACGCCTCCTCTCCGTTGCTGAGTTGCCAATGTTGTGCATAGCTCTCTTCCAAACGCGCCTTGATATAGCGCAATCCGGTACCCTCTTCGGTCGAACCGTTTACTCTAGGCTCAGGAGTTCCGCCTGCGATCAAAGTGTACTTTTTTAAAGAAGCCTTCTTTTCAAAAGACAGATAAAAATCCAACTTGCCCGAAATAGGCTCATTATGCACAATCCCATTTTCGATCAGGGTATGAAATATGGCAGGCGGCACTTTTTCCGTAAAATCAATGCTCTGAGTATTCAAGGTATATTCCACTTCCTTGCGCAAGCTCATCACTTTGAGCAATGATTCGCACAAGGTAATTTCCTGACGAATAGGAATCAATTCTTTTCCGGATATTTCGCTCAATACATGGAATTCTTCCGCCAAGGCCTGAATCATGGTTACCGCTAACTTAGGCGACTCCACAATCATTGCCATAAGCGTGGTGAGTGTATTCATCAAAAAATGCGGTTGAATATTGCGTTTCAACAACTCCACTTCCAGGCGGGAGGATTTTAACTGCGATTCCCGGTGTTCTCGGTTTCTGCGCTTCAGCTGCCGGGACATCGAGTACAAATGATAGATCACAAAAAAGCCAAACCCTAAATAAATAGAATGTTCATGCGGATGAAACACAAGCCCGCAAGCCAATAAACCCAATGTCGATTCCATACTGCCAGCCATCCGGTGATACATACCGTACCCCACCACGCCCAAGGACAATACCAACCAAGTAACAAGAGAGTAAACCACCATTTCCGAAAGCTCATCCATCCCTACCCAATAACCTAAAACCAAGCCCAAACCTATCGCAAAAACCCACCCTTTATTAGGCACCTTAAACCGGAACAGTATATAAAGCAGTAACAAGCCACCGATCACCGTTACATTTACGGCCTTGATTTTAATAATCAGTGTGCCCCAGAGGTAGGAATAATTATAAAAATACTTGACAAACTCGAAGACAGTAAGCGAAAACAAACTGACACAGAGCAAGCCAAAAAGCAAATAGGTAGATTCACGATAGGAGATAAAGTAAATAAAAAAATAGTAAATCGCAGTCACCAGAAAAATGCCCGAAAGCATATTGAGAAAAGTGGTAATGATTAATAGCGTTTTACTCCATTTCAAATAGCTGCCGGCAACAATGGCCACTTCATCTTCCCACAAACCTTCCGCCATAAAATTAGAGATGAGCAATGTAACGGTATGGCTTCCTTCTTCATCCAATGCACTGGGAATAAAAAACAAACTGTGGATATTTCCGGGAACTTCTGCGGCCGCCACATCACTCACCTGTCCGTTCTTTCCGATCAATACCCCATCCCAATACAATTCAAAAGCCCCGCCCATTTGTGCAAAAAGGCCGGAAGGAGCAGATGCTTCCAGGTTGGGTCCCAAATGCACATCGCAACGGAACCAATACATCCCCGGATCGCCTGGAATTCCCTGTTTCCAATCCGTGCCGATTTTTTCGTATTCTTTTGTGCCTGTTGCCTGATAGCGGTAATTACTCCCCCAGGCAGCCTGCTCCCCAAAAATATCGACTTCTCCTTCAAACGTGCTGAGGATGACATAGGCAATTCCACTTAACAAAAGGGAGATCACTCCTACCGATAAATAGCTTTTCCAAAGTGGGTTTCCTTTGATCATACATTTATACTTATTACTCTTTGCTTGACGGTCTATGAGAGGTTTCTGCCTTCAATATACAAAGTTAAGCGCTTCCTATTGAAGGAAGATACGCAAAATGAGCAGTTCACCCCAAAGCCTGAGCGATTGACCAAAAAGCCCTTTGTGTACGTACTTTCCGACTCCATATTTGTCATACCGAAGTAAAAGAATGTATCACAAAAACAACTGAAACAATGATTCGTATCCTCAACCTTGCCCTATGCCTGCTTCTTTTCCCTATTGCCTTTAACACTGCCAAAGGCGCTGTCATTACGGCTGCGGAAGAATATCCCCAAGAGCTTCTTGCCAAAAATTGGAAGTTGGATAAAATCACCGATTACGGCACGGACATCACCAGTCAATATGCCCCGTACGCCACAACCATTATCCTTTTTAAAAAGGACGGAAGTTTTACGATGAAAAACGGAAACAAAGAAGTTTATTCCGGGAAATTTATGTACGATGGTAAAACCAAAGAGATCACCATTTACAATGCACAAGGGCAAGTCAATAATACTTCCTGGAAGTTATCTTTCAAAGACAACCAAATGACCTGGCAAGGGGATTACCAATCGGGTACTACCGGTATTCAGGTGGTATTCCACACTAGCTAGACGGCTATATCGCAGATAAAGATTAAGTTAGTAGTTTCAGCATTACCCTCCGGGCCGCTTGATAGTAGTTCAAGAATGGTTTGCAGGGTAATCTTTTTTAATCAGGCAATTTGCTCTTTAACAAGGTTGATTTCTTCACTTACATCCACTTCATGTACGGAATGTAGCGTTTGCAAAAGCTTCTGTAGAAATTGTTGGTGACTCTTTGAGGCAGGGAAACGCGAACGGTGTTGCAAACTTCTTTGCACCTTTTGCCACCGCTTCAAAAAGGCTTGTGTGGGAACATCCATACAGCTTTCCGAAAACCGCTTCCAGATATGCTCGATCGCAACCTCATTCGGGTGAAGCATGTCCTCTTTAAAAAAGCGATAATCCCTCAACTCGTCCAGTAGAATTTCATAAGAAGGGAAATATTCCACCTGGGGAAATTGTTCCGCCAGCAAATGGCAAGCCACTCTCAATAAGGACTTGCTTACGGCATTTTGTGGCAGGGTTTCCTTCAGATGCCTTACCGGGCTTACCGTCAGAAGCACCCGGGTTTTGGATGGTAATACCGAAATCAACTCTTTGCAAGATTCTACGATTTCTTCTACACTTAACAACCTGCGATGAAACGCCTGTGCCGGCACCTTATGGCAATTGGCTACGATTTGCCCACTTTGCTTCCACTCATACACAATGGCCGTTCCAAACGTGAGGATCAGCCAATCGGCTCCCTGCAAAGCTGCTCTTGTAAGTGCTACTTGTTGTTTGAGGTTCTCTTTTACCCCTTGTGGAGACAATGCTGAAAAGTCAGAATGAAGGTTAAAGTGGTTCCACAGCTCTCCTTGTTGAATCAAATGCTCTTCCGGCAGCTTTTCTTGGGTCAGTGAGGTGCGCAACAACAGATTTAAGGCAACCGGATTAAAAATCACTCCGAACGGGTTGTTTAACACGGTGAATTTATGTGCTTGTAGTTTCTTGCCTATATGATCGGAAAAGCAAGAACCCGCCGTAATCACCTTGTCCGACAGTTTAAGCAAATTTGTATAAGGCGATATGTTTACTTCTGTATAAAACATGAATCCGTCAACTATGAAAACTTCTCATTTCTCCGGCTAAAACCCTGTCTATTTCAGGCTTCTTTACAAAGGGGCATTTCTACAAAGAAGGAGGTTCCGATTCCTATTTCCGTTTCAAACCAAATACTTCCGCCAGAATGTTCGATTCCCCGCTTGGCAATGGCCAACCCGATACCCGAACCGTTAACTTTGGTACTAAAATCAGGGACAAAGATTTTGTTTTGAATATACTCGGGAATCCCCGAACCGTTATCTCTGATTTCAACCAATATTTTGTTCGGTTTTACCGGTGTAAGTGATACGTGGATCTCAGGGAAACGCCCTTCGGGCACGGATTGAATCCCGTTAAGAATGAGATTGGTGAAAATACGGCTCATCAACTTTTGATCCCCCAACACGAAAAAGCTTCCTTCCGAAATATCTTCCACCACCTTCATCGGCCGGCTATTAGAATGCAATGAATGTAAACTGAGCGTTTCTTTTAACACCGAAGAAATCTCAAATCTTTCATCTTTTGGCAAAGGCATTTTGGCAAAGGATGAAAAGGAAGTAGCGATATCACTCAAGGTATCAATTTGATCCAACAACACCGTAATGGAGCGCTTAACCCGCTCATTGTCCGTATCCAGTACTCTTTGCAACTGTTGCAGTTGCAGCTTCATCGGAGTCAAAGGGTTTTTGATTTCATGGGCCACTTGTTTGGCCATCTCCCGCCAGGCAATTTCTTTTTCGGAACGGGCAAGGGCAATCCGACTCTCTTCCAGTTTCACCAGCATCTTGTTGTACTCCCCGATTAACAAACCAAACTCGTCTTCTTTATTATAATCCAAGGGTTCATCGTCACCACTCAAAGTCGTCTTTTTTAACTTTTGTGTGATCAGGTTCAGAGGTTTGATCAAGGCCCTGGAAGACAAATAGGAAATAATGAGCAAGATGGCAAATATAAACGTAAAGATGCGGATGATCACCGAAAAAATCTGAATGACTTGATGCTTAAAGTTCGCTTTGGAACTTAAGAAAGGAATACTGATAACCCCCAAGGGTTCACCTGAAACGTTGGAAAACATACCTACGTAAGCCGCATTGAAGTCCAAACTACCGATACGTTCATCGGAAACCAATTTGGATTGCTTTCGCTCAATCAAGCCGGCATATGCCTCGGGATTCACCCACTCCGAATACAAATTGATATCGAACAATAAGGATTGAGAAGCCCCGATCAGCCGGCCTTGTTTGTTGTACAAATTAATATCGGACTGGGTAAGTTTCGAAGCTTCGATGATGGCATCCAGCATGGCTTCTTTTGAAACCAATTGCTTTTCATAACTCGTCAAAGTAGTGATCAGCTCATTCCGTATATTCTGCGCTTTCTCAATATAATCCCCCCGTACTTCTTTCTCATTTTCTTTACTTAACAAGCTAATGATAATGGTACTCACAATAATCATCGGAACGAAAAACGCAAAGTTCAGATAAATCTGGACTTTGGTAGCAAAGCTGAGATTGGCCCGTTCTTCTCCTAAGAAAAAGCTGTATAGAGTCAGGCCGGAAAGAATGAAAAACACCAACCAAAAGAACAAAAAAGAAAAGTTGGAAAATATATTATCATAGGGATATTTGGACGATGAAATGATAATGTTCTTATTGCCCTCCCCCGGCACCCGCAAATGATGATAGTTCTGGGTTTCTATCTCACTGTCCAAAAACAAACTTTCCGTAGGCCGGAATAAGTCCAAAAAGGCATTGTCATAACTGTATTCTCCATAACTATAGATCAATTGATGATTGCTATAAATGGCATAACTGTATAGATCATTAGGAGCCGCTCCTTGGTATTTTTTATCAATAAAAATCGGGTGAATACTGTTGGGGACTATTTTTTTCAGCGTCAGTTCCAGGACTATACTCCCCTTTAACTTTTCCATTTCACGGATCGGAATAAAACAAATATACTGTTTCAAGCCCGTGGGGATATTATTGATAAAAAATATATTATTGTATTCCGTTTGGTATTCCGCACGGTTGTATTGCCGTAATAAAGAATCGTATTGGGGGCCGCCTTCCCGTTTCGAGATACCTATATCATCAAATACATTTATTTTTATATCATATTTATCATAATACCGCCCCAAGTACCTTCTTTTGATTTTCTTCTCGATGATTTCGGCCGAATAAGGTTCGGAAAGCTTATTTAATATCAGTTGGTCCTTTTGTACTTCCTCCGTCATTTCCATCATTCCGAACTCACCCATCAAATCGTTTTCAATCAGTAGTTGATTAGCAAACTTATGTTTGTTGATGATATCGCTACTCCGGTCGAAGCGGTACACGGCATAGGCTCCTACAATGGCACAGGTAGCCGCACAGGTGACCAAGTACATAAACGTACTGTAGCCAGACCTTCGCAAGGTAATCGGGAAGTTAAAAAAGGTAGTAATGGCAAAATAAAAGGCATTGACATTAAAAATCAGCATACTTCCCATATCCATAGCAAACGAAACCAAGTAGTACACCAGACTGGCCACAATAAAGGTAAAGGTGGTATCGTACAGCGAATTGGACAAACGCACCAATAACTTGGAAGCCAAGTGACTGACCATAAAGTATATGCCGGCACTGATCACAAAAACCAGTAAATAGAATAACTTCACTAACGTGATGCTGAGCTCCTGGGTGATATCGATTATAATTCTGGAATTGAAGTATATATTTTCCAGAATGTAATACAAATAGTATAATGCCAAATAGGATAAAATCACCAATAAGGAAGTAAGTACTTTGCGATATAAGTTCGAGGCGTATTTGAGTTTCCGGTAATTGAACAAGCGCAAAAAGTACTTGAAGAGAAAAGCGATAAACACCAGGGATGCCAGCATGTTGAGAAACAAATCTCCCAGAGACGGTGAGATCACCGAAGAAGCAAAAACGGTAGGATCAAACAGTTCAAACGGCACAATGGAATACGGAAAATTCCAGATCAACATAATGCCCCTCAAGCCAAAAAGCCCTAAAAACAAAACCCAAAAGGCCTCTTCTATCTTCTTCTTTTGTAAGAATAGCGCCACCCATTCTTTTACTTCCAATAAGTAAAACACTACAAAAACAGCAAAAAAGAAAAATACGACCCACTGTTTGTCTATATAAAAATCGTAATCATTGGGAAAGATAATGGAACAGAGGTACACATGATAACGGCTGAGGATAGGATACCCCACGGCATCCGAAAGTACAATTTCCACCCGGTTGTCCGGGAAGATGGTCGAATTCAGGGCCGTTTGCAGGTATTGGTTTTCAACCTGATAATCCTGTTTTAGAGGGATCAAGACTACAAATTCGTAATCATGATTATTGAGCACCAGCAAGGATTTTTTGACCAGAAATATAGAGTTATTGATCTCAATACATTTACTGTTGTAATACCCTTGAATATCCGCATAAGAAAAGGCATAGCGGTGGTCCGACCAAAAGATCAGTTTCTTTTGATTAAAAATATAGATGGGATAAGGTTGCTCTTCCAGAAGCTGCTCAAAGGTAAAATGATTGTTTTTGATATGTTGTTTGTACTCAAAAATGATATTTTCCGCTACTTCGGCTTCCCGGCTCAGATTTTCTTCCACCTGAGTCAAATACAATTCCGTGTTCGAGATATTTTTCAAATAATACCTCAAACTAAAGGTGACCCCCAATGCCAACAGGGCCGTAACCATATAAAAATACCTTTTAAGCTTCAAACTCTTATTTATTAGCCAGGTAATCGATAACACCCATTCTGTACAACCGGCACAAGATACATCTCACAAGACGCACTTGCAAAGTAAGTACAGCAAGAAAACATCCCTACATATTTGAATTGCTGCTCTAAATTAAAAACAAAAAAAAGAGTCAAAATAAATTTGACCCTTTATTTTATTTCATACCCGCCTTGAAACCCAAGGTTTGACGAGCCTCCGGGCATTCCCCCACTCATAGTAGATCCCGGCTCTTTTTTTTACGCCTTTGAATTCAGCATTCTGGCAATACGGTTTTGTTCACTAGTGTATTTTTTGCTGTGGCGGTACCACATCACCCCAATTACGACCAAAGCCAAGTAAGGAATAAGCATTAGATACAAAATTCCCACATTAAAGCCTGCGGCCAGGTTGCTACTGCCTTCACTTACATTATTTTCCAAGGTAGCCCGGCACATAGCACATTGCGCCATGGATTGGCCTGTGGCTAAGGTCAGAACCAGAAAACTCCCAATTATTGCAATTAGTTTTTTCATAGTAGGTAAAGTATCCACTGATTTTTCTTCTACTGTTGTTAAAGAGCTTGAATATTTTAAGCGTAAAACGGACTGATCAACAAATACACGATCACTCCTGTAAAAGCAACATATGTCCAAACAGGAAAAGTCCATTTCACGATTTTTTTATGTCGGCTCAAATTATTCGACAGCGCAAAATAGATCGCTAACAAGACCAAAGGTACGACAAAAACAGAACAAAGAATATGTGTAAGCAACACAAAATAATACAAAAACCGTATCGGTCCGGCCTCTGCTTTTTCAGCATCTGTCAATACCCCGTCACTATTAAAATCCCCATACAACGTATGATCGCCCTGATAGTGGTAAATGACATAAGAAATCAGGAAAATAGAAGAAAGCACAAATGCGGACAACATCAGCGTTTTGTGCAGGGAGGGGTTGTTTTTGCGAATAGCCATGTAACCCGCTACCAGACACAGAGCCGTAGTAGTATTTAAAGTAGCGTTCAAATGTGGTAAAAAGGACACATCGAGATCGCCCAGTTTGCCGGTTTGTGGCATAAATAACAAGACAGCTACTACCAAAGGAATGGCCACAGACAACACTCCGATGAGTATGAGATATTTCTTTTCGTCTTTTTGCGATACGGTGCTCATAGGATTGAATATGTTAAGATATGGAAAGCGATATGCTTACTTATCAGTTGGGTTCCACCTATTCATAGGTTTGTAGCAAGACCAATATTTCTTGAATCAGCCGGTCCACTTCCTCCCGGTCAGTACCACTATAGTATCCTCTGATCCTACCTTCTTTGTCGACCAACACCAGTTTATCACTATGGATAAAATCATTGGGATCCTCTTCAGCGGGTTTTGCCACCAGATAAAACCCACAATGTGCCAGGTCGTAGATCTCCTGTTTTTCTCCAGTCAACAGGGTCCAAAAAGGACTTTCGATTCGGTACTGTTCCGCATAGTCTTTCAACTCCTTCGGGCGGTCATTTTTAGGGTCAACCGTAAAGGAAACCAAGCGAACATCCGGATGGTCTTTAAATTTATCCTGCACCCGCAAAAGCTCGGAAGTCATATTGATACAAATACCCAGGCAACGGGCAAAAAAGAAATTAGCTACATAGACCTTTCCTTTGAGCGCTTCCGCAGCCAGGAATTGACTACTGTCTTGATTCAACAATTGAAACTCCGGAATATGATGTTGTTCCCCTGCCACATCCGGACAATTGGCCGACTTAGGGTTGAACACCATCAATTCTTTGTCTTCCGGCTGGTTTCCATCGTACACCGGCAAGTCAAACTTATTTTCACCAAATAAGTGCAAGCCAATAAAGATAAAAGCCGGCACGACTAATATGATGATTAGAGTACCGGCTTGAAGAGATTTTTTCATATGTATTCGAACAAACTTTACATTCCTGAATAATTCCTTCTCTACAGTTTGTGCAACACAAGAATCGTATTAGAAGCTGATCATATGCTCGCCTTCGTAAACCAAGGCGACCAACAACCAAATGATAAACACCGTAGGGAATCCTATTGACCAGATTAAGGTTTTCACCTCATGCTTTAAGTGCATAAATTCAGCAACAATATAGAAGGCTTTCACCAAAGTCAATGCAACGAACAATCCATTCAACAACTCCCGGTTCCAGGTATCCGGCCAAATAAATGCCAAGATAAATTCAATGACCGTCACAAAGAAGAGAAGAAGTGCGACAAAAATAATATGCTTAACGTTCTTTTTATGTTGCTCTTCGGGTGACAAATTAGTATCGTGTGCCATAGTAATGCTATATTTTCAAAATTTCTTTATACAGGTCCGACTTAATGATTAGATAAGGTAAAAGAAGGTAAAGACAAAGACCCATACCAAATCGACAAAGTGCCAGTATAAGCCCACTTTTTCTACCATTTCATAGCTTCCTCTACGCTCGTAAGTTCCCATCACTACATTGTAGAAAATAACAATATTAATGATCACCCCACTCAATACGTGCGTTCCGTGGAAACCGGTGATAAAGAAAAACAAATCCGCAAACAAAGGAGGGCCGTATTGGTTTTGCGTTAAGTTCGCCCCTTCAAATGCCACGCCATTGCTCAATATGGTAGGTGTACCTGTACCAACGATAAAGTGCCCCCACTCCCAAGCTTGGCAACCTAAGAAAGTAATACCACCGATCACAGTCCAAAGCATCCATTTCTCTACATCTCTCTGATCTTTTCGATGGCCGGCCTCTACCGCCAATACCATAGTAACCGAACTCAAGATCAAGATAAATGTCATCAATCCAACAAAAATCAAAGGCATATCCACTCCGTGAAAAAACGGGAAAGCATTAAACACTTTCTCCGGAATCGGCCAGTGTTGGTCTGAAAAGGTAAACTCGGAAAACAAGCCATCGTAGGCCGGGTGCATGAAACGGATCGTACCGTAGGTAATTAATAACGCTGAAAAAGTAAAGGCATCCGAAAGCAGAAAAAACCACATCATCAACTTTCCGTAGCTCGCCTTCAGAGGGGAAACTCCTCCATCCCAAATACTCTTCTTTGGAGTTTTAACAACAGTAGCAGTAGTCGACATAATTTGTAATTATTAGAAAATGCTGATAATTTACTAATTCTATTTTTTCAAGGGTATTCGCAGAATTATCCGCAATTTTAGGACAAAAAAATTATCTATTCAACAAAAGGAAGATAAATAAATAAATCCATAAAAAATCCAGAAAATGCCAGTAGGTGGCACACATCTGAATACGGGTAAGTCGCTTTGAATGTACTTTGTACTGAAACACAGCTATTAAGGTGAAGGCCAATACAATCAGCCCGCTTAAGATATGTGCCCCGTGCACTCCGGTAAGTACATATAAAAAGGACCCGGAAGGGTTGGCATTTTCACCACCGAAATTAATATCCACCGCCATTAATTCCTTCCAGCCCTGAACTTGCAGAATCAAAAAGGCCACGCCTAACAAACTGGTAACAGTAATAAAAATCTTCAATAAATCCAGTTTGTCTTGCTTGGCATAATGCAGGGCTATATGCATGGTAATACTGCTCAACAGTATCACTACCGTGCTATAATAGAAAAGGGTAGGCAGCTCGAATATAAGCCAATTCCCTTCTGCCTGCCGCACGATATAAGCGCTGGTAAACCCTCCAAACATCATCACCACACTGGCCATAAAAAGCCATAAGCCAAACTTTTTGGGGTGCATCCTACGGGTTCCCTCTTTCATCATCGAATTATCAAACTGTTTTGCCATCGAATTGCTCATTGGACTTCTCTAATTAGTCTTTTAAATTATCTGATTTACATTTGGCTTTTCACACCAAACCTTCAACGGTTAAATTTACTTCCTTTGACAGGAGATCCCAACATTCACTTGTATAAAACAAGCAATGCCCCTTAGATTTTATCGATCAAAAAAGCCAATTGCACTACCGGCAAATAGATAAAAGAGGCAAACATGATCTTCAAGGCGGCTTTATCCGTCCCGGTGCGCATCAATACAATGGTTTTCCATAAAAAGAAGGCCCCACATGCCACCGCTACCACCGCTGACACCCAACCCGACATGCCAAAGTACCAGGGGATTAATCCCATAGGCACCAAAAACAAGGTATATAACATGATTTGGAAGGAGGTATTAAAACTCTTTCCGGCTTTGGTAGGTAACATTTTAAAGCCAGCCTTTTGATAATCTTCGTGGCCCACCCAGGCAATTGACCAGAAATGCGGAAATTGCCAGATAAACTGAATACTAAACAAAATGATCGCCTCACCGGGAATGCCATTGGCCACAGCCGCATACCCGATCAAAGGAGGAAAAGCTCCGGGAAACGCCCCTACCAATACCGAAATAGGCGATATCTGCTTAAGTGGGGTATAGATAAAGGAGTACAATACTAATGAGAGCAAGCACAAACCCGCAGCCAACATATTGACAAAAGTGCCGATCAAAATGGCCCCCGCCAAAGTCATGGCCAATGCAAAAATGATGGACTCCGACACATTCAGGTTGCCAGTGGGCAATGGCCGGCTTAGGGTGCGCCTCATTAATTTATCCAAGTCTTTTTCAATCACTTGGTTCATGGTATTGGCCGCTCCGGTAATGAAATAACTTCCCAACAAAAACGCTAAAAAGGGGCCCCATTCAAAAGAGCTTTGCAAAGCCATAAAATACCCTATGGCTCCTGAAAACACTACTACAGAAGTCAATCGGGGCTTGGTTAAAGCCACAAACTGTTTTGTTTTGTAGGCAAGCCCTGGATAGGCCACTGCGCTATCGTATACATTTTCTTGAATCATTGCAACGAACTTCGCTTTTGATAACTATTTGTTAAATCTTGTAGTTTTTTTACACCCCAGCCATCTCAGAGGCCTTGGGTGTAAATTTATAGTAGTTAAGCATGACAATCAACAAAAACTGTATCCCGAAAATCAACGTGCCGAAAAACAAATGTACCGGCTGAAAAAATGCGGGAATACTGAAATAGGCCAGGATAATGCCACTGAGGATTTCCAAGCCCAAAATACTCATCAACCCCACACTCCAGCGATATATCATACCTGATCCATTGGATTTTTTGTATATAAAATAGGTCAACAAGACATTACTGATCACTACCAAAAAAGAGAATGAACGATGTACATAAAAAACCATCCCTAACCGTTCAATCCAGGTCTCCCTTTGTGTATAACCTAATGAAGAAGCTACGATGTCCACCGCTTCCCGCACTTGCGTCCCCAATATGATTTGGGCCAATGAAAGTGCCAGGCACAACCATAATAGTCGGTTGATTCCTTTGGTGTCCACCAGTTTTTCAATCTGCACCACTTTTGCATAGGAACGCGCTACTACATAGATTAACAGGCTGACAATGACCAAAGCCAAAGCCATATGTAAGGTAATCATTACCGGGTGTAGATTGGTGGAGACGACCACCGATCCCAACCAGCCTTGAAAACCTACCAATAGGAAACTCAACAGGGATAAATAAAAAATGGGAGGGTCTTTTTTGAAATACGCAAACGAAAGCAACAGGGTAATAAAGATAAAAATCCCAATAATCACCCCAACCAAACGGTTGAAATATTCCGTCCAGGTCTTGGCTGCATTAAACACTTCGATTTGCTTGCCTTGAATGGCGTATATTTCCTGATAATTTTCAGGCAACTGACTTTCATCCGTAGGGGGCACCCATTGCCCAAAGCATTTGGGCCAATCCGGGCAACCCAGGCCGGAGCCTGTACTACGCACAATACCTCCTACCATGATCAATACATACACTGCAATGACCGTGATCATGCCAAAGCGCCTGAAATTCCGATGTTGTTTTTTATCCTCTTGCAAGGTTCTCCGGTTTTTGCCACAAAAATAGGGCATAAGAGCGACAACGCCATCAGTTAGGATGCTTTTTCAAAAGGATTGAAGAAGGAAGGGGAAACACGCGGCAATAGCGCAATGAATTTCATAAATATTTTTCCAAGGCTTACCACCTGTTCCTGTTTGCGATACGTTATTTCCTGGAAAAAGCCCTACCCAAATCAAAAAAACCGAATGACTCCTTGTATGCTTTAAACAAAGAAGCAAAATAACGATCAAAATACTCGGCCATGGCATACATCATCTTGGCCTTAATATTGACATTATCTTCAAAAATCTCTTGAATATTCGTAGTGGGAATCACATACAACTCACAGCCTTCCGATACACAGATGGCATTGTATATCCTATAAGCCGAATCCATCAAAGCATTGTCTCCGAAAGAATCCCCTTCCCGCAATTTTACCAGGTTTTCGAATTTGTCCTCCACATCGATGTTCAGTGACACGGCTCCCTTTTTGATCAAATAAAAAGCTTGGCTTGGGTCGCCCCGGAAAAATACCGCTTCATTTTTCTGGTATTTTCGCAAATACATAAAAGGTAAAAATTCAGCTTTTTCATGATCTTCAAGCGGTGCAAAAAAATGATTTTTAGACAGGAACTCAAACGTAGCTCTTTCTTGACTTGAATAGGTTTTTCTGAACGGATTGAACATGTTTTTTTGTTAGTTTTGGTCGGTAAAGGCTAAAATAAGGATTTTAACTTAGAAGCAACTTTTGTTTTATACGATATACTCCCACTCGGTGGATAAAACAATCCGGAAGTTCATGTGTTACCCAAGCCATTCCATTTTAATTGCTTCCCGGGTCGCTTTGGTGATTTTGCACTGCTCACTGATACGCAAACCCACTACCCAGACAATTTTCCCCTGTGCGTCTTCTACCAAAACAATCTTTTCTTTTTCATGCAAAGGAATTTTCAAATCGATAAAAAAGTCGCTTAACTTCTTTCGTTGCTTCATCCCTAAGGGACAAAAGGTGTCTCCATACCGCCAATGGCGAAGGGTCAAGGGAAAGGACAGTGTATCTTTGTCCAATAAGGCAATCGCAGGATTGGGATCTATCCGGAACTTGCCCTCTTGTATGCCGATCTGCATTTGGCCATATGGAGTTTGCCAGTTCCCTTCCGGTTTGTGAATTGGCAAATGGAAAGCAGATGGCTCGTTGTTTTTAGGAGAAACAATTAACTCTTCCCGGTCTTGAAGAAGTTGATATTGCCCGGAATAAAACCACCGCCCGGATGTCCCTTGCAAATTTTCAGTCAATTGCTTTACCTGATCATAATGAAATTGATACTCCTTTAAAATATAGTAAAGGACTGTTTTGTATTCCGGTTGGGTTTTCAGCTTTCGCAAATCAATATGTAATAGGCCTCCTTTTTGCTGGCAAACTTGCGCTCTCACTCTTTCAAGTTGGGCGAAAAAAAAGCCCTCGATGCCAGCCAGTTTTTCAGCGGTTCGCAAAAAACCACTTTCCAAGTTGGGATTGATCTTTTTCAAAGCCGGCACCACATGATGCCGTAAAAAGTTTCGCTGAAAGATATCTTCCTGGTTGGAGGCATCTTCCCGCCAGGTAAGTTTTTTCTTTCGGGCATAGTATTCAATTTCTTCCCGGGAAGCAAACATTAATGGCCGGACAATTTTTCCCGCTTTGGGCAAGATCCCCCGCAAGCCGGAAATCCCGGTTCCTTTGGTCAAATTTAACAAGACCGTTTCCAAAGAATCATTCAGATGATGGGCCGTAGCAATCCGGTCAAATGAATGCTGTTGACAAAGCGCTTCAAAAAAACGATAGCGCAGATCTCTGGCGGCCATTTCAATAGAAAGTGCATGTTGCCGGGCATACGTTTTTGTATCGAAAGTCTGACGGTACAAAGGTTGTTGTAACGTTTTGCTAAACTCCGTCACCCACTGTTCGTCTTCACCGGAAGCCGCTCCCCGCAATTGAAAATTGCAATGGGCCAAGGCAAATTCATACCCCGCTTCCTGTAAAAGGCTGGCCAACACCACAGAATCCACCCCTCCGCTAATCGCTAACAAGATCCGGTCTTGTTGGGAAAATAATTTCTGAGTCGCAATATAATTTACAAAACGTTCCAGCATAGAATCCTTTTTTATTTATCGCCAGACAAACACTTTTTTTTTCAAAAAGAAGATTGATTTACAATCAGTTATAACAAATTACTTCCGGTTACTCTTCTCTCCGTTTAGACTTTCAGTAGTTTGTGTGCCCTTAACTGTACTCGGTTTCTTCTGATTTAAGTATAATAGAATAACTTTGCATGACAGTGAGCAAAATAATACTTACTACATTCTTAAAACAAAATTTTTCAGCATACGAAGAAGTTTGTGTGTCTACAAAAGTATAGCATCTCTTTTCAGAAATGGCTAGTCATGCCGAAATGAAGGCAAACGGGTGGGAAATACTTTGGAAAACACAATCCTGAACAGGGCTTAATCAACAAAAAGGATGAAATACATCATTGCATTAATTTTAGGAATATTTTTCATACAAACAACCCAGGCACAGATCACAAAGGTTGAAATTGTAAAGGCAGCAAAGCTCAACCTGAATGTGATGGTGGATGGCATTTCGCACAAAGAACTCACCAGCGATTCCACCAAGCGGGCAACCCTGAAACGGGACAGTACCATGATGTACAGTGACCGTGCCCTGCTGGAAGATGTCACCAACAACTTAAAGGCTTACGGCAATATCCTCATTGTAAATCCCAATGGCGTAACACTTACCGGAGACACCTTGATTTACACCAGTGCTACGGGAATTGCAGAAGTGCGGGGGGAGGAAGTGGTCTTAAAAGACAGCAGCACTACTTTGATTACAGACAGGCTATATTATGATATGGCGACCGGGGATGCCCGCTACCAAACGGGTGGAATAGTGACCCGGAACACGACCGAACTCACCAGTGAAAAAGGCTATTACTACCGGTTTCAGCAAATTGTGACCTTCAAAGGGGAGGTAGAATTAAATGATTCTGTAAAAGTACAACATCTGGAAACGGACACTTTGGTGTACAATACCATCAACGAAGTGGCCTATTTTCCTAAAAAAACCCTGATCAGTACCCAAGACGGAGATGTTATTACAGAAGCGGGAGAGTTCGATACCAAAACCTCTACCACTACCTCCAGAGGAGAAACCCATATCGAATCGGAGGAATACATTCTGGATGCGGGCAATGTAAGAGACAACAAAAACCAAGGAGTTGGCTTTGCCAAAAAAGATGTTCGCTTGTACAGTATCAAAGAAAACTCCTATATCTATGCGGACGAAATAGAATACTCCAAAAGTGCCGGAAACTCCAAAGCATACGGAAGAGCATTGATGGAAAGACCCGGTGATAATGATACCTTGTACCTGGCCGCCGACACGTTAATCTCCGTCAGTGATACCGTCAACAATGTAAAGACCCTTTATGCCTATCACAATGTCATGATCTATTCCAAACAGATGCTGGGAGTATGCGATAGCCTGGTGTATATGTATTCGGATTCCATGCTATACCTCTACCATGACCCCGTGCTTTGGTCGGATCAAAGTCAAATTGTGGCCGATACCATTTCCGCCTCCATTCGCAACAACTCCATTGAGAAAATGTATATGGACCAGGATGCCTTTCTGATTCAAAAAGACAGTATATTAAATTATTTTAATCAGATCAAAGGCCGGAATATGGTGGCCAATTTTGACAGTTCCTATCTCAAAAAAGTAGATGTGGATGGCAACGGACAATGCTTGTATTTTGTCGCTTCGGAGAAAGATTCGGTATTTATGGGAATGAACAAGATTGACTGTAGCAGTATGGTCATGGTTTTTGCCGATTCCAACAAGTTGTCAAAAATGCACTTTTTATACAAACCGGATGCGCAATTTATCCCGCCACATGAACTGGAAGAGCCGGCTACCCGTTTACCCGGATTCCAAAACCGCTTTGAAGAACAACCCACTTTTCCGGTGATTCTTAGTCGCAAACGCAGACAAGACCAACTAATCCCACTGGAAAAGAAAACCGCTCATAAGGCTACACCGGAACCCCCGGAAGAGAAAAAAGAAATGCTGCTGGAAAAAGGTACGCCCAAACAAGAAGACCTGGAAATAGCGGATAAATTAGAGGAGGAATGACGGTGATTTTTAGTAAAATTACCACGCTATAACAAATTTACTCTCTACATCAACAGTCCACTTGATCTATCACAAATAAACGAAAATTTCATGACTAACGAAGAATTTCGAAATTTCGGACATAACATGGTTGACTGGATGGCCGATTATTTCCAACAAATAGAAAGCCTTCCGGTAAAAGCTCAAGTAGAGCCTGGTGAAATCTATCAACAGTTACCGGAGCTTCCTCCGGAAGAAGCGGAGAGTTTTTCCCAAATCTTCCGGGACTTCCAAACTAAAATCCTAAAAGGAATTACGCATTGGCAACATCCAAATTTCTTTGCTTACTTTCCGGCAAATAACAGTTACCCGTCCATTCTGGGAGAAATGTTGACCGCTACCTTAGGCGCTCAATGCATGATTTGGGAAACGTCACCTGCTGCAGCCGAATTGGAGCAAAAGGTAATGGAATGGATGAAACAAATGATGGGATTACCAGCCGAATTTACCGGAGTTATCCAGGATACGGCTTCCACCGCTACCTTATGCGCCCTGCTAACGGCCCGTGAAAGTGCTACTGATTTTCAAAGCAATAAATCGGGACTGGACTCCAAAACCAAATTCACCGTTTACTGCAGCACACAAACACACTCTTCCATAGACAAAGCCATCAAAATTGCCGGGATCGGTAGCGATCAACTTCGTAAAATCCCGGTAGACAGGGACTTTGCCATGCGGCCGGATGCTTTGGAAAAAGAAATCCAAACCGATATTGCACTGGGCTTTCACCCGCTATGTGTAGTCGCTTCTATCGGAACTACCAGCTCCACCGCCATCGATCCGGTCAAAAAAATAGGTGAAATATGCCAAAAGCATCGCTTATGGCTACATGTGGATGGTGCTTATGCCGGCACAGCCATGTTGCTACCGGAAAAACGATGGATCATTGAGGGACTGGAACTTGCCGACAGTTATGTATTCAACCCTCATAAATGGATGTTTACGAACTTTGATTGCTCTGCCTATTATGTCAAAGATGAGTCGAAATTGATCCGAACCTTTGAAATCTTGCCGGAATATCTGAAAACCCAAGTAGACAAACAGGTCAACAATTACCGCGACTGGGGCATTCAACTAGGCAGGCGTTTCCGGGCATTGAAACTATGGTTTGTCATCCGTTCATTTGGGGTGAAGGGACTACAAAAGAAAATCCGTCACCACATTGAACTGTCGCATTATTTCCTGGAAGCCATTCAAAAGCATCCGGAAGTGGAGCTCTTGGCCCCTACCCCATTAAACCTGGTATGTTTCCGTTTAAAACCTTCTCAACTATCCAGCGAAGAAGCGCTCACCCGGCTAAATGCTACCTTAATGCAAAAAATGAATGCTTCGGGAAAAGTATATCTCACACATACCAAACTCAATGGCATATACACACTTCGCGTAGCCATCGGGCAAACACATGTGCAAAAGGAAAACGTTGATCAGTTATTAAACCTACTTTGGAAAACCTATGAAGAAATAAAATCTTCATTGAAATTAGGTTAACTGTAAACCATGGTTGCAATGGTGAAAGAATGAGGAAAACGGAGGGGAATATATGTGTAAGAGAAGTTTTAAAATACAATAAGGGAGCGAATTCACATTG
Organism: Rapidithrix thailandica; assembly: GCF_039710355.1. Taxonomy (NCBI): domain Bacteria; kingdom Pseudomonadati; phylum Bacteroidota; class Cytophagia; order Cytophagales; family Flammeovirgaceae; genus Rapidithrix; species Rapidithrix thailandica. The sequence continues at coordinate 86,318 of NZ_JBDKWZ010000008.1, read as the reverse complement.
CTCCCTTATTGTATTTTAATTCCTTTGTTTTAGATCAATACTACCAATAAACTACGCGGCCCATGGGCCCCAATCACCAGCGATTGTTCAATGTCGGCCGTTTTGGAAGGTCCGGCTATAAAGACTCCATAGCCTTCCAAACAAACCTCCTCACGGCTATAGGCTTGGTGCATATTCCAAACAAGTTTCTCTTTTTCGAGGACAATGGCCAGATGCTCCGTAATAAAGGGGGATACCCTGTGCGAAAGAGAGTTTTCCGATACCCAGATGGCACCGTTTTCCGCTACGCCTACTTCCCCTTTTACAAGCATCAAATCCAATTGGTGTAATGCATGAGGATCGTCTATGGCATCCAGAGTCAAACCGCCCATCTCTAATTCCGGAATAGAGGATCCCACATTTTTCTTATCCGGATAACAGCCCAGTATTTGTTGCTTTGCCTCGGCATATCCCGAAACACTTACTACTTTCCCTCCTACACCTTCCAACACTTCCGAAAAAGCTTGCACTAAGTTTTCCGAAGCATATTCTTCAAAAAACTTGACAGAAGGTAAAGGCATACCTTCCGGTTTATTCTTTTTGACTCTGGCTAATATTTGTTCTCTACTTCCCATTTTTCGGATAGTTTTCAAGGTACCATTCTCTAAAGGATTGTTTGGGTGCTTCCGGTAAGTCCCTAGCCTTTCCCCAGGTGTTTAAGGGATTATAGATCAAAGGTTTTAATGGCAAACGCAACACCTTTCTTCCCACTTTGCCCAACATACGATACAAACCGGGGTTGGCAAATACTCTTCCGGCTACTTTCATTGCCAATTGCTTGGAAAGGGGCACTTCTTTCTTTTTGGCAATCACTTGCCTCCATTTATACAACTGATCGTGAATATCAATCTTCACCGGACACACATTACTACACGAGCCGCATAAAGTAGAAGCAAACGGCAAGGTATGGTTTGCTTTCAAATTACGGGCCGGGGCTATGATGGAGCCGATGGGTCCGGGTACGGTATACCCATAACTATGCCCTCCGCTTCTCCGGTAAATCGGGCAAGTATTCATACAAGCACCACAACGAATACAATGTAGGGCTCTTCTAAAGTCTTCTTGTCCCAAGTGCTCCGAACGGCCGTTGTCCACAATTACAATATGCATTTCAGTTCCGGCACGGGGCTTATGGAAATGAGAAGAATAGGTAGTAATGGGCTGCCCGGTAGCACTACGCGCCAACAGCCGAAGAAATACGCCTAAATGTTCCGCTTTGGGAATAATTTTTTCCATTCCCATACAAGCGATATGCACAGGAGCCAGGTGCACTCCCATGTCAGCATTGCCTTCGTTGGTACAGACCACTACCCCCCCGGTTTCGGCAATGGCAAAATTCACCCCGGTGATGGCCGCATCAGCAGCCAGGAATTTTTCGCGTAAATGCTGACGGGCGGCTTCCGTCAAGTATTGCGGATCTTTTGCTCCGGGTTCTGTCCCTATTGTCTTGGCAAACAACTCCCCTATTTCTTCTTTCTTTTTATGAATGGCCGGCATTACAATATGACTGGGAGGTTCATTAGCCAATTGCACGATTCGCTCTCCCAGATCCGTATCGATGACCTCTATGCCTTGCTGTTCCAAATGGGGGTTCAGATGGCATTCCTCCGTCAACATCGACTTGCTTTTTACCAGACGCTTTACGCGATGTTTGGCAAGTATGCTGTGCACAATCCGGTTATGTTCCTCTGCATCTTTTGCCCAGTGTACCGTCACGCCATTTGCTTGAGCGTTTCTTTCAAATTCTTCCAGGTATTCATCCAAATGAGACAGCACATTGGCTTTAATGGCCGAAGCCATATTGCGAAGCTCTTCCCATTCCGGAAGGGACTTGCTGGACTTATCGCGTTTGGTACGGACAAACCACAAAGATTGATCATGCCAAGTGGTACGTTGTTCGTCTTTTACAAATTTTTTGGCTGCTTCCGGATGGTTCATACGCTTTCTCCATTTAAAATTTCCGCAATATGTTTTACTTTCAAAGGAAGCTGCTTTCGCTTAATCAAGCCTTCCAGGTGCATCAGGCAAGAAGCATCCCCTCCGGTCAGCACTTCCGCTCCCTGCTCCAGGTGATCTTGAATCCGGTCTTTGCCCATTCTTACCGAAACAGCCTCTTCGCTCACGGCAAAGGTTCCGCCAAAGCCGCAACATTCGTCCGGCCGGTTCAACTCCACCAGTTCCAGGCCATCTACCATTTGAAGTAATTGCTTAGGCTTGGAAAAGCCCGGAGCGTTTAATTCGGAAGATTGACTTAAACAAAGCCCTCGCTGACCATGACAACTGGAGTGGTAACCCACTTTGAAAGGGAAGCGGGCTTTCAGGTGGTCTACCTTGAGCACATCTACCAAAAACTCACATAGCTCAAAGGTGTTTTCCCGAACCTTTGTCACAGCCTCAGATCCAGGCAATAGATTATAATGTTCTTTGACATGTAACACACAGCTTCCGGAAGGGGCCACGATGTAATCAAACTCCTGAAAATTCCGGATGAACAACTGTGCAGCATCCAAACTAGCCTCCTCAAAACCGGAATTGGCCATGGGCTGGCCACAACAGGTTTGCTCCAAAGGGTATCCAACCTCCAAATCAAACTTTTCCAGAAGTTTTAAAGTAGCAATGGCTATGTTAGGATAGAATTGATCAATATAGCAGGGGATAAAAAGACCCACTTTCCTTTTCATACTCAATAGTGTTTGTAGAAATTGAATACAGGGCCAAAACCTAATCCGGCCCCTATGAGAGAAACAAACATAACGTGTTTATTGGCTCTCAAAAACCTACTCCCTCCCCACTTTTTCAACTGTGTGAAGTTAATAATTTTTTCTCCTGTGGCGATTGAAAACGTTTGTATTTCACGATATGCAGCCCAAACAAAGAACTCCCTTCCGGCTTATTTTCTGTTTTCAACTCAAATTCATCATTTCTTTACTAGCTTTGCACATCGGTACTTTTTTCGAGGGATTTGAGAGCAATTAAATCTCCCGTAAACCACAAAACAAAAGGATTTATACATTCTGGTAAAGGCTATACGTATGTTCAGACTGGCGAAATATGCAATGATCTTAACCCTCTTGACGGTGTTGGGAATAAATCTGTTATGTTATATTTACTTTCCTCAAACCCTCAAGCTCGACTTGACCTCGGCTGGGTTTAAAGAATATCTGATTGACCGGGGAAGTTTCTTTTACTCATCCATTTTCATTGCACTATTGATGAACATCGGATTGAGTGTCATTGGCATATCGCTACCTTACCTTCCTAAATCCTTGCTTATTTTACCCAATAAAACTAAATGGCATAGCAATTCAGAGATGAAAAAGGAATTGTATGAAAGAGCCAAGGGCTGGATCTATGCGCTCAATAGTATCATTAACCTCTTTATGATTTATTGTGTAGCCATTGTCTTTAGCTTTAACTCCGACTTTGAGATGACTCATTATGGCTATATAGTTTTATTTGCTCTTTTAATGGTTACTTGGGTTGCCTTTTATTTCTATTCGTTCCTGTCAATTCCTAAAAAATTATTGGCAGAGTAAACCAGAGCGACAACTCTTTCAAAGCAAAAAGTCTAGGAGTATACTTCCTGCACAAGGGTAATGTTCAATACTTTACCGGTGTATACCTATGCCCTTAAACAAGGGCAGCGAATAATACCCGAAGCCTTCAAATTTCCACTTTCCTTTTGCACTTGATCCTTATCAGAAACCTCTGTATGTTTTGTACTGTTTGTAAAGTAATGAGGTTCTTTTGTACTATACAAAGAGAGCTTTTTGCTCTTGCCCGAAAAGCGCTAAGAGAAACTACTTCAATTGTATGTATATCCTCACACCCATTTTTAAGAGCTTTCATTACGAGCTTTAAATTACTGGTTTACAACAGAAAACCATTTAAACTTATCAAAACCCCGTAAGGTTTATACCAATATTAGCAGATATCTAAATTCGAATACTTTTATAAAAAACAAAAAAACAGCTAAATATTACATGAAAATTAAAGCAGAGAAAAGAAAGTGAAACGTATTTTCATATCATTTGCCTTTCTTTGTAGTTAAAGATAGTGAAGTTTGTTTGTTAGTTTAGTTTATTAAAGTATTAAGGGCTCTACAAATTGTGGAGCCTTTATTTATTTCTTACCCCCGGTTTCCTCTGTAAAATCCCCCCTAAAACCCTTCTTATACTCCCTCTTGAAATACTGTCCTTTACCTCCTACCGGATTAGAGATATTTTGTTTAATTTGGCTTACCTATTTCTAATGAACAATCATCCAAAAACGGATAAACGGTTCTAATAAAAAATCATTTATTTCAATGGACTACAGGGTAAAATTTGACTTTGAAATTTATTTCACAAACGGAGGAAGTATTAAAGGGGAAGACTTCCGGCTCGACATCTCAAGTGAGAATATTTCGGATGCAGAGTTGATCGACTATATCGTAGAAGACATGCGCTTGTTGATGGTAGGCAAAACAAAAATTTTAAACAAAGAAATCATTCGTGAAAAACACAAACGTCAACCTATTGACAGCCCTGCCCATGCTAAAACCTACATCGATTTGAGTCATACGATTGAAAACGGGCTGGTCACCTACAAAGGGCTGCCTGCACCTATTATCTGTGATTATTTGAGTCGAGAAGACTCTAAAAGTCATTACGAAGAGGGTACCGAATTTCAAGTTGGTAAAATAGAAATGGTTTCCAATACCGGAACCTATATAGACTGTCCGTTTCATAGATATGAAACAGGGAAAGACCTCTCTGAAGTCGGTTTAGAGAAATTTGCAGACATCGAGGGAACCGTGATCCGGGTACCTTTTGAAAATAGTCTGGCCATCACTGAAGAACATCTGAAAGGCTTTGAAATCAGAAACCGGGCGGTATTAATCCACACCGGCTGGGCCCAGCATTGGAACACTGAAACGTATTATGAAAACCATCCTTATCTCACCCAGTCGGCAGCCGAATACCTTTTGGAGTGCCGGGTGAGTTTAGTAGGTATCGATTCTCACAATATTGATGATACCTCAAGCAAAAGCCGGCCGGTACACAGTCTACTTTTAGGCAATGAGATATTGATTGTGGAACACCTCTGCAATTTAAACCTATTGCCTGATGAAGGTTTTACATTCAGTGCTATCCCACCAAAATTTAAGGGTGTGGGTACGTTTCCTGTAAGAGCAATGGCAAAAATTAAATAAACAAGCCTGTGAATACATTCTTGTACATCCTAGATATCCAGAAAAAAATGCATACAGAATGGTATACATGCAACTTGTAAAATAACACTTGGGGGAAGGGTTTTATGCATTTGCCCTTTACAGTGACGAGCTGGGAAATGATTGTATGCTCTTCCTCTACCATGGCAAATTTCTATTTGGAAAGGCTAACGGGTCTCTTTCAAAGATGCATATAAAGCAATGGCGATGAAAATATTTTTAAAAGATCAAACAAGCTGCCTTTCACAACACCTTGAATATTTTAAGTCCATTCCTGTCATGCCCTATCAGTTACCCCAGCTGAAGGAAAGAATTTCCAGTATTGCCTTGTCAAAAAAGAGGGACCGTTTGAATTTATCTATTCTGTTTGACTATAAGATTTTTCCGGCAAATATTATGACCTCTTTGACTCAATGGGATGCAGAAAACAGAAGTATACAAGTTGGAGATACCATTGTCCAACAGGTCTATTTTCCTCCTCACCCGCTACTCTCTCAAAAAATCATTTTAGCCGTCCGGGTCAATCAGCTCATTGACCAACCGGGTAGAAAAGGCTTTGCTTATGAAACACTTTCCGGCCATGCGGAAAGAGGGATTTCCACCTTTACCATAGAAGAAACAGAAAATAAACTGCTTTTTAAAATCCACATATTTTCCACCCCTGGCCACTGGCTAACCCAATTTACCGACACAATTTTCACCAGCCCTTATCAATCCTACTGTACATATAAAGCGCTACGGAATGTTAAAAAACAATGGGAAAAGTAAATCCGTAAAATCGTAACCTTCTAGCGATCATACTCCTCATTTTACCAAGCAAACCAGTAATTTTTTCTTAACTTTAGCCTACCATATTATACCCTTTATAAGGGAATAAGTCACCAAAAACCTAACTACTATGCCCAGAAAAGTAATTCTTTATATTGCTATGAGCCTTGATGGCTATATTGCCAAAGAAGATGATAATATTGATTTTTTATCCATAGTAAGTACTCAAGGGGAAGATTTTGGATATGCCGAATTTCAACAAAATATTGATACTTTGATCTGGGGGCGCAAAACCTACGATAAAGTTCTTTCATTTGGTATTGACTTTCCTCATAAAGACAAAAAGTGCTACGTTCTTTCCAATACAAAGCAAGGGAAAGACGAAAATGTAGAGTTTATCCAAAATGTAGAGCAACTCATCAAGCGGCTTCAACAAGAACCTGGTAAAGATATTTATTGCGATGGAGGCGGAGCCTTGGTATTTGAATTATTATCCCACGCTTTAATCGACCGGTTAATCATTTCGATCATCCCTCACTTGTTAGGAAACGGAATTCGTCTTTTTAGAGACGGAAGGCCCGAACAAAATTTAAAATTCAAAAAGAGCATTACTTTTCCCTCCGGGCTGGTACAGCTTTGGTATGACAAAGATTAACTGTTTTTCAGGGAGTTTCCGGCTAAAGCCATGTGATTAATAGGGGCTGATTAGTACGGAGAGGCGGAAAGGATTTGTAAAAAATGCTTTCCGCCTTTTGTATGTATAATCGTCTTCTTTCGAATTTATCCAGTCATTATGCAATCACTCCTGACCCCAACAGCTCATCTCCTTCGTACCAAGCCGCAAACTGCCCGGCTGCTACCCCTCTTTGAGGTTGATCAAAAATCACATACAGGCCGTTTTCTTCCTGGTAAATCGTACCGGGTTCCAGAGCTTGCCGGTAACGTATTCTCAACTGAACGGGCCGGTGTTCTCCTATTGCCAGAGACAAGTCTTTGCGTACCCAATGGACATCCTCCTTCTTGATAAAAAGACCATTGCGATATAACCCCGGGTGTTGATCGCCCTGTCCGGTATAAATTACATTTTCCTGAGTGTCTGTAGCGATGACAAACAGAGGTTCTTTTTTCCCACCTACATTCAAGCCTTTGCGTTGACCGATGGTAAAATAATGTGCTCCGGGATGTTCTCCTACTACATCTCCTTCCGTAGCGGCAAACTCATAAGGAGCGGTAATCGTATCTAACTCCTCTAAGGAATATTCTTCCTTTTTGGAAGGTAGAGACCGCTCAAACATTGTGGCTTCTTTAGGCAACTCTACTATCTTTCCTTTTTTAGGTTGTAGTTGCTGTTGCAAAAAGTCCGGCAACTTTACTTTACCGATAAAGCAAAGCCCTTGAGAATCTTTCTTGCCGGCATTTTCCAAGCCTATTTTCTCTGCAATTTCCCGTACTTGAGGCTTTGTCAGCTCTCCTATGGGAAAAAGTGCTTTGGCCAACTGCTCTTGATTCAGTTGGCAAAGAAAATAGCTCTGGTCTTTGTTATTATCCACACCCGCCAACAAGCGATATACCGATTGAGCACCTTCTTGGATCGTAGCTTTCCGGCAGTAATGCCCAGTGGCAACAAAATCTGCTTTTAGTTTTAATGCCGCTTTCAAAAACAGGTCGAATTTCACTTCCCGGTTACACAATACATCCGGGTTGGGCGTGCGGCCTTGTTGGTATTCTTCAAACATATAATCCACAATCCGCTCTTTGTACTCCTTACTCAAATCGATGGTTTGAAATGGAATTCCCAGCTGTTCTGCAACAATCAAAGCATCGTTGCTATCCTCCAACCAAGGACATTCGTTTTTGATAGTCACTGACTCATCGTGCCAGTTTTTCATAAACAAACCAATCACTTCATACCCTTGCTCTTTGAGCAAATAGGCCGCTACACTGGAATCCACCCCTCCAGACATCCCGACGACTACTCTTTTCATCTTATTCTTATGCTTCTTAGTTCGATCATTTAAATAGCTTTTTCAGGCATCACTATTTTGCAAGCAAAACCTGTAAATCCCCCTGCAAAAATAGCTGAAATATATCCCATTGCCTAATCTCCACTCTCCCAAAAAGAAAAGCCCCCAGCCAAAAAAGCTAGAGGGCCCCACCTGTTACATAATTGGTAAATATTAATTTTCTCTGACAAAATCGCCTTTGCTAAACCCCTTCCCGGAGACTACGGTACACTGAGAGGCTTTTCCCTCTCCAATATTAGGATTAACCACCTTTACCTCGCCAATTTTGCTATCCACACTTCCTAATGACAAGCCTGTATCCGGATCGACCAAATCGTCTCCTTTTTTATAAATCACAAATACATCCCCGGCTTTCACACCGTCATTTGCTCCTGCATTAATGTAAATGGCACCGGCTTTTTCCATAATGACTTTAGCTTCCCAAGCAATATCAGGGGCTCTCTTATCAATAACCTTCACAATGTCTTCTACGGCTTCCCGGGCCGCTTTTCCCACTAAGGATTCGTCAAAACTTTTTTCGTCTTTGAAGGAAAGCTTGGCGGAATTAAATTTTATCCCTTTCGAAGATTTTTGCCTTCGTATGTTTTCGGCAGTCAGGATTTCACCGGTAGAGGTATTGACCATCCGTACATCAATCCCAACGGTAGCAGCTTGGTTTTTGATACCCAAACCAATCCCTTTGATACGCCCGCCTTTGGTATCATCTTTATAACCGAACTCTGATACGGATCCTACTACGGCCAGTTCCACACCTAGTAGCTTTCCGATTTTAGCAGCACTTTCCGGGGTTACTGCTCCCGACAGTCCAAGCTTTTGCTCAGTCATGATACTTTCCAACTCTTGCCGTTCAATCACCCGGTAATTTCCCGATTTCACCAGTTCGGTAGTCAGCATATCACTCATACCCCGTCCTACTCCTTTATTATTCCACCAGCGATAACTTTTATCGGTTTTGTCATCAAACACAAATACCGCTATTCTTTTCTTAATTTGTTTTTCTTGGGCAAAAAGGGAAGAAATACCGGTGAGTAACAAAAACGCAGCAATAAATGTAGTAGTAATTGAGTGTGTTTTCATTTTTAAAGCTTGTTATTTAGTAGTTATGATGAATTTAATAAAACCGGGGATTTACCTTTTATGACCCATCCCCGAAAATGTCACCGTAAAACGGCTTATTATTTTTCTAAAATGGTAAGAATATTCTTGCTAATTTTTTCGCCAATTGCCTGAAGGGCTTTGATTCCGGCTTGCCGGAAATTATTTCCGCCTCCTTTCACATTGGAAAAAGCCTCCTTATATAATTCATCTCCTGAGTTCAGGTCAGTAACGGTTACATTGGCATCGGCAAATGAAAAATAGATACCTGAATACGAAGAACCGGAGCGCGCATTCGCTTGAATATCAATCGCCAAATCGGCTTGGGAAATATCATTGGTAAATACAAATGACCTGTTGGCCAAAGCTTCTTTTAACCGGGGTTCGATATGTAAAATCCCAACGGGTTTGTTCAAATTGGATTCCATGGCTTTTACATATACGGATAGGTTGGCAACCTGTAAAATAAATTTTGCTTTCGGCAAATGTGCCCGTTTTTCCTCCACCCATTGCTTGAAGTTCTCACTGACCCCTTCCAAATCCAGATATTGCTCGAGGTCAAATTCCGCAAAGACGATTTGTACTTTTTTCCCTGACATGATTTTATCCAGGTATGCATCCACTTTTCCCTGTTTGTCAGAGGCAAACGTCTTATGGGCTTGTTCCTCATTCGCAAAAGAAAATTTTACCGGGATACTTTCAAGCCTCTGCTCCAATCCTTGAGCATTCATCAGTTGAACCTCCAAAGCGCTTACAGGCACTTGAGCCACTTTTGCCTGCACCGTTGGGTTCAACGCCTTTAGTTGGAGTAACTCCAACGTTTGTAAACGCTTTACCCTTTCCGGCAAATAGGCCACCCCTTGACTTTGAAACCAGGTTTTAGGTAAAAAGGTCTCCACACTGGCAATGGCTACTTCTTCTTTCGCATCGATTACTTGTGTAATGAGTTTGATACTCTGTCCGTCTTCCCAAAAAGACCCGGATACTTTCAAGTTTGGAGAATTAGTTTCATGGTTACGGCCAACTTTATAATTACCTACTTTGACCATATTGGCTGATAATACCTCTTTAAACCGTTGGGAAAATTCACTGGTCAAGCCGGTATTCTGATAAAGCGGTAATTCCAAGTTCATTACCAAACCTTCTTCTTCCAATTGCAATTTCAGCCCGTAAGACACAAAGTAAGCCGCTTCATCCATGGTCAAATCACTTTGTTGCAAAGCGGTAATTCCCTCTTTCCGGAGCGTTTTCAATCGATTCACCTCATCAATATGCAACTCAGTAACTACACCCAATGCCAAAAGTATGGATTGCGCCTCTTCAATTTCTTTTAAAATGGGAGTACATTCAAAAAAGGAAGTGAGGGCATTGCGCTTATCTCCGGAGGCTTTGAAACGGTTACCTTCACTGACTTTATTTTGCAATTCCTGAAGTTGTTTGTCCAAGTGCTCCCGGTAAAACTTCATTAAGTCCGCCTTCCGGGCATACACCAAAGCATATCCCTCTTTTCTTTTCTTATTATAATATTGTTCGGTTTTTAAGCCTACGATTTTTGCCCGGGCCAATGATACATTGGTTTGCTTAAAGTATTCATCCACTTTACTGTTATGACTGGCAATTTGCATTTGCGAAACACTTTTAATGTTTACCTGGATTGCCTCTATCAATTGTTTTTTTGCCAAGCCAGTCATACGTTCGTAGTCTTCCTGACCTACATTATATAAATCGGATTCCGAATAAAACCCTATTAAGTAGTTTGACTCGGGGAACATGGACTGCCGCTTGTAATAATCAACCCATTTAGGCTGTTGGGCTTGTACCACACCGGAAGTCAATACACAAAGTAAAAAACTGAGACAATAGATATTTTTCATAAGACTAGTATTCAATCAACAAAGATATCCTAGTAAATCAACAGTATTAGGAATTGAATTTTCTGTTCATTACTAAATATAAAGCACCTATCATAAGATAAACTTTTTAAAGGTACGGTGAAAATTCATCCGGGTTGGGGAATCATTATGGAAATAGTCATTTCTAAAAATTAAATTTTCTTAATAAGCCAAAACCCAAAAAAAACAGATACAACTCCAAGTATCAGACTTGCCAAGACATATGCCACGAAAAGCCCGTAAGCCTTTTGTTGCAATAAGGTGTTATTTTCGAGTGCAAAGGTAGAAAAGGTAGTAAATCCCCCGCAAAAGCCCGTAGCCAACATCAAACCCCACTCTGCTTCAAGGCTTTCGTATTTTTCCAAGGATGCCAGAATCAAACCGATAAAAAAACAGCCCAATACATTTACGGTAAATGTTCCTAATGGAAACCCCCATACGAATTGTTCATTGATCAACTTACTCACCAAATAACGAAACATACTTCCCAGCCCCCCACCTAAAAAAATTACAAATAGCTTTGTCATGAATAGGATCTAATTGATTTTAACACAGCAAACACTGTATTCCATTGCTAAAATTACCTAACTTTACAAAGGTAAGTATTGAACAGGACTATGAATATAGAAGTCGTTTGTATCAATGATAAAAACCGTCCGAATGAAGTCCCCTTGTCTCGTTGGATCAAAGAGGGCAAGACTTATCATATTGTGGAAATCACCAAATTAAATGCCCAAAAAGGAATTTACGGTTGTAAGTTAGAAGAGATCAATAACGATGATCTTTTTCCCTATCAATACTTCCGCTTGGACCGCTTTGCAGTGACAATGAATGAAGAGCTATTTGAAAAAATCCTCGAAGAAATAGATATTAGTGAAGCCGAAGAAATTTTACAACCCAACCCGCAACCGCCTTCCAAACATTCTTAAGCCCCAAGCTTTTCATTAAAAAATCATATAAGTGGCACATCCAACCCAAAACATACCCAATAAATAGTATGTAATGTTGCCAAAGAAAAAATCAACACAACATACTATTTATCAAATACTTAGCAAGAAAACTGACTTTCTTCAAAAGAATCATCTGTATTCTCTTACCTTTTCGAACGATCTACGAATAATACAAAAGCAATTTAAACGTAATATATAATAGTTAAACTACCGAATAGTAAAATATTGAGGGTTTACACATGAATAAGCTTACACGTTTTCCCTCAAACTCCTAAAATCAAACAATTAACTAATTAACTGTTAAGTAAACATGCTCCTGAAAAATTGTAATAAGAGAATACTCTCAGGCATAGGTGTATGCCTGGTATGCCTGCTATTTGCCTCACAACATGCTTTTGCACAAACTTGTACCATCAGCGGAAGCGGTACCATATATTGGGACAACTCACTGAGTTGTGACGAAGGCGGTGTGGTTTCAAGTTCTTCCACTGTGATCGTTCCCAGTGATGTGATTTTAGTTTTTGACGACAACAACGATACTTGGACTGGCGACAAAATCGTAGTAGAAGGTTTTTTGGAAATCAGTGCCAATATTACACTGAAAGGTGATGTTGTAATTAAAAACGGAGGAGAATTAAGTGTAGACGGCCATTTGGATATTGGCAAGCAAAGTGGTTGTGGTTATGTATTAGTAATAGAAGAGGGAGGTCGCTTAACTGCTCCCGGAGGGAATACCGGGGATAAGATAAAAATTTGCGGAAATAATATTCTCAATGGAGGAACTCACCCATGTAATGACTACTGTATAGGAGATGGAATAGAAGGTCCAACAGGTTACACCGAGAATGGACAAGATGAAACCTTGCCGATCGATTTACTCTCTTTTACAGCCCATTATACAGGACAAGTCATCCTTTTTGAATGGGCAACCGCTTCGGAAGAAAACAACGATTATTTTACTATAGAATATTCTATGAATGGCGCCTCTTTCCATTCCTTAGCAGAGGTACCTGGAGTAGGAAATAGCACTACCGTTCAAAACTACACATACCAGACACCCCCCATTGCCCGGGTACTCCTTTATTTCAGACTGAAACAAACCGACTTTGATGGCAAGTTTACCTATTCGAAAGTAATCTCTTTAGAAATGCGTCAAAATACAGGTTCGGAATTAATGATCTACCCCAACCCGACACGCACCGGGGTTTTCACCTTGGAAGTTCCCAACCATGATGCTACCGGAGAGCTTTCTATCAGAAATGTACTTGGACATTCCATACTCCAACCCAACTTGCCAAGCCGTACATATATCAAGAAAACCATTGACCTCTCAACATTTGGAAGTGGCATTTACTTTATCACCTTTAAAAGTGCCTCGAGAGTCGTCACTAAGAAACTCATATTTGAGTAAGTTTACTTAATTAGGATGTATGAAAAAGCTGGATCTGGTTAGAACCAGCTTTTTTTTATTTGGCCTTCTTCTGCTCATTTACTTCGCTTGACAGCACAGCCTTTCATATCCTCGCAAGCCCAACACAGACATTATGACACTAAAAAAACTCCATATTTTAGACTAACTAAGACATATTGTCCGATCACTAAGAGGCTATTTCCATAAAATTCCAATTTTTTCGTCTTGGTATGTGAATTGAAGAATCCCTCTTCGAAAACCGAATTAAAAACTAAAATTTATTAAAAAGCTATGATGACATTAGTGAAAAGAACACCCAGCCATTCCTTTCCATCTTTTTCAAATGTATTGGAAGGTTTTATCAATGATATAGACTTCAAATTCGGTCAGGATCATCAAGCGACCACCCCTTCGGTCAACATCACTGAAAATCAGGAGGGATACACATTGGAACTGGCCGCTCCTGGCTTAAACAAAGAAGATTTCCATATCAACCTGGAACAAAACTTACTAAGCATTTCGGTAGAGAAAAACATTGAAACAAAAGGCGAGGACACAAAATACAAGCGAAAAGAATTCAATTTTAACCGCTTCAAAAGATCTTTCTCTTTACCAGAGCATATTGATGGCAATAAAATCGAAGCCAAGTACGAACAGGGAATCTTAAGACTTAGCATTCCTAAGCCTGAAGAAGTAAAACCCAAATCTATCCGAATCGACTAATCGCACCTACTTAGTAAGCGATTGATTATAAGCTATTCACCCAAGCGTAAAGGAGCGGATCTCTCATGCTCCTTTACGCTTTTTTTTTAACTTTGCCTCTTACCTTGACCAACACTTTTTCCAAACACACTACCACCGGGAGCATTAGCACCTTCTTTAAGGTACATTTGAAAAACCAATGCTCAGATTGCATAATCAACCAAAATCCAAATTACAACTGATGAGACAAAGATTATTACGAGAAGGCGCAAAGGAACTTTCCTATGAAATCAGAGGAATTGTAAAAAAAGCAGAACAACTTGAGAAGCTTGGCAAAAGGATTTATTGGGAAAACATTGGAGACCCCATCCAAAAACACAATAGTATGCCTGCCTGGATGAAGGAAATTATTGCGGACTTACTCAATGACAATAATACCTTTGGTTATTGTCATTCAAAAGGAGTTCCTGAAACCCGGGATTTCTTAGCCAGCCTCAACAACCAATTAGGTGGGGTCCAAATTACCCGGGAAGATATCACTTTTTTTAACGGCTTGGGTGATGCCATCTCAAAACTCTATGAATACATAGAACCTACTTCCCGGATTATCGGCCCTTCTCCGGCATATTCCACGCATTCCTCCGCAGAAGCCGCTCATGCCAACACCCACCCTATCACATACAAGTTGGATCCCGAAAACAATTGGTACCCGGACTTGGATGATCTTTATCTCAAAATCAAGTACAATGAAAACATTGTAGGTATCCTGGTCATCAACCCGGACAATCCTACCGGAATGGTGTATCCGCTTGAAATTCTTCAACAAATTGTGGAAATCGCCCGGGAATTTGACCTCTTCCTGGCCTTTGATGAAATCTATATGAACATCACTTACAATGGAGCCAAGGCATACCCGTTGGCAACTTTGGTTGGCGACTTGCCAGGCATTTCCTTGAAAGGCATTTCCAAAGAATTTCCCTGGCCCGGTGCACGCTGCGGCTGGCTGGAATACTATAACCGGAACAAAGACCCGGAGTTTGACAAATTATGCTCAACCTTGGACAATGCAAAAATGATTGAAGTTTGCTCTACGAAGCTGCCTCAACTGTCCATTCCCAAAATCATGTCTGACCCTAGGTTTCCCATTTATAGAAAAGCATTAAACGAAATCATCGGAAGACGCAGCAAACTGATTGCGGAAATTTTAGGTGCTGTTCCCGAATTGACATTTAATGAAACATACGGAGCATTTTACAATACCATCATTTTCAAAAAGGGAGTATTACAACCTCATCAAAAACTCAGTACGGACAATCCGGAAATTCAAGCACTTCTGGACAGTTGGTTGGCAGATGAAAATATGGCTTTGGATAAACGCTTTGTTTATTCACTCTTAGCTACCGAAGGAGTTTGCGTGGTACCCGTATCGTCCTTTTGTTCCGATTTACAAGGCTTCCGGGTGACAATTCTGGAAGAAGAGGAAGACCTACTCATCGAAACATTCACCAAAATCAGGGATGCGGTAGTGGAATTCATTCGTTCTTAAATGAAGACACCGGTTAGTGATTAGCCCTCTCTTGCCACACGCAAGCTAATCACTAACCGGAATTTGACAACACTTCGACAACCTTCCTTCCCTTTGATCAATCACTTTATAAACCCGGAGTACAGCTCAATTCATTTTTGACAGAAGACTATGGATCGCTTCAATATTTTACAGTTACCCTAAATAATCATGCATGTCAGATTATTTCAAGATTCAAACACTTTAACAGAGCATTTCGAAAGCCCCGGCAATATAAATCATTAAAAAACAAACAGCTAAACTTTATATAATCATATACCAGCCGGTTAAAGATACTGTGCCAAAAATTTGATTTTGTAAGAAAAAATACCCAAACTTGAGCTTAAGAATAGTTATTAGACATACACTACTCCCGGCACAACACAATAAGTTTCGTTGTATCCTTACAAGTGATAACCTTTACAGCATCTGCTAGTTGAGATACTAGTTAAAGCTGATTTAACAATTAACCTTTAATCATAATCCTAATAACTGTGAACTTAGTAAAAGAATTAACACACCAGAAAGTTGACTTCAGCTACCTGAACGAAATTACCGGAGGCAATAACCGTTTGATGTTAAGTTTGCTAAATGCCATTATCAAAGGGTTAAGAGAATATCCCCTTAGAATGGAAGAAGCCTTCAAAGAAGGAGAAACCCGCAGAATTTGCGAAGCAGCTCACAAATTCAAATCCACCATTGCTCCCTTGGAGTACGATACCTTTAGTGAAGTACTGAGTGATTTGGAGCTCGCCATCAAAAACAAACTTCCGGACAGCGAAATCAAATTATTGATCAAACAATCCGGATTTTTTACCAAAAACACGTTGGTAGATGTACTCGAAAAAGCTGAAGAATTGAACCGGCCGATTTAAAACAACCTTGTAACCAGCAAAAAGGCCTGCTTTGTACAAAGCAGGCCTTTTTGCTATATTAAAGATTCTTAATTCCGGAAAATATCTTGTAACTCAAGCCCTGTCAATCGCTTAATCCGGTTGATCAAAAACCAAAGTATCAACAGCATAATGAGCGTTGAAGGCAAAGCAATCACAGGAAAACTGTAGGCTGTCATTTTACCCAGTTCCTCATTGAACGCTACAGTCCCCGGATCGCTCACCAAGATGATACGAGCCAGTACATAGTTCAATACTGCAGATAAAAAGAAGGAACCGGCCAACAAATAAGAGGCAAGCACCAACTTCTTTTCAAATGCCACAGAATTGCCCCGCTCTTCCAAATTGGTACTGATTTTCGCAACGTCTAAAATTTTATCGTTGTAAATCAACTTGCGCACCAAAGGAAAGGGCGTTTTTAATGAGATAATGATTGCCAAGCCAATGATCAAGGGGATCGCAGCTTCTTTAATGGCAATCAGATGGGCATCTAACTCCATCAAGCCCACCACTCCGGTAAACAACACACTCACAAACCCAAGAATAGAGATAAAATTAACCTTTTTGGATTTCACAAAATCCACAATTCCATAAACCAGAGGGAAAGCCAAGGCAATCACCAGCCCTCGAGTAGGGCCCAAATATTCCTCCCCGCTGAACTTCATCAATACCACCGATGGAATGACAATATTCACAATCAAATTCATCAATGGATTTTCACTCCGGGCTTCCGCTTTATCTACAGTTTTACTCTCCTCATTCATAACATCTAGTGTAATTCATTTTGTTGAACCCTAACTCAATAATCTTGCTAAAGATAAACCGTAGGATTGGTTTTAAACACTTAAAAACAGGACTCCTCTCAAAACGGAGCAGTCCCGTTAAGGTGTCAACTACCCATTAATAGCTTGTAAAGCCTTCTCATAATCAGGCTCCTGTACAATTTCAGGCACTTGTTCGGTATACGACACCTTTCCATCCTGACCCACTACGACAATAGCACGAGACATCAATCCGGCAAGCGGTCCATTTGTCATTTTCACGCCATAGCCTGCGGAAAAACTGTCATCTTTATATTCGGAAAGGGTCACTACATTGGAAAGCCCTTCAGCCTCACAAAACCTTTTATGCGCAAAGGGCAAGTCCTTGGAAATACACAATACAACCGTTTCAGGTAAACCGGCCGCTTTTTCATTGAATGCCCGCACCGAAGCTGCACAGATTCCCGTATCAATGCTTGGGAAGATATTCAATACCAGTTTTTTCCCTTCAAAATCGCTTAAAGATACCTCTGATAAATCGCTTTTGGTCAAAGAGAAGTCAGGAGCCTGCTCCCCTACTTGCGGTAAATTGTCTTTTGTCTGAATTTCGTTGCCTTTAAACGTGATGGTTGCCATATTCAAAAAGTTAAATCGTTGAAAAATAGGTTATTGATTTAAGAGCATTTGTCATGTTTACACACGATTGATAAACATACGCAAATTTGTCTTGCATAGCTAAATTATAGGTTTGAAACTTGATATTGAACTCATGATAGAAATTTATTCCGGCTGATAAGGACAACCACGCGTTTTTCCCTTCATTCACTACTATTCATTAAGAAATTCTTCTTCCGGTAAACCTCAAGCGTTCCACAAGAATATAAATACAAGATAAAAGGTATTTTATTTTTTTAGTATAGTTTTGGGTATCAAACCAAATACCTAAAACTACTACAATGGATAAAGAGCGGTATTACTCCCACTCCGGAGATTCTCCCTTTCCGGGGTTCCTTTTGGCTATTGGCCTATCGATATCACTTGCCATCATTTTGGGAAAAACCTACCAAATTCTGAATTGCCTTATTACTGAAATGTACTTCCAGATTTTCATTACATTAGGCTTTGGGTTACTGATAGGGTTCGGTTCCGTTTTCTTTTCCAAGATCGGATATGTCCGAAACAATTCTCAAAAAATTCTGATCGCTGCTATAGCAAGTGTGGCCGGTTGGTATTTTCAATGGATCGCATATATCTCTTATGTATATGATAATGATCTATCAATTGTCACTTTTAATTATCCATACTATTGGTTTTACTTACGCCACCCCAGCTTTATTCTACAATCCATGCTCGCGATCAATGAGACAGGCCTTTGGACATTTGAAGGCATGCCTTTTAAAGGGATTGTTCTTGGCATTGTATGGTTATTGGAAGCTGCACTGCTGGTAGGAACCGCGATAAGTGTTACCGTTCAATATCCCATTACTCCTTTTTCAGAAAATTTAAAAAAATGGTACCGAAAATATACACTTAAGTTTAAATTTGAACCCATCCATTCAAAAGAGGAATTTACCGGTGAGCTTTTCAAAAATCCTGAAGAACTCATTTCCCAGATGGGGCCTGGCGACAAAAATGAATATTCGCGGATATCGATTTATTATCTTCCCGAAGAAGAAGAAACGCACTATTTATCAGTAGATAATATCACAAAAGGTTACTCTAACAAGATCAGTATCAAAGTCATTCATTTATATAAGATAGACACTCACACAGCCCAATCTCTGTTAGGAAAATTTCAATTCAAGACAAATATATTTAACCTATTTCACAAAGAAGTGGTTTAAACGTATAGTTTTTGACCGAAAATGGAATCAAAATCGGCTCATTAAGGCACTTTTTGAAGAGAATAGCCAAAGCTATTGTTGAAAAAAGTAATACGGAGGAGGCGTTTTTGAAACATTTTTCAGGAAAAAGAAAAAGTTGAATTCACTTCAAAGTATAAACTTCCGGGAAAAGCAAAATACCAAAAGGGTTTATCTGAAAAATATCAAATATGAGTAATAGAAACCGTAGAGCACAAATTGCTCGGGAAACATTAGATCTCTTTGAAAAGGGATCTTATACCAACAACAAAGGCCTGAGCGTGAATATAGCCGATCAACTGCACTTCTCTGTTGAGGAAACCTTACATCTACAACCGGAGGACTTTAAATACTTACCCCTTGAGGGTCAAATGGTTAACACCACCTTTGAAATACATAACGAAACCACATTGGAGGCCGCTTACCGTCTTATTCATCAAGAAAAGCAGGACGGAGTGGCCGCATTGAATTTTGCTTCGGCCAAAAATCCGGGAGGAGGTTTTCTTAACGGTAGCCAGGCACAGGAAGAGAGTCTTGCCAGGGCTTCCGGTATGTATTTATGCCAAACGGCCCATATGGAAATGTACGAAACCAACCGGAAAAATAACTCCTGCCTCTATTCCGACCATATGTTGTACTCGCCCAAAGTCCCGGTGATCCGCAATGACGAGGATCAGTTATTGGACACTCCGTATTTGCTGAGCATTATCACGGCCCCGGCTGTCAATACAGGCTGCCTGGTGCAACATCAACGAATGGATGAACTCCAAAAAGTAGATGCCGTGATGTTGGAACGCACCCGTAAACTGTTAACGCTTGCTCTCAGCCAGAATCATAGTACCTTAATCCTCGGTGCCTGGGGCTGTGGTGTATTCCGTAACGATCCGGTAAAAATAGCCGGGTACTTCAAATCTTTACTCAAAGATGGTGGTGACTTTGAAAATCGTTTTCAACGAATTGTTTTTGCTGTATTAGACCCTTCCAAAAATCAGGAGATTTTTAAGGCTTTTGAGAGTACGTTTGACTTCGTCGACTAACAGCAACCGGTGATAGAGCCAAACCAAGTCATCGGACATTCAGGTTTCCGATGACTTTGGCTTATTTGAATACTTCAGCACCCCCAATGCAGAGTAATTCAACGGTGTATATTTAAGACCGGAGCGAAGACACACACCTTACAGACTGTTTACTTCTTGCAAAGTTCATCAGTTGAATAAAATTGAGCTAGGTAAACTATCTATTGAGGATTCTTTAAACGGCTAAAGTCTAGCCAAACCTCTACTAATTACGCCCCCGCCAACATAGGATACTTCTCCGCTATCTCCTCCTTACTCATCACGCTCACCTTTGGCCGGGGGACGGATTTGAATAAACGCTTCTTCCAACGCACCGGAGACAGTAAGACAAGCTCTCCCGTATCCCGGTTTTCGATAAAGAGCTTACGATCGTTCAACTCCGGATAATTCTCCATATCCACCTTCCCCAATTCGTAGACTTTCTTGGCTGCCAGCCAGTACAACTTCCCGGAAATACGATTTAAGAAATAGATTTCTCCTGCCTGGGAAAAAACCTTGAAATTCCCTTTCAGCATTTCCGGATCTTTCAAGGTACGGTACAAGTTTTCCCCTTTCTTTAAAGAAAGCCGGGCGAAAGGAGGAAAATCCCAGTTCAATTTCCGGATAGTAATAGCCTTGATGACTTTCCAATCTTTTATTTTTTTTACAAATAGGCTATCACTCTTCCATAAATATAACCCTTGAGGATCCCAAACTAACGAATACATAGAATCATTCTTAAAGAACACATCGGCATTCACCTGCTCCATAATCAATTTATCCTTTGCTCTAGCTTCTTCATGAGGAATATTATTAGTAGTACGCACTAGTTTTCCTTTGTATTTTTTATATTCCCCATATCCCTCCCAATCATAATCAAAACTACCACTATACATTGTCAATGGGTTGCATACACTGCATTTACGTTCCTTTTTGGGAAGTTCCGTATGATACCGGGGGTTCAAAACATTCTTTTGAAACATACTGACTAGGTACTCAGGACGATATGGATAAGTGTGACCCCTCCAAGGAGTAACTCTAAATTCATAAATATAATCATTATGTATATTCCAGTTCCTACCAAAAATATTTGTGTAAAGGGTATCCGTAGCTATTCTTTCGTTTTGATTAAGCAAGTAACGTTTTATAGGAATTTTATTAGGTGCAAGAGCAGCTTCTTTGTGATACAATTTCTCCCCTTCAATCAATACATACCTCAATGTATCACTTCTTCCCTCACAAACGCCTAAAGTCACCCAACTACAAAGTAAAATACTTAATACCTGTATTTTCATTTGAACGATAAATATTAAGGGTTCGCTACTCACTCCCCTGCCAACATAGGATACTTCTCCGCTATTTCCTCCTTACTCATCACGCTCACCTTCGGCCGAGGGACGGATTTGAATAAACGCTTCTTCCAACGCACCGGAGACAGTAAGACAAGCTCTCCCGTATCCCGGTTCTCGATAAAGAGTTTTCGCTCATTTAACTCCGGATAGGCTGCCATATCCACCTCCCCCAGTTCGTAGACTTTTTTGGCTGCCAACCAGTACAACTTCCCGGAAATACGATTCAAGAAATAAACCTCTCCTTCCTGGGAAAAGACCTTGAAATTGCCCTTCAGCATTTCCGGGTCTTTCAATGTGCGGTACAAAATGCCATGGCTTTTGAAAGGAGATTCGGCTATGGGAGGAAAGTCCCAGTCCAGTTTTCGAATTGTGATGGCTTTGATCGCTTTCCAGTCTTTTGCCTTTTTTACAAAAAGACTATCACTTCTCCATAAATACAGTCCCTGAGGATCCCAAACTAACGAATACATAGAATCATTCTTAAAGAATACATCGGCATTCACTTGTTCCATAATCAATTCGTCCTTTGCTCTAGCTTCTTCATGAGGAATATTATTAGTAGTACGCACTAGTTTTCCTTTGTATTTTTTATATTCCCCATACCCCTCCCAATCCGTATTGAAATAAAACCTGTATATATTCAAAGGGTTACAAATACTACAGCGATACTGCCCTTTGGGCCGTTCCAAACTACTTAAAGGATTTAGGATATTCATTTGAAATAAACTTACAATATATTCAGGCCGATATGGATAAGTATGACTTCTCCATGGTGTAATACAGTACTCATAAAGAAAATCATTATATACAGTCCAGTTTCTACTTAATTTAGGGCTATAAAGAGTATCTGTGGCTACTCCTTTACTTTTATGAAGTAAATAACGCTTGATAGGTTTTCTACCTGTAGAGAGTGGAATTTCTTGAGTATACAGTTTTTTACCTTCTATTAATACATATTCTAAACTATCATTCCTCCTCTCACAAACGCCTAAAGTCACCCAACCACAAAGTAAAATACTTAATACCTGTATTTTCATTTGAACTATAAATATCAAGGATTTGCTACTCACTCCCCCGCCAACATAGGATACTTCTCAGCTATCTCCTCCTTACTCATCACGCTCACCTTTGGCCGAGGGACGGATTTGAATAAACGCTTCTTCCAACGCACCGGAGACAGTAAGACAAGCTCTCCCGTATCCCGGTTCTCAATAAAGAGTTTTCGCTCATTTAACTCCGGATAGGCTGCCATATCCACCTCCCCTAGTTCGTAGACTTTCTTGGCTGCCAGCCAGTACAACTTCCCGGAAATACGATTCAAGAAATAGATTTCTCCTTCCTGGGAAAAGACCTTGAAATTCCCTTTCAGCATTTCCGGGTCTTTCAAGGTGCGGTACAAAGTTTCTCCCTCTATGAAAGAAAGCCGGGCAATGGGTGGGTAATCCCAATCCAACTTCCGGATAGTAATGGCCTTGATGACTTTCCAATCTTTTACTTTTTTCACAAAAAGACTATCACTCTTCCACAAATAAAACCCTTGAGGGTCCCAAACTAAAGAATACAATGAATCATTCTTAAAGAACACATCGGCATTGACTTGTTCCATAGTCAATTTATCCTTTGCCCGAGCTTCCCCACGGGGAATTAAAGCAGCAGTACGTACTAATTTACCTTTGTGTTGTATATATTTAGAATAACCCTTCCAATCAGGACCAAATAAATGCATGTATATATTCAAGGCATTACAAATACTACAGCGATACTTCTCTTTGGGTCGTTCCAAACTGCTTAAAGGATTTAGGATATTCATTTGAAATAAGCTAACAATATATTCAGGCCGGTATGGATACCCCCCCCCTCTCATAGGTCTAACCCTATATTCATAAAGGAAATCATTATATACACTCCAATTTCTACTCAATAGAGAACTATATAGAGTATCTGTTGCGACCTGTTTATTTTTATGGAGTAAATAACGCTTTATAGGTCTATAGTCAATAGAAAGTGAAGCTTCTTTGTGATACAACCTTCCCCCTTCAATCAATACATACCTCAAAGTATCATTTCTTCCCTCACAAATTCCTAAAGTCACCCAACTACAAAGCAATATGGTCAAAACCTGTATTTTCATTGTATTATTTTTTGCTGTTATTTCTTCTTCTGCACTTCCCAATATGTTCTGATCTCCCCAGGTGTATACTTATCACCTTCCCTAGCTTTATAATATCCTACAACAGAGGCCTCTTCCCAGGCCTCAAAAGAAGGAAATGTCTTACCATAAGAAGGATCATACCATATCCCATTATATTCCACTAAATAATGAATTCCAAAATCACCGGGAGGACAAGAGTTGTTATGCCCCACCAAATTATCTTCACTTTCACAATCCCGGGTCACTTCTACCGCTAATTTTTTATCAAAAAAGTAATTTCCTTGCACACCGTACCAATTCACTCCAAAGTTCACAGTTTTCTTAAAAACATTGACAAAAGGGTATTCTGGATCATCTCCTGTTCCTTTCTCAGAAAACTTCCAACCTTTTATCAAGGCTCCAGAGACAGTACCAATAGATTCATCTTTTCCAAGACTTTTAGTTTGTACTTGAGAAGTTATTCCCTGTACCCAATTACAGCGGTTCAACAAATTACTAAAAGCCTCACAATCTCCTCTATTTGTATCAAGGAGTCCCTGTGTATTGTCTGGCAACTCAAATTTTTTATCATAATGGTAATAACTCAATTGATTTTCTTGCCCCATCCCAAAATCGCTTTGAAGTAGATTACCTAATGGATATTCTTTTTGTGTATTCAAAGAAGCTGACGGTTCTTCATCTATATATGGAATACAGAATTTCTTCCAGATCTTTTGAATAATATCTTCTTTTTTTTGAGTTTTATGTGCCTTTCTACAACTATAATACAAACAACGTTCATCCAAAGAACCGGTTTCTGGTAAAAACTTTTTTATATCATAATCAAACTCCTTTATCGGTTGCCTATAAGTGACATACCATCTCGGCACAGCCTCTTTTTTGACACTGATCAACTCTTCTTCCAGCCAGGTTTCGCCTTCATCCTTGGAAAGGCTGAGTTCGATATGAAAGCCGTAACGGTCTTGCTGGGGAGTTGTCCAAGCAGCTGGCATGGCCGGCTGGTCCAAATGGAAACAGCCCTGGGTTTCGAAATACCCTTTCTTGTCTTTTACTTCTTTAAGCTTTAGTCCGGCTTCTCCCTTCAGCTCGC
Source organism: Rapidithrix thailandica (assembly GCF_039710355.1). Classification (NCBI taxonomy): domain Bacteria; kingdom Pseudomonadati; phylum Bacteroidota; class Cytophagia; order Cytophagales; family Flammeovirgaceae; genus Rapidithrix; species Rapidithrix thailandica. The sequence continues at coordinate 61,496 of NZ_JBDKWZ010000008.1, read as the reverse complement.
TCTTTCCTTTTTTATTGTAAAGCAGTGTTGCCACACTTTCTCCTCCCAAAGTGACTTTGGCTTTTAAGCGTACGTCTTTCAGATCCGAATTGCCGATGTCTTGCTCTCCCGTATAGCGCAAGGTCGCACTAAAGTTGACCGGGATAGCTTTCCCGTCCTCCGTACCGTAATAACATGCCGGGGGAGAAGGATTTTTGAAGATGAGTGCGCTTTCCGGTAACTGATCGCCCTCTGTGATTGTTAAAAAATTCTCTCCCTGAAAGCGCAATGTCTCCAGGTCGAATTGTAAATCCGGTGCGGTAATATTCAAACGGGCGGATTTGGCCTGGGCATGACCCGGTTGCCCGGAAGGATAAACCGTAGCAACGATTTCCGTGGTATTTTTGTCAATATACACCTTGTACCGGTTACCACTCCCGGTTTTTTCTACTTGTATTCCCATAATTCAAAACATTAAATGGTTGTTTGAAGGCTTAGCACCTGTCCTTGCATATACGTATTGGAGCGAGGCCTTTCTTAGGAAAAGATTACCCAAATATAGCCACCAAAGAACATTATACCAATTTATGGTTATTTTTTAAAAGCAGTGGTTTTAAATATACACTCAGGTGTAAGAATATTACATCGTTGTTCTGCTTTTTCCCGCCACTCGTCAGAGCATCACCTTTTGGGCTGAAAAAGACATCTCCCACAACAAAATAGCCTCTTTATTTTGCCAATTCCAGGATTTCTCCTGGCAGTCCATCCATGTCTCCCACAAATACAGACACAAATCCCTGTTTTAGCAAGATTTTTTTTGAAGCAATATTATTCGGGTCGATGATCGCCTTAATGATTTTTAAGGCTTGATTTTCTTTGGCCCGGTTGACCAGAAGTTTTGCAATTTCACTGCCATAACCTTTCCCCCAATGTTCCGGCAATAGTAAATAGCCAAGCTCTACCTCTCCCCTCTCTTCCGACAACAACTCAAGTTTTGCCAAGCCTAAAAAGGTTTGGGTTGCTTTTGAAAACACTTTAAAATTGCCAAAGGCTTCGTATTGATGATTGGTTTGTATAAGTTTTTGAAAATCTTCCTGGGCCTCTGTTGTAGGAATGGCCCGTTCCGTAACCATTGCCATGACCTGTTCATTCCCTACCAGACGATAGTAACTTTCAAAATCGTGTTCGTTAAATTTGGATAATATAATCCGCTCTTCCATCTCTTTGCTAAAAATTAGTGAGGCCCAAAGGTAGCAGAAAAAGTGTCGAATGCCGTCAGATTTCGACATTCAACACTTTTTGATAGGTTAAGAAGGCAATTGGTAACTTCCCACTTCTTCGCCATCGTCCCGCAGCATACGAAGCTCCAGTTGTTTTTGATTGGCTTTTACTTTTATCAAGGTACGGTTGCCTTCTTTGGGTCCGCCTCCGATGATAATCGGATAGTTGTGCTGCCCGGCCACCGGTGGATGCACTCCATACTTATGAGTGTGCCCGCTCAGACAAATGTCCACTTTGTATTTGTTGAACAAAGGAGAAAACAAAGTTCGGCAATGCGAGGTACCATGCCAATCACCGGAATAGTAAATCGGGATATGCATCATCACCACTCTGAATTTGGCTTTTTTATAAGCCGCACTTTTTACTACCGTTTCTTCAAACCACTTCGCCTGTTCTTCCCGGTAGGAATCAAAGTCTACAATACCGGCATATACCGGATGGTCATCGGGTTTGTCCTCACCGGTATCGAACACAGTAAAGTGCACAGGGCCCCATTGATAGGCGTAATACTGCTGACCGGAGGGGTTCCGGTAGTAATGGTGTATGCCCCGGGCAAACTTTCCTCTGGTTTCGTGATTTCCCCTTACAAACATAAATGGTTTCTCAGAAGCAAACACCTCAATGGAAGGCACCAACATATGGTCAATCATCTGCTGCTCATCCACCTGGTAGTCAAACATATCCCCGTTGTAAAACACATAGTCAAACGGGTCTTCTTGGTTGAGTTTCATTAAGTGAGGGATAGAGTGTGGACGGTCGTGAATATCGTTCATGACCAGCCAGGAAACCTCCGCAGCCGATGGATCAGGCGTAGTAAAACTGAGTACTTCACTTTGAATCGTTTCACCATACGTAAGCTTATAGGGTTGAAACTCTTCAATCGCTTTGGAAAAAATCCGGTAGTAATATTTTTTACCGGGTTTTAACCCTTTCAAAACAATGCAATTGATCCGGTTGTAAGCACTCACCAAGCCGTCTTTCACCTCGTGAACGGTGCTTCCCAAGGATTGACTTTCTCCAAACTCCACCCAGCTGTAAGACAATTGGTTGGTAATCCACATCACCGTCATGGCTGTAGGCTCCGGGCTTTGCAGATACGGAGTCGTTAAGAAAACGTGGCCTTTTTCGGGATGCGGAGTTTCAGTAAGGTGGGCTGTTGAATAACCCAGTGTCGGCAGACAAGTGGCCGCAGTTCCCATCAGACCTGCTTGAACGGATTTACGCAAAAAACTGCGCCTGTCCGTGGAGTTAGTAGGTGTTTTCATAAATACAATTTACAATTGAGGTTAAATACTACTTGTTTATGATTGAATGAATCAGAAACCTGATCGTAAAAATAATTTTCTAAATTTAACAAGTAGTCCCTAAAAAAAGCATTAACGGGCAGATAACAAAAGGGAAAAAATCGAAGAACCTTTTCCAGCTTTACTATAATAACATTCGCGTTTCGGGGAGATGTTTTTGATCTTTAATGAATGAAATGAATCGTATCATTCTTTGGTTTTCACTCACTCATTCGCTATTTCACACATTCATTCAATAGGGGTTTCTTTAAATTGATCATAAATTACAACCTTTGTTGTACAAACTGGCTGATACCCAAGAAGACAAACCCAATGTAAAAACAGAAGCAAACATTATCGACATTACCCCCTCATGAAAAAAATAATCCTTTACCTTAAGCGCTTTGGACTTTTCTGTATGGCATCGCTACTCTTCTACTTGTTCAGCGCCTTTTTGCTCTCTTTTTTATCTACCCAACCCGAACCTACCACATGCCCGCAAACACAGGGCATCTATGTCACCTCCAACGGAGTGCATTTGGATGTAATACTTTCCAGGCAACAATTATCCGCGTTATTACAACAAAACCTCCACCTGAGCCCCGAAACAGCCTATGTCGCTTTTGGCTGGGGAGATAAAGGCTTTTACCTCAACACTCCCACCTGGCAAGACCTTACCTTTTCCACAGCCTGCAATGCTTTGTTTTTCCCCAGTGAAACCACCTTACACCTTACCTATTACCGTGCAACACACCAGGACTGGAAATACATTGCCTTATGCCCGGAGCAATTGAAGCAACTCAATGCCTATATACAAGCGACTTTCACACAGAATGCGCAAGGGGAATTTATCAAAATCAAAGAGCCCGGTTACTTTTACAACGATGTGTTTTACGAAGCCGAAGGGCATTATTCTTTTATCAATACCTGTAACTGCTGGGTAAACAATGCCTTAAAAGCCGCTCAAGTCCCTACTTCCATTTGGTCGCCCTTCGACTGGGGAGTTTTGTATCATGCCGACAAAAAGTGGAAGGATTGAGGGATTGAGGGAATGAAGGGTTGAAGGAATGAAGGTTAGGTTTGAATGGAGTAATGATATGAAGTGGTTCAATGCCAGAGAAAACCTCCAGACAAAAAAACAAACAATTGATTATCAAATTATTAATTGCAATAAAACAAAACTATAATTTATTTTATTACAATTAATTTGCATAATTACCAGCCAGCAACTTATCTTTGTATTGTAATGATTTAAATTACAGTATAACACGATTTATAACTTCTGTTTATCACAGGCCATTGGAAAGAGCAACCTGTACAGTTATTGGATTTTCGGTTAATTTATTTGTAAATCCACCAAGTTATGCCTGATTAATCAGGTTCTCTTTTTGCTTAAAACTGTAGTGAAATTTATTACAAATAATAGTAAATCTTACAGAAGTAACCTGATGAACAGAAAAGATTTTATCAAAACCCTGGGAGGGATTGCTGCCATGTCAACCTTAGGATCATTCAATAAATTTACCCAAAGTTTGCCGGAACAAGGCAAATCGATGCCCGTGCTTTTTATAGGTCATGGCTCCCCCATGAATGGCATTGAAGACAATGAAAATAGCCGGTATTGGGCCCAATTGGGCAAAGAAATCCCGGAACCCCAAGCTGTCCTATGTATCTCGGCCCATTGGCTCACCAAGGGTACTCATATTACGGCCATGCCCCAACCCAAAACCATCCATGATTTTGGCGGGTTTCCAGAAGCTTTGTACCAAGTGCAATACCCGGCCCCCGGCAGTCCCGCATTGGCCCAAGAAACGGTCAACCTGGTGCAACAAACTCAAGTGGGCCTCGATCATGACTGGGGCCTGGACCACGGCACCTGGACGGTAGTCCGCCATATGTATCCCCAAGCCAATATTCCTGTATTACAGTTAAGTATCGACTACCACAAGCCCGCCAGCTATCACTATGCCTTGGCCCAAGAGTTACAAGCTTTGCGCAAGAAGGGGGTACTCCTCATCGGCAGTGGCAATATGGTGCATAACCTGCGCCTGCTCGCCTGGGACAAACTTGAGGAAGCTCATTATGGGTATGACTGGGCCCAAGAAATGAATGACCTATTCAAAAAACATATTGCAGGGAAAAACCACCAGGCCCTGATTGATTATCAAAGGCTCGGGGAAGCTGCCAAACTGGCCATTCCTACCCCCGACCACTACTATCCCCTGCTTTACACCTTGGCTTTACAAGGCGATAAAGACGAAGTGGCCTTTTTCAACGACCACTGTCAGGCGGGTTCTTTAACAATGACTTCCGTTAAAATTTTTAATTCATAAATCAATCATTCACATGAAAATAGCCATTACCGGAACCTCTGGAGAACGAAAAGGAACGTACCGCACCGGTTTGGACAATCCGGTATTCGATAAAAACAAGCGAAGCATTCTGTCTGTAGAAGACTTGGCGGTAGCCTTTTTGGATGAATTGGAAAAAGGACAATTTATCCGCAAACGGTTTACCGTGGCTTATTAATTTTATCCAAAACTTAGCCCTGAAAGGGCATCATTCCCTAGCAAAAGGGTATAGCCCTTTGATTAATATAAAAAAATCATAGCCCCATCGGGGTGAAATGAAAAGGATTGATCAACCATTAATCCTTTATTTCATCCTGAAGGGGGGCTAAATTCTTCATCAGTATTCAATTGTTAAACCCCTCCTTCAGGTTTAGGTTTACTTTTAGAATCCCTAACATTCTTCTCCAAGACCCGTAAATTTACCCTTATTTATTATTGGATTCACCCCCTATGCTTCAGCTAAACAAAGTTCATCATATCGCTATTATCTGTTCCGATTATGCCGTTTCCAAAAAATTCTATACGGAAATATTGGGTTTGCAAATCATTCGTGAAGTGTACCGGAAGGAACGGGACTCCTATAAACTCGACCTGGCACTGGGCGACCAGTATGCAATTGAATTATTTTCCTTTCCCCAACCTCCTCCACGCGTTTCCCGTCCGGAAGCCACAGGGCTCAGGCACCTGGCTTTTGAAGTGGACCACCTGGAAAGCGCCATCGGATGGCTCACTGAAAAACAGGTAGACACCGAGCCCATCCGCACAGACGAACATACCGCTAAGCGTTTTACCTTTCTGGCCGACCCGGACGACTTGCCCATTGAGTTGTATGAAAAATAATACAGGCAATGCAATATGGTAAAGAACTGAATATCCGAAAATATACTTGATGTTTTCAGCATTGTTTCGGAACCAAGAGCCGAAGTAATATCCTTCCTTTATTACAGGAGTTGTTCTAAAATAAATGGAACACAGGCATTTTTTGCTCTTTTTAAAACGATGTATCGAACGCTACTGACTTGACGAGTTCATATTCTTTTCAGAGCATTCGCATAGCGTTGCTCCTGGCAGGAAATTACTTCGAAAGATGGATTTTGATTTCGATATAGGGCGATTTTGCGGAGGGATAGGGATATTTCTCTTTTCCATTATTTTAATGGAAGAAGCGATCAAAAAGCTTTCCGGAAGCACCTTAAGAAAAATCATCCGGGTATATACCGACAATGTTTTCAAAGCCCTACTCAGTGGGTTTTTACTCACAGGCATTTTACAAAGCAGCTCGGCCGTCTCCTTAATCGTCTTGGCATTTGTAGGAGCCGGTTTGTTACGTATTCCGCATGCCATTGGCGTCATCTTGGGGATAAATATCGGGGCCACACTAAACTCTTGGATTGTGGCCTTTCTGGGTTTTAAGTTTCAAATCGAAAGCTTTGCCTTACCTTTGGTTGCCGTTAGTGGTTTCCTCTTGATTTTCTTCCAAAAACAACAGAAAATCAGTCATTTTGCTAAATTCTTCATGGGTTTTGGCCTGTTATTTTTGGGTTTGAGCTTTATGAAAGAAAGTGTCGAACAACTCACCCAAACCATTCACCCCAGCGAGCTTCCTCAATATCATACGGCATTGTACTTATGGGCAGGCATTGTCTTAAGTGGTATCATGCAATCCAGCGCTCCTACCATCGCCATGGCGATGACCGTTTTTCACAACCAACTGATCAATTTTTCAGAAGCCATCATGTTGGTGATCGGAGCAAATATCGGCACGACTATCACCATTATTTTGGGTGCTATAGCCGGAAATGCCTTCAAAAAACGAACGGCTTTCAGTCATCTGTTTTTTAATATTTTCACAGCCGTTTGGGCCATTATCTTCTTTCGTCCAATAGAAATGCTTCTCGGCTTACTGATCGATGCGGAGCAAAACCCCGTGCTCAGCATTGCCCTTTATCACACGGTATTCAACCTCATAGGAGTGTTGGTATTTCTACCCTTTCTCAAGTTATTTAATCAATTTCTCTGTAAAATTTTCATTCCTAAAAATGTGTTGACTCCTTTGTTTATTGATCAATCGACTCCGGAAGTCGTGGAAGCCGGGCTGGAAGCTTTGCGTAAAGAAACCCTGCACCTTTTGGAGCTCTCCATGGTTCACAACCTCAAGATCATCCACATCCCTGCAAACGATTTTTACCAAGGCTTACGATATGCCAAAAGCGTGTACTGTAGCAAAACACCTCCTGTGACGCTGTACTTTGATCTTAAAATCCTTTATGCCGAAATCATCGCCTATGCCACCCAAATCCGGAAAACCACCCTTTCGTCAAGGCATGAAGATGAACTCGAACGGTATCTGCATGCAGGCCGTAGAATACTAAATGCCACCAAAAATTTTAAAGATATCCGGCATAATTTTGAAGAATTGCGAATTGCAGATTCTGTTTATTTGCGTAAAAAACACCATCAATTCATCAAACGACTGGAACAAATTTACACCACTCTTCATCAGACTATTCAACTCGACCATTCTGACGAACAGGTGAGTTTGTTGTCCAAAAGCCTAGAGAAAATTGAAGCTTCCAATGAGAAAAACATCCATTCAAGTTTGAAGGCTGTGTATTTGAATAAAATCAATAGTCAAATTGATATCACAGACTTGATCACAGTAAACCGTTTATTCTTTCAATCCTGCCGTTTGCAAGCTCTAAGTATTAAAGATTTGGTTCTTCCCGAACAAGACATTGTTGACCTAGAGGAACAAGTCGCTAAAAACATCAATAAATAATACTACGGTTTCTTCTGAGCTTTTTTTTAATTCAATGCCTCTTTATCCCCCTACAACTTGTAGGCTATCATCACTTCTTTGTAAATTGAAGCTGCTGTATTCCGGAGTAGAATCGCAAAGAATTTATTAATACGGATTTTCGTTTTTTCAGGAAAGACAAGTTCATTTTTTTCCTATCGGAGAACAAACTGAAGTTTATTCGGCAGGAATATTAAAAATGCCACAATAATCCATTATTTTTGATAACTGATCAATGAGGTTAGAGAAAAATACCCGGGGATTCTTCCTTTTGAGGTTTGCTATAAACTTTTGAAGGTGCCCTTGCACATGATTAGAACAGCCTTTGTCTATTCACAAGGCTCAAAAAAAGAACATAACATTCATTAAAACGATAAAGCATTTGGTAGAAAAAGTTATAAGTCTGGAAGACGTTTCATTAGTCGATTTTTTAGGAGTAGAAAACGTCAACATCAAAGAGCTCTCCTCTGCTTTTCCCAAAAGCAAAATCATCTCCCGTGGCAATGAAATCAGGATTCAAGGCAGTGGTCCTGAAATCATCAAGATCAACAACACTTTTAATGACTTACTGGCCCATTACCACAAATATGGGAAGCTTACCCGTGAACATATCCAAAATTATATGGAACGGGAGTACCAAAACCAGGAGTTGGAAATTAAGGACGAAATACTGATCTACGGCACTAAGGGAATGGCCATCCGCCCGAAAACCGAAAACCAGAAACGCCTGGTGGATGCGGCCTTCAAAGATGATTTGTGCTTTGCAGTGGGGCCGGCAGGTACAGGGAAAACTTACATTTCCGTGGCCATGGCTGTGCGAGCTTTAAAAAACAAGAAAGTCAAAAAAATCATCATTACCCGGCCTGCCGTAGAAGCCGGAGAAAACCTGGGCTTTTTGCCGGGCGACCTGAAGGAAAAGATCGATCCGTACTTGCGTCCTATCTACGATGCCTTGCACGACATGATTCCTTCGGAAAAGCTGAAATATTACCTGGAAAATAATGTCATCGAAATTGCTCCCTTAGCGTATATGCGCGGACGAACCTTGAACAAAGCGTTCATTTTGCTGGATGAAGCCCAAAACACGACTCCGATGCAGATGAAAATGTTTTTAACAAGGATGGGACCTGATTCGAAAATGATTATTACCGGAGATATCTCGCAGGTGGATTTGCCTAAATCATTCAAGTCGGGATTGATAGAAGCCGTCAAGGTATTGGACAATGTTCCGGGCATCAGTATTGTTAAGCTAAACCATAAAGATGTGATCCGGCACCGATTGGTAAAAGACATAATTACTGCTTATAAAAAATTCAGTTCTGACAATGGAAAAGAGGAAAGTGCTGATTAACAGCACTTTCCTCTTTTTTAACTGTATCTAAAAAGCCCCCCTTTCCGGACTATTGCTCTCTTACCTGCTCCAAAGCACCCCACACTGTTTCCATTGTCCGCAACAAGGTTTCGCTGTTTTTCGCAATCAGGCATTGCTGAATATCTTTTTTCCGGTTTTGTAAACTGATTTTAATTTCGGCTTTCACAAGTTCGGGATCTTCACTTAATTTTTTCAACTTTCTTCTGGAAAAGCGGGCTCTCAAATCTTCCTTTACCGGAGTGACGATGCAATCACATTTGACCGTTTCCTGCTCTTCGGTGCACATAGCTTCCAGTTCTGTCCACGAATATTCGTTAAAGAGCATTTTCATTCCTTTTTCCTCCACCACTTTTAACGAACCGTCTTTCATGAAGAGAAGGTATGCCAAGCCAAGCAAAACGATAAAAGCCACTCCCTTGATCAAAGCCTTGGCAAATTTGATCAGTACAATCAGGACTACAACCCCCACACCTACAATAAACAACTTTGTTACCGGATCCATACACCATTAGTTTATTAAAAAGGCCAAAGCCTTCTATTTCACGTATTTTGAAAAGGAATGCGCTTACTTTCCTTATGCAATAAGCTTAGAATACGGAAATATTGATATAACGTTTGGGATTGGTTTTCATATCGATAAACAAGCTGTCTAAGTCTTGCATGGTCCGGTTCATATTTCGATACAGGGAATCATCTTTGATCAACAAGCCCAAAGAGCCTTCCGCCTTATTAATCGCCTTCACTGTTTGTTTCATTTCTACCATCAGGTGATTGGTATTTCGCACCAAGGCTTTTACCTCCATCGTACTCACAGAGTCCGCCACGGTATTTAACTTTTCCATTAAAGGAGGCAACTGACGGGAAGTCACCAACAGAGTACTGCTGATGGAATCAAATTTCAACAAGTTACGGTGTAGGGTTGCACTATTTTGTCGCAGAAGTTGGTCCAACTGTCCGGTAGAGCTTTCCAGGTTTGTCAGGGTCCCTTCTATTTTCCCACTCATTCCGTTGATCTTACTGGCCAATTCATTGAAATTTGCTAACAAAGAGTCTACATTTTCCAATACCGGCATCGATTTTTCTTTCATCACCCCTACAAATCCTTTGGGCTTTTCGGCAATAAGGTAATCCCCTACTTCCAGATAAGAATCACCGGGAGCCAACTTTAACTCTATGCTTTTTCCTCCCAACAGGCCGTTATCCGTTAATAAAGCTTTGGAGTTTTTGGTTACTTTAATTTCCTCATTCACTTCCAGGCCCACCTTCAAACGATTATTCTGATCTTGCAAAATTTCTATCCCACTGACTCTTCCCACATTCAAACCATTAATAATCACCGGATTAGACACTTGCAAACCATCAATATTGTCATACACCGCATAATATACCCTGGAAGAAGAGAACAGCTCCACGCCCGTTAAAAACTTAAAGCCCAGATAAAATACCGTTAAGGATACCACACTGAGAAGACCTACTTTTACTTCTTTTGATAACGCCATAAATTATTTTATAAATTCGTCCAAAATTGTATCATTCTACCTCCTTTCACGCATCCCATTATTAAGCGGTGGTAAAGATAAAAAGAATTCGATGAACAAGGGAAGCCCTGAGATGAACAATGTAAAAAGATATCAAAATTTAAAAAACGCCTGGCCTTTACCCGCCTTGGCAAAAGGGATAAATATCAAGCCGTAGCAAAAACAAAGCGGTTTAAGTTAAGTCAGTATACAGGTACAAAACCACTAAGATTCACACAAAAATAACAAATTATAACTCATAGATTTACAAATCTTAGTGGCTTAGAACCTTCGTGGTATTTTATGTACTTTTGACTTTTTAGTACAGGCTCACCAGTAACTGTAAATCTTATTCCAAATTCTCTTCGATGGATTTTTTATAGTCCCGGAAGGCACGGTACAAGGCCGCCACGGTGTATCCTTGTCCCAAATCACTACTCAAATATGCTTCATCCTCTTCATTACTCAAAAAGCCCACTTCCACCAATACACTGGGCATAGAGGTTTTGGCCAACACGATAAATGTATTTTGCTTTACCCCCCGGCTAATCCGGTGTTGCTTCGAAGCAAATTGTTCCTCGATTTTTTCTGCCATCAGCAAGCTACTTTCTTGATAGGCATGTTGGTAATTGGCCAACAAGATATGCGTCATGGGAGAGTTCGGGTCAAACCCACCATAAACTTTTTGATAGTTGCGTTCCTGAAAAATCACGGAATTTTCCCTTTTGGCCACTTCCATATTGTCTTCCGAAGCTCCCAAGCCCATGATATACGTTTCCGTGCCTTGTGCTTTGCTATTGGAACTGGCATTGCAATGAATGGAAATAAATAGATCGGCATTTAAGCGATTTGCAATTTTTGCTCTGTCATATAGGCTGACAAATTTGTCTTTGTCATAGCGAGTCTGAACTACGTTGATGTCCGGGTAATGGGTTCGGATCAAATTACCCAACTGAATGGCGATGTTAAAAGCAATGTCCTTTTCTTTAGTAAATGTTCCCATCGTACCGGGGTCTTTACCACCATGGCCGGCATCTATCACAATCGTAGTAATTTTTCCAGGGGGAGTATCCGGTAAAGAAAAAGCGCTTAAGCTCCATCCAAACACGATTAAAAAAAATATGGAGATATTATGCATACATCTTATTCAATATATATATCTTAAAAACTAACTTTGCACAAAAAAAGGCAAAAAGAAACAAATCTGAAAAGTCAACATTGATCTTGAGACCTGCTATATTACTACTTATCATCTGTTGGATATTGGGAATTGACCTGGCATATGCACAGAACACAGAAGTGAAATTTGATTCAATTCCTTCAATCACTCCTGCAAATGACTCACTCACTCCCAGTCCTGTACCTGTTTTGGCAGATACGATATTGCCGGACACGGTAGTGACAGATACTTTACAACCCAGCCCAAAGGGAGATATTGAAACCACTATCGATTACTCTGCCGAAGATTCTATCATCTACGATGTCGTAAAGCAAAGAACCTTTTTGTACGGGAATGCCAAGGTAAAATACGGAGATTTGACCTTGGAAGCCGCCGAGATCGAAGTGGATATGAACTCGAAAACGGTAGTGGCCAGAGGCGTAGCCGACTCCACCGGAACCATGCAAGGCGAACCGATTTTCACCGAACAAGGCGTGACCTATAACGCCAAAGAGATGACATACAACTTTGCTTCCAAAAAAGGAATCATCAGTGGTATTGTCACCGAACAAGGCGATGGATATATTCAGGGAGAACGGGTGAAAAAGATGGATAATGATGAGATGTTTATGCGAGGTGCCATTTATACTACTTGTAATTTAGTTCACCCTCACTTCGGCATCCGGTCCAGAAGGTTGAAAGTCGCTCCGGACCGCTATGTCATTTCCGGGCCTTTTAATATGGAACTCAACGGAATACCCACGGTATTAGGTTTTCCTTTCGGAATGTTCCCGGCCAAAAACGAACGCACTTCCGGATTGATCTTCCCGGACTTCGGAGAAAGCCAGGATCGAGGATTTTACCTTAGAGGAGGCGGCTTGTATTTTGCCTTGAGCGATTATGTGGATTTAAGCATGACCACTGAATTTTACACTCTGGGAGGTTGGGGATTGACGCTGGATTCCCGCTACCGGAAACGCTATAAATACTCCGGAGGCTTAAATTTCAGTTACAGAAAAGTTGTCAGGGAACAGGACGATTTCAGCAAAGCCATCACCAATGATTACTGGATCCGTTGGAACCACTCACCTCAAACCAAGGGGGCCAGCCGCTTCTCGGCCAGTGTCAATGCCGGTACCAGTACCTATAACCAGAACAACTCCGTAAACTTTGATAACTATGTAAATCCGGCCTTTAACTCAAATATCAGTTATAGCAGGACCTTGGGTTCTTTCGGTTCTTTAGGGGTCAATTTACGGCACAACCAGAACGTCCGCACCGAAATTGTCAACGTTACTCCGGATATATCCCTCAACATGAACCGGGTATATCCTTTCCGTAAAAAGGGAGGGGGAGGAAAAAAGAACTTCATTACCCAGACCAGCTTTAGTTATTCCGGGCAAGCCAAAGGGGAATTGACCAACAACCTGGCAAAACGGAGAAGCTTTGGCTTTGAAGTAGTGGACCTGGAGCAAGAGAATGACTTTGAAGAGGATACCATTGACTTTTTCAGCAACTTTACGGGTGTTTTGGATAACATGGAATACGGAGCCAGACATAGTATTCCATTGTCGACTTCAATTAACATCAGTTATTTCACACTGTCTCCCAGCATCAATTATACGGAATATTGGTACCCCAGACGATACAACTACACATGGGTAGACGAACTGGATGCCGTAGTAGTCGAGGAGGAGAATGAGTTTAGCAGAGCGTACGAATTCAGTACCTCAGCCAGTTTGCAAACCCGCTTTTATGCTTTCTATGAATTTAAAGGCGATTTCAGAATCCGGCATATGTTCACGCCTACCGTCTCTTTTAGTTACCGGCCGGATTTCAGTACTCCCGATTTTGATTACTATCAGGATGTGCAGGTGGACAAAGAAGGCACCATCCGCAGAGTGTCCCGCTTTCAGGGAGGGATTTTCGGAAGTCCCGGTTTAGGCGAAAGTAAAAGTATGTCGTTCGGTTTATCCAACCAATTGGAAGCCAAAGTACGCACCAAGAACGATAGCACACAGAAATATAAGAAAATTCCTATTTTGCAAAGTTTGAATATCCGGGGTTCTTATGATTTTGCCCGGGATTCCTTCCAACTTAGCAATATCAGCTTTAGTGCGCGGACAACTCTGTTCGGAGATATCTTCCCCAACTGGCGTGGATTTAATGTCAACTTCGGAGGTACATTGGACCCTTATGTATACGAAATAACCAAGACGGATCCGATCACCGGAAAAATCACCGGTTCCAGAAGGGTAGATAAATTGATGTGGGACGAAGGGCAAGGCCTGGGGCGAGTCAGCCGGGTCAACCTTGGGGTAACCACCCGTTTCCAACCTCCCAAATCCAAAAAGCAAAAAGATCAGGAAAGGAAAAACGAAGACAATCCGGTGATGCGGGATATTATGAACAACCCCGAGCGATATGTAGATTTTAACATCCCTTGGAGTTTGAGTGTAAATTACACCATCAGTTCGTCCCGGACGGGTTTGCAAGACCCGAATACCGTTCAGACCTTGAACTTTAGCGGAGATATTAGCTTGACAGAAAAGTGGAAGGTAGGCTTTCGCTCCGGCTATGATTTTAAAGAAAAAGATTTGGCCTTTACATCCATCAATATCCACCGGGACTTACACTGTTGGCAAATGTCCCTCAATTGGATCCCATTCGGCCCGCGGACTTCCTACAACATTGATATTGCTGTAAAATCCAGTATTTTGCAAGATTTGAAAATTAGTAAAAGAGATAGCTGGTATGACCGGTAAACACAACTCTTCAGGCGAAAAAATCGGAACCGACCTGGAACGGGCACATCGTTTGTTAACCGAAGGAAAATTAGTCGCCATCCCTACGGAAACCGTGTACGGGCTGGCGGGTAATGCGTTGAACCCGGAGGCCGTTGCCAAAATATTCCAGGCAAAAAAACGCCCGGCATTTGATCCTTTGATTATCCATACGGATACGATCGAAAAGGTAAGACAATTTACCATAAACATGCCCGAACAGGCTGAGCAACTGGCCAAACAACTATGGCCCGGTCCCCTTACCTTGATTTTACCAAGGCATACAATCGTTCCGGATTTGGTCACCAGCGGATTGGATACGGTAGCGGTTCGCATCCCCCGGCATCCTTTAAGCTTACAATTATTACAGCAACTGGATTTTCCATTGGCGGCCCCCAGTGCCAATCCTTTCGGCTATGTCAGTCCTACTACAGCTCAGCATGTTTATAAAAACCTGGGCGAGCAGGTTGCATATATTCTGGATGGCGGAGAGTGTCCTGTAGGAATCGAATCTACCATTGTGGGATTTCCGGAAGGCATTCCGACCGTGTATCGAAAAGGCGGAGTATCTGTGGAGATGATCGAACAGTTGATCGGCCCTGTCAAGGTCAAGGAGCATTCCAGTTCCCAACCCACAGCTCCGGGAATGTTGAAAAAGCATTACTCTCCTCATGTACCCATTCTTTTAGGCGATATTCCGACCCTTTTAAACTCCTATAAGGATAAAAAAGTAGGGATTATTTCCTTTAAAAAGCACTACAAAACCCAAGAGCAGCATTGTGAAATCGTGCTATCGGAAAGAGGGGATTATGCGGAAGCCGCTCAGAAGTTATTTGCCACCTTAAGAGAATTGGACCAACTCCCGTTGGACGTCATTCTTACCGAACTCCTTCCCGAAAAGGACTTGGGCAGGGCCATTAACGACCGACTACGAAGGGCAGCAGCAAAATAAACGGATAGTCAAAATCAGAGAATTGATAATCAGGAAGCCCTGAATAGGCTAGGCTTCCTTGCTTCTTTCTCCTTCGATATATTTCAGCACACGGGCATCAAACTGCTCTCCGTTTTGCAGAAAATATACTTCTATAGGCAAATAATAAAAGGGCAAATCACTTACAAAAGTATCTAATGACGAGTCCTGAAGTTTGACCGCATCCTTTTCCGTAGTGAGGATGACCAAATCACCCAACTTCTCCTTTAAAGATTGGTATTTTGTCCGAATACTTTTCAATAAGGATGGAGTATACTCGGCATGATCCCGGTACTTGAGGTGCTCTACAATGGTATATTGCTCTTGTAGATCTTCCACCAAGCGTTCCGTATGGGCAATCCCCGTCAATAGCAGGATATTTTTAAAGCTTTCTCCGGAATCCTTTTCCTTTAATGAACAGGGAGTGGTGTATTTCAACCCGGTAAAATACACAGGAGTATCAGGCTGTGTATAAGGTTGTATTTTTTTCGAGACCTGTGCCCGTTCCTGTTCTGGCAACTTATCGGGACATTTGGATACGATCACCATATCGGCCCTTTTTGCCCCGTCACGCCTTTCCCTTAAACGCCCTGCCGGCAACAGGAAATCATCGTAAAAAGGCCGCTTATAGTCCGTCAATAAAATATTCAAACCCGGCTTGACCTTTCTATGTTGAAAAGCATCGTCTAACAACACCAATTGTATATCTTCCACCGCATTCAAAATAGCAGGAATAGCCATTGCCCGCTCCTCTCCTACAGCCACATGTATTTCCTTTCCGTATTTCGCATAAAACTGATACGGCTCGTCTCCCATCTCCTTTGCAGAGCTTTGTTCTCCGGCCATTAAAAAACCTTTGGATTTCCGCTTGTATCCCCGGCTTAACGTTGCCAAGGAGTATTTGTCTTTTAACAAGCGAATCAAGTATTCGATATGAGGCGTTTTGCCCGTACCTCCTACGGTGATATTTCCCACACTGATCACCGGAAGATCAAATTCAATGGAAGGCTTCCAGCCTTTATCATACGAATAATGATAGAAGCCGGTCAAGCCCCGGTACAATATGGCAAAAGGGAAAAGAAGAAGTCGTAAAAACATTTTCATAAACTCCGACACAAATGATTTTGCAGGATTGCTTATCCTGCAACAAAAAAGCCTGTTTGCCTTTACCAGACAAACAGGCCGTAGATATATTTTATTTCCGGAAGGACTTATCGGATTTCTCCAGCGAGGCCTCCTAAAGCCTAGGTCCGGTGAAAAGACGGCTTATGCCAAAGCTTCTTTTACTTTCGCAGCGGCATCTTTCAACAAGATCGCGGAAGTCACTTTCAACCCTGATTCCTGAATCAACTTAGCCGCTTCTTCGGCATTGGTTCCTTGCAGACGCACGATGATTGGAATATCAATATTGCCAATGTTTTTATAAGCATCTACTACACCTTGCGCTACCCGGTCGCAACGCACAATTCCACCAAATACGTTGATCAAAATGGCTTTTACATTCGGGTCTTTCAAGATAATACGGAAACCTGCTTCAACGGTTTGTGCATTGGCAGTACCTCCTACATCCAGGAAGTTTGCAGGCTCACCTCCGGATAATTTAATCATATCCATGGTCGCCATTGCCAATCCGGCACCATTCACCATACAGCCTACGTTTCCGTCCAGCTTCACATAGTTCAGGTTTGCTTCGCCAGCTTCTACTTCGGTAGGATCTTCTTCATTGATGTCCCGCATATTTGCCAAGTCTTTGTGACGGTACAGAGCGTTATCGTCAAGATTTACTTTGGCATCTACTGCGATGATTTTATCGTCAGAAGTTTTCAATACCGGATTGATTTCAAACAGAGCTGAATCCGTTTCTTCGTACGCTTTGTATAAAGCCATCACAAACTTCACCATCTCTTTAAAAGCTTTGCCGCTCAAACCTAAGTTAAAAGCAACTTTTCTAGCTTGAAATCCTTGTAAGCCTACTTTCGGATCGATTTCTTCTTTGAAGATTAAGTGAGGTGTTTTTTCAGCTACTTCTTCAATATCCATTCCTCCTTCGGTAGAGTACATCAACATGTTGCGACCGGTATTCCGGTTTAACAACACAGACATATAAAACTCTGCGGGCTCACTTTCTCCGGGATAATACACGTCTTGGGCAATCAGTACCTTATGCACTTTTTTACCTTCCGGTCCGGTTTGTGGGGTAACCAGTTGCATGCCCAAAATCTGGCTGGACACTTCTTTCACGTCATCGATAGACTTGGCCAGTTTTACTCCGCCACCTTTACCACGGCCACCCGCGTGAATCTGAGCTTTTACCACCCACCACTGCGTACCGGTCTGCTCGGTTAATGCTTTTGCTGCCTCTACGGCTTGGTCGGGCGTATCCGCTGTGATCCCTTCCTGGATAGCAACGCCATATTTTTTTAAGGTCTCTTTCGCCTGATATTCGTGAATGTTCATTTTTATAGACTATTATCAGATATTCAAAAAATTCTCTTCAAAACTAGGTCAAAATGACCATAAAATCCAAGTGATGCAGAAATTAATTCCGTTTGGACAATGATCCTTCTACAGAGGCTAATCGCATATTTTACATTTCGTTTAAGGCCATCCGGCAGAGTCTTCTGCGAGAAGCCCGTCACTTGGACTTTATTGCAAGCACCTTTCCATAGATTCCGCAAATTAGCTCTATTTTGATGGTAAAAACAAGGCTTTATTTTATACTTATAAATAACTCCCTCCCAATATCCGCTTTTTTATGGCATCTTCTTCCCCTAATGAATTACTTTTCTTCATTAAGATATGCTCCCTTTCTGTCATGATCGCCATAGGCCGGGCTTTGAGTTCAAGGGTCTGTTGCTGTCGTTCCACGGTCATTTTCACTTCCTCAAAGCTATTGGGATACAATACACTCTTTAGCAACTCCTCGGCATTGGTATTGGTTAAGTTTTGTCCGTTGATTTGTAAAATCCGGTCTCCGGTTTTGATTTTAAATAAATTCAGGCTGGGGTCCAAATGAGCCACTCTATACTGTCCCATCGTTTG
Source organism: Rapidithrix thailandica (assembly GCF_039710355.1). Classification (NCBI taxonomy): domain Bacteria; kingdom Pseudomonadati; phylum Bacteroidota; class Cytophagia; order Cytophagales; family Flammeovirgaceae; genus Rapidithrix; species Rapidithrix thailandica. Next base: position 42,962 of record NZ_JBDKWZ010000008.1, on the reverse strand, counting down.
ATCGAAGTCAAATTCGATTACCCCAAACGTCTTTTCTTCCGTTTCCACCAAAGAATGATAATCCCACCCGATTTTGCCAAAATACTCGTGTAGCGGTAATGCTTCTCCTTTTTCGATATAGCGGCTGATAAAGTCTTTCATTTCCGGATAGGAATGGGCCACTAACTCATCGAAAAGCACTTCTTCTTCAAACGGCTTTTGAGGCCCGTATTTATCTGTCAGACTTAATAATAATTTGCGTAAGCTAAGTTTTCCCTTACTAAGTTCCAACAAACGGATATCCATCAGAAATGCTAACAACGCGCCTTTGTTATACACATTCGAAAACTGGGCTTGATAGCTTTCTTTCAGAATATTCTTACTCATCTCGGTAAAAGAGCCTGTGGTATAGGAAGCGCTGGCTCTGACTTTGCGGCCTATCACCTCACGAAATTCTTCTTCGGAAATGATTCCGCTTTTCAGTTGGATCAGATGAGAAAAGTATTCGATTACGCCTTCGTACAACCATAGGTGTTTGGACATTACGGGGTTGTGATAATCAAATTTCTCAATCAAATTACTGTGTAAATGTAAAGGGGTGAGAATATGCAAAAACTCATGAGAAGCGACATCCAATACCATCGAGCTCAAGGCTTCCTGGTTGTTGATTTCAGGTAAATAATAAAAAGACGAGTAGGAATGCTCCAACGCTCCGTACCCTCCGTTTCCTACAAACTTCTGCGAGCTTGACTTTGAGAAATACATTATAAACGAATATTCCTCCACAGGCATGGTTTGAAAAAAAGACGTAAAAGCCGCTGACAACGGTTGAATAATGTCCCGGACTTTCTGTGCCGATACTTTTTTACTTTCGGAATATATGGCAATATTAACCTTTGCGTTCCCCATTGCAAAGCTCAAGGTATCCGGCTTGGAATACATAACCGGGCTGTCCACTAGCTCGGCATAATTGGCGGCAAAGAACAAGTCTTCTTTTTTAGAAGTATTGGTCAGTTTTAAAGCCGTTGCCCCATAAAACTTTTCCGGTTTTTTGACATGCACAAAGTAAGGCATATCCTCATACCCGTCAAAATATCCGAAAAAACCCTGATGGTTGATCACATAGCAATAGCCGGCATCAATATTTGTCCCGGCAGGCTGAAAAATAAAATCCTCGTTAGAGCTGTCCCAGGTGTCATCTACCCAATATTCCAGCCTTTCCAATTTGCGGGCCTGTTCTATTTCAATCAAGTTGTCCCCAAGTTTTTTAAGGGGCAAAAGATTTCCTTTTTTATCAAAAGCTTTGAAATCATGAAAATACTTGGCGAAATTTTTCAGCGAATACGAACCCGGTACGGCATTCGGGATCACATACACAATGGAGGATTTTCGGATTTTCGGAGGGCGTACCAGCACTTTGAGGCGGTCATTCTTTACTTGATCTAGCGCGATTTGTACATTGTATTGCTTTTGCCCAAAAGCATGCATGGACAAGCAAACGCCTAATAAAAGGCAACTGACAAGTTTGTTCATAGAATTTAGTGTACTTGGTTTAAGATGTTAACTTTCATTTAGTTTTAGTACTCCGTTAGTAACAGAAATGGCGAATTGCATGCTCCAAGGGTATTCACCTGCAAAGGATGAATAGAAAAGTTAAAATACAAGTATATTCTTTCACAAAAACGACTCCTCTTTCTACTACCATTCACACAATTACATCATGTATTCAAAAAGTGATAGTGACAAAGCGCATTTTCAGACAGGGAGAAGAACTTGACGTATAAGGGCAGCGGAATACTGCTCTTTACAACAAGAGGCGGGCCATTACAGCCTCTATATAGCTGATCAACAGAAAAGTAGCCATCCCTGAAAACCCGTATCTTATCAGGGCTCAGGTATGAAAGCCCGAAAATAAAAAAAGCCATCCAAATATTGGATGGCTCTCTGATTTTTTTCTGAAAAATTTTATTTCAACTCTAACAAGCCGTCAATTTCTTCTTGCAATAATTCGGTTTTTGATTTTAATTCTTTTCGAAGGTCATTTTTAATCATCTCTTCGGCCGAAGCTACATCGTACAATACACCCATGTAGATATAGGTCAATTTATCTTTTTTGGTAAATAAGACCACGGGTTCGGTTCTACCCAATTTGGCCGCTACGGTATTCTGATAGGCCCCGATTACTTCCGTTACGGAAGCAGCATCTTCCATTTGCTCGGCATTCGCTACATTTGACTTGATACGACCCAATATATTGCTACCGATTTGAGAAGCGATATCCGCCAAACACAATTGTTGGGCTTGTTGTTTGGCCGCTGCAAACGTTTCTGCTTTAGCCTCTTGAGTGGTATAGTAAAATTTTCTTCTTCCTTTATCATCTCTCACATAATTCAAAATCATAGCTTCCTCAATCTGCTTGTCCATATTAGGCTCGCCAGGCAAATTCATAAAGCCTTGTTTTCTGAATTTTTTCGCTTGTTTCCGAGCATCTTTGATAGCCTTTTTTCCGGCTATTTTTCGAGCATCTTTCCATTCATCGGATGTTTGAGCATTTGCAAAACTCATACCCACAATAGCCAACATTAATAAGAAAGTAAGGGATTTCAGGGTTCTCATAATCTTGAATTTTATTTCGAAGAATATTTAATTATTTAATTCGGTAAATGATGTAAAAAACGCTTAAAAAAACGATTTTAGTTGAAATTATTTTGCTAAACGGAAATAAATTAAGGGGGTTACATTAAGTTTTTTATTTTCCAAAATGTTTTAAACAAAAGCACTTTACATTAGACGGATGAAACAAAAAATAGTTTTAATCAGTCTTTATACCCATCGGACTTATACTCAGAAAAAGTAAAGAGCTCATAGTATAACTTCTCTCTTTTGCTAAGAAAGAACAAAATGTACCTCAAAAAATACATCCATGAAAAATATACTTATATACACCTGTTTTTTAATGCTTTATGCAAGCGGAAACGGCTTTGCACAAAAATTGGTCAATGTAACGGGCAAGGCCATGGTTCGTGTAGAGAACAGTCACTGCATTGGGGATTTAAAATCTAAAATTGTACAAATGGCTCAATTCGATGCTCTGGCTAAAAAGTTTGGGACATCCGTCCGGCAAGACAATGAATTAGTAACCACCAGCGCTCAAAAAGACGGTGTAAATTCCACATCTTCTTTGTTCAATGCGATTTCTACCAGTGCGGTCAAAGGGGAATGGGTAAAAACTCAAAAAGAAGAGCTGCATTGGATACTGCGGGAGGAAGGACCTAATGAAGAACAAGTGCTTTATTTGTCCTGTGAAGTGGAGGGAAAGGCCCGGGAAATAAATGATGCTTCCATCGACTTTGAAGCCTTGACCCTCAAATGCGACCTGCCGGAACAATGTGCCACAACCATGTTTGAAGACAATGACGATTTTTTTGTCAGTTTCAAATCCCCTAAAAAGGGATATATCAGCATTTTTATGCGGGAAGAAGACTTGGTGTACCGATTGTTTCCTTACTCTCAAATGTATGGGGAGTTAGCGAGTTGCGCCCCCATCATTTCCGACCAAGAGTATGTCTTTTTTTCTCAAAAATACGGCAATTACTTTGAAGGATATACCAGCCGGCATGTGGATCCTCTCCGTTTATCCACGGGCAATTCGGAGCGGATTTTTAATAGAGTCTATATTGTGTATTCCGAAACGCCTTTTGATAAACCTATATTCGACCAACGGTCGGATGGCTTAAAAGTAATTGAGCCGGAAAAGTTTCAACAATGGCTGAGTAAAAACAAAACGGCTAATACCTCTTTTCAGGAAAAAATCATTTATATGAGTGTCAGAAAGTAAGAGCATGTGTAACTTTCGCCCTTTGGGCCAAAAATGAATTTTAAATGTGCTTTAAACGACAAATGCCCTCACCAACTAAAATCAGTGAGGGCATTTGTCTATTTTACGATGCTTTTACTCTTCTTTGATCGAATAGTCTATGCTGATTTCGTTGACAAGGTTTAATGAACTAAAACGCACCAATACTTTTTTAGCCTCTTTGTTTTGCCCTTCCGCACATTGCTTCCCCGCTTCAACAAAATACACATAAAATTTTTGGTTTCTCTTCATCAAATCTATCCGATCGGGCTTCCCCAGCACCTTTCTCAGTTCTTTGTCATCCAGACCTATCAGTTGGTCTTTTAAACGAAGAATCTGATCCAACAACTCCAGCCGGTCATTTTTACATCCATTCTTGTCGTTTTTCCAAAGCGTTTCTTCAAACCAATCCGCATTTACTTTGCCGGAACAGGCTCCCATCGTCCAAAGGCAAATTATGCCCAACATCATACTTTTCCAATTCATTTTAATCGTTGTTTCCACTTGCTTTTTTGTTCTTTCGTTGCTAACGCATCCGGTTTGTGATTGGATTTTTGCTCCTGGAAAAAAGAGTGTACCAAAGCAGCCGCTACCCACTTGTCCTCCTGGCTTCCGTTTTGAAGCATCTCCGGCCGGAAGTGTTCTGCTACAAAGTTAGTATCATAGCTTCCATTTTTAAATATTTCATGCTGAAGAACAAATTTACAGAAATCCATGGTAGTGCTCACCCCAGTGATATGATATTCTTCCATTGCTCTCAGCATGCGTTGAATGGCTTCCTCCCGGTCTTTGCCAAAGCTGATGAGCTTCGCAATCATAGGATCATAAAACACAGGAATTTCCAAGCCCTCTTCGTAGCCATCATCCAAACGAACACCGGGACCAAAAGGCCGCTTATACACTTCTAAGACCCCTGTATCAGGCAAGAAATTATTATGAGGATCTTCCGCATATATTCGCACTTCAATGGCATGTCCGTTAATCAACAAATCTGCCTGGGTAAAGGGTAATTTTTCTCCTTGGGCTATGCGGAGTTGCTCTTTTACCAGGTCCTTCCCGGTGATTTGCTCCGTAATCGGGTGCTCCACCTGCAAGCGGGTGTTCATTTCCAAAAAGTAAAAATTCAATTCCTTATCAACGATAAACTCTACCGTACCGGCCCCTACATATTGGCAAGCCTTTGCCACTCCTACTGCAGCATCTCCCATCTGTTGCCGCATTTCGGGACTTATTACGGTAGAAGGCGCTTCTTCAATTACTTTCTGATGCCTGCGCTGTACACTGCACTCCCGTTCAAACAGGTGGACAATATTTCCATGTTTGTCTCCCAATACCTGAACTTCAATATGCTTGGGTGAAGTGATGTACTTCTCAATAAATACCGAAGAATTGCCAAATGCGGAGCGGGCCTCACTCATGGCCCTGTCCATTTGTTCTTCCAGTTCTTCCTCTGAGTATACCGCTCTCATCCCTTTTCCTCCTCCACCGGCACTGGCTTTTATCAAAACCGGATACCCTATTTCCCGGGCTTTTTCCTTTGCCAATGCGGGGTCTTCAATCGAAAAATCCGTACCGGGCACCAGAGGAATTTTGTATTTCTTTACAGCTTCTTTTGCTGCCAACTTGCTTCCCATGGTCTCAATGGCACTGGCCGAGGGACCTACGAAGATCAACCCGGCCGCTTCTACTTTTTTGGCAAACTCCGCATTTTCAGACAGGAAGCCATACCCGGGATGAATAGCATCTATCTCCAACTCTTGACATACCTGGAGGATTTTATCTTGGCATAAATACGACTGGGACGAAGCCGGTGGGCCGATGCAAACGGCTTCATCGGCCATAAATACATGGGGAGCCTTCCGGTCTGCTTCGCTAAAAACAGCAATGGTTTGTATCCCCATCTCTTTGGCCGACTTGATGATCCGGCAGGCAATTTCTCCCCGGTTGGCAATTAATAAGCGTTGTATCTTCTGGACTGTCATGTTATGTTGTTTATTTTTCCCTAATGTTAAATACACCTGGCCAGTAATGCACAACAGCTCAGGTTGAATACAGCCAGGGTATGGGTTGGTTTATTGGTTTAAAGAAATGAATTTCAAGCGTTCAACTGTAAATTTGTTTTTTTACAGATCAAAAATTTCAATATTTTCCAACATCCGGTATTACATTTCCACAATGTGCAAAACTGCTTAATTGAATTATTTCATTCATTTCCAAAACTTTCTAAAAATATTTTCTACCCAAATTAGGAGAATTTATTCATACGGCCAAGTTTACACAAAAAACTCAAAAAAAGCCCGGGGATTAGCCCCTACAAGATTCTCTATTTTTGAAATTCACTTATTTATATACTAGATTTGTGTGTTTTTTTGAGGAACGCGTATTTTTAAAATAAAACTTGGAAAAGTGGATCTATTCGAAAAATTATTAGCGCACAGGGGGCCATTAGGCCAGCATTCACAAATTGCACATGGCTACTACGCCTTTCCCAAGTTAGAAGGAGAAATAGCTCCTAGGATGAAATTCAGAGGGAAAGAAGTATTAACTTGGAGCTTGAACAACTACCTTGGTCTGGGAAATCACCCGGAAATCAGAAAGGCAGATGAAGAGGCGGCAAGGGAGTTTGGATTAGCTTATCCTATGGGAGCTAGGATCATGTCGGGTAACTCCAACTTGATTGAAGAATTCGAAAACCAGCTAAGTGAATTTGTAGGAAAAGAAGATACTTTGGTACTTAACTATGGATACCAAGGAATCATGTCGGTAATAGATGCCTTACTTGATAGAAAAGACGTGGTGGTGTATGATTCAGACAGCCATGCATGTATTATTGACGGTTTGAGGATGCACTTGGGTAAACGCTTTGTCTACCCGCATAATGACATTGAGAACTGTGAAAAGCAACTGAAAAGAGCGGAGAAAATCACCGCTGAAACCGGAGGGTCTATTTTGGTGATTACCGAAGGGGTCTTTGGCATGTTGGGAGAGCAAGGTAATCTTAAAGAGATTGTAGAACTGAAGAAAAAGTATCAATTCCGTTTGTTGGTTGACGATGCCCACGGCTTTGGTACCATGGGAAAAACCGGTGCCGGTACAGGTGAGGAGCAAGGCGTTCAAGATGAAATCGACCTTTACTTTTCAACCTTCGCCAAGTCTATGGCAAGTATCGGAGCATTTATCTCCAGTAAAGAGCAAGTGATTGAATATTTACGTTACAACTGCCGTTCACAAATTTTTGCCAAGACACTTCCTATGCCTTTCGTCAGAGGGAACATGAAGCGCTTGGAGATGCTTCGTACCATGCCGGAGTTGAAAGACAATCTTTGGAAGGTGGTAAACGCTTTGCAAAACGGTCTGAGAGAAAAAGGATTTAATATTGGCAATACTCAATCACCGGTGACTCCGGTAATCTTGAGTGGTGGCAACAATGAAGCGGCCAACTTGATTATGGACTTGAGAGAAAACTACAACATCTTCTGTTCTGTAGTGATCTACCCGGTGGTGCCCAAAGATGTGATCATGTTGCGTTTGATTCCTACTGCCTCACATAGCTTGACAGACGTAGAAGAAACCATTACTGCCTTTTCTGCTATTCAGCATAAGTTAGAAAGCGGGGTTTATGCAAAAGCAGAGCCACAGATGATAGCAAAATAATCCAAATCGATAGAGGGTTGGGCCCTGAAAGTACAACACTCCCTACAAAAAGTGCTGTATTCAAGAGATTTTGTCGAATTTTCTTAAAAAAATCAGACCTTGAGTATAGCACTTTCTCAAACATTTTCTAGATTTGGCAGCAGTTAAGTGTTTTAACAATTAGTAATCATAAACGAATTTTATTAAAATGGACAGATTCGAAGAATTGAAAAACCTCCTTTTCAGTCTGGAAGACGACTTTGCTAAGTTCTACGATAAAGGTGTTCAAGCTGCAGGAACCCGCGTAAGAAAAGGGATGCAAGAAATGAAAAACCTTGCTCAGGAAATCCGGGTAGAGGTTCAAGAAAAGAAAAACGCTGTTACTGACAAGTAATGCACAAGGTGGTTTGACACAAACCACCTTTTTGATTTTAAAACAAAAAAGAAAACCGGTAACTATCTGGCTTTCTTTCCTAAAAATAGTCTTAAAAGAAAAGACCTTTGGCTAATCAAGGTATACAGAGGCGGATTATACACGCTTCGCTTCCCTTGGTTTGCCAAAGGTCTTTTGGCTTGAGCAGGTTTATGCACCTCTCCCCACTTTTTTACTTACGCATTTTCCAAATGCAAAGCTTTTTCTTTTAAAGCTTCTTTCAATTCTTTACTGGCCTCTACCAAGGGCAACCTCACCTTCGCTTGACAAATTCCCAAAATTTCCAATAATGCTTTGATTCCTACCGGATTCCCTTCCTTATACAAGAGGGTATTAAAACGGCTTAATTCGTATAGCCAATGGTCAGGGCTATTGCATGGTTTCCCTGCTAAAGCAGCGCGAACGATTTCCGAAAACTCCTTCGGATAAGCGTTCGCAGCTACCGAAATCACGCCTTTTCCACCAATGGAAATCAAGGGCAGAGTCAATAAATCATCCCCGGAAATCAGTAGAAAATCCTCCGGTGTTTCGCGGGCAATTGCAATGGCTTGTGCCATATCTCCGGCAGCTTCTTTGATGCCTACAATATTGGGATGTTCGGCTAGCCGGATGGTTGTTTGCGCCTCCAAATTGCAAGAGGTACGGGCAGGCACATTGTACAAGATCACCGGAACGGGAGAGGCATCGGCTACGGCTTTAAAATGTGTATAGAGGCCTTGCTGGCTAGGTTTATTGTATTGAGGTGTGACGGAAAGAATGGCATCCGCTTTTTTGACATAGTCTTCCTTCAGCTCTTTTAATAAAGCCGCTGTATTGTTGCTTCCTAAGCCAAAAACAACAGGTTTTTTCCACTTATTATTTGCTACGACAAAGTCGAGTACAGCCACTTTTTCCGCTTTGCTTAAAGTCGGTGACTCTCCGGTTGTGCCATTCACCACTAAGTAATCTACTTGAGGGGCTGTATGGTTCAATAATCGTTCAAGACCTTGATAATCCACTTCTCCGTCATCGGTAAAGGGGGTTGCCAAGGCTACACCAGTTCCAACAATCGTATCCATCTAATTTTTTATTTTATTTATAGAGTTTGAGATTCCATTAATGATTAAAGCAAATTGCTTTGGTATAATGCTGTATTTGTTCTATGAGTTGTTTAATGGAATTTCCCTCAACTTGAATCATGAGTTCAAATAATTGTGCACGTTGCTCATCGTATTTGCCAATACGGCATTTGGCCTTAGAGGCACTTAAGATGAGGTCAAAGGGCTCGAATTCATCCAAATTGATACAAAACAGATAGTCGAATTTTTTTTCTATAAAATTATGGATTTTGGAGGAAGTAAATACGCCAAAATTAGAAATATCTTTTTCGGTAAAGAAATTAAAGGGGAAATCATAGGGACTATCCTCCGTCCGGTCAAAAAAGGTGAGTGTTTCCACCTTTTTACCATCCCGCTTAAGCCCTTGCACAAACTGGTTGATATACTGATGCTCTCCGTTACCATTGGCTACCCGGAACAACAAACCAATACTGGAAGCCTGTTCATAATTGAAGGTTTCCCGTTCACAAGCCAGGCTCTTTTGCCGGGCCTTTTGTGCTTTTATTCCCAGAAAATAACTTTTTATAAAATTCACTTCCTCCGTCAATTATACGCGTTTCAATTTCCTATGAAGCCACCCTGCATAGGTACACTTCTCACTCTGCATTTACTCCATCTTCTGCTCCTTGTTCCAGCATTTGATAAAAATCCTCTTCGCCAAGGACGATGGTGTTAAATTTCTTTGCCTTTTCTAGTTTGGAAGGACCCATTTTATCTCCCGCCAATAAATAGTCCAGTTTGGAAGATACAGAAGAAACAATTTTCCCTCCGTGTTGTTTCACAAGCTGTTTCATTTCATCCCGGCTCACCGAAAAGACGCCCGAAACCACAAACGTTTTCCCTTTGAGGGCTTCGCTGTTTAGAGTAGTCTCCTCCTCGGAAAGCTCAAAGTTAAGTCCTACCTCTCTTAATTTGCCAACGAATTGTCTATTTTCTTCAATTTCAAAATAATTCACAACACTTTGAGCAATGCGTTCTCCGATATCCGGTACTTCGACCAAACTCTCTACGGTTGCCTGGCTCAAGGCATCCATCGAATGGAAATAATTCGCCAGTTTTTCGGCTACGGTGGCCCCGACAAAGCGAATGCCTATTGCGAAAAGCACTTTGGAAAACGCTTGGCTTTTGGAAGCTTCTACTCCTTGCAATAGTTTTTCGGCTGAGCGTTTGCCAAACCGCTCTAAGGTAAGCAAGGATTCTTCTGTCAACAAATAGAGGTCCGCAGCATCCTTGACCAATCCGGTATCCAAAAGTTGTTCAATCGTCTCTGGCCCCAGTGACTCGATGTTCATCGCTTGCCGCTGAATAAAATGCTCGATTTTACCTTTGATTTGCGGAGGGCAATGCGCGCTGTTCTCACAAAAATGAACCGCTTCTCCTTCAGCCCTTACCAAAGGGGTACCACAAGCCGGGCATTCATGGATAAAGTCTATTTTTTTCGCACCCTCTTTTCTCAGAGACATATCAACTCCGGTAATCTTCGGAATGATTTCCCCGCCTTTCTCTACATACACCCAATCGTTCAGGTGTAAATTCAAGCGCTCGATTTCATTTGCATTGTGTAAAGAAGCCCGTTTCACTACCGTACCGGCCAACTGAACAGGTTTCAGGTTCGCTACCGGGGTGATTGCGCCTGTACGGCCCACTTGATAGCTCACAGATTCCAATTCGGTCTTGGCGCTTTCCGCTTTATACTTGTAAGCAATGGCCCAACGCGGACTTTTGGAGGTAAAGCCTAATTGCTGTTGTTGTGCATAGTTGTTGACTTTGATTACGATTCCATCGGTTTCCAATGGTAAACTGTTTCGTTTGGTTTCCCAGTCTTTGATAAAATCCAGTACTTCCTGGATACTGTTACACTTTTTATACGTGGGAGAAACATTAAACGTCCAAGCGGTCAGTTGTCGAAGCGCTTCCTCATGGGTATTGGCTCCCAAGTTTTCCCCTAACAGGGCATACAGATAGCAATCTAACTTACGTTTCGATACGATTGAGGAATCTTGCATTTTTAAAGTCCCGGAGGCCGCATTTCTAGGATTTGCCAGTAAGGTCATGGGTTTTCTACCGGCCTTTTCCCGTTGTTCATTCTCTTCGACTATTTGGGCATTGATCCGGTCAAATTCTTTTTTAGGTAAAAAAACTTCCCCTCTTACTTCAAAAGACTCCGGAATATTGTCACCTTCAATTCTCAATGGCATTGAGCGGATGGTACGGGCATTGGGTGTAATATCATCTCCTCTCACTCCGTCACCACGGGTTACTGCTTGTTTTAAGATGCCGTTTTCGTACGTAAGACTGATCGCTACCCCGTCAAACTTTAACTCACAAATGTACTCTACGTCCTCCTCTGCTATCGCCTTTTTCACACGAGCATCAAAATCCAATAATTCTTGTTCATTATACGTGTTCCCCAACGAAAGCATGGGGTACTTATGATATACGGTCGGAAACTCTTTGGTAATCGCCCCCCCTACCCTTTGTGTAGGTGAGTCTTCCAACCTGAGATGAGGGAATTTTTCTTCCAGTTCGATTAATTGATTGAGTAGTTGGTCGAAATCGTAATCCGAGATTACCGAATTGTTTTTTTGGTAATATTCATAATTGTAAAAATTTATCTTTTCAGATAATTCTTGGATCTGTTTTTTAACTTCTTGTTCGGTCATTGGTTAAATTAAGTTTTAGTCAGTAGTAATATAGGAAGACGCTTTCCACCCGACCCCAGAGGTAAGTCTTTGAGTCCGTCACAGCAAAAAATCACCCTCTACGGCAGAGCGTTAGTTCTCGTACAAAAGGAAAAGCACATACATGAACAACTATGCTCCCTCTTATTGATCCAAATGGTTACGAACCTTCGCAGCAATTTCGGCCAATTGGTCCTGCGTCAGGTTTAGCTTAGGATTGGTAAAACTCATATCGCTCATCATCTGAAAAGGGATCAAATGCAAATGGGCATGAGGCACTTCCAAGCCCATAACGCAAGAACCCACCCGTACACAAGGGACGGCTTTTTGCAGGGCTCTGGCTACTTTTTTGGCAAAGACGTGCAAGCCTGCCAGCAGTTCGTCATCCAGGTCAAACATGTAATCCACCTCTTTTTTAGGAATTACCAAGGTGTGCCCTTCCGTTAAGGGATTAATATCTAAAAATGCGAAATAATTATCATTTTCGGCAATCTTATGACAAGGGATTTCCCCTTGGACGATCTTGGTGAAAATTGATGCCATAACCGTATATAGTTTTTGTGTTTTGGGCAAAAAAATGGTTGAAAACCTTGGAGGTCTTCAACCATCAAAAATAGTGAATTGCTTACTTTTTATCTGCTTATTTCTATAATTTCAAATTTAAGGCTTCCTCTTGGAGCTTTTACCGAAGCAACGTCACCAACCTTTTTGCCCAACAAACCGCTACCGATCGGTGATTTCACCGAGATTTTGCCGGCTTTCAAGTCCGCTTCTTCTTCCGATACCAAGCAGTATTGAAATTCCATGCCATTGTCTACATTCTTGATTTTTACTTTGGAGAGAATCGACACTTTGGAACTGTCAATTTGGGATTCATCTATGATTCGCGCTTTTGAAATCAATTCCTCCATTTGGGAAATTTTCATTTCCAACATGCCTTGGGCATCTTTTGCAGCGTCATACTCTGCATTTTCACTTAAATCGCCTTTGTCTCTAGCTTCCGCAATTTGATTCGCAATATCTGCTCTTCCTTTGGTTTTCAGTGCATTCAGTTCGTTTCTCAACTTCTCTAAACCTTCGCGGGTGAAATAAGAATATCCTGACATAATTTTTTAATTTAGTTTAAACACTTCAAAAAAATGAATAAAAAAAATAACGATCTATCTTCGAACAGATCGTTAAAGATTGAAATATATACGTGGTTTTTACTTAATCCTTATTCTTAAGAACCCCAATTGCACTTATTTGGTTTACACATAAGTACAAATTTGGCCCTCAATCAGTGGATTAAAGATACGAAATTTTATAATGCTTTCCAATTTCCCCGCCAATCATAAAATTCCACCCCTTCAAATTTCTTTTTATAATCGTAAAAGGAGGAAATATCATAACAATAACCGTGATAATAATACTTTCTCCCATTGCGGATAGAGTATTCTATTTCCAATAACATGGTATATATCCCCAGGCTAAAATTGCTATACGCCAAATCGTACATCCCGTAAACGCTGGAGGTCACCTGCCTGCCTAAATCCAGAAAGCTTACCGCCACCAAATGCCTCTCATCGTAAACACAAAACTCCAGAGCTTCGCAAGGAACGGAAGCGGGTTTTTTAGATAAAAAGTCGTAGATCGATTTGGGAATTCCGTACTTAAACTTCAATTTATGCTGCTCGAAAAGTTCGATTTTTTCCGGGTTTATCTCCACCTCTTTAATCACGGTGTGAAACTTCTGGTTTCTTTTAAGGATCTTTCGATAACGTTTGGACAGCTTGAACTGCTCTAAGTCAATCCGCAATGGAAGCACATTACACAACTCGCCGTTGTGTATGTTCAAATTGTATTTAAAAAAACGCTTGCCAAAATGCCTCCACCCCTGCTCCAGCATTCGGTCTAATTCTTCCGGTGAAATACTATTCTTTTCAATTTCTTTGAAAATTAGGTACTCCATATATCCAATTGTCTGGTTTTTTGATCGACAAAGTCCGGTCGTAACCGAGACATTTCCATTTATTTGACTGCTTGTAGTTTCTTAGTAACGGTGCAACCGTTTCGTAGGCAAATCGCTGCGTTCGATCTGATAACGTCAGACACACAGTGCGCTCACTCTACCGGGCGCACATCAAAGCCTTTTTCTTGTAAAAGGGCAATCATCCCGGACTCTCCGGGCAAATGCGCCGCACCTATTCCTATAAACATACTTCGGCTTCGAATGTTCTCCAAAATTCTCTCAACCATTCTATCATTCCGTTTGTTCAAAAGCTCTTCTTTAAACATGAGATTATCCATTTGTTGTTCTACATGAACGTGAATCCCTTCCAGATCACCCGCCAGGTAGTATTCCAAGAGTTCTTTGAAGAGTTGAATATTTTTTTCCTGGTGGATGATATGTTCGTGTAATGCCTTGGCTTGCTCTTTCAAAGGCAATTGATCAAAAACTGCCATTTGTTCTTCCAGGGTTTCCAAGCCAATCACTTCCTGCTCATTTTCCTTGGCCAGATTCTGAAAATACAAATCCAAGGGAGGTTTGTTGGAAGCCGACCGGGTACTTTGGCCCAAATCGAGAAACAAGGTTGCTAAAAGAAGCGGTTTCATCCGTTCGGTTGACTGGCTCATCCCCGTCAACTTTGTTTCCAATGCCTGATGCACTTCGCGGTACTCTTTTTCCCCCAACAAGTCTTGTAAAGTAGTATCGCCCGGCATAAAGAGCAAGCTCATTTTTTGAGAAAATGCCATGGGATCTATCACAATTTCCCCGGCAAACACCTCACATTGGGAAAATTTGACCATTACAGAATCGGAAAAGTCAAACACTCGCTCATCATTGATATGCACCGTACCGTACAGATAAGAGCTAGTAGTTAAGCCATTGCCTCTGATTTCCCACAGCAATTGTCCTTGAGCTCCGTGAAAAAGCCCCATCAACATCAGTATACTCAAGATATGTTTTATTCTCATCACCTTTAATTTAACTGTTTGATACACCCCGGTTTTTTGACCCTATTTATCTATATAAGACACTGCCAGAAAGTAGGTCTTCGTCAGAATTAATATACGTTAAAAGGAACTAACAATTTCAATTTTTACTTACTAAAGTAATATTATCCTCAGTCTTTTCTAAACATATCCTAATAGCTGCCATTTTTCAACCACCTATTGTGTTATTAACGTGAGAAAGCACGTTACTTTTGGATTGGATTTTCATTAATTCTTAGCAATATCAGCAATTTACCTGTATTATCTTTCACCTTAAACCCCAACTCCACCATGCACACTAGAACCATTTATCTGATTCTCAGGGCTCTAAAAAAAGCCAATGCACTAAATGTACACTTCTCACGCGTTTTTTTTCAAGATTTGATTGAGGAAATGTCCGGGAAGGATTTTAGAAAAGGTTTAAAATACCTTTGTGACAAAGGCTATGCAAGCTACCACAACTCTACAAACAGTTACAAGTTAAAAGATTTGGGTAATCAATTTCTGTTGAATTACGAACTTCAAGTGAAGTCCAGAGTATCAACATTTTAAGGTTTTAGTTTTTACTTTTTTACACTCGTTATTCTTAAAGTGTACATATGAACATGCTTTAAGAGCTAAGCATAAAAGTCAGTTGCAAGAACTGACTTCACCTTCATTTCTAACTACGTATAATTTACGGGTAGTCGATGCAGTGTCAGCTATCCGTAAATTTTTTGAGCTTCTTCGGCAAGCCTTGCTTTGTCTACAGGCACCACACCCAAATGCTCACATACCAGACCACCTCCCAAATTTGCCAAACCGGCGATTTGTGAAAGGGGTAATTGCAAAGCCAAACACAAACCGGCAATACTGACTACGGTATCCCCAGCCCCGGAGACATCGGCAATTTCCCGTTTGTGAGCCGGCAAGAGGTAGTCTTCCGTAAAGTTACTGATATAAATTCCGTATTCCGAAAGTGTAATCATGGCGGAATCTACGGGCATATGTTCCCGCAATTGTTGCACGCCCTTACGGATGCCATTCAGGTCGCCTCCATGCAAAGTGATGTTTAGCCCTTCTTTTAACTCTTTCAAATTGGGTTTAAACAGCGTACTCCCCTTATAGCTTAAGAAGTTGCGCTTTTTAGGATCTACAATGGTAGGGATACCTTTGGCATTCGCGAAAGCAATTACTTCTTCAATTAACGGCCGGGTCAAAACTCCTTTGTCATAATCTTCGAAAATAATGACTTGAATTTGGTGTCCCTGAACCAATTGCTTCACCCGGGCTACCAAGGCTTCGATTTCTTTGGCCTGAATCTCGCTATCTACCTCCGTATCCACTCGCAACAGTTGTTGAGAACCGGCTAAGATTCTTCGTTTCACAGTAGTAATCCGTTCATCGCTTGTCACAATTCCCT
Organism: Rapidithrix thailandica; assembly: GCF_039710355.1. Taxonomy (NCBI): domain Bacteria; kingdom Pseudomonadati; phylum Bacteroidota; class Cytophagia; order Cytophagales; family Flammeovirgaceae; genus Rapidithrix; species Rapidithrix thailandica. Next base: position 26,905 of record NZ_JBDKWZ010000008.1, on the reverse strand, counting down.
GTGCGGTCAATCCTTTTTCTTGTAAAAGGCCGTTTAAGGTATTCCCTTCTTCATCGTTGCCTGTCACAGAGCATAAAATAGGTTGGGCACCCAATGCCTGTACATTTAAGGCCACATTCGCAGCTCCACCTAATCGGTTTTCAATTCTTTGGGCATTCACTACCGGCACGGGTGCCTCCGGTGAAATACGGTCTACTGCTCCCCATACATAGGAATCGACCATCACATCACCAATAATCAATGCTTTAAGTTGGCTGAAAGAAGAAAAAATATCTTGAATATTCACGCTACTGATCGGTTTATACAAAAAAAAGCGGAAGAGGGCTCAGTCAGGTCTAATTCCCTTTCCCAACAGGTACGTCCCCAAAAAGGACAACCCGTTTTGATAAAAAATAATCAATCGTTGCCAGAGCAAAACCCCGGCAACGATTGAATGGTCTATTGCATCGTTATTTCAGTTTTTCCAGACTGTTCTTAATTCGAACAATCGCTTCTTTTAACTCTTCGTCTGAAGCGGCAAAAGAAATACGTATGCAGTTAGGGGCTCCAAAAGCTCCTCCGTCTACTACAGAAACATGTGCATCTTGCAATAGATACATCGCAAAATCATAGCTATTGTTGATGGTTGTCTCTCCGTTCGATTTTCCGAAGAAAGCACTGATATCCGGGAAAATGTAAAAAGCCCCTTTAGGCTCGTTGGTTTTAATTCCATCAATCTCATCTAACAAGCCTTTTACCAAGTTTCTTCTTCTCAAATACGCTTCCGCCATTTGATCGGTAGCGGCCCTGTCGCCCGTAATAGCAGCTAAAGCGGCACGCTGAGCGATAGAACAAGTCCCGGAAGTGAATTGTCCTTGTAGTTTGTTACAAGCTTTGGCAATCCAGGTAGGAGCTGCGATATAGCCTACTCTCCAGCCGGTCATGGCAAAACCTTTCGAAAATCCGTTGATGATAACTACACGGTCTTTGATATCGGCAAATTCCGCCATACTGGCATGCTGGCCACCAAAGTTGATGTATTCATAGATTTCATCCGAAATCACAAAAATATTTTTATGAGCCTTAATTACTTCTGCCAAAGCGCCCAGTTCTTCCTTGGTAAATACCGAACCCGTAGGGTTACAAGGAGAAGAAAACATAATGGCTTTGGTCTTATCCGTAATTGCTGCTTTTAACTGCTCCGGGGTTACTTTAAAGTCGTTTTCAATTCCTCCTTCTACCAACACAGCCTTTCCTCCGGCCAACTTCACTTGCTCGATATAGGTCACCCAGTAAGGCGTGAAAATAATCACTTCTTCGCCAGGGTTTACCAAGCTCAACAGTACATTTGCAATAGATTGTTTGGCTCCGGTGGAAACGACAATATCTTCCGGTTTGTAGTCCAAACTGTTATCCTTCTTCAGCTTGTCAGCAATCCCTTGTCGCAACTCAGGATAACCGGGAACCGGAGAATAAGAAAAATGTTTTCCATCTTCAATAGCTTTGATAGCAGCTTTCTGAACATTTTCAGGAGTAGGAAAATCCGGTTCTCCCAAGTTCAACTTAATTACATGATGGCCTTGATCTTGTAATTCTCTCGCTTTAACTGCCATCGCAATAGTAGCAGATTCAGAAAGCGCTTGTAAGCGCTCAGCAACTGGATAGTTGATGTTTTCAGTACTCATCTGTTTTCGTTTTATACATGAAGTAGCAAAAATACTTATTAAAGCCAAAACTGGAAAGCAATTGTCCAGTTATCAAAGGACTTCCCAAAGGATTCCTCATTCTCTTACATTCAAGTGGAATAATTAATGAGTTGGTCAAACCTCAAAACAAGCTTCGGTTTCTTCTAAGAAGCTTGAAATAACCTACTTAGCCAGTACTCAAGTGCAGATTTAGGGAAGATTTCAGTATATTTCAACGGACAATCTCTTCAACATGAAAATTAAGGAACAAATCATTTCTTTAATCACCGCCATGGATGAACGCCAAGCCATTGGCTTTCAAAACGAACTCCCCTGGCAGCTTCCGGATGACCAAGCCTACTTTGAAAAAACGGTCCGGCAACATGTTACGATCATGGGAAGAAAATCGGCCGATTCACCTGACTTGCTCTACTCCCGGTTTCATAATATCATCCTGACCCGGCAAAACCGGTTGACATTAAACTTTCCGGGAAACTATTCTCTTGCTGGAAATTTACAAGAAGCACTCGAACAAGCAGGTAAGGGAGAGGTGTTTATTGCCGGAGGGGCCCAGGTATACCGGGAAGCGCTGCCTTTGGCTCACCGCCTTTATATTACGCAGGTACACCATGTGTTTGACAATGCAGACGCATTTTTTCCTCTCTTTCAGAAGGAACATTGGGAGCTTTATGCAGAAGACTTCCACCCAAAAGATGAGGCTCATGCCTACTCTTTCACCATTAAAAAATTAAAAAGAAGATCAGTATAAACAATGTTATCCTCTCCAAGGGTTTGAGCCTTTGTTTGGTAAAAAAATCGAGCTCACCGGATAGTCAGCCGGCAAGCTCGATGAAATTTTTATTGGTTTGCCAATTCCCAAACGTTCAAAAAGCCTAATTTTACGATTTTTGCAAATTTGCTCCAATTCGCTTTGTGCTGATGATCCGATGGGCGGTGGTAATCCGAATGCGCGCCTATAAAATACCAGAACACCGGAATGTCCTTTTCCGCAAAAGAACCATTGTCACTTCCTCCGACCGGCTTTTCCATAGGCGCATAATTAATATCCAGGTTTAACTCATAATCCTCATTGTGCTGGCGGGTTAGTGTATCAATCAAGGGCATGGAGCTGGTATAAATCATGCTGACTTTAACGCCTTCCGGGTCCCAATCCGAATCGCGGGAGATCATGTCATAATTTAAGGCGGCAACTATTTTTTTTCCTTCCGGCAAGTGATTCACAAAGTACTTAGAACCCAACAAGCCTTTTTCCTCGCCCGTCCATCCGGCAAATACTATTGTACGCTTAGGCTTAACTCCCGTAGCAATACAAGCCCGCGCAATTGTCATAATGCCCACCGTACCGGAGGCATTGTCATCCGCTCCATTCCATATGTAACCTTCGTATTTGCCCAAGTGATCATAATGGGCTCCCACCACAATAATTTCATTCGGATTTTCACCTTCAATCACTCCTAGTACATTCCTTCCTTGCAGGATTTGAGAATTGACAGAAGTACGAATCGCCACCTGTTTGTTGGTGATTTGTTTGGAGGCCGGTTTTTGAGTACGGGCAACTTGCTTTTCATATGTAGACAAGTCTACACCGGCCTCTTTGACTAAGGCATTGGCCGCTCTTTGTGACAAATTTACAAAAGGAATATTGGTGGATAACTCCTCCCCCGGCAGTACCAAACGGGTATCATAAAACCACTTCAATTTCTTATCCCCTTCGTACATGGGTAAATTCTGCCGGAAAGGTTGATTGGCTGCCCAATTCACGCTTTCGTCCTTGGCCAAGTCCACTTCCAGGATTGCAAGTGCTCCCTTTTCAGAAGCTATTTGGTTTTTCTTCCGTAATAAATTCAGCGGGTTTTCAGGCTTGAATTTTTGATAGGCTTTGGAATCGACCTCTGTATGCCCTGGAAAGCCTGTCAAGCGCAACACTATTTTACCTTGAACATCCACCCCTTTGTAATCATCGTACCCAGCTTCTATATCAGAAATTCCGTAACCCACAAAGACCACAGGAGCGGTAATCTCTTCACTGACGTCCCGTGTCCGGACTACAAAATCTGTTTTATAATTGAAGTGAATCGTTTTCCGGCTTTCCTTATTCGTTTCTATTATTGAAAAAGCTTGTTGTTCGCCCGGAGTGTACTCAATCAAACTGAAATGTTGAAAATAGGATTTGGCTTGTTTGTCAGTTTCACCCAATAGTTTTTGATAGCGATTCGGTTGATAGTTAATCGAATCACCGGCTGGTTTCACTCCGAAGCTTTCCAACATGGTAGCTATATAATCTCCGGCCATGTAAGCGCCTTTTTTACCGGCTTCACGACCCTCCATCCAATCGGAGGCCAAAAACTCCAGCTGGCCTTTTACAGCCTCCTCATTGATTGCTTTCAAGCCTCTGTCTTTGGGAGCTTCCTGCCCCAAAGCGAAGAGATGCAATCCGATTCCAAATGTTAATAGAAATAGTTTTTTCATAAGATACTTAGCGTAAAGACTTCTCTTTTAGGGGAGAAGTCATAGATGATCAAATACTTATTTAAAGCATGTTTAACTTTCACCTTTTGGGCTGAAAGTTTTCATCATCACAAGGACGACCCCCACAACGAATTTTAAACATACTCTTATTTTATTCACAGAAATATCAAACTACCATAAGTTGATTTATTTCAAATAGTCACTTCATAAAAAAGCCTGAGCACCGTAAGCACCCAGGCAGTTTTATTGTCTCAATTAAAGGACAAAAAGAGAAATCTCTTATTTATATAATACCGACTTAACTGCTTCGATAGTTCTTTTTACATTTGGCAATGTAGCTTCAATCAACGTAGGCGCATAGCCTAACGGAACGTCTTGGTTGTTAATCCGGATAACAGGCGCATCCAAATAATCGAAGGCTGCCTTTTGAATATTGTAAGCGATGTCTGTAGAAATAGAAGCCAACGGCCAGGCTTCTTCTACGATGACACAACGATTGGTTTTCTTAATCGATTCGATGATGGTCGGGTAATCCAGAGGTCTTACAGAACGTAAGTCGATGACTTCAGCCGAAATATTATCTTTCGCTAATTCATCAGCTGCTTCTAAAGCCACCTTCATCAATTTACCGAAAGAGATCAAGGTTACATCCGTTCCCTTTCTCTTCACATCGGCTTTTCCGATAGGAACGATATACTCACCATCCGGCACTTCACCTTTGTCTCCGTACATCAACTCAGACTCCATAAACACCACCGGGTTGTTGTCCCGGATAGAAGCTTTCAACAAGCCTTTTGCGTCATAGGGATTTGAAGGCACCACCACTTTCAAACCAGGTGTGTTGGCATACCAGTTTTCAAAGTTTTGAGAGTGTTGAGCAGCTAATTGGCCGGCATTTCCTGTCGCTCCTCTAAATACAATGGGAACAGAATACTGTCCTCCTGACATTGAGTACATTTTTGCGGCTCCGTTGATCAACTGGTCAATGGCTACCAGTGAGAAGTTAAAGGTCATAAATTCTATAATGGGACGCAAGCCGTTCATCGCTGCACCGATACCAATACCGGCAAAACCTAACTCGGCAATAGGAGTATCGATTATGCGGTCCGGGCCAAACTCGTCCAGCATTCCTTGGCTGACTTTATAAGCACCATTATACTCGGCAACTTCCTCGCCCATTAAGAAGATATTTTCATCTCTCCGCATCTCTTCTGACATAGCCTCACGAAGAGCCTCTCTGAATTGTATTTCTCTCATATTAATTACATACTTTACTTGAAACCTCGGCAAAGATAGCCCCTAAAATGCTAAAACGAAAGTGGAATTAGTGCTTGATGAATCCCTTATTCAGGGGGGAGCGGATGAGTAGGCGGATTTATGCAAATGGAGCATCCCATTGAGGGTTTGTAAAGGGGCAAGAAGCGTTTTTTTAAAAGACAAAAGCCCGGTGGGTTTGACACCACCGGGCTTTTTTATCAAGTAAATAATTTCTATTCGCTTATTTCAAAGCATCCAAGAAACCAGCGTTAGACCAGAAATCTACGAACTCAAGGTCTTTCGCAGCTCTTTCTTTCAACTCGTCACTTTTAGTAACTGCATTTTTCAAGTAAGAGAATGCTTTGTCAGCATTGTTCATTCTTACGGCAGTGATAGCTGCTCCGTAGTACGCATAGGCGTTGTCTTGGTCAGCGTTAATTGCTTCGTCAAAAGAAGAAGCGGCACTGCTGTAACCAGACTCATCCATTTCTTTGCTTGCTTTCAACAAGTAAGCCAAAGCTTTATTATAAAGTACTACAGGATCGTTACCGGCTGCTGAAAGCGCTTGGATAGCTTCATCATAGTTACCTTGACGGATTGCAATATATCCTTTCAAAGCGTTCACAGATGCTCCTACAGAGCTGTTAGAACTACCGGACACTTTTCCTAAAGCTTCTTTTGCAGCTTCAGCATCGCCTAACATCATTTTAGCACCGGCTAAGTTAGCATAAGCCTCAGGAGACTCTTGGCGCTTGATACTCAACTCAAATTGACCGACAGCTTTCTCTAACAATGCTTGCTTGCTATTATCAGAAGCTTTTTTCGCCATATCCAAGTAAGTAGCTCCTAAGTTGTTGTAAGAAGCATAAGAATCATTTTTCTTGATCGCCGCTTCGTACATTTTTTCTCTTTCTTCCAAAGAAGGAGTTTTAGAAGCTGCATACGCCAACTCATCATCTTTCAATTTGTCAGCACTTTCCTCACCATTAGCGATTTTTTGAGCCAATACCATGATCTCAGGCTCGGTCAATTTCTCCTTGATTTTCAAGATTTCAGCTTTGGCTGTTCTCAACGGAGGATAGATTTCGCGGAAGATCACTCTGTAAGAAGGAAGAGTTTGCAATTTCAATTCTTTAGAGACGAAATCACCAGCACCATTGATGATCGAAAGGATTTCGTTTTTCTGCGCGTCAGTCAACTTGCTGTTTTCGTTCAATAATTTTTTGAACTCAGTCCAGTCTTCAATTACAGGCTTGGTTACAAAATTGATTTCTTCCAACTCACCCTCATAATCAAACTTGTCAGCCATTTTCTTGTAGTACTCCTCTACAGTCTTAGGTCTTTCGTTGGCTAACTTACTGTTAATATCCGTAGGACCTTCAGGAGAGTGCATACCAGTGATGCTAACCGTTCTGGTTGGGTGTTTTGCAGAAACGTACTCTTCTAATTGCTTAGAACGATCGCTTCTTTTTTCGCTCCAACGCAAGTCAGAACGACCTTGCAAGAAGAAGAATTCAACATGTTGTGGTTCATACTCCTCACGTCCGTCATAACCATGAGCTACATAGTTAGCATAATAGGCAGGTTGACCTAAACGAGAAGTGGTGATCACACCATTGCCATAGCCTGGGATCGCTACTTTTTCACCTTCTTTTACTTTGGTTCCTTTCGAAGCCATTCCTTTCACATTCACTTGCCCTCTCTCATACGCATCTTGATACGCAAAGCTAAAGGTTTGTGATACTGATGGCTCGGCAGTTGCATTTTGGTAGTCGTCACCGTTAAAGGAAACTTTTCCCAAAGCTAATTCTTCACCGTCAGTAGGTTGGAAATATACTTCCAGGTCATAAGTAGTTTTAGGCTTCATCATTTTCACAGGCAACTTAGCGGACATCTCAAACACAACAGAGTCACCATGCAATTCTAATGGAGAAGGCTCAACTTTCAATTCTTGCTGTTGGGCCATCTTAATCATCTTATTCAAGGTACAGCCCGACAAGAATATACCTAATGTGAATATTAGGGTAAGTGCACTTTTGTAATTGTTCATAACTGTTTTCTAAATTTTTATTTACCAGTGATTAACAATATTATATTTGAAATTTGAATGTTTCAACATTTATTATACCACTAATTCTACTGAATTAGGTTTTTCTGTTCTTTTTTTAAGTCCTCAGTAACAGAATCCACCTTACATCGCGTCAAAACTTCCTGAAAATCTTATAAGTTACAAATCATATGCAATACAAACAAACTTCTTTTAATATCCGAAAAAAAATTACATACTGTATTGCTGATTTCTCTTATAGAACTCGCTCAAAGCGCGTGTTGCCATACTAGCAGGAATTGCGTAGAAGTAGTGCAATAATAACTAAAAATACATAAAATGTAAGTTATTTCAATAAATAATTGTAAGTGCCTGAAAGCCGTTTTTTTACGTTCAATCGCATTTATTACAGATTGATATATCCTTTCGGAATCCCTCTTGCTTTTATAGTATAAAAATTGAAGGAAAGATAAAAAGTGCAGGTGTGTTAACAAAAATTTTCGAGTAATTTGAGGAAGGTTTTTCCCAAATTTAGTTATTTAGATGTATGCTAGTGTAGCATTGCAGGTTGTTAGTAAAACCCGTTCATTAAGTTGACATGTTAAAGCATTCGTTGTAGCGCTTACTTAAGAAGTTAAAATATTATGAATCAAAATATTATGAGGCAGTTGATTTTATTTTTTGAGAAAAAAGCATTTGGCGTATGTGCAAAAATTGCCGAGGTTTTGGGCATTTCCAGTAATGTTATTCGCTTGTACTTTATCTATTTATCCTTCATTACCTTTGGCTCCCCCATAATTGTATACCTGGGGCTGGCATTTTTGATGAACTTAAAAAGGTACCTGCGAAGGAATAGAATTGTGTTGGATACTTTTTAATGCCCTTCCCCTGCTGACACCTCCCGATCAACCACAAATATTTTATAAGAAAAAATCCCCCTGTATCATATAAAAAAGCACAGGGGGATTTTTTATATAACTACTTTACTTACAATAAAGTAAGCAATATTATTCTTTTCTAAAATTCCTTGTAATCTGATTTTTTCAAAGAGCTATTAAAGGCCAGTTCTTTGAAGGTTCTTTTCCCCAGCAAAAAATAATCTTTGACTAAGGATCTTTTGTATATTTCGGGAAAAGAGCTTTGCTTAGGGCTGTTTTTACGCTCTGTATACATTTCTCGAAAATGCAGGTAAAAAGATATATGCGCTCTAAAAATCGCCCAAGTGTTTTTAAACTCCCCTAATAATAAAAAGCGTGCACCTGCGATTCCGTCCAATACCAATCTCCAAAAGATTCTATGCAATTGATTGGCAGGAAGGTTTTTCAATAATAAAAACAAACCGTTGCGAAAGTTATAAAACGTTTTCCGAGGGCTGGTTTTATTCAAAGTTCCTCCCCCGATATGATAGACCTGACTATGTGGGGTAAATAAAATTTTATATCCGGCATTTTTTAGTCGCCAACACAGATCTATTTCTTCCATGTGGGCAAAAAAGCGTTCATCTAATCCCCCAAACTGTTGATAAAGTGTGGAATTTATACACATACATGCCCCAGTTGCCCAAAAGACTTCTACTTCATCATCGTACTGTCCTTGGTCGGTTTCCAGGGTTTCAAATAATCTACCCCGGCTAAAAGGATAGCCCAAATAGTCAATAAAACCTCCCGCTCCCCCGGCATATTCGTACTGGTCTTTCTGATGATAACATTTAATTTTGGGTTGGCAAGCGGCTACTTTCGGCGAAGATTTCATCAGCGAAATCATTGGAATCAACCAATTTTCGGTCACCTCCACATCCGAGTTCAAGAGCACAAAATAATCGGCTTTTACCTGTTGCAATGCGGTATTATATCCTCCGCAAAAACCTAGGTTTTCATGCAGTTGAATCAAGGTTACCTGGGGAAACTCAGAAGCGACAAGGGCTGCCGAGCCATCCTTGGAGTGGTTGTCTACCACCACGACCCGGGCATTGCCACTGTATTTTATCACTAAGGGGAGAAAAGAAGCGAGGTATTTTTTTGTGTTGTAGTTTAAGATGACTACGGCTACATTACTTAGATCCACAAATTTAGAATTTCGAGTTCGTTCTTCAACTTAATAAAGAGATACCAAAGTTGATTCAATACAAAAAAACAGCATACTGTAAAAACAACAAGTGTTTGGAAGGAATGTATACATCGCAATCCGCATGCATTTACTCCCCCCAAACACTCTCGTGAAAAAAACGAATTATTCAGTAGCACCAAAGTTGAATCCCGGAATATTTGGCAACATCCCGGCGGTAGATTCTTGGATAGCTTCTTTAGCTTTTTCTTCAACTTCTTCCAAAGCCTTGTTTACAGCAGCAATAACCAAGTCCTGCAACATTTCCTTGTCTTCAGGTTTTATTAAGTCCTGGTCAATGTCCAAGCGGATAATTTGCTTTTTGCCATTTACTTCCGTCTTTACCATTCCTCCTCCGGCTTCAGCACTTGCTGTTACATTGACTAAATTATCTTGTGCTTCTTTCAGCTTGGCCTGAACATCCTTCATCTTACCAAGCATCTTCATCATGTCCATCATTACAGGCTATATTTTTAGATAAATAAATTGATTTTATAAATAGTTCTACAGATACGGCTTAAGCCACTTTCAGTTTTAACGAATCTGCTGATTTTTCAAATTGGCTTTCGGCAAACTCCCGGTCAACTTTCAGGGTACTCACCCCTTCTTTTGACGGTACTTCGTACATCGCTTCTAGCATGATGGCTTCGCAGATAGAACGCAAGCCACGGGCTCCCAAGTTAAACTCTACGGCCTTCTGTACGATATAGTCCAAGGCATCCGAAGTGAATTCCAATTCGATATTTTCCATTTCAAACAACTTCGAATATTGCTTGACAATGGCATTTTTAGGTTCGGTGAGAATTTGCTTTAAGGCATCTTCACTCAAAGCATCCAGATGAGTGATCAGGGGTAGACGGCCGATCAGTTCCGGGATAAGGCCAAAGCTTTTCAGGTCCTGAGCCGTAACATATTTTAGCAGCTCTTCTTTTTCCATTTCAGCCACACTATGGTCTACACCGGTAAAGCCAATCGGGCGAGTGTTCAGACGGGAAGCAATCCGGTCGGCAATTCCGTCAAACGCCCCACCACAGACAAACAAGATATTTTCCGTATTCACCTGAATCATCTTTTGCTCAGGGTGCTTTCTTCCCCCTTGGGGCGGCACATTTACGATGGTACCTTCCAGCAGTTTTAACATTGCTTGCTGAACGCCCTCCCCACTTACATCTCGGGTAATGGAAGGATTGTCCGATTTGCGTGCGATTTTGTCAATCTCATCAATGTACACAATCCCTCTTTCAGCGGCTTCCACATCGTAATCCGCAGCCTGCAAAAGACGGGTCAAGATGGTTTCCACATCTTCTCCCACATATCCGGCTTCGGTAATGACCGTGGCATCCGCAATACAAAACGGCACTTGTAACGTTTTAGCCAAAGATTTGGCAAGCAAAGTTTTTCCGGTACCGGTTTGCCCCACCATTATGATGTTGGACTTTTCAATATTCACATCATCTTTGGATTCTTTCTGGGTAATCCGTTTGTAATGATTGTACACGGCCACTGATAATACTTTTTTGGCCCGGTCTTGTCCAATCACATACTCATCCAGGTGTTTTTTTAATTCTGTTGGTTTGACCAACTTAAAACGCGGCTTGCCAGAAGACTTCGGCCTGCGCTCTTGCAACAATATCTGATGGCTCTGCTCTATACAATTGTTGCAGATATGACCGTTAAGGCCAGAAACCATCAACTCTACTGCATCTTTAGAAGCCCCGCAAAATGAACAAATGATATCCTTCATCGATTTACTGAATCAATAAAACTCACAATATTCTTAATATGGTAAATTGTGAGCAAAGTTTATGGTCATCCCAATTAAAAAAATATCTTATTAAATGATACGTCTTTATAAGTTAAGATCCGCTTCACTGTTCCTGTAAACATACTGAAGCCCCCTTTTTGGGGAAACTCAAGTACCGTTTTAAAATAAAACTTTGCTCTTACTATATATCTTAACCAAATTTTCAATCAAATTATCTCTCTCTCGGATTGAGCACTTCGTCCACCAAGCCATATTTTTGAGCTTCGTTGGCCGTCATCCAATAATCTCTATCCGAATCTTCCCATACTTTATCATACGTTTGTCCGGAATGACGGGCGATGATATCGTAAAGCTCTTTCTTTAGTTTTTGAATTTCCCTTGCCGTAATCTCTATGTCAGAAGCTTGTCCTTGCGCTCCACCCAAAGGCTGGTGAATCATCACACGTGAGTGAGGCAATGCAGAGCGTTTTTCGGGAGCTCCGGCACACAGGATAACCGCACCCATTGAAGCTGCCAAACCGGTACAGATAGTTGCAACATCCGGACGGACAATTTGCATGGTATCGTAAATTCCCAAGCCGGCATAAACAGAGCCCCCCGGGCTATTGATATACATCAAGACATCTTTTTTGGCATCCAGTGATTCCAAAAACAGCAATTGCGCAACAATAATGTTGGAGATATAGTCATCGATAGGCGTACCGAGAAAAATGATCCGGTCAGCAATCAACCGGGAAAACACATCAATTTCGGCAAAGCGTCTTTCCCGCTCTTCGATTACCGTCCGGGTCATACTTTCCACACCTCCGATATATTTATCTACTACCATGCTGTTAATGCCTTGCCCTTTAACAGCGAAGTTCCTGAATTCATCTTTGTAAATCATTGTGATAAGAGTTTAATTCTTTTGTACGCTAAGTTTGAAAGTGAATAAGGTTTATGAGTAAAAGAACCTCTCACCTGGTAAATCTCTTTAAAATCGGTATAGCTTGAGCAAATGCTTTGCTAAAAACAAACCTTCTGACGAATCGTCAGTCAGGCGCAAAAATAACAAAAAAACAATGCTAATCGTGGCGCAATTGTCAGTTTGTCTCATCTAAAATAGAAACAATACCAGGAAGTTTAGGCGAATCCGAAAGTTTTTTTCAGATATCAACTTTTTAAATCTGGAATTGTTAGCCAGTTTTGCCGCTTTTCTTTGCTTGTACTTAACATCCCCTTACGCTGGTCAAAATTAGAAGGGGGTAACCCGGTGACTTAGCCTTTTGATTTGCCAGGGCCAAACAAGTAGTTGGAAAGGGGAATTGCCATCAAGGATGCAATGAGAATGGTGGCTCCTGCGTAAAAATAGATGTCCATTGTTTCCGATTTACTGGAAAACATCAAAGCGACCAAAATTCCGTATACGGGCGTGAGGTTAGTAGCCAAAGATACCGTAAACGGTGAAAGGTTTTTCATGATTTTGATAAAAACGGAATAGGCATATACCGAAAAGACAAAGGCCAAGGCAAGGATTAACAACAGGTCCACCCAAGTGGGATTCAATTGAATTTTCCGATGAATAAAGATCGAAGAGGTAAAAAATAAAATGATCACCGTTCCGGCCCAAGCTCCTACCATCTGATAAAAAGTAATGACATAATGGTTGTGTATTTGGGCCAGTTTTGAGCTAATTACGGTAAGCAATGCCCCTACAAATGCGGCAATGATGGCCACAGACATGCCCCAGGAATATTCAAAACCAGAGGTAAAAATCATATAAACTCCAAAAGCAGCATTGATCCCGATGATGATTTGATGAACATCAATTTTCTTTTGCCGGGTAATCAAGGGAGCGATAAAGCTCACCCATAACGGGCTGGTGGCAACCCCCACCAGGCTGACCGAGGCATTGGCTACTTTTGCGGAAAAAATCAATAAAGTCCAATAAATAGAGGTGAGTACTCCGGAACTCAATAAAGGAATGAGCTGATGGGGTTTCAGTCTGATATTGAATTTTCGAAAGTAAATGATCAAACCTAACAGGATAATGGCTGCCAGTGTGCGTAACAATACGATTTCCAAACTGGGCAATGAAATCCAAATTGCTACGGTTGGAATAAAGCTCCCTAGAAATACGATAAAATGCAACTGCAAATAGTCTTTATTAATGCGCATGGAGGTAGCAGCATGAGTGTACTTAACGAATGGGCGAATTTAAAAGAAGGGAAACGGATTACAAATAAAATCCCGTTTCAATCGCTCTATTCCCCAACCCGGCCAGAAACTTCCAACCTAACAGGTCAAAATCCCTGGACTTTCAGGCAGGAATTTCCACGCATTGTTTTGGAGGTTATGAACTAAATCAATAAATTTTAGTTTAACTTTGTAAAAAATCAAACTGTAGAAAGAAGCTATGATACAAGTAACTGACAAAGCTAAAGAACATATTGTCGAGCTCAGACAGCAAGAAGGTTACACCAACGAACACCATGTGCGAGTATCTGTGAAGGGCGGAGGTTGTTCTGGGCTTATGTACGATTTGGCTTTTGACAATACCATCCATGATGGAGACGAAATATTTGAAGATAAAGGGGTAAAAATAATGGTAGACAAAAAGAGCATGTTGTATTTACTAGGTACTACCCTTGATTTTTCGGACGGTCTCAACGGAAAAGGCTTTCAATTTATTAACCCCAATGCCACTCGCACTTGCGGTTGTGGTGAGAGCTTTTCAATCTAGTTAAAAATATTAAGACTTTATTGTAAGTTTGCAACCTCCTTTTCAGGAGGTTTTTTTATTCAAAAGCCCGAAAACAGATGCATATGGAAGATTACAGCTTTCTAAAACTCTTGATCAACGAAGAGCTATATATCATTCAAGAAAGTGAGGCCACTTCAGCTACCCCGGCAGAAGTACCTTTAACCTATATCGGTGAAAACCAAAAGCACTACCTGGTCATTACCAATGTCGCTTCGGGCAACTTTTTCCAAAGTGATGAATATGCATTGTTGATCAAAATACTGGGGGCTGTAGGATTGCAACTCCCTGACTGTATCATCATCAACCTGGCAGACAACCCCTCTTTCCAACACCTTCAGCCTTTAATAGAGCGCTTTCAACCGGTACAAATTTTTGCTTTTGGTATTTCACCCAGTTTTACTGACGGGCAAGACCACCCTTTTTACACTTCCCAACGGTATCATAATTCCAAAGTAATGTATGCTGATTCTTTAAGTACATTGAAAAGCGATGTCCATAAAAAAAGAGCGCTATGGAGCGCTCTTAAAGATCTTTTGCCTTAATCAGGCTATATTTTTTTACATTCTGCCTTAGGCTTATTGCTCGTCTGAAGCAGGTTCTTCATGGGTAGCATCTTCTTCAACAGCAGGCTGGGTAAGCTCACCGTTTTCAACACCTTCATCTGTAGAAGATTCAGAAGGATCGGCTTCACCTCCATTTGCAGCCGGTAATTCCAACTCAGGGGCAGTCACCGGAGCTACGGATTTTGCCTTTTCAATATTAGGAGAAGTAATGCCGGTATTGTTTGCATTTTTGTCTGTCAAAGTATTTGCTCCCAAAGTCAACACGAACAAAACTGCCACTAAAATCCAAGTAGCTTTTTCGATCCATTCGGTAGCTCTGCGAGAACCGACTGCCTGGCTGGCACTACTCACTTCTCCTACCAAACCGCCACCTTTTGAGTTTTGCGCCAATACAACTAGCACCAACAATACTGCAACGACTAAACTTAAAACAATTAATAGAGTATCCATTTTCTTCTTATAGTTCTTTTTTCAATTCTTCTATTCGGGCTGCAAAATACGACTTTTTATCCGGATTTTTCAAAATTAAACGTTGATAAATATCAATTGCCTGGTGAATTTTTCCTTGTTTGATAAAGATCAATGCTAAATTTTCAGAGATTGCCGCATTGTTATGTGTACTGCTATGGGCTGCCAAATCCGTCTGTTCGTAATCCTCCGAGTAATTAGAGTTGGGTTTGATCTTAATATTCTCTTCTTTTTCAATAAACTGATCGATCAATGGTTGCTGCTTTTTCCAACCCAAAGGACTGGATATACTGCTGTCTTCTTCTTTTTTCAAGAGATCGTCCAAAATGAACGCACTGGTGTCAATTTCAAAATAACTTTCCATTTCGTGTTCTGTTTCTTCGTCTTCGTTTTCGTTCAATATTGTTTCCTCTCCTCTGGTGTTCTCGGAAAGGTCCTTATTCAACTCGTCATTAGAAGCATAGTCCGGGTGTTCGTACGTAGGCTCTTCAAACGCTACATTCTGTTCATCCTTTGTAGTTTCGTCTTTTTTATCTTCAGATTCAGACGAGTCTTCTCTAAGTTTTTTTAATGCTTCTAAACTGGCAAATATATCTTCATGAGTCCGGTCTTCTTGTTCCTGAAAAATTTCTGAAGACTGTTCCTCTTCTTGCACTTGGACGCTACTTTTCGCTTCATCCAAGAAAGAGGGAGTTTCAAACTCAGGGTATTCATAGGGGATTTCCGACACTGGCTCCTGCAACAGGCTTTCCTCTTGTTCTATTCGGTGATCGACATTTCCTTCCGTTGCCGGTTCATCCCTTTCTTCAAACAAACTTACCGGACGATCCTCTGTGTCCTCATCCCCTTCATTGGACGGGTATTCTTCTTCATCCGTTCCAAAATAGAGATCCTCTTGTAAAGAGTTTGAATAAGCAGTCGTATCCTGCTCTTCCGTTGAGTCGGTAGGGCTGGAGACGTTCTCCGGATCGGTATCTGTGTCCGCATCTTTAGTATCTACATCTTCCGCAGTTTGAGACGGTTCTTCCGAAAAGGCTTCAAATGCATTGACAGGATTTGATTCGATATGCAGATCTTTCATTTCCGTGATCTTCATATTTGCATCAAACTTCTTGTTCAGAATCTGGTGGAGGATAGGCCGGTGACTTGTACAAACTGCCGCAGATTTAATTGCTTCGGGGGTTTGTAATGCTTTGGCAAGCAAGAGCTTTGCGCCTTGAAAAAAAGGATATTCCCTGGCAATTTCTTCTAACACTTCTTGATCAGATGCTTGAGCAGCTACCGGGTTAAGTATCAAGCTATTGAGTTTTTCTATATCCACCGTACTTTGCTTTTAATACAAAAAATTAAAAGTGATTTGAAAGCGCTTTATCCTGTCAAAATTAAGGATCTTGCTCGAAAAACAAATCATCTTTCTTTAAGAAAAGGGGAAACCCTAAAACGGGCAATTGGCATCATCACCAATTGGCCACGGTTTGGTTAAAGATATCAAAGATCACTTGTTCAAAAATTTCATCAACTTTTTCATCTTCCACATCGGCTAAGTTCTGGTTGGCATCAAAGTCAGAATAGGAAGAGAAGCTTCGTTTGAAGCTCTGTTCGTCATCATAATGATTGGTAAATTCCACTTCCACGGTAATCGTAAGACGCTGGAGTTGTGCCCCTTGCAATTCTCCGGCTCCTGCTGCTACCGGCCGCACATTCAAGCTACTAATTTTCCCTTCCAGTTGCAAATCTCCACCGGCAGGTACTTGCTCTAGCTTGGTGTTACGTTGGAAATAATCCCTCAATTCTTCCGTAAATGTAGTCGCTAAGTTGGCCGGACCTTCAGACGCATCGTTAAAAAAATTCACAATGGTAACCGACTTAATTTCCGGGGGCAGGCTCGTTCCGGTAAATGTAAAGCGTATGGGTTTGGCACATCCTCCCAGCCAAACTGCCAAAAACAGCAAGATAAGACTTCGCAGACAGGCCTTTTGGTATGTTTGATTAAATAGGTTCATTTCAGTACAATGTAAAATTCAGAATGTTGCTAGCTAAAAGAATATATGTACACCGAGTATTCCGGTTTGATGGAAAGCTTGTCAATCCCATCCGGACTTGAGGTATTTTATGATTTTCAAAAATAAATATTGAACACAAGGTTAAATATCTTCCAATTCATACTGTTTGATTTTGCGGTACAATGTCCGTTCGGAAATCCCCAAGTCTTTTGCCGCATATTTACGTCTGTTATTGTTCTTTTTCAAGGCTTTGATGATCATTTCTTTTTCCTTCTTCTGCAGGGAGAGTGATTCGTCTTCCATTTGAGGGGTAATATCTTCGATTTTGCCCAGGTCATAGGTATGATCCGTAGATTCTTTGGCAGGGTTCAGCAACAGCGAACTGGTTTCTATCTCATCCTCCTCTTCCTCTTCGAATGTATGCGTATCAATGTTGTTAAACAGATGTTTATGCTTTTGGATAATTTGGTGTTTATCACTGGGGCCGTTGTTTTGCAATAAACTCAGCACCAGTTTTTTCAGTTCTGTCACATCGTTTCGCATATCAAACAAGACCTTATACAACAGATCCCTCTCCGAAAACCCCTTATCGCTGTCATTGCTTGAGATTATTGCCGGCAAGCGGTTGGCTTGTTGATCAGGCAAATAGTTCAAAAGCGTTTCTGCATTAATCGATCGCTCGACCTCCAACACTGATATCTGATCGACAATATTTTTCAATTGACGGATATTGCCCGGCCAACGGTATTTCAACAACATCTCTCTTGCTTCCGGATCTAAGGAAATGGGTTTGATATGATATTTTTCACTAAACTCCACGGCAAAATACCGGAACAGCAAGTCCACATCATTTCCCCGCTCTCTTAAAGGAGGGACGGCAATGGGTACACTTAAACGATAAAATAAATCCTCCCTGAATTCCCCTTTATCAATTTGCTCTAAGAGCTTCACATTAGTAGCGGCAAGCACGCGTACATCCGTTTTCTGTACTTTGGATGAACCCACCCGGATAAACTCCCCGTTTTCAAGAATTCGCAGTAGACGGGCCTGAGTCTCCAAAGGCATTTCCCCGATTTCATCCAGGAATATAGTTCCCCCGTTTGTCACTTCAAAATACCCTTTGCGGGAATCTATCGCCCCAGTAAAAGAGCCCTTTTCATGCCCAAACAATTCGGAGTCAATAGTACCCGCAGGAATTGCCCCACAGTTGATCGCTATAAACTGCCCATGCTTTCGATGACTTAGTTGATGAATAATTTTGGAAAACGATTCTTTTCCGGTACCACTCTCTCCTGTAATCATTACAGTCATATCCGTTGGGGCTACCTGAATAGCCGTTTGAATAGCCCCGTTTAATTTAGGAGAGTTTCCAATGATACCAAAGCGTTGTTTTATTGATTGAATTTCTTGCAAATCCATTGATAACTAAAAATTATTGCTTTTGAGCACCTGTCTTTCATCAGATGACACCTTACTGAGTATAATTTTTCAATAATTGATGACCCTCATCAAATCCCAGCAACTTTCTTTTCCCTGTATCTGATTTTACTTACGCTTCTTTATATGCGTATGGTGAAAAATGTACCTCTTACAAAGTTAACAAATTTGCATTTCTAAGTGCTTCTATTCAAGAAAGGAATCTTTAAACTTATTTCCCTTAGATACACTTTGGCCCCTACCTTGCCTAAAAACACGGTTGGGGCCAATCATCTACGGATTCCTAAAGTTTAATTCCCCAAGCAAGTTTGGAGATAACGTTGTTCGATCTGCACACCCATTTTTTTTGCTTGTTGGAAGAGGTTACAGGCTTTGAGCGTATTGCCTTGTTTAAAGATAATTTGCCCTTGTTGATAGTACACCTCCCCCCGTAAAGAGTTGTATTTGGATTGAATAATATCATCCGTTTTGTACGATTCAATCAGCATCAGGGCAGCTTCCAGATCGGTCAGGCCGCTTTGGTCTTTGTTCAGTTCGGCAAAAATCCCCGCCCGTTTAGTAAAAGCGGTAATTAACTGTTCCGGTTTTTCCTGGTTATCCTGATACCGGTTAATGTATTCCGTATACGCATTCAATGCTTCGGTGGTATCTTGTGTTGCAGAATAGGCTTTTCCCATCGTCAAAAAGACATCTGGATCCGGAGAAATATTGTTTTGTTGAGCAAGCATCAAATATTGTTGTACCCGGTCCAGAGCGGCTTGATTGTGATTGATGCTGTCCCCGCCGGCCAGTTGGTTGCTATACATATAGGCCAGCCACTTTATTGCTTCCAAATCATTGGCTTTAGCTGCCATCGAAAACCATTTATAGGCTTCCGGGTAGATAGTACCATAATTCGCTTTTCCTAAAAGATAAACCTCTCCGAGTAAGCGTTGAGCCTCTGCGATTCCTGCATCGGCAGCTCTTCGAAGCCACAAGAGTGTTTCGCTACTGCCAATGTTCAAATAATACTTTGAGAGTTTCAACTGTGCTTGGGCATCGCCTTTCTCCGCTTGGTATTTGACATATTCCAGGTCATTTTTATCAATGTATTGCAATATATTGATTTGCGAAAGCCTGAACTTGGCCAGTTCCATTCCCCCATTGGCAGCCCGGAGGTACCAACGAACTGCCCTACCCATATTTTGTTGGGTCCCCTTTCCAAGTGCATGCATTTCTCCAATGACAAATTGAGCGGAATCATTTCCGAGATACGCAGCCCGTTTATACCATTGAAAAGACTTACGCAGATCAGGCGCTATAAACGTATTACCTTTTTCATACACATTGCCCAAAGATAAGATTGCGGGTATATAATCCTTTACCGCGGCTTGTTGGCAATACATCAATGCCTGTGTATAATCCGATTGCACTCCGATGCCATTGTAATAGACTTGAAACAAGCGGTACAAACTAATAGGATTCCCTTGATTCCCTTTATACGTCAGATAGTCCAGATTATCCGGTTCTACCAATGAGCGGAGATCGTATTTCTTCAATTCCGTTATCGCATCCTCTTCTTGTTGATTTGCAGCTTTCAAATAATAAAGGACTCCTTGCCGTACATTCTGCCTTACATGAATGCCTTGTGTATACATTCTTCCTAAGGCCACTTGCGCTTTCGGGTTATTTTTATCCGCGGCTTTTTTATAAAAGTCAAATGCTTTCTGTAAATCCTTAGGGACCCCCTGTCCTTTTTCATATTTCACTCCCAGGGAGTATTCATCGGCGGCATTTCCTTTTTCCGCTTTATAAAAAGCATAAGCCGCACTGTTCTTATTGGCATATTGATCTACAGGCAACAAGTCCAAATGCTCTTTTGCCATCAAATACCCTTGTTTTAATGCTTCCAAATAGAGCCTTACGGCTTCGTTCAAATTTTTGTTAATACCCTTTCCTTGTTCATAAAGACGGGCCAAGTGAAACTTCCCTTCCGCATTATTCTGGTCAGCAGCTTTTTTATAATTGAGGTAAGCCTGATAATAATCTTGCGCTCCTGTTTGTCCTTGCTCATATAAATTACCTAAGGCCAGATACGCCGAATCATATCCTAAATCCGAAGCATCTTTATAATACTTTAAGGCTTTTTTGATATTCAACTTTACCACTTTCCCTTCTTCATAGGCCTTTCCTAGCTGGTAAAGCGCTGCAGGGTCATTGGCTTTAGCCTTGGCTTTGAGTACATTAAGGTCATCCGTTTGTCCAATTGCAGCCTGATTCCCTAACAACAATACCCAAAGGATGAATGCTATATGTTTACTCATTTTAAACTGCTGTTTAGTAAATTAAAAATTGCTTTGCCTCCCAGTTACTTATTTCACAATTGATCTATTCTCTTCTAACCTATCTTTTTTGCATGGGATTGCTATCATGACTTGTTTTTCTTACAGGCCTTAAACTAGCCTTCAAGTTAAATGAACCAAGATAATGAAACAAATAATCCTCTTTGAGATTCTCAATTTCCATGGATTGCCCGGAGATTTCCCCATTTTCACTCGATTTGGAGGAAGAAAACACATACTTCAATAATAAATACCCATATATACCGGATCAGTGAATTAACCTTTTTCTTTTTCCTGAAAAATGTTTCAAAAACGCCTCCTCTGTCTTACTTTTTGCAACAATAGCTTTGACTATTCTTTTAAATAAGCGCCTTGATGAGCCGATTTTGATTCCATCTTCGGTCAAAAACTATACGTGTAAACCACTTTAATATCCAAATCACACCTAATAAAGTGTTTTTTTGATAAAGTACGTATTCTCTTCAGGTACATTTGGAGCCACTGCAACTTTTCTGTGTGCGCAAACCTGTACCACAAATATTGAAACAGAGCCCGAAAAGATGGTTATTTCACGAAATAACGCATTTTGACCAAATTTTATATTGACTTTTGTAAATTTAATATTCAAATATCACTAAACTTCGCCTTAAACCGCAGGAAAAATTTTGACTCACTACCCAGCTTAACAGCTTTTTATATGGCTCTAATCATTCGTACTCCACCTCCGCGACCAATAGGTCTAAAAACTTCCCGGAAGGTTCTTTAGGCACCATCACATGCAAACAGCTAGGCTCTACATCAATACTTATCGTATTTTTGTCGCCAATTACTTCTCCATCTACCTGCACGGTCATTCGTTTGTTTTTATGCAATTGAATACGGGCTTTCTTACAGCGGATGATCTCAGCAAAACGTGTTTTATACATTGAGCCTGTAAACCAACTAAGCAGAATCAAAAACAACACTCTTACAGACAAATCTTTTAAGATACAAAGCTCGAAGTACCCATCGTCCAACTTTCCTATCGGGTTCAACAAGGCTTTGGTTCCATACCTTCGTGCATTGGCAAAAGCAATCATATGAGCACTTTTGGTGTAGCGCTTTTTCTCGGTTTGGATATCAACTTTAATTTTTTTGGACAAGGAAAATTCTTTAAAAAATTGTTTTGCATATCCTTTAAACCCACGCATCCGGTCGGTTTCAAATCGTTTTACCATCCGGGCATTAAATCCGATATCGCCAATATGAATGCAGTTGTGTGTTTGATTGATTTTCAGGTTATCTATGGCGACTGATTTGCCTTGTAATAACACCTTTAACGCTTCTTCTTTATGATTCGGAATATTGAGCTCAGCAGCCATCCCATTTGCCGAACCATAAGGAATAATCCCCAATCGAATATTGGTATGCATCACAACCTCAGCCACTAATAATACGGTTCCGTCACCTCCTACTGCCACTACGATGTCCGGTTTTTCCCGGTTTACCAAGCGGTTTAATTGTTTTTTGTCATGATTGCCAGTAGTCAGAAACAAATCGTACTCAAATATGTAACGATAAGCAAACCCCTCCAAGGAGTCAAGAAATCCCTTCTTATCATTATCCCCAGATATTGGGTTTACCACAAATAGTAGCTTCAATGTCGTAGGGTTTTATTGTTTGGTACAAGATAAGATAAATAAATATTTGTACAGAAGAAAAGCACAAAGGAGTTTTTTGTGTCTTAAATTACTAAGAGGATAGTTAAATTTCATCTTATGGACTGAAAATTCCCGATTCAGGAACTCCTGTACATCATTTGGAGTGGGCCGGCATTCCGGCCACCGGAATGCCGGCCACCAGGGTGTCTTTCGGTCAAATAGTTCCACGATGCTTCAAAAGTCGAACCATCGAGTGTCGAACCATCAAGTGTTGAGCCACAAAAATGATCTTTTGAGAACCCTAAACTGAAAATTTTCACCGTCAAAGGGGCTGCCCACTCACTGAGTTTTAAATATTCTCTAACGTGTGAGCGGATACTATAATAAAAGGCTTTTTGAGTGTATTGTTTTTATCAGGCAGGTTTACATGGTCTTTTATTCTCCCCAAGGGTAGGAAGAATGCTTCATATACACCAAAGTTATCATGAAATAAAACAGGCTTGTGAAAAGGCTTAACCTGCGAGCAAATAAGATTTTATCTCATTTGGCAGCAATGTGGCACTCCATTATTTTTTCCATGTTTGGGATGGCTTTAACGTTACAGGTTATTGTTCCAAATAGTTTATTGAAAGTAAATTTTGCGTCTTGTTCCGACTATTCTACTCTCTCATCCAATCAGATTACTTCTTGTTGACTTTCGGCTTCTTTTTTTCTGGTTAAGTAATATTTTTTCATGATGAAAAAATCAAGAAGCAAACTAAACACAACCGTCACCGCAATCACAATAGGAATCAGAACATGGTCATTCAATGTCCGCCCTAATAAAATTGCAATAAAAATAAAAACCAGGTTTACAAAGCCCAAAATAAAAACCGTTTCCCTATGGCCAAAGCCGAAACGCATGAGGATATGATGAATATGATTTTTATCCGGTGAAAAGGGAGATCTTTTTCGTATAATTCTCGAGATAAAAATCCGGAGGGTATCAAACAAGGGCATAATAATCACACAAATTGCCGTAGCGATACCTGCAGTGAATTTATAAGGATTGCCTGTTGGCAAATTAAAATTATAATCTATAAAGAAAATTGTACAGACTGAAAGAAAAAAGCCAATGAGCAGCGCTCCCGTATCTCCCATAAAAATCTTGGAAGGAGCCCAATTAAAATACAAAAAGCCTAGAATCGCTCCCGCAAAACTGAAAATCAAAATACTGATGACCTGTTCATCTATTAAATAAAACCAAATGCCAAAACTCGACAAGGCTAAAAGTGATATAGAACCTGCCAAGCCATCTATACCATCGATCAGGTTAAAGGAATTCGTCACTACCACAAATGTGAACAGCGAGATGGCATAGCCCAACAGCATGGGGAGTTCATACACTCCCAACAACCCATACAGTGAATTAAAACTGACTCCGTTTAATGTAATGACAATACTAGCCGCCAATATTTGCCCGATCAGTTTGTGAGCCGGCCGAAGAGGATAAAGATCATCCCGGACCCCAATCAGAAACATGATGAACAGAGAGCCGAACAAATATTTATATTCAGCCAAATCCGAAATAGGCATCCAGATGAGGTTTGCAACGAACAAACCCAGAAAAATGGCAATTCCCCCAAGAGAAGGTTTCACCCCTTTATGGATCTTCCGCTTTCCCGGCTCATCAAAGATTTTCTTCTTTGTAAAAAATGATATGATAATCGGGATTAACAGTACACACACCACAAATCCCGTAAAAAATGTTGAAAAAATTACAGTCATGACGATTCTCTTCTCAGAAAAAGCACGGCAAAGGTAGTAAGAATTTTGAGGAAAGCGGCATAAAAAAACATTCAGGTAATTTTATTTAATGGAAAAAATAATTTCACTTAAAACTATAATTGTAGATCCCCCAACCCATAGGACAGCATTTATTCAAAGTTACTATAATTATCAGGCAACTGCTTGATACCGGCTAGCCGGCTTTTGGTAATCGTTCACTTGGTGTCTTCTTTCATTGTTGTAATAGATAAAATAATCATTCACTGATCGGTATAAATCCAACCCAGGGCAATCGGGTGATATCATATTTCGTTATTGGGAGTAGTAATTTTCTAAAATACTTGGAAATAAGGTAAAAAAGCGGCTTTTCAAGCCTAAAAAAGATGAATCCTTTATCGGTATTTGAAGATTTTGAGCGACCCTCGCAGTGAGAAATCCCAAGTATATCCTTTACAAACCTTGGTGTTTTTAACCATTGCAGCGGTGATGACCGGGGCGGAAACTTTTGTAGACATCGAAGAATTCGGTAAACACAAACTCACCTGGCTCAAACAATACGTGCCTTGTCCTCAGGACCGCATTCCCTCGCACGATACCTTGGGGGATTTCTACAGTCGGCTGGCCCCCGAGGCCTTTGGCCGCTGTTTTCTCCATTGGATCGCAGAAGTATGTGACATGAGCGAAGGGGAGTTGATCGCCCTGGACGGGAAGACTTTGCGTAACAGTCATGACCACACCTACAAAAAGACGGCCCTGCACCTGATCAGCGCCTGGGCTACCCGCAATCAACTGGTGCTGAGACAGGCCAAGGTGGACGGTAAAAGCAATGAAATCACGGCAATTCCCACCTCTGTTAACCGTGTTGGATCTGAAAGGTGCCATCGTCAGCATTGACGCCATGGGCTGTCAAAAAGCCATTGCCCGACAGGTACGCCAGCAACAGGGCGAGTATATTTTGGCCGTCAAAGGCAATCAAAAAGCCTTGTTGGAGGAGATAAAGGCCCATTTTACCTACACGGAACCCGCTTCCCGGCACCAGCAGCACCATAAAGATCATGGGCATATCCAACAACGAAGTTGTACGGTCTTGTAGGAGTTGAACTTGTTGGATACGGCAGCTGACTGGTCGGACCTGCGGTCGGTGATCTGGGTGAAAGTCTTCCAATAGGAGTTGATCAGCGGCAAACAGCCCCGGGAACCCGGTATATATCTCCAGTAAAGTCGCCTCGGCCGAAATCTTTAACCATTTGATCTGGAGCCATTGGCAAATAGAAAACCAATTGCATTGGGTGCTGGATGTGAACTTTGGGGAAGACCGGTCCCGTATTCGGAAGGGATATGCCGATCAGAATTTTTCCTTGATCCGTAAAGTCGCCTTGAATCTCATTAAGTTAGACGATACACCCAAGATGAGTCAACGGGCCAAAAGAAAAGCTGCCGGATGAAATGAGCTATAGCTATTCCTGGAAAAAATCCTAAAATTATGACCCGATTGTACTGTAAATCCAACCCGTCTTTTGGTGGGTTGAGATAGAGTTTTCGTATTTAATGTTTCTCCAAAGTCTTTCGATAAAAGCATTGTCGGTGGCTCTTCCCTTTCCATCCATACTCAAGCAAATACCTTGACTGAGCACATAGGAACTGAACTCTTCTATGGTAAATTGACTTCCTTGGCCCGTATTAATCATTTCGGGTTTGCCATGTGTCTCCATGGCTTCTTCTAAGGTTCGCGCATCCATACTGTTTGAGACACTCCGGTTAACAACCAACCTGCTGTACAAGTCAAAGATGGCCACCAAATATATATATCCTTTTTCCATTGGAATATAAGTGATGTCAGTTGCCCGGACTTGATTGGGACGATTCAGCGGAAGGTTACGCAACAAGTAGGGATAAACGAGATGGCTTTTACAGCGTCTTGAAGTATGTCGGCCAGGCATGATCGCTGCAGGCCCATTACTTAGTAATAGAAGTGTTCTACGCGATTCCTACTGACTTGATACCCTATCCTTGGTCAACCAAACCTACATTCGTTTAGCCCCTTTAAAAGGATGATCTAAGTAATGTTCGTCCATCTCTCGCATAAGTGCTAAATTGAGTTCACTCTTTCCTTTGAGCTGATAATACAGTTCACCTATGCATATACCTAAAAGATCGTATTAATAATACTATGCTCAAATGGGAATAACCCTTGCATATCCTTGTTCTACGAGGGACGTTAGCGTAAGGCGTCCTTTAAAAAATCTACTTCGATTTTGAGCTGACCAATTGTTTTTAAAAGATGGTCTTTCTCCTGTTCGGACTCACTTTTTTTACTCTTTTTTCCTTTTTCAAAAACCGCTGACGCACCCTCCAAGAACTCGCGTTTCTAGGCGCTGATTTGAGTGGGTTGTACTTCATACTTCTGAGCGAGTTCGACCAGACTTTGCCTCTCTTTTAAGACCTCCAAAACTACCTTGGTCTTAAAAGCTGATATGAATTTTCTTCATGTAAATTTAGGTATCTAAACTCACCAGTGTTAAGTAAAATTTAAAATAACGTAATAATTCAGTACCTTTAGAAAAAAGATGAAAAGGTACAGGGTCAAATTACTGCAAGAAGAAGTATCCGAGCTTAGAGCGATAATTGATAAAGGTT